>JACRJP010000001.1 GCA_016215455.1 Candidatus Tayloriibacteriota bacterium | reverse complement strand
TAGTACTTGTTTGTACTTCCCTGTGCCAAAGCGTCAGTTGTTGTTCCGTTGAAGTAGGTGTAGAACGGCGTACCGAAGTTGGTGAGGTTGCGAGCGTCGAGATAGTATGAGCCTTCTTGTCCATCGAAGGTTCCTGTCCAATCTCCTGATAATGAAACTGAGAGAGCTCCTCCAGAAATTACGAGACCCGATCCTGTAATATCAGTGATGTAATCAGATCCAACCCCCAATGTATTTGTCTTGAATGTTGTTGAGGTTGCGTTTGTTGTTGTTGCATTGGTCGTGATTGTATTTGTAAGACCAAGGAGTGTTGTTACATTTGGAAGTGTTGTAGTTCCAGAAAGTCGATTATCAAAACGAGTATTTGTCCAATACAAATTGTTTATTCCTTCTGCAAGTGCGTCAGTGGTTGTACCAGCAATAACACCAGCCACTCGATTTGATGTGAAATAAAGATTCGAACCTTCAGCAATATCTGTACTGAGAAGTCCAAGAGATGAAGTTGCGAGTGAAGTATATCCAGTTCCTGCAGCATTACCGATCAAAATTCCATTTGCAGTAACTGATCCAAGACCAGTACCTCCACGAGATGGAGCAAGTGTACCTGACCATGTTGATGTGTATGTGTGAGTACTTCCACTTGAAGTGATTGTAAGGCCGATATTGGTGTCACTTGAAGTTGCAAAGTTCTGACTTGTAGTAATAAGACCATTGAGAGTAGTGATTCCTGATCCTCCACCTCCAAGAATACATGAACCGTTTACAGAGATACATCCACTTCCAATTTCAATACCTCCTGCAAATGTTGATGTTGCATTTGCTTCACCTCGAATAGTTGTAGTTGCTGTTCGGCCAACTGAAAATGAATCAAGTGCCGAAAGAATTGTTGAAGAAGCTCGACCAAGATTTGTAAGTCCAGCAACAGTAAGTGATGATGATGTGTTAATTGCGCCAGTTGAATCAATCGACACAACATTTGAACCAGTTGAATCCTGAACCTGGAAGACATTAGCAATCTGATTAAGTACTGATCTCAACGAAAGAGCTGTAGATCGTGTTGAAGTTGCCTCGATTGAAACAACTGAAGTTCCAAATGGACTTGTTGTACCAAAAGATGAAGGAGTTGATGAACCACTCACTGCAGCACTCAATCGAGCAAATGGAGCGGCACTGATTCGCTGTCGTGGTGAGAGTGTCTGGAATGAAGATCCGTCAGCAGAAACTTCAACCTGGAGGTACACGTCACTTGAAGTATTGAAATCATAGTCGAGTACATCAGGAAAACCAGCTGCAGTATCTCCAATGTTTGCTGTAAAGACACCCTGTCGAACCGTAAGAGGATATGAAGTAGGTGCAGCAGCAGGCCAAACTCTAGATCCTGAACCTACAGTCGAATTATCCCAAAGTGAATACTTGAAGTAATACGTTGTACCTGAACCACCCAACAAATCTCCGTTAGAATCAGCAAGTCTTCCTTGGTAACTCACAATCGAGGGTACCCCCGCAGCGTAGACAAAGTTAGAAGTAAGGCCTACGGGAAAAATAGAGAAGAAAGTTGCCACAATTGTCGTAACAACAAGTGTTTTTTTGAACTTACTTATGATCTGGGTAAATGATCTTCCGCGTTCCATTGCTTTACCCATAATTTTAGCACAAAAAATCAACAGAAAACAGAGGTTTTAAGGCTTTTTTTAAGCAAAAATGGGGAAAACTTTTTACCAAAAAGTCCACTTTCGTGGACTAGTGAATATTTTCTATTTTTTTACCGATTTTTTGACCTTTTGAGACGCAACTTTGATAAATTCAGTGAATAGTGGATGGGGATTGAGAGGTCGAGCCAAAAACTCCGGATGAAACTGCGTTCCAAGGAAAAACGGATGCTCTCCTGTACCTGTTCCTTGAGGAAGTTCTGCAATTTCCATCAATCTACCATCAGGTGAAGTACCGGAGAATACCAAACCTGCTGCTTGAATCTTTTCAACGTATGCAGGATTAACTTCATAGCGATGACGATGACGTTCGTGCACCAAAGAAGCTCCATACGCACGTCGGGCGAGTGTTCCCTCTTTCAGTTTTGACGGATAACTACCAAGACGCATACTTCCTCCAAAATTTCCTTCTTCCAACTTCTTCTTTTTATCAGGCATAATATCAATTACGACATCCTGTGCCTTTGGATTAATTTCAGCAGTGTTAGCATCCTTCATTCCAAGTACATTACGCGCAAATTCAATCGTCATGAGTTGCATACCGTAACACAAACCAAAATAAGGAATTTTATTCTCACGAGCATAACGAATTACATTCAACTTTCCTTCAATACCTGTCTCACCGAAACCTCCTGGAACAAGCAGACCATCGAACTTAGTTAAAGCTTTATAATTTGGCTTCGTTGACTCATAATCTCGAGCATTTACCGTATGAATAACTGGCTTTACACCAAGCTTATACGCTGAATATTTAATCGCTTCAAGCACCGACAAATACGCATCAGTCAGAACGAAATCACCTGTAGTAAAATACTTTCCGACAATAGCAATATGGACCTCTTTGTTGACATGTTTTACTCCCTCAGCAAACTTTTTCCATGCAGACAGACCTGCAACAGAAGCGGCATTATTTTTTTGTTTTAATTTTAGAGATTTTAGAATAATATCTCCAAGTTTATCTCGTTCAAAATTAAGAGGTACGTCATACACACTTTCAATGTCGGGAGCTGAGACCACATTTTCTGCTGGAATATTACACGCAATCGCAATTTTTTCTTTTCTACGAGCATCAACAACTCTTTCGCTTCGAGCAATAATAATATCGGTATACACTCCATATGAAGCAAGTTGACTTACCGCATGTTGAGTTGGTCGTGACTTCATTTCACCAATTTTTGCAGGAATTGGTAAATAACTTACCATCACAAAAATAACATCATCGGGATGACGTATTTTAAGTACTCTGGCAGCCTCAATGAACATGATATTTTGATAATCACCTACAGTTCCACCGATTTCAATCACTGAAATATCTGACTTGTTGATCTTTGCGCTGTGTTCATACCTTCGAACGATTTCATCACGAATCTGAGGTACTGCTTCAACACATTTACCATGGTATCCAAGCGCTCGTTCTTTATCGATTACATGCTTATAAATCATTCCCGAGGTCATGTAATCAGTACCTGAGAGATCGCGATTGAGGAATCGTTCGTAGTTCCCCATATCCTGATCTGTTTCTAATCCAGAATTCAAAACAAAGACTTCTCCATGTTCTGTAGGATTCATTGTTCCTGCATCAACATTGAGATATGGATCAACTTTTGCGAGATTCACCTCAAAACCTTTTGCTTGAAGAAGGGTTCCAATTGATGACGAAGCAATTCCTTTTCCTACTCCTGACATCACACCACCGACGACGAAAATGTATTTATGATGTTGCGATGCCATACAAAAAATTTAGTGTATAGCAGTATTGTAGCAAAGTTCAATCAAACGTTAACTAGACATTCAGATACCGTCGTACTGCAATATAACTTGAAGCTCCACCAAGAATGACTCCAGAACCGATAATAACTATAAGAATTTCAATAAAATGACTTACATAGTAACTGAAAAGAAGATTTTTGAGGCCACTTACGTCTCCAGGGTATGCGCTCAAGAATCGGACAAGGATAAGATCGACGTAATACGTCAATCCAGCAAGTATCACAAGAGCGATTACACCAGAAACAATACCGTACATTACCCCACTCACCACAAACGGACCTCGAGCATACGTATTACTTGCTCCAACAAGTTTCATAACAGCAATTTCATCTTTTGATGAATAAATACTTAGACGAATTGTGTTGAAAGTAATGATAAGAGCAACAATAAGAAGTGCAATACTCAACACCCACCCTGTCCGTTCCACAAGAGGGATAATGCGTGACAGTCGATCAATAATGAGTTTATTTTTATGGTAACTATCGTCTTCAATGATACTCGAAATATTCTTTGGTAGAGTATCTTTATTTTCTAAAAGATTAGCAATTGATTCGTACTGTGAAGGTTCTTTTGTCTTTACGTTAAGCGTTGCAGGAAGTGGATTATACCCAATTTCCTTAAGACCTTCGATGATAGGAGTGTTATCTTTATACTTTTCAGTGAAACTAGCAATGGCTTCTTCGCGTGAAATATAATCAACTTTTGAAACTTCTGGCATCTTCTCAAGTGTTTTCTTGAATTCAAGAATACTTTCTTCTCGTGCATCAAGTGTGAAGTAAATATTCACATCAACTCGATCTTTTACCTTGGCAATAAACGCTGTCGTGAGGGTATTAAAAAATATAAGACTACCGAGAACAAGTAATGAGATACTGAAAACAACAATCGACGAAAATGACAGAAAACTATTTCGCCAAAAACCGACGAAACCAGAACGAATCATTCTTTTGAGAGATGTGAACATCATAATTACAAAATATATTTACCCTCACGATCATCACGGATCATTTTACCCTTCTCCATGGTAATGACACGCCCACCAATATTCTCAACAACACCCTTATTGTGTGTCGTAAGTAACACAGTCGTGCCAAGTCCATTAATTTTCTTCAAAATAGTGATGATATCGTAGGTATTGATTGGATCAAGGTTACCTGTTGGTTCGTCAGCAACGATAATGTCTGGTTGATTCACAATTGCTCGAGCAATCGCCACTCGCTGTTTTTCTCCACCTGAAAGTTCGTGAGGAAAACTCCACATTTTACTTCCAAGATCAACGAGGTCGAGAACATGGGGTACATCAGCTTGAATTTCAGCATCAGTTCGTCCTGCAGCTTCCATAGCAAATGCAATATTTTCAAATGCAGTTTTGTTGGGAATGAGACGAAAATCCTGAAACACCGTACCGATGCGACGACGAAGCTTACTCATGTCTTTTTTACGAAGACGATGAATATTAGCAGACTCAAAAAAGACTGAACCAGCTGATGGATACTCTTCAGCGATAAGCATCTTTAAGAGTGTCGACTTACCTGCACCTGAATGCCCTACAATAGTGATAAATTCCTTAGGTTCAACCGTAAAAGTCACATCGTTGAGCGCAACAGATTCATCAGGATAAATTTTTGAAACCTTGTCGAAATAAATCATCCTTCCAAGTATAGCATACTGGAGAGAATGGCTCTACATCAAGACCTAGAGATTTTTCTCTGCCTCCAAAAATTCTTCAATTTCTCCCTCAAGAACCTTATCTACCTGTGAAGTTTCTACCTCAGTACGGTGATCCTTCACCATTTTGTACGGATGTAATACATACGATCGAATCTGATTACCCCATTCAATATCAGTCGATGAACTGATTTGCATTCCTTTTTCTTTTGCCTTACGCTCATCCTCTGTTCTCTTGTACAGTTTTGCCTTAATAATATCGAGTGCCTTTTCCTTATTCTGACCCTGTGAACGTTCAGTTGTTACGTGGACTGAAAGTCCTGTTGGAATGTGAACAATACGCACTGCAGTCTCACGCTTATTAACATTCTGACCTCCAGGACCACCAGATTTTGCAATTGATATTTCAAGATCTTTATCAGGAATTTCAATACTAGCAGTATTAGCTTTTTCAAACTTAGGAATTACTTCAACAAGAGAAAACGAAGTGTGGCGTTGTTGTTTTGAGTTGAACGGAGAGATACGGACCAAACGATGCACACCCGATTCGTTCTTGAGGGTGCCATATACGTTTTTACCTGAAATTTCTATCGTGATATTACGATACCCACCATGATCATTCTCGTGCGAATGGAGCACCGAAACGCCCCAACCATGGGCATCACAATACTTTCGGTACATACGCAAAAGAATGGCAGAAAAATCTTCAGCATCATCTCCCCCAGCACCTGAAAAGATGGTCATGATAGCATCACCCTTATCATACTTTCCTACCCCTGCAAGCTCTTCTTTAAGTGTAGCTATCTCTTTGATAACCGCTTGTGCCTTATCCTTATTCAACCAAAAATCAGCTTCAAGCATTGAAGCCTCAAGCTGATTTATTTTTTGTTGGATATCTAAAGCTGTCACAATAGAGGTAAAGAGAAACTACTTAGCAACAGTGAATGGAACGATATTACTTGATTTTGTAGCTGTCTTAGCAAATAGACTATACGCACCAGGAGTAACGGTAAGGAATTTTGGACATGTCTGACCAGTAGCAACTTGTGTTGTACAAACCTGAGCAGGAATCTTTACAGCAATCTTTGTAGCATCAGATGTTTTTCCAAATGCACCAAGGTATCCCACTTCTTCCTGACTATTAATGATCCAAACAACAACATCATTTTCTCCTGCAAGATTATATCCACTAAGTGTAACAGTAACCCCTGCACGTCCACTTGTTGGTGTGACTGAAGTGATGTACGGAGCTGTTGAAGGAGTTGCTGCATCCTTAATCACAAAAGTCTTCATGATAGCTGCAAATTGTACCCCAAGATCCGCGATAACCTTCTTTGTATCTGCAGTAATTACTGGATTATCAGATCGCTTTGAATTAATCGTAAATGATGCCTGGTAACAAATATTGTTTCGTTCAGCACGGTATGTCGTAAGTTCAGTATATGAACCTGCTGCACCATCACTACCCTTCAATATAGTAAATTCTGTACCACGAATCTTTTCTTTAACTGTAGACAAAATTGTCATTCCTATCGAAGTTGGACACTTACCATACACCGAAGTAACTTCGATTGTAGCATCAGAAATTGTCGTCGAAGCCGCTGGATATGATGGTTGAATAATGAGACTAATAGGACTCTTTGCTGCTCCCATAGTTCCAGGGAATGAGACCTCATAACCAAATTCCTTATTTTCATACTTCACCAACTGCTCTTCTCGACTATTGAAAACAGTCGTATTTGATGAGGTATTTGAACCACCATCTGTTCCACTAGTACTGACCCCATACTTGTATACCAACGCAATAGCAGCAAACACAATAATGATAATAATAACTGACCAAACGGCACGATTCTGGGTATTTTTCATATACCAGCTATCCTATCACAATTTAAGAAAAACTTAAGTGATATGACATATCAGGAGCC
>JACRJP010000004.1 GCA_016215455.1 Candidatus Tayloriibacteriota bacterium | reverse complement strand
GTATGACGAACGGGAATCACCGGCCGTCCCGCGACAAAGGGATACCGATCAAACAGCGGTGAAGTTGGGTCCATCTTTTTCCAGATGGTTTCCAACGCAGTTTGCAGCGCTTTGGTTCGGTCTTCCTCTACGCGCGGCTCCAAAAGGTGTGGATAAGAAGAGGGTTTTTCAGAAATATTTGTTATACTGTAGTTATTAACAAATCTGTAATGAATAAACATCTTCTTAATAAAGGTTTCACTCTCATAGAACTTCTGGTAGTGATTTCAATTATTGGTCTTCTGTCGAGTGTGGTGCTTGCAAGTTTGAATGTCGCACGAGAAAAAGGGCGAATTGCTGCTGGACAACAGTTTGCTGGAAATGTTGATCGTACCTCTAATATCGGTCCTGTGTCATTTGATTTTGCTGGTGGTCTTGCGAAAAATGGACAAGGTTCTTATGACGGAAGTGTCGTAGGAGCTACGGTCAGTAGTGATACTCCATCATCTGGAATGGGAAGTTCTCTTTCATTTGCGTCTGGTAACTATGTCATGATTACCTTACCCGCAACAACACCAGTTGATTATGACATTCTTGATCGGGGTTTTATCTTTTCATCTTGGATTAAGACAACCTCGTCTGCACGTCAGATTATTATGAGTTTGGGAGGTAACTACGCTATCGAAGTTAATCCTACTGGAGTAACAGGAGCTGTACGATCTATGATATACGATGGTACAACAGCGACTCGACAATATTTAACTACTGCTGGAGGTCTTATTTCAACAGGGAAGTGGTATCATGTTGCTGCTAAGGCGGAGAGATCAGGAAGTACTGTCACAATGTATATCTATATTGATGGTAAAGAAGTGGCAAAGCAAGCAATAACCGCTACGTTTGGTGTCGAGGGTGATGACTTCTTTTGTGTAGGAGCTGATGCATATTCTGGTGGTTGTTTCGCACCTTTCTTTATCGGTAATATAGATAATCCTCGTTTTATTAACTACGCATTATTGTAGTAATAGAAATAGTCTCGTTTCTGTGTATAATAGCCTGTATGGAAAAACAACCGAGCAAAGGTCATCTTCATCCGACCACACAACTCATTCGTGAGGTTGTTACGATCTATGAGAAACTTGGTTTCGAAGTAGCACAAGGTCCTGAACTTGAGGCAGAATATTACAATTTCGACGCTCTGAATATTCCAAAAGATCACCCGTCGCGTGATATGCAGGATACGTTTTGGATTAAGACTAAAGAACGTAGTACTGACCCAAAACTTCGTCCACTTTTAACAACACAGACATCTGCGGTGCAAATTCGCTATATGGAAGAAAAGATTAAGCAGGGAGGTACTCCACCATTCCGTGTTATCGTCCCTGGTAAGGTATATCGTAATGAAGCAACTGACGCGACGCACGAAGTACAATTCTTCCAGATTGAAGGATTGCTTGTTGATAAAACGACAAGTCTCGCTGAATTAAAAGGAACTCTTGAACATACTTTGAAATCACTTTTTGGTGATGATGTAAAAATTCGTTTCCGACCAAGTTATTTCCCATTCGTTGAACCAGGTGTTGAGGTTGATATGTGGTGGAAAGACAAATGGCTCGAGGTAGTAGGTGCTGGAGTTATGCACCCGAATGTTTTGAGTGCTGTTGGTCTTGATCCAAAAGAATGGAAGGGTTTTGCTTTTGCATTCGGTCTCGATCGACTTCTCATGCTCAAGTATGGAGTTGATGACATCCGACATTTGTATACAGGTGATTTGAGATTTGTTAATCAATTCTAGTATGAAAATTTCCTACAACTATCTCGTAAAATGTTTTGATATAAAACTTCCATCTCCCGAAGAATTGGTTGAACTTTTTACATTTCGAGTTTTTGAAGTTGAAGGAATTGAAAAGGTAGGAGACGATACCATTTTTGATCTCAAGGTATTACCTGATCGTGCCCACTATGCATTATCATGGGACGGTATTGCGTATGAACTCGCAGCTGCACTCGGTGTTCCTCGAAAGAAAGCAGAAGTACCAAATGTTACTGCAAAAGTTGATCAAGATCTCAAACTTAATCTGAAAGTTGTTGATACTGAGCTTTGCCGTCGCTATATGGGTCGTAGGGTGCGAGGAGTAACAGTCACAACCTCTCCTGAATGGCTCAAATCTGGTCTAGAAGCTGTGGGACAGCGTTCAATCAACTCTATTGTCGATGCGACGAATTACGTCATGCTCTACAGTGGTCAACCACTTCATGCCTTTGATGCTGATAAGGTTGTTGGAACTCTTACGGTACGTCGTGCACAAGAAGGAGAAAAAATAACCACGCTTGATGGAAAAGAAGTTTCCCTCAATGATTCAATGCTTGTTATTGCCGATGATAATGGTCCTCTTGCTATTGCCGGTGTAAAGGGTGGAAAAAGAGCAGAAGTAACATTAGAAACAAAGAACCTCATTCTCGAGTCTGCAAATTTTGATCCAACGTCAGTTCGTCGTACTTCAACAAAAGTACAGATTAAGAATGATTCATCAAAACGTTTTGAGAATGATCTTTCGCCTGAAACAGCTGCGCAGGGAATGGACCTCCTCTCATCACTCATTGCTGAAAGTTCTCCTCAGGCAGAATTTGGTGAAATTGTAGACGTATATCCAAAGCCAGCTCAGGAGCGAACAGTTTCTTTTTCACCTGCAGTAGTATCAAGTACACTCGGACATGAAGTAGAACAGACTGAGATGGAAAAGATTTTAAATCTCCTTGAGATTGTAGTAGTAGAAAAGAAAGCTGATAGTTGGATAATCAAAATACCTCACTTCCGTCTTGATCTCGTTATTCCTGAAGATATTACA
This sequence comes from Candidatus Tayloriibacteriota bacterium, assembly GCA_016215455.1. GTDB lineage: Bacteria > Patescibacteriota > Minisyncoccia > Phycocordibacterales > PALSA-1337 > JACRJP01. The sequence continues at coordinate 218,912 of JACRJP010000004.1, read as the reverse complement.
GAGGAAATTGGTCGTCTTGTTGGTTATGACAAAATTGTACCGAAACTTCCTGGAAAAACTAATTTTATTCCTCAGGTACAGAAGCAGTTTTATATAAGTGAATTTGTTAAAAATATTCTTATCGATGAAGGATATTCTGAAACGATTCTCTATACTCTTGGTAAGAAAGGGTATTACGAAACTGCATATCCAGTGGCGACTGATAAGGCATTCTTACGAACATCACATCTCCCAAATCTTGAGGCAAGTATTACCATGAACACTCGTAACGCAGATCTACTTGAGCAAGAGATCGTGCAACAATTTGAAGTAGGAAAGGTATTTGATAAAGATGGGGAACACCTTCATCTTGGTCTTGCTGTTGGTTTTGCTAAGAAAATAAAAGGTACAACTCCTGTTGATGTACTCAAGGCTGCAGTTGCAAAACTTTCAGAAAAATTTGGTATAGGTTTTGAATTTACTATCGAATCATCAGGACTTCTCGCGTGGGGAGAGTGTTCTCTTGATACAATCATTGCTTCATATAAGGTTCCTGCAAGTTATACAGACCTTTCATTCGGTGCTTCGTCAACGATCAAGTATGTTCCAATCTCGCATTATCCATTTGCTGTGCGTGATGTGGCGGTGTTTGTTCCTGAAGGTATTACTGCTGAAGCAGTTAAGGACGTAATAGGTCCACTTAAAGGTTTATATTGTGTTCGTTTTCGACTCTTTGATGTCTTTACAAAAGAAGGAAAGACTTCGTATGCATTTCGCCTTGTGTTCCAGGCTTCTGATAAAACTCTTACCGAAGAAGAAATTACAACACCAATGAATGCTATCTACGAAGCACTCAAAGCTAAGGGTTGGGAGATACGATAAATAAAAATAGTCACAAGGTTATTCTGGGAATACTCCTCTAAAGATCTGTTTATGCCGCCAGATGAGTTGAATGACATCACCCGAGGTCACGTGCTTGAGGAGCACTGCCCGTAAGTCGTTGCGATCAACGTCGAACCGTCCTCCCTCGACGAGTTCGAACTCCTTACTCTCGACGAGATGGTTCATGAGGGCTCTCAAATCGCTGAAGTGCCGCGTGGCATAGGCGATGTGTGGCGGCACGTCTGAAGCGATTAGCTCGACGCGGTCGCTACCACCTTGAAGGAAGATAGGTAGCCTTCCAACCTCCCCGCGCACGACTTCATAACCGCGATCGAGGAAATGGCCGGAGGAGAGATCGTGCAACGCACGATGCTCAAACTGTGGCCAGTTTTGGCCTGCAAATGTTGGACTGTTAAAAATGGCTTCGAATCCTTTGGTGAGGTCCCAGAGAGTGGTTGTGTGCATGGATATGTTCTGTGTTGTTCTGTCTGTTTTTCTTGCCTCACACTACCACTCACTTTTCCCACAGTCAATAGAGAATTTATGGCTATTTTTTGGTATAATTTACACATAAAAAACTATAAATATGGCTAAAGAACCAGCTGAAAAGAAGAGTAATTACGGAGCCGATTCGATCCAAGTTCTTGAAGGTCTTGATCCAGTTCGAAAGCGTCCCGGAATGTACATTGGTACTACAGGACCTGATGGTTTTCATCATCTCATTAATGAAATCTTCGATAACTCTCGTGACGAAGCGATGGGAGGTCATGCGAATGATATTGAAATAGTACTTCTCCCTAATGAGACTGTTCGTGTAACTGACAACGGCCGAGGTATTCCAGTAGGTATTCATAAGCAGACAAAAGTTTCTGCTCTTGAGACAATCATGACAGTACTCCATGCCGGAGGTAAATTCGGCGGAGAAGGATATAAGGTTTCTGGAGGTCTTCACGGTGTGGGAGCATCGGTAGTTAACGCACTCTCAGTTTATTGTCGAGTTGACGTACATAAAATAGATGAAGGACATTTCTTTCAGGAATATTCTCAGGGAAAGAAAAAAGCAGCAACAAAAAAACTTGGTTCTACAAAGCGTAATGGAACAATTGTAACTTTTACACCTGACGAAATTATTTTCGGAAAGCAGACATTTGATTTTCATCGAATTGTTAGTTACATGCGACAGCAGGCATATCTCGTACCAAGTCTCCGTATCTCTGTGATCGATGCTCGAGGAGCAGCAAAAATACCTGATCTTGAAGATGTATTCTATTTCCGTGATCTTGCTATTGACGCACCTTCGTATACCTTCTTCTTTGAAGGAGGTCTTGTTTCTCTTGTTCGATTCACTAATCAGATCTTGAAGCCGATCCATAAGAATGTTTTCTATATTGAAAAGCAAGTAGAAGGTGTTGAATCAGTTGAAATTGCTCTCCAGTATGTTGATGATATTTCGTCACGTGTTCTTCCATTTGCAAACAATATCTATAACAGTGAAGGAGGTACACATATTACCGGTTTCAAAACATCCCTTACGCGAACACTCAATGCGTATGCTCGTAAGAACAATCTCGTCAAAGAAAGTGAAGATAATTTCACTGGAGATGATGTCGCAGAAGGTCTTACAGCTGCTGTGTCGATAAAGATGCGAGAAATTCAGTTTGAAGGTCAAACAAAAGCAAAACTCGGAAGTATTGAGGCTCGAGGAGCAACAGAAAACGTCTTTGGAGAAGCATTCGCAGCTTTCCTTGAAGAAAATCCTGATGATGCGCGAGCAATCATTGGTAAAGTAGTTCTTGCACTCAAGGCACGTAAAGCTGCTAAGGCGGCTAAGGACAGTGTTCTTCGAAAGGGAGTCCTTGAAGGTATGACATTGCCAGGTAAGCTCGCTGACTGTCAGACACGCGACGCTTCAGAATCAGAACTCTTCATTGTGGAGGGAGACTCTGCGGGAGGAACAGCAAAGACTGGTCGTGATCGACGTATCCAAGCGATTCTTCCTCTTCGAGGAAAAATCTTGAACATCGAACGAGCTCGACTTGATCGAATGCTTGGTTCTGAGCAAATTAAAAATCTCGTGTTGGCTCTTGGTACTGCGATTGCAGATACATTCGATCTTTCAAAGCTTCGCTACCACAAAATTATCATTGCTACTGATGCCGACGTTGACGGTGCTCACATTCGTACACTTCTTCTCACACTCTTTTACCGATATTTCCGTCCGCTCGTTGAAGGTGGATACATTTACATCGCCCAACCACCACTATACAAAGTGAAGCGTGGTAAAGAAATCATGTATTTCTACAATGATGAAGATAAGATCAAAGAACTTGGTAATGATACTCCGGAGATAAATCCGTTGGATGAGACTGGTCGTGACGAACTTCTTGAACGAGCTGATGCGCCTGCAGATGATGCTGATCGCGAAGTTGAAATGGTAGATGATGGAAAGGGGAAGAGAGTTCAGAAGGTTACGATCCAGCGATACAAGGGTCTCGGAGAGATGAACTCAGAAGAACTTTGGGAAACAACTATGGATCCTGAACGACGTATCTTGAAGAAGGTGAACATTGAAGATGCTCAGGAAGCTGATAAGATTTTTGATATGCTCATGGGTACTGATGTACCTTCACGTAAGTTGTTTATCCAATCAAACGCAAAGAAAGCGACAATTGACATATAGTAGGGGTCTGATAAGTTATTGAGAGAAAACTCTTCGTATCACACCACATACATCTCTGACTCATGAGTGTAAAAAAACTCGGATCTACTTCTATCGATCCTCGTGTAGGTCTCTCGGACTATCTCGTTGGGGTTTTTGAGGGACAACTCAATCCTAATCCATTGGCTCAAATGCCTGATAGTGACTTCGAGATCCTTCTCGAAGAGCCAGTCGCAGATGAAACCTTTGTCGATATTGTGAAGCAATTCTTTATAGGGAACGGTTTGATTGTCGAAAGGAAGGACGATACGCGTCTTCCGATATTGACCGCCAGAATTCCATCTCCTGATCTGGGTCCTGAAACCCCATACGTTGAGATCGCTCTGACTAACCGATCGTGGCAGCAACCGCCTAATCTTAAGATTCAGGCCCTTCTGTATGGGGGTAGGGTTGGATAAAGACCCTTTGTGTAAGCTATTTTTAGTGCTATTGACTTTTCAGTAAATATAATATATAATGCTTACCATGACTAATATAGGAAACAAATATATGAATAAAAATAATATTTTCGGCATTCTTGCGATTGCGCTTGTTTTGTCTGTGTTTCCGATCTCTGCACAAGCTTTTAACCCTCTTGATCCATTCGGAGTGTTTGAAGATGATCAGCCATCAGTGATTAATAATACCAACAGTAACAACGTTAATAGTAACGTTAATAGTCCTGGTGGTACTGTTATTACACCTGGTGTAGTTCCTGTTGTGTATAGTGATTACAACACTTCATATCCAACATATCCTCCATACCAGGGTTCTTTGAGTGGTTCTTGTAATGTCGACCCTACATATGCTCGAACTGGTACAACGGTAACATGGAGAGCTAACGCCTACGGTGGTACAGGTAGTTATTCGTATGATTGGGATGGAACTGATGGTCTTAATGGATCAGGTTCAACTCTCTATCGTTCATACAGTAACTCTGGTATAAAGAATGCTTCTGTACGAATTACATCAGGAAATCAATCTATTCGAATTTCTTGTTCAAACTCTGTAACTGTTGAAAGTCGTTATGATGACTATGATGGACCGTATTACAACGATCGTCATTATTCATACGATTACTATGATTACAGTAACAATCGTTATGATGGCCGTTACTATGACTCAGGACCTATTTCAGTAATCTGTTCTCCTTCAGTTAATTTTGCTCAGGTTGGTGAATATGTTACATGGACAGCTTCTGTTACTGGCGGTTCAGGATACTACACATATTCATGGACAGGCAGTGACCATATCTATGGTGGAGATTCATATACAAATGTTCGATACAATGCGACTGGTCCTAAGTTTGCGAATGTAACTGTTCGTTCAAATGGACGAGTTGTTACTCAATCATGTGGTTACGTAAATATTGGTATCCCAACAAATACTTCATACTACGGAAATACAACAGCAGGTACTCTCGGTGTGACATGTTATCCAGATAAGACAGATGTAGCACCAAGTACACCAATTACGTGGACAGCTACTCCGACTGGAGGTAATGGTGTCTATGCATACTCATGGACAGGTACTGATGGACTCATTGGTTCACAGCGAATGACGGTGACGGCATATCCTGCAACAGGAAGTAAGAGTGCTACGGTTACTGTTACTTCAGCTGGACGAACAGTCTCAACTACATGTGCAACAAGTGTCCAGGTTAATTACAAACAGCAAGTTGCTCGTAAGTCTACGGCTCCTGTTGTTGCCGCAAAGCCTGCAGCAACTCCAGAGGCATCAGCACAGACAGCATCTTCATTCCTTGCTCTCAACAATGTTCCTTGGGGCGCAGTAGCAATTATTGTTATCTTCGTACTCTTCGGAACTGTTATGTATCTTCTCTTTAATAAGAGTAAGATATAAAGGTTTGCGAGGGTATAAAATGTCTAAATTACTGAGTACAGCTGTCTGAAACATATAATAAAAGAACCGACATATGTCGGTTCTTTTATTATATGTTGCTTGCTTTTTCAAGAGAAGTAACTCGTCGATCAAGTGATTCCACATCACCTTTGTCGGCTTTTTTATGGAGGAGGTGTTTGATGGTGATGATGTTAGTCGCCATTTCAGCTATCTGTTCGGCATGACTATCGAGTCGTGCGTTGATACCTTCAAACTCATCATCAAGTCTTTTTTCAATAGAGTTAAACTTTTTATCTATCTGATCAAATCTTGTGAGTACAATCTTTCTAAAATCAGTAAAATATTTTGGTTCAGTTTCGAGCATGAGTTATGGAGTTAATTAATAATAGGACAATTATAAAATCCCCAGCGTACATTCACAATGGGGATTTTTATAAAAACTTTATCAGAATTTTATCTGCTAAAGTGCTCGAGTTTTAATCTCTTGAGTTAGTTTTGCTACCAATTCTTCAGGTGATATTTGTCCAATTTGGCCTTTATCACGACTTTCAAGAGTTATTTTTCCTGCAGCAATATCTTTATCTCCAATGATAATGAAATAAGGAATGTGTTCTGTTTTTGCTGCTCGAACCTTTTTACCAAAGTTGTCATGGCTCAAGTCGATTTCTGAACGGATATCGAGAGCTGAGAGCATATCGTGAATACGTATTGCTTCCGCATGATGTGCTTCACCGATAGGGATGATGCGAGTTTGTACAGGTGAAAGCCAGAGAGGGAACTTGCCAACAAAGTGTTCAATGATAATTCCAAGGAATCGTTCAAGTGATCCTGATATAGCACGGTGGATGACTACCGGTCGTTCCTTCTCACCTTTTTCATTGATAAATGAAAGGTCAAAGCGTTCAGGAAGGTTGAAGTCACATTGGATAGTTCCAAGTTGCCACTCACGACCAATTGCATCTTTGAACATGAAGTCGAGTTTTGGTCCGTAGAATGCAGCTTCGCCGGTAACTCGCTTGTAGTTGAGTTTATTATCTTTTGCTGCTTGTTCGAGTGCTGCTTCAGCTGTTTCCCAAGCCTCATCTGTTCCAAGGTACTTACTTTTATCATCTCCACGTACAGAGAGACTTACCCAGTAGTCATTCATGAGACCGATGGTTGTGTAGAAATTTCGAATGATATCGACGATAGCACTTACTTCTTGATTAATCTGACTTACACGGCAGAAGAGATGTCCATCATCTTGGGTGATAGAACGCACACGAGTGAGTCCTCCGAGTTGCCCTGTCTTCTCATCACGATAGACTGTTGCAGGTTCAAAGTAGCGTACCGGCATATGTCGGTATGAGAATTGATTATCAGCAAAGATTTGCATGTGATGAGGACAATTCATCGGTTTCATAATGAATTTCTCATCTTTACCTTGGACACGGAAAAGTTCATCACCAAATTTTGCAGCATGACCAGATGTGATATACAGTTCTTCCTTTGCGATGTGAGGAGTCCAAACACGCTGGTAGCCGCGTACTTTATGAAGTTCCCAAAGATAGTCTTCTACCGCTTTTCTGATAACCATACCTTTTGGTTGCATGAGAGGAAGTCCTGCTCCAACAAGAGGTGAGATGGTAAAGAGACCAAGTTCACGACCGAGTTTCTTGTGATCGCGTTTTTTTGCTTCTTCTTGCATTGTTTCGTAATCATCAAGTCGCTCTTTCGTCTCGAATGCATGACCATATATACGAGTGAGCATGGTATTTTTTTCGTCACCTCGCCAGTAGGCACCAGCTATTCGAGTGAGACGAAATGCATCTGCTCTGATATCTTTTGCAGGACATCCTACATGACCACCACGACAAAGATCAGTAAAAGTACCACTCGTGTAGAGGGTAATTTTCTCACCTTTCTTTGTGATTTCTTCAATTAATTCAAGTTTGTAAGGATTATCTTTAAAATATTCTCGAGCTTCTTTTTCTGAAATTTCTTTGTGAGTAAATTCTTTCCATGTTGGAAGAAGTGATCGCATTTTCTTTTCAAGAGCAGGGAGTTCCTTGTCTGAAATAGGGGACATGAATTCAAAGTCATAGTAGAAGCCATCGTCAATAGCAGGGCCGATGGTGTTTTTGGTCCCAGGGTGGAGTTCTTGGACTGCGGCAGCTAACAAATGCGCCAAAGAATGGCGGATCTGTGGAAGTTCTTCATGTGTATTCATACGCATGACTATATCAAAAAATAGCCTATTTTGGTAGAGACGCTATAGTTCTTGAAGTTTGTCGATAATAATACTTTTCTGACCATTACGTTCTGACATCTTTCCTTTGATAGCAAGACATTTGTCGACAACCATGAGATTTTTGTATTGGGTGAAGAGTTTGGGGAAGATAACTGACTCGATTGAACCAGTGAAATCGGTAAGTCGGAGGAATGCCATCATCTCACTTTTTTTACTCATAATAGGTTTTATTTCTTCTATGATTGCAGCAAAAATAACCTCTTTACCATCAGTGAGTAATTCTTTTGCTTTGACGATGTTCATATCGCGCTTCTCAATAATTGCTCGATAGCGATCGAGAGGGTGACCTGAAATATAGAGACCAAGGAGTTCTTTTTCCCAGACGAGAGCTTCGCGAGGCGAGATAGGGGGGACATCAGCAAGTTTGAGAGTTGGGAGAGTTGATGTGTCAGACATGAGACCAAAGAGAGAATCTTGTCCTGCTGGAGTTCGATCATGCTCTTTGTTGTAATTAAGGAGAGTTTCAATATTTCCAAGAAGTTTTCCACGTTCAACTCCAAAGCAATCGAGTGCTCCTGCTTTGATGAGTGATTCGAGAGATTTTTTATTAAGGTTACGATCTTTGACTCGATCAAGGAAGTTGATGAGTGAGGTAAAGGCCCCACCTTTTTTACGTTCATCAATGATGGCAGTAGCAATACCTTGTCCGAAGTTTTTGATAGTAACAAGTCCGAAACGAATACGGTCTTTTTCTTTTTCGCCAGTTGTAGGATTAATTTCTCCTCGGATCACAGTGAACTGACTGAAACTTTCATTAACGTCTGGTGGAAGAATCGGAATACCCATACGCTTACATTCTGTGATTATTTCACCAATCTTTTCTACATCACCTGAGTCGGCGGTGAGTACTGCAGACATATATATAGCAGGGAAGTTCGCCTTCATATATGAAGTTTGGTAGGCAACACGACCATAACTTGCAGCGTGAGCTTTGTTGAATCCGTACGCTGCGAATGGTTCAATGAGCGACCAGAGTTTTTTAGCTTTCGCTTCCTTCATGCCATTTTTTATGAGACCATCAAAAAGTTTTCCTTTCTGTTCTTCCATTTCTTTTGGAATCTTTTTACCCATCGCTTTACGGAGCTTGTCAGCTTCAAGCCAAGAATATCCACCGAGTTCGATAGCAATCATCATAACGTCGTCTTGGTAGGTGATAACACCATATGAACGTTCGAGGATAGTTTTCATCCGTGGATCAAGGAACTCGATTTTTGATGGGTCGTGTTTTCGTTCAATATATTGAGGAATTGATTCGATCGGTCCTGGTCGATAGAGGGCGACCATAGCATTGATATCGTGGATTGTTGAAGGTTTGAGTTCAACAAGGAATTTGGTCATTCCACTTCCGTTCAACTGGAAAAGGCCGATCGTTTCGCCACGAGCAAGCATTTCAAATGTTTTTTTATCATCGAGAGGAATGTTTTCAATGTCGACATCGATTTTTTCAATCTTTTTTACACGATCAACAGCATCAGCAAGAATTGAAAGGTTTTTGATACCAAGAAAGTCGAATTTAAGAAGTCCGATACCATCTTCACCTACAGCGTGCATGTCGTATTGAGTAATAATCTTTTGTTCACCTTTTGTATCGTACTGCAGAGGTACATATTCAATGAGAGGGCGGGGAGCAATCACCACTCCAGCTGCGTGAACAGAGATGTGACGAGCACAACCTTCAATCTTTTTTGCCATGTCGATGATACGCTTTGCAGTCTCATCTTTTTCATAGATTTCTTTTAATTCGTTTACTTCTTCAAGTGCTCGATCAATTGTCATTGGAAAACCCTGTGCACCCATTGGAATGAGTTTTGATATTCGGTCACCAACTTCATAGTCGTAGCCCATAGCACGAGAGACATCACGAACAGCACCGCGGGCCATCATGGTACCGAATGTACCAATCTGAGCCACCTTATCGTATCCGTATTTCTTGCGGGTGTATTCAATTATTTCGTCTCGACGGTTATCGGCATAGTCCATGTCGATATCAGGTGCTGAAGGTCGCTGAGGGTTGAGAAATCGTTCAAAGGGGAGTTTGTATTCAAGTGGATTTACATTGGTAATTCCTGTTACATATGTGGTGAGTGAACCAGCAACTGAACCTCGAATGTTGGTGAGGATTCCGTGGTCATGAGCGTATTTGAGGAGATCTGATACTACAAGAAAATATTGAGGGTATCCCTTATCTTTAATGACCTTAAGTTCATATTCAAGTCGCTCAACAATTTCTGGTGTTGGCTCAAGCCCTCGTTTTGGAATACCTTCATAAGCAATACGACGAAGTTCATCGTCATATGAGAGACCACTTTCGACAATATAGTTTGGAAAAATCCATTTACCAAGCGTAAGATCAAGATTACACATGTCCGCAATTTTTACGGTATTAGCGATCGCTTGAGGAATATCCATGAAGCGTTTTTCCATTTCAAGAGGAGAAATGAAAGAGTAGTCATCATCGTTATCAGTATTAACTCGCTCACTGATATCTCCGTGAGTATTTACGAGGGTTAGTGTTTCTCGAGCAATCTTATCTTCTGGTTTGAGATAATAAATATCATGTCCCGCAACGAGTTGTGTCCCTGTTTCTCCCGCTAGTTTAATGAGTTGATTCATCAAACCTTCATGTCCATCAATTTCAGGGTGTCGGGTAATTTCGATATAAAAATTTTCATGACCATATACCTTGGTGTAAAAAGCGATGAGTGTTTTTGCTTTTTCAATGTCTTTTGCTTTGAGAGCAGCACTGATGTCACTTGAGAATGAAGGAGCGATAGCCACAAGTCCCTCGGAATATTTTTCAATAAGCTCGGCATCGATACGAGGTTTGTAGTAGAAACCTTCAAGGTGTGAAAGAGTAACAAGCGCTACAAGATTTTGATATCCTTTGTAGTCTTTAGCGAGAAGAACAAGTCGGTTACGGCGATTGTCGATACCCGCCTGCATATCTTTACGTGAACGTACTGCAACGTATGCATCAATGCCGATAATGGGTTTGATTTCTTTCTTTTTGCATGTTTTGTAGAATTCAACCGCTCCGTAGAGATTACCTGCGTCAGTCAATGCGAGTGCATGCATACCATAGCTCTTTGCTTCATCAATGAGTTCATCGATTTTTGGTAGCGCATTCAAGAGAGAGTAGTGGCTGTGGGTGTGGAGATGGATAAATCGCGAAGACATATGTCTATAGTATATATGATTATGTTAGAATTGGTCTAATGAAAATACAAACTCGGAAAAGTGCGGGCTTTACATTAATAGAACTTCTTGTTGTTATTTCAATAATCGGTCTTTTGTCATCAGTAGTACTTGCATCACTAACACAGGCTCGTGCTCGTTCTCGAGATGCATTACGAATACAGCATCTGACTCAGATTAGAAATGCTATCGCTTTATATCAATCGGATAATAATGGAGCATATCCTCCTCTCGGGGCATATTCAGCAGCGGTAGCTGGTGATTGGACTGCTAGTTTTATAAGTGCTCTGGTTCCAAAATATATGTCTAAGGTACCGGTTGATCCAGTGAGTAATGAGGCAGGTCCAACAGTATGGCGTTATTACGGTTTCGCTTACTGTGATACGACATCAGATAAGGGACCACCAGTTGGTGCTCCTGGTACAGGTACAGGAAATAATTGTTGGTGGATGAGTTCTCCGCAAGGAGGAAGAGTTTGTCCAGGTCTTAATATCCTATATGCATATAACACTGATGGAAAAATTACATCGCAGCAGTGCCCTGGATTCAGTAATAATTTAATGACAGTTATTGTGCAGTAGTAATAGATATGTATCTTATTGGTATTGATGAAGTTGGTCGTGGCCCTATCGCCGGTCCCGTTGCTGTTGGGGCGTGTGTTTTACTCGTACCAAGAATTGCACTGAGTTTTAAGAATTTTAAAGATTCAAAGAAACTTTCTGAACGACAGAGAGAAGAGTGGTTCAAGCGAATATATGATGCTGAGAAAAAGGGACTACTGAAAACAAAAGTGACATTTGTCAGTGAAAAGATAATTGACTCAAAAGGTCTTTCCTATGCGATTCGGTCTGCTTTAAGTACGTCGCTTACGAAGCTCAAAGTGTCACCCCAAAAATCTCACGTACTTCTTGATGGGGGACTTAAGGCACCAGCACAATACTTACATCAAACAACGATTATAAAAGGAGATGAAAAAGAGCTTGCTATTGCTCTTGCTTCCATTGTTGCGAAGGTTCTTCGTGATCGCAAGATGACACAGTTGGCAAAAAAATATCCAGGATACGGGTTTGAAGTGCATAAAGGATATGGTACTAAAAACCACTATACAGCTCTGAGAAACAAAGGAGTGTCAGTTGTTCATCGACGCTCATTTTTGGCTAATTTCCTTGCTCAAAATTGATGTAGTATAGGTTTAGAATAGAGATATTGACTATATTTATATTATGTAGTATAGTCATTTTAGCTAGAACCTTGATGTGATTTTCAAACACTCACGCGCACGATGTATTCGTGTGATTTTTTAAGGTTCTCCATGAGTAAGGATGCCAATGAAATCAAAGAAAAAGGATTCGTCGACGTTTTTTGCCGCCGGGGCCATGTTTGCCAAGATTGGCGCCACATGGACGGTAATCGGGGTTACAAGTAGCCGGTTCACCGATGAGGTCAAACTTCCCGGAGGTTCGGGGATGAAGGAGGAGTCAGAATCTCCTCAACATTGTTTAGCGAGAGAGCTCTTGAACGAGACAGGTGTCTCGGTCATCAGTTCCTCGGAAGCCTTTTGTGATCGCAGTTACGCGAGTCACACCAAGTATTTCTTTCTCGTCACGGAGTGGCGGGTAAGCAATATTACGCCAGTCTTCACGACATTGCCGACCGCAACCTCACATGTTTTCCCTGACATCAATCAAGCTGATTGGCGCAGGGAGCCTGATGGAGATTACATCTGGGCACGCCCAGTTCCTCTTGAGGTCTTTATGCGGTGGTGTTTTGCAAATCACAGGGAGGGGTTCATTCAGGCGGCCAACGCCTATCTGAAATACCTCTCTGGTCCGGAACAAGAAAGTTTTGGGACCGTTTTGCATCGGCTCGACATTCTTCGAGATTGAATGAGCCAAATTTTTATTAATTTTACAGATATTCTCTTTATACCGTATATGGCCTGTAACCTCTTGCCTTTATGGGAAATTAATGTATACTGGCGGGTATATGGTAAACAGAATGCGTGCTACTCGGGCTCACCGAGACAATCGACGATCACATCACGCTTTGAGTGATGCTCGTCTTTCAAAGTGTTCAAATTGCGCTGCTCTGCACCGCTCTCACGTTATGTGTGGTCAATGTGGGTATTATAAAGGGAGAATGGTAGTTGATATGAAAGCTGCAGTTGATAAGAAGCTCAATAAGGCAAAAGCAAAAGAAACAACAGTAGCACGATAGATGACAGGTTGGGTTTTATAGAAGATCTTCACAAAAATATGGCAAATCGACATCTCTCACGCTCCGTAGTTCTACAATCACTCTTTGAGTGGGATTTCAGAGGTCGCCATGATGAAGAAATAAAGAAAATTGTCGCCCGCAATGCAGAGGAGTATGCTCCTGGTATGGGCGACTTTTCTTTTATCGAAGATCTTGCAAAGAATATAATTTCTAAACGACCTGATCTTGATAATGTCATTGAAAAAGCTGCTCCAGATTGGCCTCTCGACAAAATTTCTCCTGTTGATCGTAATATCCTTCGTCTTGGTTTGTATGAACTCATTTTTGCTAATCGTGATGAAGTTCCTGCAAAAGTAGCGATCAATGAATCAATCGAACTTGCTAAAACATTCGGTGGTGAAAATAGTAGTAAGTTCATTAACGGTGTACTTGGATCAGTGTATAAAGAACTCGGTGAACCAGGTAAAGATGCAGCTCCTCGCAAAAAGAAAGTAAAGATTCCTGATATTCCATATGAGAAGATGCCAATTCAGAAACTTGGAGGTGCTGTGGTGTATGCTCACAATGAAGGAGAAATATATCTCGCACTTGTACATGATGTATTCGGACATTGGACTCTTTCAAAAGGTAAGATAGAACCTGACGAGGATGTACCAGCCGGAACTATTCGTGAGATCAAAGAAGAGATGGGTCTTGATATTGAGATTATCGAAGACTTGGGAAGTAATGAATATATTGCTTCTGATCCTGAGAAAGGAAAACTTCGTAAGCAGGTACACTACTATCTAGGAAAGGCTAATTTTGATCAGATCACTCTTGGTACAAGTGGAGGACTAGATGATGCTCGATGGTTTCGTCTCACTGATATTCTTGAACTCAATTTCTATAACGACATTCTTCCGATTGTCACAAAAGCAGTGATGTTACTTACCGAGAAAAAAACTGCCAAGGAGAAGGTGGTTAAGTAGGACATAAGGATTGTAGTTTGGTATAGTCATCTTATACATGAAGCAATATGTAAATTTTGAAGAATTAGAGAGAAAAATAGGCGTATCCTTTAAGGATAAGGCTATTCTTCGACGTGCATGTACGCATCGTTCATATATAAATGAAAATAAAGGACTTGGTTTGGAACATAACGAACGTCTTGAATTTCTTGGAGATGCAGTACTTGAACTTGTAGTAACATTTTTCCTTTTTCAAAAATACCCTGGTCATGCAGAAGGTGATTTGACCGCGTATCGTTCGGCTATTGTGAATACAGTAAGTCTTTCAAAAGTAGCCCAGTATCTTGAGGTTAATAATTACATCCTTCTTTCTCGTGGTGAATCACGTGACAATGGTCGTGCTCGTGGCATTATTCTCGCTGATGCAATTGAGGCTATTATCGGCGCTATCTACGTTGATCAAGGATATGGAGCTGCTGCAAATTTTATTTCTCAACACATTCTTGAGGTCATTGATATTGAAGAGATTGTAGCGAAGAAACTATGGCTTGATGCAAAGAGTCGTTTTCAAGAAAAAGCTCAGGAGGTTCATGGTATTACACCGTCGTATAAGACACTTAAGGAAACAGGACCAGATCATAGTAAGCAATTTACTCTTGCTGTATTTCTCGGTGATGTACAAATAGCGACTGGTGCAGGACTCTCAAAACAAGAAGCAGAACAAAAAGCGGCCGAGAAGGCACTTGAAGTGAAGGGGTGGTAAATAAAAATTTTCAAAACTAAAGTGCTGTTTGACTACGACGTTTACGTGATTCTCTGATGAATGTAATAAGGTTGCATGTTTCTGCGATAATACCCCCTCCAACAAAAAAGAGAAACATCCACCAAATTCCGAGAGGTGTTTCGCTGTTCTCTGGATCATTCTGCGCCCACTGGTGTAATTGAAGTGCACCTACAGTGCACGCAATGAGGAACAGTATCAGGATGAGAAGAGACCAAATACGAGATTTCATATCTGAAATGTGAATCGTAATTACGACTGAGGTTAATTTTCTAAAGAGTATCATTACATGATATTTTATGTATGTCAAATATTATTTGAAATCATCAGACAAGTTTATTTATATGCTAAAATAGTGCCATGTATTTGAAGTCACTCGAGATTTCTGGATTCAAGTCGTTTGCCAAAAAGGCAACGCTTTCTTTTACTTCTCCCATCGCATCAATCGTAGGACCAAATGGTTCTGGTAAATCAAACGTCGCGGAAGCTTTTCGTTTTGTACTTGGAGAGCAATCAATCAAATCGATGCGTGGTAAGCGGGGAGAAGATCTTATTTTCAATGGCAGCGCTGAAGCTGGTCGTGTGAATCGTGCCTCGGTCAAGGTTGTGTTTGATAATGCGAAGAGAATTCTCAATATTGATTTTGATGAAGTAACAATTGAACGTCTTGTTCATCGAGATGGAATTAATGAGTATCTCATTAATGGTAGCCAAGTTCGTCTTAAAGATGTCATCGAACTTCTTGCTGGAGCACATATTGGCGCGTCAGGTCATCATATTATCTCTCAAGGTGAAGCTGATCGAATTCTTTCAGCAAACATGCATGAACGACGTGAGATGATCGAAGATGCTCTTGGTCTCAAGGTCTATCACTATAAAAAGCAGGAAAGTATTCGTAAGCTCGAGAAAACAGAAGAAAATATGGAGCAAGTTGAGTCACTTCGAAAGGAGATTGCTCCACATCTCAAATTTCTCAAAAAGCAGGTAGAAAAAGCGGAGAAAGTTCGTGAAATGCGAGAAGAATTGCGAGGCCTATATCGTGAATATCTTAAACGTGAAGAAATATATTTGGCTCGTGAGAAAAATACTATCGCTAAAGAAAAAGCACAACCAGCACATGAATTAGCTCGGCTTGATAAAGAACTTGAACACGCTCGATCTGTACTCGAGAAATCAAAAAACAAAGATGGTACAAGTAATGAAGTAATTGCTCTTGAAAAGGCACTTGCTGATATTCGACGTGAACGAGATGGGTATACACGTGAACTTGGTCAGATTGATGGAGAAATTGGAGCTCTTAAGCGCGTCATTGCAAAAGAAAGAGAACAGCAGGCACGTGAGGATTCTAAAACTGTGTACCTCAAGGATGTTGAAGAAATCGTTCGTAAAGTTGACCAACACATTGGACATTCTTTTGAAAAGAAGTCAGTTGAAGAGCTTCAGAGTATTTTTGGAAGTATCAAAGAATTACTCTTTGGTTTTATTTCTCTTCATAAAACTACGACAGCACCGACTGACAAGGGTGTTACCACTGAAGCTGAAATTAACAAACTTGAAGATTCAAAGAAAAAACTTACTGCTCAAAGTGAGAATGCGGAAGTTCGTGAAAAAGAACTTGGTCATCGTTACGCAGTCCTCAAAGATTCTATTGAACGAGAAAAAGATTCAAATCGTGATGCTGAAAAGGAAGTGTTTCGTATTATTGCCCGCCAGAATGAAGTACGATCAATTCTTAATACATTGAATGGTCGCAGTGAACGGATTTCTCTTGAAGAGGATGCGTACAAGCGTGAACTTAATGAAGCATATATTCTTGCAGGACGAGAGGCGGTTGACGTAAAGAGTATTGTTGTTGATCCTCATTTTGTCGAACCTCGACAAGCTCAGGAGGATCGTAAACGTGTACTTGAAAAACTTAAAATCCGTATTGAAGATTCAGGAACAGGTAACGCTGATGATGTACTTAAGGAATGCAAAGAAGTAGAAGAACGTGATGCATTTCTTGAGAAAGAACTTACTGACCTTGTTTTAGCCAAGCAGTCTCTTGAAAATCTTATTGCTGATCTCGACACTCGTCTCGATCTTGAATTCAAAGAGGGGATTCTCAAAATCAATGCCCAGTTTTCTCATTTCTTCTCGCTTATGTTCGGGGGAGGTTCTGCTGAGCTTCAGGTGATTCGAGAGAAGAAACGTAAGAAAAGTGACACAGATCTTAGCGTTCTTCTTGATGATGAGGCACCGCTACCTGAGAATACTGAAGATGAAGATGGTCGAGAGGGGATTGAGATTGCGGTAAATCTTCCACGAAAGAAAGTAAAAAGTCTTATGATGCTTTCAGGTGGAGAACGAGCACTGACATCGATTGCACTTCTCTTTGCTATTTCTCAAGTAAATCCACCTCCATTTATCATTCTTGATGAAACAGACGCAGCACTCGATGAAGCTAATTCTCGAAAATATGGAGACATGATCGAAAGTCTCGCGAAGTATTCTCAGCTTATTCTCATTACTCATAACCGCGAAACAATGTCACGTGCCGGAACCCTCTACGGAGTAACTATGGGAGCTGATGGGGGATCAAAACTTCTTTCAATTCAATTTGATGAAGCAGTAAAGGTAGCGAAATAGATATCCACATCGATTCGGTGTAGAGCCGTATGGTATTATTGTTAGTAAGAAGCTCTAAAATTATATGAGAATATTTAATAATACAAAGTTGATACGTCGAGTTGTAGCTATTGCAATGGTCGTGTGTCTTGTACCATCCGTTACCCATGCTTTTTCATTTGAAGATCTTGGTAAAAAAATCACATCTATATTCGGTGTTGTACGTAATGTATTGTCAGAAGGATCTGCTGCTTCTGTAGCAAATACCGTTAGTGCTCTACAGACATCTCAAGCGATATTGAGTGATTTAAGTGCGACAAGTACAGCTTCGTCTACCTCTCCTGTGTTATACGCTACAACAACTGTGATTCGTGAGACGTTAGTACGGGAAATAGAAAAACCAATTTACGTATCACCAATTACGCAAGTATTTAATACGGTTGATGCTATGGCGATGCAACAGTTTCGAAACGAACTTACTGCATTACGAGCTCATCAAACACGACAGAATGATTCAGATCGTCGTTCGATAAGTCAGGCAATTACTGCAAACGTATCAAACATCAGCGGTGCTACAATTTCTAATTCAACAATCGCAAGTCCTTCTGTAACAGGAGCTTCGTTTTCTGGAGATACTTCATTCTCAGATGATGTAACAGTGACTGGGTTTTTGGGTATAGGAACAACTTCACCTGTATCAGCTCTAGCTGTTGTTGGAACAACAACGGTCAGTGGAAGATTAGAGTTAACAAATGGAAGCTTTATAACTGCTTCATCAAGTCCTGTTTTTCGAGTTTTTCCAGAACAAGATGTAACCTTAATAGGAAGGACAGGGTTAGGTTCTATTACTAGTAGTATGTATGGTATGACTTTGGTAGGAGATAATGTGGCACCGTATCTCGACAGCGGTAATGGTTATAGTGTTTTGATTGGTGATAACATATATAGTAATAATACAAGCCAGACATATGTACCTAATAGTGCGGTATTTGTAGGATCATACGCAGCAAATAATCTCGAAAGTGGATCAGGTAATTATTCGGTGGCAATAGGGTATGAAGCAATGGCTGGTATAGGGTCTGGGTATAATTACAATTCTACTGCTATTGGATATCAGGCACTAACTCGTCTGACTTCAGGAAAAGGAAACGTGGCCATCGGTAGTGAATCGGGAGAGTATATTTCTTCCGGTGGGTACAATGTTGTCATCGGTTCTTCTGCTGCGGACGATATTAATACAGGAAGTAGTAATGTGGTAATTGGTTCTAGTGCAGGTAACAATCTTACAACTGGATCAAATAATATTTTAATTGGTGCGGGTACAGGATTTACTAATCGATCGAATGGTATGAATATCGGTAATGTCTTGTATTCAGACTATGTTGATGAAGGTACTTCTGCAGCTCGTGGAAGTTTGGGTATTGGAATAGCGTCTCCTTTATATCGCCTTCATGTTTCAACAACCACAACGACCAACGTGGCACGTTTTGAAGGGTCAGGAGGTACTCAGTGTACTGTTGTTGCTGGTACAGGTTTCTCATGTACATCTGATGAAAATCTCAAAACGAATATAACAGAACTACCAAAATCATCGTTAGGTAAACTTCTCACATTACGATCAGTGTATTTTAATTGGAAATCAAATCCTGATTCTGATCAACAGGTTGGTTTCTTGGCTCAGGATGTTGAACGAGTGTTTCCTGAACTCGTGAGAACAGATGCTAGTGGAATTAAATCAGTTCTGTATGCTCAAGTTATTCCATATATTGTAAAGGGGATGCAGGAACTCCAGTCACAGATAGATTTTCTTAAGGGTCATATGACGTATACAGCAACTTCTACGATAGAAGTTGATAAGGTAATAAGTAATAATGTTACAACTAAGAGTTTGTCAGCTGGTGGTATTGAAATGAAAGATGAAGCAACAGGAGATACATACTGTTTTACTATCCGTAACGGTGATTGGTTTAAGAGAATGGGACAGTGCGGCAGCGCAAATGTTGTAAGTAACACTGTGGCTACTCCAGAAATTGTCGTCATACCAGATACATCTACAACGACACCTGTAGCAATAGATGTTGGTACTACTACTTTAGTTGAGTTGGTAAAACCTGAAGTGTCGTCTGAAACCCCTGCAACAACTACTGAGGAAGTAATTCCAGCTCCTGTAACAACAATTGAAGAAGTAACCCCAACTCCTGAGCCTGTATCAACTGTGGAGGAAGTTGCAACTTCGTCAGAGACTGTTCTTTAGTAGTGCTTATGGTACAAGTACAAAATCGAGTACTTTTTTATCGAGATCAGCCGCGACAACTTTAAAGCGAACAGGACCACCGAGGGTGTAGGTTTTACCTGTCTTCTGACCAATGAGAGAATATGTTTTCTTGTTAAAACTATAGAAGTCATCACTCAAGTCACGAAGCTTGATCATTCCTTCAGACTTTGATTCATTTTCTTCAACGTACATACCCCATTCAGTAACACCTGAGATGGTACCATCGAATTCTTTACCGACTTTGTCCGCCATGTATTCAACTTGCTTGAGTTTGATTGAAGCACGCTCGGCTTCAGCTGCAGAGATTTCACGTTGTGTTGATTTATCAGCGATATGTTGGAAGATCGCCATTTCTTTATCACCAAACTTATTGTGTTTCAAATGATTCTCAAGAATGCGATGAACAAGGAGGTCGGGGTAACGACGGATTGGGGAAGTGAAGTGTGTATAGAATTCAAAAGCGAGTCCAAAGTGCCCGATATTCTTGGTTGAATAGATAGCTTTTTGCATTGAACGTACAGTTGCTGTCTTGATGAGTGATTCGTGAGGAGTTCCTTCAACTTGTTTGATGAGACTCTTGAGGGCATGTACAGTGACACCCTTTTCTCCTACGTGCAGATCATACCCAAGTGCTTTGGCAAAAAGAGAAAGATCAAGAATCTTTTCTTTGTCAGGTACATCGTGAATACGGTATACCGAAGCTGCATGTTTATGACCCTTGCGAATAATTTCATCAGAAATATATTTTGCCACTTCTCGGTTTGCGAGGAGCATGTATTCCTCAACAAGTTTGTGGGTATCAAGGCGTGATTTACGATACACTCCAATTGGTTTACCGTGTGCATCAAGTTTGAATTTGATTTCGTCTTGTTCGAATTCAATTGCACCCTTTGCAAACTTTTCTTTCTGGAGAATTTTGGCAATAGTGTTGAGTTTGAGAAGTTCTGGTCGATATTTGAGTCCCTCTACAGGATTACTTACTTTTGCATGTTCGTGATCTGATGAGGTTTTGTCATCAATGACAGCCTGAGCTGTTTCATAGGTAAAACGAAATGCGGAATTAATAACTGTGCGACCAAACCATCGCTTGAGTACCGCACCTTGATCATTCATGGTGAAGACGGCTGAAAAAGCGAGTTTATCTGATCCTGGATTAAGACTACATACATCGTTTGAAAGAATTTCAGGAAGCATCGGAATTGTTCGGTCGACAAGGTAGATTGAACAACCTCGATGGATAGCTTCTTTATCGAGTGCTGAGCCTTCAGTGACGTAATATGACACATCAGCAATATGAACCCCTATCTCATATGTACCATCTTTGTGATCAACAAAAGAGATTGCATCATCGAAGTCTTTTGCATCAAATGGGTCGATAGTGAGTGTAAGGGTTGAGCGCATATCTCGGCGAGTCTTGAGCTCTTCGTCGAGAGATTGTTGCTTTCTTTTTTCGATTTCGTGGGCTTCTTTTTCAACTCCAGCAGGGAACTTAGTGTCGAATCCTTTTTCAAGTACGATCGACTCCATTTCAACATCATTGATACCTTTTTGTCCGAGTACTCGAAGGATTGTCCCTTGAGGATTTTGTTTCGGATCTGTCCATGGAGAAAGCTGAAGATATACTTTATCACCGTTTTTAACTTCAGTAGGAGTATTTTTTGCTGGAATACTAATAGATACATACATTCTCTTATCATCCGGGACAACTACGATAGCTCCTTTTTCTAGAGTTACCGTTCCAACAAAAAGTTCTTTGGCACGACTTACCACTTCAACAACCTCGCCTGTTTTTCCTTTAGGGCTGAGAGTTCCATGCACCTTAACCTTAACAGTGTCACCATTAAGTGCTGTATTGAGATTACCAACCTCAATAAATATGTCTTTGTCTGCGTTCTCTGGATCTTCAATAAAGCCGAAACCTTTACTTGTCGTTGATATAACGCCCTCTACTATAGATAATTTCATTTATAGCCTAAGGCTAGCATATATCTTGCCTTTTTTCTAGCTGTCTGGTAGTATAGCCCTCATGTTAATGATTCGATTACAGCGCGTTGGACGAATACACGAACCAAAGTTTCGTGTAGTTCTTACTGATTCAAAGAACGGACCTAAGAGTGGAAAGTATGTAGAAGTGCTTGGTTCATACGATGCTCGCATCAAAAATGATGTAAAGCAGCTCGATGTAGAAAAGATCAAGTACTGGATTTCAAAGGGAGCTAAACTCTCTGATACTCTCCATAATTTTCTTGTTCATGGAAAGGTGATTTCAGGTAAGAAGGTCAACGCCCTCCCAAAGAAGACTCCTATCAAGAAGGATGTTCCAGCTGAAACAGTAGCTGCTGCACCCGCTGCACCGGCAGCTGAAGCCCCAGTAGAAGCACCTGCTGCATAAGCTAAAGTTCTCATAGCCTGTGTACAAACTCGTTTGACGTACCCCTCGTGTGGGGTAGAATTATACCGTACTAGCAGATTAATATACTTACATGGAAGCAGATACAAAATTCTTAGATTACACCATCAAAGCTTTGGTAGATAACCCGAACGACGTGAAGATTAATCGAACAGTTGATGAGATGGGGGTACTCATGACTCTTGAAGTAAACGCAGCTGACATGGGTAAGATTATTGGCCGACAGGGAAATACTGCAAAGGCAATACGAACACTTCTCCGTGTAGTTGGTATGAAGAACAATTCTCGAGTTAATCTTAAGATTAACGAACCAGCAGGAGGTGAGGGAGCAGCTGGAGGGATGTCGGCAGATAAAGCTTCAAAGAGTCTCGATGAAGCAATGGCAGACTTGAAGATCTAAATTTAGTTAGGAAGAAATATTTACAAATACAAAAAATCGTGATATTATACTATTACGATTTTTTGTATGATCACATTTCATATCGTTACACTATTTCCTCAGTCCCTCGACTCATATCTCAATGAGTCTATCTTAAAGCGTGCTCAGGAAGATAAGAAGATTCGTTTTAAATTCTATAATCCTCGAGACTTTCTTCCGAAACTTACAAAAGGAAAGAAAAAGCTTTCATATGCTGATCGACGAGTGGATGATAAGCCATATGGAGGGGGACCTGGTATGGTAATTGAAGCATTACCTGTCATTAAAGCAATTGAAAAAGCTAAGGGTAATAAAAAGAAAGTGAAGATAATCTTCTTTTCTCCAGGAGGTGCACAACTTACTAATGAATACGCTCAGGTCACAGTAACAAAGTACACTGATATTATTTTTGTATGTGGTCGCTATGAGGGAATCGATGCTCGTATCAAGAAGGTATTTAAAATGGAAGATATTTCAGTTGGTCCTTTTGTGCTTACAGGAGGGGAGTTACCAGCAATGATTGTGATTGATGTTATGGCTCGTCAGATCAAGGGAGTTCTTGGAAACTTTGATTCTCGAGAAGAAACTCGTGCCGCAAGTGATGATGTCTATACACGTCCAGAAGTATTTGAATATAAAAAGAAAAAATATCGTGTACCGGAAGTTCTTCTCTCAGGAAATCACAAACTCATTGAAGAGTGGCGTAAAGAAAACCGTGAGAAGTTAGTGTAAATAACACCTTTCCCCAGGTATCCTTGACGTATTTCAAAAAGAAGCGTACCATACTTTCCCGGATCAGTCGCGTAGGAAATCTATTGATATATCCGTGATTGCTCCTTAGTGTAACAACAGCATAACCAAACCCGTTCCTCACCATGTCGTCACACGGTCGTAAAGGTTCACCCGTCGTCCACACTACCAGAATCAAGCCCGGCACCAAGCTCGCGGGAGGTCGCGTTGCGCAGGCGCCGGGTCACAAGACGCTGAGGCGGTAAACGACTACCTGTCTCGTTCGGTACAACTCCTTCTGAGAAGTGCCAATTTTTATTTGACACATTTTTTTATTTTGCTTATCATCGTATTCTAGCGGAAGTAGTTCAGTTCTCCCTTATGTTGTATGAAGCGACACCACAATGGCACTCGTCGGGCGGGTAGTAAATCTCGCCAAGCTCACGATAAGGCGGTCCGTAAAGGTCTTGGTAATGGACATCATTCCTCTGATGCGCCGGTCAAGATCTTTGCAAGCGCACGTCTCAAACCCGGCACGAAAACTCGTTTGGGGATTGTTCAGAAAGCTAGACTGTGTTCCTAGCTACCACTGGTGATGACATGCTTTATTTTTATTTAGTTAGATTGTAGGGGAATAGGAGAGAAAGCTTTGTTGACAAACATCATGTCTTCCTATAGAGTTCATCTCAACTTCAGCTGATTGAGTCACGCCCGCCGCATGAAGGATTACAAGGCTTAAATTGGTCCTTTTTGAGCAACCCACGCTCTACAATCCTTTAAACCCACAACCTTTTCCGACGTTTTCATCCCGGAAAGGTATTTTTGCGTTAAGGGGACTGTGGATAACTTTTGGGTCTCAAATGTGTGAGAAATAATATAACCGAATAATGAAAATCACGAAAAAATATTTCGGCCGGTTCAAACAGCCTTTGACGACGATGCCAAACTTGGTTGATTCACAAATCACCTCGTTTAATTGGCTTATCGAAAAAGGTCTTGAGGAAAGTTTCAAAGAGTTTTCTCCAATACGAGATTACGCTGAGAAAAAGTTCGAACTCTCATTTACAAGCTTCGAGCTTTCAAAGCCGAAGTACGATGAGAACTATGCGAAGGTTAATAAGTTGTCATATGAAGGTCAGCTTAAGGCAAAGGTAAAGTTGAAGAATAAGATGCTTGATTCAACAAAGGAGCAAGAAATTTTCCTTGCTGACTTCCCTTTGATGACTCCGCACGGTACATTCATTATCAATGGTATTGAACGTGTTATCGTTCCTCAGCTTGCTCGTTCGTTCGGTATTTTCTTCACCGCTTCAGAAACTAAGGGTAAGAATTACTTTGGTGCGAAGATTATCCCAGCACGAGGTGTTTGGACTGAAATTGAGTCTGACGCTGATGGTGCTATATATGTACGAATCGATAAGAAGCGAAAGTTCGCGATCTCATCACTCCTTCGTATTCTTGGTGCTGAATCTACTGAGGTGATCATGGATCTCTTCAAAGGAAATGAAGCGGCACGTCAGGCAATGGAGATCACTCTTGCTAAGGATCATGCTAAGACTACAGATGACTCATATGTAGAAATCTACAAGCGACTTCGAGATGGTGATATTGCTACTCCAGAACATGCTAAGGAATTTATCGGTGGTATTTTCAACTCAGATCGTTACGACCTCTCTCGAGTAGGACGATTTGGTTTCAATAAGCGTTTCAAGAAGCCTATGGATGAAAAGGCACTTGAACGAAAGACGATTAATCTCGATGACTTGGCGGTTATCATTGCTCACATTGTAGAACTCAACAACACACCAGACGCAATCGAAGATGATATCGATCACCTCGGTTCTCGACGTGTGCGATATGCCGGAGAACTTCTTCAGCAAAAAGTTCGTGTTGGTATGACTCAGATGAAGCGAAACATTCAGGACAAAATGTCGACAGTCGACCCTGATGTAACTATGCCAGTTCAATTCGTATTCCCACGACCTCTCCAGGCTCGTATTAAGGAATTCTTCACAACAAACCAGAACTCACAGTTCATGCTCCAGGAAAACGTTCTTGCTGAGCTCGAACACTTGCGAACACTTACAGCTCTCGGTCCCGGAGGTCTTACACGAGAACGAGCTGGTTTCGAAGTTCGTGACGTTCATCCTTCACACTACGGCCGACTTTGTCCAATCCACACACCAGAAGGTCCGAACATCGGTCTCGTACTTCGTCTTGCGACATATGCTCGCATCAACGATTTCGGTATGATCGAAACTCCGTACGCAAAGGTAAAGGGAGGCAAGGTTACAGAAGAAATTGTATATCTCAATGCACTTGAAGAAGAAAACTTTAAGATTGCTCACGCAGCAACTCCATGTGACGATAAGGGAAAGATTACTATCGACGAAGTAGAAGTTCGTTTGAATGGTAAGCCGGGTCTTTGTCCACGTGAAGAAGTTGACTTCATCGACGTTGCAACAAACCAAGCATTCTCAGTTGCTACATCTCTTATTCCATTCTTGAACCACGACGATGCAAACCGAGCACTCATGGGATCAAACATGCAGAAGCAGGCGACACCATGTGTCATTCCAGAAGCTCCACTTGTTGCGACAGGTATTGAAAAGAAAACTGTTGTTGATACAGGACGTATCTTCGTTGCTCCAGAAGATGGAGAGATCATTGCTGTTGATGCTCGAGAAGTGGTACTTAAGGGAAAGAAGCAAGAACATAAGTATTCTCTTATCCACTTCCAGCGAACAAACGGTTTCACTGCTTTCCATCAGCGACCTATCGTTTCTCTTGGTCAGAAAGTAAAGAAGGGTGATGTACTTGTTGATACTTCAACATCAGATGGTGGAGAAGTAGCACTTGGACAAAACGCACTCATTGCTTTCATGTCATGGTCTGGATCAAACTACGAAGATGCCATCATCATTTCAGAACGACTTGTAAAGGCAAGTAAGTTTACCTCAATCCATATTGAAGAATTCGTTGTTAACGTTCGAGATACAAAGCTCGGTCCTGAAGTTACAACATGTGACATTCCAAACGTTGGTGAAGCAAAGCTCAAGAACCTCGCAGAAGACGGTGTTGTTCGAGTTGGTGCAGAAGTTCGACCAGGCGATATTCTTGTTGGAAAGATTTCTCCAAAGGGCGAAACTCAACTCACTCCAGAAGAACGACTTCTCCGATCAATCTTCGGTGAAAAGGCTCGTGACGTAAAAGATACTTCAAAGCGAATGGAAGGTGGAAAGCGAGGTCGTGTTATTTCAGTAAAGGTATTCTCACGAGAGAAGGGTGACAAGCTTGAATCAGGAATCATTAAGAAGATTTACATTGAAGTTGCTGAAGTTCGAAACGTTTCAGTGGGTGACAAACTTGCTGGACGACACGGTAACAAGGGTGTTATCTCACGAATTCTTCCTGAAGAAGATATGCCATACATGGCAGATGGTCGACCAGTCGACATGATCCTTACACCACTTGGTGTGCCATCACGTATGAACCTCGGTCAGATTCTCGAGCTCCACTTGGGTCTCGCAGCAAACACACTTGATTATCAGGCTATCGTACCTCCATTTGCAGGTGCGACAGATACCGAAATCAAAGAAGAATTGGTTAAAGCAGGATTTGATGCTTCAGGAAAGATGAAGCTTCGCGATGGCCGAACTGGAGATGAATTCCAGCAGCCAGTTGCAGTTGGATATATGTACATCTTGAAACTTCACCACATGGTGGAAGATAAGATTCACATGCGTTCTATTGGTCCCTACTCTCTCATTACTCAGCAGCCACTCGGAGGTAAGGCACAAGGAGGAGGTCAGCGATTTGGAGAAATGGAAGTGTGGGCACTTTTGGGTCACGGTGCAGCATATACTCTTCGAGAAATGCTCACGATCAAGTCAGACGACATTGTCGGACGATCACAAGCATTCGACTCTATTGTTAAGGGTGAACGTTTGCGTCAGCCAAACATCCCTGCGTCATTCAATGTGCTTCTTAAGAGTTTGAGAGGACTTGCTCTCGATGTCGAGCTTAAGAAAAAGGGAGATGAAGCGTTTACAGGAGAAGAATAATTATAACGACTACCATGATAAACCAAAAACATTCAGAACCAAATGACTTTGAACTCGTAGGATTGTCGCTAGCTTCACCTGAGCGCATTCTTGAGTGGTCATTCGGAGAAATTACAAAGCCTGAGACGATTAACTATCGTACACAGCGAAGTGAGAAGAGTGGTTTGTTTGATGAAAAGATCTTCGGTCCAGATCGAGATTATGAGTGTTACTGTGGAAAGTACCGCGGTATTCGCTATAAGGGAATTGTTTGTGAAAAGTGTGGAGTTGAAATAACTCGATCAATTGTTCGACGTGAGCGAATGGGACATATTGAGCTTGCGACACCAGTTTCTCATATCTGGTTCCTTCGCAACATGCCATCTCGTATTGGTCTTGTAATGGGTATGTCAGCAGCAGAACTTGAAAAGGTTGTGTACTTTGCTGGATACATCGTTACGAAGGTTAATCACGAAGAAAAAGAACGTTTCCTTAAGGATCTCGATTCAGAATATAAGTCAAAGGTAAAAACAGCACAGGATGATAAGACAAAGGAAACATTGAAGGAACTCGTTCTCAATGCTCGTCGAGAGATCGAATCTCTTAATGAAGGTCTTGTTCTTGATGAAGTTCAATTCCATAAGTATTCAATGAAGTACGGTGTACTCTTTGAAGCAGGAATTGGTGCAGAAGCAATCTTCGATGTTTTGAAGAAGACTGATCTTAAGGTTCTTGTTGAACGACTTGAAAAAGAGCTTGAAAAAGCAAGTTCACTTGATCGAGAAAAGATTAATAAGCGACTTGCAGTATTGAAGGCAATGATTAAGTCAGGAGCTCGTCCAGAATGGATGTTCCTTACTCGAATTCCAGTTATTCCACCAGCACTTCGACCTATGGTTGCTCTTGATGGAGGACGTTATGCAACATCAGATGTTAACGATCTCTATCGACGTGTTATTAACCGAAACAATCGTCTCTTGAAGTTGAAGGAGATCATGGCCCCTGACGTTATTCTCCGAAACGAGAAGCGTATTCTCCAGGAAGCTGTTGATGCCCTTATCGACAACTCTATCCGACACGGAAACAGTGCAGTATCAGCAGGTACACAGGCACAGAAGCGAGCACTCAAATCTCTCTCAGATAACTTGAAGGGTAAGCGAGGTCTCTTCCGAGCAAACTTGCTTGGTAAGCGAGTTGACTACTCAGGACGATCAGTGATCGTTGTGGGTCCAGAACTTGCTCTCGACCAGTGTGGTCTTCCAAAGCATATGGCATTGGAACTTTTCCGACCATTCGTTATTTCAGGACTCTTGAAGAAAGAATTAGCGTTCAACATTCGTGGAGCAGGTCGTCTCATTGACGATGGTATTCCAGAGGTGTGGGCAATTCTCGAAGAAGTGATTGCTGGTAAGTACGTTCTCTTGAACCGTGCTCCAACACTTCACCGACTCGGTATTCAGGCATTCCGACCAGTACTCATTGAAGGTAACGCTATTCAAGTTCACCCACTTGTATGTACAGCGTTCAACGCTGACTTCGACGGTGACCAGATGGCCGTTCACGTACCACTCGGAACAGAAGCTCAGATGGAAGCAAAGGAAATCATGGCTGCTGATAAGAACATCTTGAAGCCAGGTAACGGAGATCCTACAATCGCTTCAAAACTTCTTGATATTGTTCTCGGTTGTTACTGGATCACAAAATCAGTTGATGGTGATAAGGGGGAAGGTAAGGTGTTTGAAAGTCCTGAAAGTGCAATTCTCGCACATAGTTTCGGTGATATTTCTCTCCGAGCAAAGATTAAGGTTCGACCAGAAGCAGGAGAAAAATTTGCAGAATTTGAAGGTAAACTTTTTGAAACAACAGTTGGACGAATCCTCTTCAACCAGATCCTTCCAGTTGATTACCCATTCATCAATAAAGATATTGATCGAAAGAAACTTTCAGCATCAATTGATGACATGATCGGTCGTTACGGAGTAAATGCTATTCCAGCGATTCTCGACAAGGTAAAGGCATTCGGTTTCAAGTACGCAACATACTCAGGTACAACTTGGGGTATTGATGATGTACAAATTCCACAAGGAAAGTTCGATATCATTGGTAAGGCAAAGGTTCAATCAGATCTCGTTATGCATCAGTACAACGAAGGTCTCCTTACAGAAGAAGAACGACTTCGAAAGAATGTTGAAATTTGGCACAAGGCTAAGGGTGATGTTGAAAAACTCATTCCAGCTTCTCTTAATAAAATGGGATCAGTCTACGACATGGTGACATCTGGAGCTCGAGGTTCTCTTGCTCAGATTACACAGATGGCGGGTATGAAGGGTCTTATTGCTTCAGGTTCTGGAGATACAATTGAATTCCCAATTCTCTCATGTTCAAAGGAAGGTCTTACACCTCTTGAATACTTTATTACAACTCACGGTTCTCGAAAGGGTCTTACTGACACAGCACTTAACACTGCTAAGGCCGGTTACCTTACTCGAAAGCTCTTCGTTGTGGCACAGGACGTGATGGTTGCGGAAGATGATTGTGGTACAAAAGAATCTATTAGTATCCGAAAGGAAACAGCATCAGGTATTGAAATCGCTCTCTCAAAGAACATTCGAGGACGAAATCTTGCAACTGATATTGCTGACGCGAAAGGAAATGTTCTCTTTAAGAAGGGACACCTTCTTTCAAAGGCGGATTCACAGAAGATTGAAGAATCAGGTGTGAGTGAAGTTGCAGTTCGCTCACCTCTTGTTTGTCGAAGTGTTCGAGGTGTATGTGCAAAGTGTTACGGACTTGATCTTGGTAAGAACAAGCCGGTTGATCTCGGTGAAGCTGTAGGTACAGTTGCTGCTCAGGCGATCGGTGAACCAGGAACACAGCTCACAATGCGTACATTCCACGCCGGAGGTACAGCGTCTGTTGGCGGAGACATTACTTCAGGTCTCCCTCGAGTTGAAGAAATCTTCGAAAAGCGAAAGCCAAAGAATCCTGCAGTAGTTGCTACTGTTGATGGTACAGTTTCTGAAGTGAAGGATCTCGGAAAAGAAAAAATCATTAAGGTTATCGCTGATCTCGAAGATCGAGCTAAAGCAAAGAAGGGAGCTTCAGAAGTTGAATACTCATTCCATTACAAGCGTATGCCACTCGTTAAGGTTGGTGAACATGTAAAGAAGGGAGATATCATTACTGACGGTTCTGCTGAAATTGATGAGGTGTTCAAGTATGGTGGTAAGGAAAAGGCTCGTGAATATGTTATTAAGGAAGTTTCAAAGATTTATGAACTTCAGGGAGAAACAGTGTCACGAAAGCATATCGAAATTATCGTACGACAGATGTTCTCACGACAGCGAGTTGTTGAGTCAGGAGCTACTGACTTCGCAATGGGTGAAATCGTTGACTCAGGTCTTCTTGAAGATGAGAATGCAACAGCGGTTGAGGCGGGTGGTGAGAAGGCAAAAACTGAAGGTGTAGTGATGGGTATTACGGAGCTCTCACTTTCTCGAAAGAGTTGGTTGGCAGCTGCATCATTCCAGCACACAAACCGAGTTCTCATCCACAGTGCGCTCCGTGGTTCAGATGATCATCTTTCAGGTCTCATGGAAAACGTTATTATCGGTCGTCTTATCCCTGCTGGTAGTGGATTTAAGGGAAGTCCAAAGCAGAAGATGATTGAAGCAGCACAACCACGAGGGGAAGAGGTGATTGAGGAATAGTTTTAGAAAATATACGTTTAACAAAAGACAGCCAGAGATGGCTGTTTTTTGTTGTTGAACTTATTTTATATATATGATATTACATCTCTAGAATTCTTTGCTACTCCCATGAGAATAATTCCCTTAAATAGAGGTGACCGTGTGGTCATCGTGTATGTTGTTGGTTTGATGGTGGGTCTTGCTGTTTTGTGCGGCAAGCAAAACCGTGAGCTCTTGGTGCCGCTTTTGGTCCTCACGCATATCATCGCCGGCTTTGTTGCCTTCATGGCACGATGGTCGAGTTTACATTGCTTTGGCTATGGAAAGGTGAGTTTGCCCAAGAGCCTCTGTCTCGGTTTCATTGATGCCTTTCTCGTGGTTGTGTTAGGAAGAGTGCCTTAGTGGTCCTCGATTTTTATTTTGTAGCTTAAATATTGCTTCTTTACAGACAATCAGTGATGGTTTTTGTTACTTCTAGAAGATTGACTATATGTAGTATTATATGGTATAATATTTGGCAGATTCTTGATTTTTACGCCTATGCGTAGAAGCCTTGAATATCACTATAACGTCTGTTCACTGAAAACCATGAAGATCTCATTGTTGGTCCTGGCTCTTGTGAGCTTCCTCCGTGTCTATGCCACCACGTTCTCCATCCTGGAGACGACCAATCAACCACCACTTATGTCGGCTGCCCAGGGGGCTATTGTGCCCATGCTCACGGTCCTCGTGACTGAGAGCGACAAAAAGTTCCCTCCGCCGCTGTATCTTGCAGTGCAACCAATGGGAAACTCACTATGGAATGGAAATCCTATGACCGGCATTTATGTCGGAAGTGACCTGAAGGAGATAAGTCGAGGTCCTTTTGGATTTCTTCCTCACTCTCCCATACTCGTGGGCCCGATATTTCTCACGCAGGGTGAGACCAATACCGTAGTCATCTCCGCCCAATTCGCTTCCGATCTCACGCTCTTCCAAGGGCAAAATGTTGGACTCGAAGTCGTCGGAGCTGCGGCTGATGGATATTTCACTGAGTTGTCTGATCGGGTCACATTTGCAACTCCGTTCCCGATTCGTGGAAATTTCTACACGATCGATACCAACGTCGTTGTAGGAAAGCTCGACATTCAAAATACCACTGCGCCTACATCGGTGCAAGGAAGCACAAATCCTGTTGTGCTTGCCAAGTTTACGGTAACCGTGGAGGGCACGGATGTCACAATTCCGTATTTTTCTGTCGCGTTCAATTTGTCGGGGGGTGAGAGGGCTATCACTCAATCAATTACCCTGACCGACGAAAATGGCACGCAGATCGGTGGATCCTTTGATGCAATACCCTTTGACAACAAGGTTTCAAGCGGAGTCGTCTTCAATGGCGATATCAAGATTCCGAAGGGGATTCATCAGTTCATCGTGACGGGTATCCTCGGAACGAATTTCCCGACAGGGGTAACCCTGAGTGCGGAATGTGGTTCTTTTGGAACAGCTACGGACGCGTTGGGATATCAACTTCTGCCGACGATCAACAATGCCAATCAAGGTATCGTAGTCAGGTCGCTTGCACGATTCCTTTTTGCGACGAATCTGACTGTCGGCAGTGTTGGTTATGACGTGCTCATCCTGCAACGGTTCTTGGGTGTTTCCCTCGAGACGTATGAGGTGGATGGCAGCCCTTACTTCGGTGAACTTACCCAAGCAGGAGTCAAAGCATTTCAAGCTGCTAACGGAATTCCAGCAACAGGTTTTGTTGGACCCATTACGCGTGCGACGCTTAACGGCATGAACCTCGATCCTTACGTGTGGCCCGCGACGGTCAGTATCAGTCTGGCTCCCGCAGGTTTCACTTACGTGAACATTCTCATGTCGGGACAGCCGGATACAGCCTATCGTCTCGAAGGCTCGCCTGACCTCAAGTCATGGAGTCTCATCGAAACGCTTTCCATGGCTGAGGATGGTCTTCGTGGTTACAAGTTCGATACGGAAAGTGACCTCAAGTTCTATCGCATGGTTAGACCCTAAGGGAATCTTTCCACAAAGCAGCCCGCGACACTGACGTGCCGCGGGTCTTTTATTTTGTAGCTCAAATATTGCTTGTCCGCTAGTCTTTATTAACCTCCGTAGTTCTGTATAATTGCTACATGTCGACGCCGGTAGAAAAGATTAAAGAGAAACTTAACATTGCTGACCTCATTGGTGAGTATGTAAAGCTTGATCGTACAGGAAGTAGTCTCAAAGGGAAGTGTCCATTCCATAACGAAAAGACACCTTCTTTTTTTGTGTCACCGGATCGGGGAACATACTATTGCTTTGGTTGTAATGCGAAGGGAGACATTTTTAGTTTCGTTCAACAGTTTGAAGGTTTGGATTTCATGGGCGCACTCAAGTTATTAGCTCAGAAAGCTGGAGTTGAACTTACTTTTGAAAAATCAGAGAGTAAGGATACCCGAGAAAGAATGCTTGCAGTCATGGAGGCAGCAACTGATTTTTTTCAGAGTCGTCTTAAGACTAATTCTGAAGCTCGAGCATATATTCATAGTCGTGGTCTCACAGACGCTACGATTGAGCATTTTCGTATTGGATATGCTCCGAATGAGTGGAGAAGCCTGTATACCCACCTTAAAACGCTCAAATTTAGCGATATAGAGCTCGAACAGGCAGGTTTGGTAAAGAGACCAGAAAAGGCTGAGGGAGGCTCTGGAAAGGCTATAGGAAGAGGGGAAGAACCTCGCCCATATGACCGTTTTCGAGACCGTATCATTTTCCCTATATCAGACTCGAGTGGTCGTGTCATAGCATTTTCAGGGCGTATTGTTCATGATGATGGTAAGTCAGCAAAATATCTCAATAGTCCTGATACGATACTTTTCAAAAAATCAGAAGTACTTTTTGGTATTGATAAAGCAAAGACAGAGATCCGTGCTCGAAACTATACGATTCTTGTTGAAGGTCAGATGGATCTCACATTGTCACATCAGGCTGGAATTAAAAACACTGTAGCTGTTTCAGGTACAGCCCTTAAAGATTCAGTTGTTACTGAAGAAAATGTCGTCAACAATCTTGGTATTGTTCGTCGACTTTCTCCAAATATCATTTTGGCATTTGATTCTGATAAAGCGGGAAGAAATGCAGCAATGCGTTCAGCTCAAATTGCTTTGTCATTGGGGATGGAAGTAAAAATCGCTGATCTTCCTGAAGGAAAAGACCCCGCTGACCTTGTACTTGCTGATAAAGAACAATGGAAACAGGTTTTGCGTGAAGCAAAGCATGTCATTGATTTCGAACTTGATACGGTAGTTAAAAGTGTTGCTAAAAGAGATTTACCAAAGGAAATCAAAACAAGAGTACTTCCTTATATTGCTCGGCTTGATGGAGCAATGCAACGTGATCAGTACGTTCGAAAGATACATGATGTTGCTGGTCTTGGAGAAGATGCTATCCGCGAGGATCTTAAAGATGTTATTTCAAAACAAGCAAAAGCGATCACTTCAGGTACACCGTCTTCTTCAACTTTTGTAACACAAGCAAAGCAAAAGTTTGATAAGCAGGATGCAATTCTCAGACATTTATTTGGTGTAGTATTTTTCCTTGAAGAGAAAAAAGAACGAAAAGATATTTTTAATATTGATCCGATGAATCTTCGTAGTGAACTTGAACGTATACTTGGCGCTTCATATTCTGATCTATCAGCACAGTTTGGTCTTCGAACAAGTGAACTCATTCTTGAAGCGGAGGCTCGTTTTGGTGATCCAGCAGCGGCAAAAGGTTTTAAGGCATCAGTCGAGGAACTTCTTTTGAATTTGGAAGAAGATATTCTAAAACTCAAGTTTACAGAGACTATGGTGGCGTTGTCAGGGGCTGAGCGTGATAAGGATGCATCGAAAGCGACCGAATTACTCAATATGTGTAAGGATTTAACTGAAAAGATGAGAGAGATATCAACTCGAAAGAGTGCAAAGATCTTCTAGTGAGACCCCTTGTATTTCCTTAAAAAGTAAGGTACTATAATCGATATTTCATATGAAGCGCACAACAAAAACACATTCGAAGAAGAAGGTGGTGAAAGCGAAAGTTCTCAATAAAAAGGTGGCACAACAAAAGAAACCAATATCAAAAAATAAGAAGCCTACAAACAAGGTTCCTAAAACTGCGCCAGTAAAAAAGCTCGCAGGTGCACAAAAGGCAAAAGAATTTGAAACAAAGGCAAATCGACTTATCGTCAAAGGTAAGGAGCGAGGTTTTGTGACATTTGATGAAATTCTTAAGGAATTTCCAACAATCGAAACTGATATTACATTCCTCGATGATTTGTACTCAAAGTTTAATGAAGCAGGGGTTGATGTTCTCGAAGGAGGTGGACTTCTCGAAGTAGAGCCTGAACCAGTACAAACAAAGAAGTATACCTACGGTGCTCGTTCAGCAGACTCTTCATACGATTCGATCCAGATGTACCTTAAAGAGATTGGTCAGTATTCTCTTGTATCAGCTGCTATGGAAAAGGAGTTGGCTCGTCGCATCATTGCTGGTGATAGTGAAGCAAAGAATCTTCTTGCTCGAGCAAACCTACGTCTCGTTGTTTCTATTGCAAAGAAGTATGTTGGCCGATCACCCGACCTCACACTTCTTGATCTCATTCAGGAAGGTAACCTTGGTCTTTTCAAAGCAGTTGATAAATTCGACTGGACAAAGGGCTTCAAATTCTCAACATACGCAACATGGTGGATCCGTCAGGCAATTACTCGAGCGCTTGCTGATCAGTCTCGAACTATTCGAGTTCCAGTACACATGGTTGAAACTATAGCGAAGTACAAGCAGGTAGTGCGACGTTTGAGTCAGGACCTTGGTCGTGAACCTCTTGCAGAAGAAATTGCAACAGAAATGGGATTGGATGTTGATAAGATATATCAGATCGAAAAGATTGATCAGGATACTGTTTCTCTTGAAGCTCCAGTAGGTGATGATAGTGATGAAGGACGATCTACTCTTGGTGACTTTTTGTTTGATGATAAGATTCTTTCACCGGATCAAGAATCATCTCGACGTATTTTGAGTGATCAGGTACGTGAGATTCTTGATGATCTTTCAATTAAGGAACGAAAGATTCTTGAGATGCGTCATGGTTTGATTGACGGTATTACACATACACTTGAGGAAGTGGGGAAGGAATTCGGAGTGACTCGTGAACGTATTCGTCAGATTGAAGCTAAGGCTCACGAAAAGATTCGTCAACATGATCGTATTAATCGATTGAAGAACTACTAATTTCAACACAACAAAAAACCGACATACTATGTCGGTTTTTTGTTGAATAAAAATTGTTGAAATTCTTCGGTCAAGCCTTAGATTTCTTTCGACGCCGTTTTACGGGAGTCGGAGCCAATTCCTCCCATGTGCCGTTCGCATACACATGGAAACATCTGATCGTCGCGAGGGTGTCGCAACGACGGGCGAGAGGAAGGAGTTTCCGTGTGGCGGCCACCAGTTTTCGTTTCTGGAATACCGCATCCTCTTCACCGTCTGTGATGTAGTTGAGGGTCTTGCAACCGGCGCAGTTCTGATGAGTTACGAGGACAAGCTCCTCGGGTTTCATCAAGCCACAGCCCATGACCATCTCATCGGTGATGGATCGGGCGAAGCGGCGACTGATAGGGAGGTTTTCACTCAGGTGAGCAATTCCTCCAAACTGTGTCAGTCGGAAGTAGCCATTCGTGATCCCTTCTGTGATTCCCTCAAGGAGTTTCAAAAAGAAGGGTTTGAATCTCGGATCGCGACATGTGATCGCGAACACTTTGACGGGAGCTAGCGGTCCTTCCGCTACTGTTGTTGCGTCGTGAGGCATACTGGGGTATAGGGTGGAACAGTTACGATGGATCTAGCGAACAATTCTACTACTGAGATTATTATCTGTCAACAGATCGTGTGTATATCCTTCTAGTACCCAAGAGAGCTAAGTGCGTGACCTGTTCGTTCAAATACAAGCTTAGATTCAGTAAGTCTTGTGTACGCCTTACTATCAGCAAAACTTTTTTCGAGAATTGGATTGATACCAGTTACGAGTACTTTCTTTCCTTGTTTTTCAAGAATATCAACGATTTCATCAAATGCATCAACTCCGTCGAGGTCGATGAATGAAAGTTCTCGCATACGCAACACGATATTTTTATGGTGATCTGGTATTGTTTCGAATCGACTAATATGTGCTTGTGCATTGATATATGCGAGTTCTCCTTTAACTGAATATACGAGTGTGTCGCAGTTTTCTGGCAAGGTCTTTATGGTAACCCCTGAAATTCTGTCGACGATTGCTTTCTGAGCAATGTCATTTGCGATAAGTTCAAACTGTCCCTTTGAAATCTTTTCGACAAAGAAGAGGAGTGACACTGCTGTTCCAACAAGAATTCCAATAGTTGGGTCCCAATACAGTGTTGCAAAAGCAACTATGAGAGATAGGCCAAAACTTATTTTGTCATAGCGATACATTCGAATGAAATGATGACTTTCGATCATGCGAATTGATGTGAAGACAAGAATAGCTGCGATAACAGAGAGGGGGATGTATTTGAATGTCCCTAAGAAGACGAGAGAGATGATTGCGACAAACACAGCATTAATACCTTGTGACATCTTATGATTTGCTCCAGATTTTGCATTGAGAGCTGTTCGGGCGAGAACTGCTGTAGCAGGAAGACCACCAGCAAGACCTGCTCCGATGTTTGCGATTGAAAGACCAAACATTTCTTTACGGCGATTGTATTTGGTACCAGTCATTCCATCAGCTACTTTACCGCAGAGCATTGTTTCGAGGATTGCTACGAACGCAACTGTGAGAGCTGTAGTGAGTAACTTCACATCAATATGAAATGTTGGAAGAATGAAAAGTGTTGAACTGATATTCGGAAACTTTTCACCAAGAGTTTGAAGTGCAAATGGCAATTCACCAATATATCCGAGATAACCGAGGAGAATAGCGAAAGGTGTAACGATGATTGCTGGAGGAACTTTTTTAACATATTTAAGGAACACAAACATGAGAGCAAGGGTCACAATGAATGTAATTGTTGTAGGAATATGAGATGAACCTATATGTTTGAATGCTTCGATGACATTAGCAAAAAATTCTTGATGTCGTGGAAGGGTAGGTAGACCAAAAGCGAATCCCATTTGTCCAAAGGCCAAAATGAGGCCAACACCAAGGGTAAAGCCATGAACTGTACTTGCAGGGATGAATGTAAGATATTTTTCGAAACGAAGTGCGTATGAGATGAAGACAATAACACCAGTGACGATAGCAAGCATTGGAAGGAGATGAGCTCCTTGCTGAAGAGCGAAAGCTGCAAGGATTCCTGAGAGAGCACCTGCAGGACCCATGATGTCGAAGTGACTTCCTCCAAAGATTGCACCAAGGAGTCCTGCCCATACAGCGGTGATGATACCGACAGTTGGATTTGTTCCTGAAGCAACAGCGAGAGAGACTGACATGGGAACCGATACAAGAGCGACTGTAAGACCTGACTTCCAATTACTCTGTAGGCGACTCAGAAAGAAATGCATGAGGGTTATATTATTTTTTATTATAGGTAGATTATTATACATTGAAGTATTCAGTTTGGCAACATAATTTTGACGAGAGCAAAGAGTATAATGAGCCTATGAATACGAGTGTTTTTGATTCTCTGTATAAAAAATTAAACACCGAACAGCGTCGAGCTGTCGATACTATTGAAGGTCCTGTAATGGTTATTGCAGGGCCAGGTACTGGTAAGACATCTATCCTTACATTGCGTATTGCAAATATTTTACGGACTACGGATACTGCCCCTGAAAATATTCTTGCTCTTACATTTACTGAATCAGGAGTACATGCAATGAGAAAGAAACTTCTCGATATTATTGGTACTGCTGCGTATAAAGTTACCATCACTACATTCCATGGTTTTGCGAACTCAGTTATTATGCAATATCCTGAAAGATTTCCTCGAAGTATTGGTTCTGTGGCAATCACTGATGTCGATCAAACAAAGATCGTTGAGAAATGTATCACTGAAGAAGATCTTGATCTACTTCGTCCATATGGAGATCCTCTGCACTACGTTCGTGGTGTTTTGGGTCAAATAAAAAATCTTAAACGAGAAGGTGTTTCTCCTGAAAAGTTAGAGATGTATATTCAGCAATCAGAGAAAGATTTTGCTGATAATCCCGATAAAATTCACAGTAAAGGTGCGCATAAAGGGAAAATGAAGGGTGAGTGGATTGATAAGGAGAAACAGATACACAAAAACAAAGAACTGTTGTTGATATATAGAGCGTATGAGAAATCTTTGCGTACTCAAAAGATGTACGACTTTGAAGATATGATCATTGAATTTGTAAAAGCTCTTTCATCAGATGATGACTTTCGTTTGATTCTTCAAGAGACATATCAATATATTTTGGCTGATGAACATCAGGATGCTAACAGTGCTCAAAATGCCATTCTCGAATTATTATCGAATTTTCATGATACTCCGAATCTTTTTATTGTAGGTGATGAAAAACAGGCAATCTTTCGTTTCCAGGGTGCATCGCTCGCTAACTTTTTATATTTTAAAAAGTTGTATCCCAATGCTGTTGTTATTAATCTACAGACTAATTATCGATCATCTCAGTATATTCTCGATGCATCACATAGTTTGATTGATCATACGGCTCAAGGAACTGAACGAGTCCGTCTTCAGGCACATGGGAAAGAGAACAATCGTATGATCTCAGTCTATGAATTTTCTAAGTATGACTATGAACATATTTTTATCGCTCAAGATGTTGCGCGTATAATAAAAGAAGGGACTCCGTCTGAAGATATAGCGATCCTTTATCGAAATAATGGAGATGCCTTTGCTATGGCGCATGCCTTGGATCGTGCTGGAGTTGAATTTCGTATTGAATCAGATCAAGATATTTTGAAACATCCTGATGTTGAAAAATTACTCACATTATTTTTATTGCTCGGTGACTTAGCAAATTCTGAATTATGGGGAAAGGTTCTTTTTAATGATTTTTTCGGTATTTCATCTCTTGATGTGTATAAGATTCTCCAAACTGCTTCACATAAGAGACTTCCTATCTATGAGGTTTGTAGATCAAAAGTCTTACTTGAAGAAGCTCGTGTGAGTGATCCTGCACAGATAACTACTACACACCTTAAGATTCAGGCATGGTCACAAGATGCTCGTCATACGGCATTCATTGATATGTTCGAGAAGATTATTCGTGATTCTGGTTTTCTTGATTCCTTGATGAAGGGTAATGATAGTCTTGAACGTCTTTCTGTTCTCGATTCGTTCTTTATCGAGGTGCGTAAGATGGCGGGGGTTAAAAAAGAATATCGACTTGAAGATTTTCTTCATTATATAGAATTGGTACGAGAGCACGGACTTCTTATAAAAGGCTCAGGAAGTACATCGCGTAAAGGTGTACGACTCATGACAGCTCATCGATCGAAAGGTCTTGAGTTCGATTGTGTCTATATTATTGGTTGCTATGACGGTCATTGGGGTAATGTAACAAATCGACAACAGTTTCACCTTGACGGTCTTGTTGGGGGAACAACGGGTCATATTGACGATGAACGACGACTCTTTTATGTAGCACTCACACGAGCTAAAAAACATATTACAATTTCATATTCCAAAGCTGGAGTTGATGGTCGTG
This sequence comes from Candidatus Tayloriibacteriota bacterium, assembly GCA_016215455.1. Classification (GTDB taxonomy): domain Bacteria; phylum Patescibacteriota; class Minisyncoccia; order Phycocordibacterales; family PALSA-1337; genus JACRJP01. The sequence continues at coordinate 178,205 of JACRJP010000004.1, read as the reverse complement.
AACAGTTACCAACTCAGTTTATAGAAGAAATAGATGGTCAATTCCTTGAGCGAATTTCTCCCGATGTTATCAAATCACATGAAGATGCAATTGGACTTGCGTTATTGCATCACACAAAGACCGCTCGTTCCTCGACTGAAAATACGTCTCTCAAAAATTCTGAATATCTATTTGATATCTTTATTAATCAAGGTTTGTCAGTTACAGCCCTTAATAACTATTTGAAATGTGCTTGGGAGTATTTCTTTGTTAACCTTGTTCGCTTACCTCAAGCAAAAAGTAAACATCAAATGTACGGTACTGCTGTTCATGAGACCCTCCGAACATTTTTCAATAAGTATAAAGAAGATGAGACGATGACGAAGAAGGATTTCCTTAAACTCTTTGAACACAATCTTTCGGTTCAACCCATCTCTGAAAAAGATTTTAAAGATAGCCTCAAGAAAGGAAATGAATCTTTGGGAGGATATTATGATACATACAAAGGTTCATGGAATAAGGCATTGGTTACTGAATTTGGAGTGGCAGGTGTTCATATTCCACTTACAGTGAATGATACAAAGATCAATCTATTGCTCAAGGGTCAACTTGATAAAATTGAAATTCTAGATGGAGATAATAAGGTGAATGTGGTGGACTATAAAACAGGCAAACCAAAGACACGTAATGAGATTGAAGGAAAAACAAAGAATTCAGATGGTAATTATAAACGTCAGCTTACCTTCTATCGAATTCTTCTCGAGAATGATGAACGAAAACGCTATGTGTTTGCTTCAGGCGAACTCGACTTCATAGAACCCACTGCAAAAGGTGAGTATAAAAAAGAACGTTTTGAAGTGACTGATGAAGAAGTTGGTGAACTACAAGAAACTGTTGTACGAGTGGCACATGAGATCATTCGCGGAGAATTTGCACAGCATGGTTGCGGTGAAAAAGATTGCGAATATTGTCGTCTCGGTAAAATTCTTACCGCTTAGTTTTCCTGAGCAAGCATTGCGTCAATCGCTGCCTTTACTTCATTGTATGATCGAGCACCATTGATTGGAGCCTTCTTTCCACTTCGAGTGATAATGAAACTGTATGGAGTTCCTGCTACACCCGCGTTAACTCCTTCGAGGTATGATTCTTCAACTTTTTCTTTGAATTTACCACTATCAAGACAAGTCTTGAATTTTGCTGCATCAAGTCCTGTAAATTCAGCTATTTTGTAAAGCTGTGTTTGATCGAGACCCTGAGGTGATTGAGAAGTAACTGATGGTGTTATGTCGTAGAGTCGATTGGTGTATGTCCAGAAAGCTTCATTACCACCAATGTCAGCTGCACATTCAAGAGCTTGTGCTTCACGTCCTGCATTTGGATGGAGGATAAAACCTTCTGCATTTGGTTTATCGAGAGGGAAGTGACGATACACCCATGCTACATTTCCTTGCTTCCCGTAACTCTCCATGATTTTTTTCATCGTAACGTGGAAGAGTTTACAGAATGGACATGCTGTATCAGAATACTCGACGATGAATACTTGCGCATTTTCATTTCCAAGAACATGATCTTCTGATGTTACTGGCGCGAGTACATTCTCAGGTGCTTTTTGTTGAGCTCCTGGAATAACTTGAGCCGGCTTATTCCATACTATTGCTCCTGCAATGAGGAGGGCAGCGATGACAATTGCTGTCGGTAGATTGATTCCTTGTTTTTGTGGTGTTGGTTCCATATTGTGCTATAGTTAATGGCGTTATTGTAGCATAGTCTTATAGGAAATATCTCTAATTCTTCCACCATGACTCTCAAAGAAGGCAACAAAGCTCCAGATTTCACCCTTAATAATGAGGAAGGAGAAGCTCGAAGTCTCTCTTCGTATCTTGGTAAGAAGGTTCTCCTGTATTTCTATCCAAAGGATATGACATCAGGGTGTACGCTTGAAGCCCAAGGTTTCCGTGATCTTGAGAAGGAGTTTGCACGTCTCAATACCGTTATCCTCGGTATCAGTGTTGATTCCGAAGCTTCACATAAAAAGTTTTGTGAAAAAGAATCTCTTAATTTTTCACTACTTGCTGATGTTGATAAGAAGGTGGTACATCAGTATGGGGTATGGGTTCAGAAATCAATGTATGGACGAAAGTATATGGGCATTCAACGCGATTCATTTCTTATTGATGAAGAAGGAAAGATTATACGACATTTTGAGAAAGTAACACCAGCCGATCATCCTACTGAAGTTATTGAGTTTATTAAAAATTATCATTAAAATACCATGTTGATATTTGTTACGATCGGTGTGTTTATTGCAACGGTTCTTGGAGGCTTATTTGCACTTCGTTTTAAAGACAAGTTGCATTTAATTCTTGGCTTTAGTGCTGGAGCAGTTGTTGCTGTAGCTTTGTTTGAACTCTTGCCTGAAGCTATTGAGCTTGGTGAGGGAAGTTATGAGGTAGGATTCATTACTTCTTTAGTTGCTCTTGGCTTTGTTATTTTTATGATTGCTGATAGATTTTTCCTACTCCACTCTCATGGAGATGATTGTACACACGAACATCATCAGACAAAGCGAGGGTATCTCGGCGCAGGAAGCATTTCTTTTCACAGTTTTCTTGACGGTATTGTAATTGGACTTTCTTTCCAAGTTTCTCCACTCGTTGGTTTTACGGTAGCTCTTGCAGTACTTGCACACCATTTCTCTGATGGGCTTAATACAGTAGGTATGATTGTAAAGAATGAAGGTTCAAAATCTTCAGCTTTGCGATGGTTGTGTGTGAATGCTACAGCACCGGTTCTCGGAGTTATTGCGAGTTCATTCTTTAGTATTTCATCAAGTACCCTTGGGTTACTTCTAGCGATTTTTGGTGGATCTTTCTTGTATATTGGAGCAAGTGATTTGATTCCAGAGAGTCATCATTCACATCCAACAAAGTGGACTACTGTAATGACGGTATTAGGTTTCCTTGTTCTCTATGTGATTATAGGTATTGCTGAAAGTCATTAGAACTATGAATATATTTGACAGTAGTATTCTCGGAATTGTTCAAGGACTTACTGAATTTATTCCTGTATCGTCGTCAGGACATTTGATTATTGCTCACCAAGTACTCGGTGATAGTCTTGCGGGCAGTCTCGCTTTTGATGCTATTGTGCAGTTCGCTACTATTCTTGCTGTTGGAGTATATTTTTCTAAAGATCTTTGGAGACTAGTGGTAACTTTCTGTAAAATAGTTACATGTAGGGAAGTGATACGAGAAGATAAGGTGCTGTTATATGCAATTATTTTCGGAACAATTCCTGCAGTGATCTTAGGTCTTCTTCTTGAAAACGCTATGGAGACTAAATTCCGGTCAGTTGTATTTGTTGCCGGTACTCTCATTCTAGGTAGTATCCTCATGGCGTTTGCTGAATGGTTTGCTCGTCGATATAGTGAAGTTCAGTCGTTAACCCTTAAGAAAGGATGGATCATTGGATGTTTCCAGGCTCTTGCACTGTTACCTGGTGTATCTCGTTCGGGGGCAACAATATCAGGAGGATTGATCTATGGTTTAGGTCGTGAAGCAGCTACACGTTTTAGTTTTTTATTAGCATTTCCTATTATCTTAGGATCAGGTCTTAAGAAAATAATTGATGTTGCTCAAGATGGTGGGTTTGTTGGGGCAGGTGGAGTCGATATTATGATCGGTTCGATTGTGGCGTTTGTGGTTGGTCTTGGTGCAATTCACTTTCTTATAAAATATCTGAGACACCACTCTCTCTATCCTTTTATCTGGTACCGACTCGTTGTTGCGGTGCTACTACTTGTATTCTTTGCTTGAGATATTAGAACGGTAACGTAAAGTTCATTGTTGTCTCTTCCTTTGTTTCCCAATTTCGTGTATCGAGTTTGATATCTTTAATGGTACTTCCATCAGGATATTTGAGGTGCTTATTCTTAAGTGCGTATTCGTATATTTCTTTTGTAATACGTACGTCTTCCATACAGTATTTGATGATTTTATCGATTTCACCAGCTTTCCACCATGCAATCGCTTCAAGACCGTGAGCTATCTTATTAAGTCCAAGTGTCGCTTCTGCAATACTATCGAGCTTAATACGACGACCGAGAGAAGCTCGCACCTCAGCGAGAAGATCAAGACTTTTTATCTTTGAAAGGTCTCCGGAATAATATTTATTAAGAAGGGGAATATCAAAATGGTTGCCGTTAAATGTTACAAGCATATCTGCCTGTTCGATAAGTGGCCAGAAATCTTTAAGGGTTTCTACAAGGTAACTAGTATAGGTATCAGTACCAGAGTCGTAGGCACATACGACTGATATATCAAGATCTTTAGGGTCACTTGATCCAGCTTCCTGAAATGTATTTCGGGTTTCGATGTCAAAGATGATTTTTCTGAGAGACATACTGCTAGTTGAGAGTTGTTAGGGTATCTTCAGTTGATAATTTTTCTTCTCCAGTTACAAGGTTTTTTATTTTAAATTCTCCTGATGCAACTTCTTGATCACCGATGCAGATAATATATGGAATCTTGAGTCGGTCGGCTGTTTTAATTTGATCTCCAACTTTTCTACCAGAATAGTCAACAGATACTTTAATATTTTTTGTGCGGAGTTTTTGTGCAAGATCCTGTGCATAGTCAAAGTGTGATGCATTCATGACACAGAGATAGAGATCAGCTGCTCGAATGTCCTTTGGTAGAGAGGTGTATGTTTCAAGAAGATCACGTGCTACAACGTCGCCATATCCAAAGCCAACTGCTGGTACTTTGTCGCCTCCAAAAAGAGATAGAAGATCATCATAGCGACCACCTCCGAGTACCGCACGACGATTTGTAGGATTCTTATCGAAAATCTCAAAGACAATGCCGGTATAGTAATCAAAACCACGCATGAGGGTTTGATCAAAACGTACATTAGTAATACCAAGTTTTTCAAGAGCGGCTATAACTTCACGGATTTCACGAAGTCCCTCATGTTCTTCTTTAGTTTGAGGAAGGTGAGAAGTGAATTCTTCAAAATTCTGAGAATTAAGAAGTGTGAGGAATTTGTCGGCTACATCACCAAGAATTTCTTGTGCAACGTCAGCAAAAACCTTTGCTTCAACTTTGTTTTTTCGATCAATGAGTTTTGATATCTTGTGAGCTTGTTCATCATTCAACTTGAATACGTCACGAGTGACGTAATTCATCACTTTACGATTATTAAGACGGACTTCAAAGTCAGTATCTTTGAGACCAAATTGACGAGTAATATCATAAGCAACTTGAATACATTCAACTTCTGCTTGGATACTTGTTACACCAAAAATATCAACATTGAGCTGCCAGTGTTCACGAAGACGTCCTCGCTGAGGTTGTTCATAGCGGAAAAGGTTAGGTATAGAATACCAACGGAGAGGAAAGGGTCGTTCTCGGCGTTGTGCTGCTACCATACGAGCTACAGTCGGAGTCATTTCAGGACGAAGTGTTACTTCACGATCACCACGGTCGGTAAAGGTGTATGTTTGTTCATTAACTATTTCTTCACCTGATTTTGCCCGATAGAGATCTGCTGGTTCGAGAACCGAAGCATTATATTCTTGGTAACCATATTTCTCGACTGTATTTTTCCAAATACCAAAGATGTGGTTTTGTACGGCCATGTCTTCTGGATAGAAGTCACGGACACCTTTATAACTGTCGGTTGATAGTTTTTTGATCGGTTTTGACTCGTCTGAATTCATGGGGTCATTCTAACAGAATATAGCGAAAGATAAAAGAAACATATATGATGAGAATATGAATGCTGAACAAACATACCCATCGGTTATTGTTATGGACAAGAAGGTGGGTGAGACTCCACTTGAAGCTCTTGAGAGGGTTCGTCGAGAGTATCGTATTGCTGCAACGGTACCAATGACATATGCAGGGAGACTTGATCCTCTTGCGTCAGGTGTCTTAGTGCTTCTTATAGGAGATGAATGTAAGGCAAAAGATCGTTACACAGCCCTCGATAAGGAGTATGAATTTGAAGTGTTGTTCGGAGTTGCAACTGACACTGGAGATGTTCTTGGTCTAGCACAAGAGACAGGGGTATATGATGAAGTGATTTCAGTGGGGTCATATCAACACTGCGCCGAACGTTTAGTAGGAAAACATCTTCTTGAGTATCCAGCATATTCATCTCAGCCGGTTTCAGGAAAGCCACTTTTCATGTGGGCTCGTGAAGATAGACTTGGTGAGATTGATATTCCGTCACGAGAGATGGAAGTTGGTTCAGCAGAATTTTTGGGAAGCTCTGAAGTTACCTCGACACAGCTATTACAGCGTATTACGCAGTACATTTCTTTGGTACAAGGAGATTTTCGACAGAAAGAGATAGTAACACAGTGGACTCGGGTGTTGGGGGTAGATAGGGTATTTCAGATTGGGAAATTTCGAATAACCTGCCAAAGCGGGACATATGTGCGGGCTCTTATAGGAGAAATAGGGAAATGGGTGGGGGCACCAACTCTTGCATATAGTATTCGACGGACAAGGGTCGGTACCTATACCCTTGATTCTTGTATAACTTTTAAATCCTAACCCGGATATGCTACTATAGCTGTATCTATGAAAAGGGTGATCATCAAAGAAGGGCCGCTTGTCCTTGTTCGTAATCTTATTGGTGCTGAACTCCTTGTTAGTATTTTTTTGTTTATAGCTTCATACTTTGAAAACTATGAAGCTATTTTCCGTACGTATGTACCAGTAAATCTCGCTCGATATGATATATTTCTTGTCCTTATATTCTCGATACTTCAGATTGGTTTGATTCTCACGATATTCTTTCGTTGGTATTTTTCACACTATGAACTTCGTGAACGTGAGATTGTTCGGAAGACTGGGCTCATTCTCCGTCATCAGAAATCAGTACTTGCAACTCAGATATTGACGGTAGGTATTTCACAAAGCTTGATTGAAAGATTAATGCGACATGGAACTATCATTATCGAATGCGCTTTTGATATGGAGATCCGTATTCGTAATGTCGAATTGTTTGGTGAATACGTTAGTCAGATCAAACATATGGTGGATACTCGAAATACTCCAGCGCAGCGTGTTCGACCCCTTGCAGACCTTCTTGCCCAAGGAGAAGGAGGACGTATCGAATTTAAACAAACTCTTCGTTGGGATATTCGTAAGAAAGCGGTAAGTAAAGAAGTAGAACGTGCCATCATGAAAACAATTATTGGTTTTCTTAATGCTGATGGTGGAACATTGGTTATTGGAGTTGATGATGATGGTAATGTCGTAGGACTTCAAGAAGATTTTGAATCACTACCAAAGAAAAACCGTGATAGTTTCGAAAATCATTTTACTGCTTTAGTGAAGGCAATGATTGGTATCAAATTCCGTTCTTTGATACATACTCGTTTTGAAAAAATAGGAGAAGAAGAGGTGTGTATCATTGATGTTGAACCAAGTTCAAAACCTGCATATCTCATTGGTACTGATGGTAAAGAAGAATTTTTTGTTCGTACAGGTAACGCAACTAATCCATTTCGTATGAGTGAAGCCGAGGAATATATTGCAATGCGTTGGAAAGGGAGAGAGTAGTTATAAATAAAAAGCCGGTAGAACTCGTTGCTTAAGCATTGAATACTACCAGTTGCTTGTTGTTAGGAAAATATACCCCCTACGATTTCTCGCAACTCAAGAAGTCGATGTCCGAGATGTTCCGACTCCCACAGTAGATTGATGGGAACACCAGGAATCCTTAAGGTGGAGAAGTGTGCAGGAGCGATCTCAGGGGTTATTGTACCGTTCCAGTCACTCTTTTTGACCACACGACCGAATTCTCTGAGCTTGAGGACACCTCCTTCGTTTAAGAAAATGTTGCGTCCCCTAGTGTGGCCATCTTGTGGTTTGAAGTTAACCACATGGATTTCTTCTGTGTAGGGACTGAGGTCATCCCATGCTTTAAGAAGGAGACGTTGGAGTTCTTCAGAGGAATGAAGTCGACCGAGTTCTGTAACTCCATTGGCGTCGCACATCCATTCAAGGACATGTTGGGTATCGAAGACGATTGGGAGACGATATCTTTGGACAAGTTTTACAAACTCCTTGTAGGGCAAGTGCCGGCTCATAACCTTGCAAGTTTGGAGCCACAGGAGCTTAGTGTCGCGGTATCCTAGAACTTCTTCTATACGATGTCCATAACAGACAACAGGCTCGCTGAGCGCTAGGGGAAGTTGACTGTTGAGGGGATGGGTCTTCCAAGGGATTCTTCCTAAAGCCGCCAAGAGATAGTTGACGTGGTGAGTCGGATTGTCCGTGAGAGACCAGATTTCGTGCCAATTGATACTGAGACCGTGAGTTTGTGCCAGAGTGCGGATTTTGGCATGGTCCACTTTTGGGCCAAGCAAAACTTCGATTCCAGTGAAGTGTGCCTCATGGATTTTTCTGAGCACGCCATCGAGGTCAAATAAGGGAAGTGGAGCCAGAGAAATGAGTGGCAGAACAAATTTCATCAAGAAACGAGGGGGTTGATTTGAATCGGAGCTGATGAACCTAAAAATATTCTACATTGATATACTATATATGTCAATATATAGTATATAGGAGTGATAAGAGAGAATGAGTTTTATGCAAACTGCTTTCCACCGTCTTTTCGTCCCGCCTTTGCACGATCTGTAGCAGTGAGGAATTTCTTTCGCAAACGTACTGAAATAGGAGTAATTTCGAGGTATTCATCTTCTCGCATAAGCTCGAGAGCTTTCTCAATGTCGAGTTTGTATGCTGGAGTAAGCATAATGTGTTCATCAGAACCAGATGCTCGCATGTTGGTAAGCTGCTTACCCTTACATGGGTTTACATCCATATCTTCACCCTTTGATACGTCACCAACAATCATACCTTCATATACATCAACACCTGGATCAACATATAGTCGTCCTCGATCTTGGAGATTCCAGAGGGCGAACGCAAGAGTTTTTCCTGCAACCATTGATGCCATTGAACCTGTCTCGTGTTTTTCAATTTCTCCAGCGTATGGTTTAAAATCAGTAAATCGTGCAGCAAGAATTCCAACACCCTTAGTATCGATAACGAAAGCACCACGATATCCAAGAAGACCTCGTGTTGGTACTTCGAAAATCATACGAACTTGTCCATCTTTTGTTCGCATATCGAGCATCTGTCCTTTTCGCTTACTAATCTTTTCGATAATCACACCAGAGTATTCCTCAGGAATGTCGATAGTTACTTCTTCGAATGGTTCTGATTTTACTCCATCGATATCTTTTACAATCGCTTGTGGTTGTGACACCTGAAGTTCGTATCCTTCACGTCGCATATTTTCAAGAAGAACAGCAATGTGGAGTTCACCTCGTCCAAATACTTTGAAATATTCTGCTGAACTATAGTCTACTTTAAGACCAACGTTGATTTCGAGTTCTTTATCAAGTCGTTCACGGATTTGTCGTCCAGTAACGAATTTACCTTCACGTCCTGCAAAAGGAGAGTTGTTAACAAGAAAGTTGAGGGAAATAGTTGGTTCATCGATTTTGATAGCAGGAAGTGGTACAGTCTCAGTTTTATCAGTGATTGTTTCTCCGATGAAGATTTCTGGAAGACCGGCAACCATGACAATGTCTCCAGCAAAAGCTTCTTTTACTTCAACACGCTTCTTTCCTTCGTAGGTGAAGAGTTTAGTGATTTTTCCTGCTGCTGTAGTTCCGTTAATTTTCTTTACGAATACGGCACCTCCATCTCTAATAACACCATCGTAGACACGGCATGCTGCAAGACGACCAAGGAAATTATCGTAACCAAGGTTAAATACCTGAGCTTTGAGAGGAAGATTGGCTTGTTCTGGTGTGTTTGCCGCTGGAACGTGAGCAAGGATCACATCGAGAAGAGGAGTAAGATCCTTTGATTCATCGGTAAGTTTGTTTTTAGCAATACCTTGTCGGCCGATAGCATAGACAGTAGGGAAGTCGATTTGAGTTTCATTTGCACCGAGTTCAAGGAAGAGCTCAAGTACCATTTCGTGTACTGCATCTGGACGAGCAGCTGGTTTGTCGATCTTGTTAATGATAACAATTGGTTTGAGTCCAAGTTCAAGAGATTTTTTGAGAACGAAACGAGTTTGGGGCATAGGGCCTTCCTGAGCGTCAACAACAAGAAGAACTGTGTCGATTGATCGGAGAACTCGTTCTACTTCAGAACCGAAGTCGGCGTGACCTGGTGTATCGACAATGTTGATTTTCGTTCCTTTGTACTCAACTGAAGTGTTTTTAGCATAAATGGTAATACCACGCTCTTGTTCAAGAGCGTTTGAGTCCATAGTTCCGTCATCTCCGTGGCCACACTGTGTCATGATAGCATCGGTAAGAGTTGTCTTACCGTGGTCCACGTGAGCGATGATTGCGATATTGCGTATTTCCATAAATAAACCTAATTAAAAGCGGGCCGTAGCCCATAAAATTTGTTGTTCAATTAAAACAAATTTTGGCCTCAATGTCAAACTATCCTTATATAGTCGGCGTATAACTAAGAAACTGTGAAATAAAAAACCAAGAGGACACTTAATCGATGCGAATGAAGTTACCTACCGCATACATCTTTTCTGGTGTCCATGACAGGGTTTGCTGAACCTCTTCTGAAAGTTTGTCGTAAAATTCTTTAGGCAAGGCTTGCCCTCGAATGATGACTACATAACTGTTTGAATCCTCACCTTCAAGTATTGCTGACGTTCCACTCTCAGCTGGCATTGCTACCCAGTTAATGAAGACATAATTTGCACCCGCCTCAGTCATTTTTGTCTTTACGAACGTGCTAATGCTTCGATGAGGGTAGGTGGAGAACGATATGTCCCGTTGAATCGTGTCGATCATATAGGTCTGATCGGCATCAAATCCATTAGGAATGCTATTTGAGCGGGGCACAGTCAATACCGGAAATTCACTACGAGTTGGATCAGATATACTAATAACAACATCGCTTCCTTTTCCTTCATCGTCCTTGACTGAGATGATGGGAACGACTTTCTCATTCCCAGTAAACTCGTTGGGACCGATGTGTCGATACCCATATTGTCCCGCATGATCCTCGAATACATGGTAGGCAGTAAGCACGTGGTTTGTGTATTTACCGAGGAGGGTTCCTGTTCCTACCAATTTCCATGATTCTGTCGAATTGGTGCGAGATACGATATGGACGGGAATGTCTCCATTCCTGCCGTATGCGTGAGAATGACTGCTGATGGAGACGTGACGTTCTTCAATGTGCGGGGGAGCACCGATCAATCCCAAGCCTAGAGCTTTTTCGTGAATTTCTGACGCTGTTAGTGGGCGGGGAGGTGTTGGTCCCAAAAGATTTCCAATGAAAGGTATACATATGAGCACGATTCCAATTAGGAGGAATAGTGCGACGAGTAAAAGAGAATTCGGTTTCTCTTCTTTGTTGGATTTTTTCTTAGGCATACAAAAGAGGCTGAAACCTTTTTGTTGGTTGATGTGAGGAGGTTAGTGGTAGAGAACCATAACCTTAGCTTTCTAGATATTTTTTACCATAAAATATTATCATAGTCAATGATATGGTGATGAGTACTACTCGAGGAAATGAAATAAAAATACTGACCTTGTGGGTGCAGTTATAGTGTCCGTCGGCGATCTTCTTCCGTGCAGAGTCGTAATTTTTGACCAGCAGGATGTTCGTTATTCGCCAGATTGGCGATTATTTGAATGAGTGTTTCGGTGCTCATTGTCAGTCCATGTTGGAGCAGAAACAGAATGTCAGCTGCTAGATCAGGTCCCGTCGGTGGAGTTTTCCGTTCGTGATAAGTCGAGCCATCTCGACTAAGAGCGTGCCGGCGCAGTTTCCTTAGTGCTGGGAGAGTCTCCTTGAGCCATGTGTTTTCGAATCTCCCGACCAATTGTTGAACCACAGCGTCATCATCCCGACTTGCCGCACGACGAGAAGGATTGTTGAAGTTGCGTTTGCACTCTTCAAGATCTCGTTGAAACAACACCGTCTTGATTGGCGCACCAACGCTGATCAACTCTCCTGCCTGAAATGTGTTACGTGGGTATCCACGCAAGACAATCTGTCGAACTCCTTTTTCGTGATGTTCAATGATTTTGCCTGCGAGCCCTTTGGCGATAGGGGTATCCGGTTGAAGACCCCCGTTTTTTTGTTTGGCCATGTGGGCAAGAAACTCAAGCCCAAGAGGTGTTTGATCACGAACGTGAGGTTCGATGATGTGTGGCCTGATGTCGATGAAGTCGACACCGATCAACAAGTTTCCATGAAGGTCTCGACAGGCCCCAGCAACCAATTCACCTCGAAGAGATCCACCACCTGCTGGTGGACCACCCACGATACAAAATGAAATTTCATGGGAGATTGGACCCAAAAGAGATGCCAGAGTGGGAGGTGTTTCCATGTGACGTGCTTCCGTTCAGTTGTGAATTTTGCGCGAATCTGCCCGTGAATTTATCACGGAAATATCATTTTGACAATGGATCTTGATAGTTCATCTTTTTAATTGATTCTTTAGTATTTCTTGATCAGTCCTTCATGTTGTTGTCGGTATAGTAACTGTCGATGACATATCAAAATGATATATCTGAACTTGTATTGGTATATTCTGCACCAACTTTGGTCGAGGGTCTGGTGAAATATGCTGTGATGTCTGGAGTTTCAGATATTCATATTGATTATCATCGCGGAGGTACTTATGTGAGTTTCCGTAAGAATGGAATTCTTGGAGGAACACTTACTAATTTTAAATGTCCGCATAGAGAAATTATCGCTCGGTTTAAAGTATTGGCGGGTATTCGAACTGATGAACACATGCACATGCATGATGGACGTATCCACTATGAGTTCAGTGATAATTCCATAGTTGATTTGCGCATATCGATTATGCCTACGTATCATGGAGAAAATTGTGTTGTGCGAATTCTTAAGAATAACAACACTGAACTTTCTCTTGAGGAACTCGGATGTACTTCAGAAGAGGCAAAGAAAATTCGGAATGCACTAGCTCAACCTCAAGGGTGTATTTGTGTTGTAGGGCCAACAGGCTCAGGAAAGACAACAACTCTGTATACTTTTCTGCGGCATCTATATAGCCAAGCACGGGTGCTTGTAACTATCGAAGATCCTGTTGAGTCAGAGTTAGAAGGAATTCGACAGGTTCAAGTTTCTCCTCGACAAAATATCACGTTTGCTCAGGGATTGAGAGCCCTCTTACGTCAGGACCCAGACGTTATCATGGTAGGAGAAATGCGTGATAAAGAAACTGCTGTTGTTGTAATGAATGCGGCATTAACAGGACATCTTGTTGTGTCGTCACTTCATGCAAAAGATTGTGTTCAGGGCTGTGTTCGTTTGCAGGATCTCGGTCTTGAGACTTCATTGATTGCTTCGGCGGTGACCCTTTTAATTTCTCAGAGACTTGTTCGTAAGAAGTGTGGTGCATGTAATGCTCGTGGTTGTGCAGAATGCTTTTTGACTGGATACAACGGTCGAATAGGGGTGTATGAGATTCTTGCTATAGATGAAAAAGTTCAACAGCATCTACGTACCTCATTACAACCAAAACTGCTCCGTAAGTTGCAGTATAGCCAAGGTAATCTTACTCTCTATGAAAAAGCTAAAAAACTTATTACAGAAGGTTACACTACCATTGAAGAAGTCGATCGAGTGTTTGGTAGAGAGTTATTCTAAAAGACGACAAAGTCAATTCTTCGAGAATATATGTATTCCACGATTAGTGGATTTATTACAGTGTACTCCAACTCTCACCGACGCAATGAGGCTTCTTGTTGTGATGTATGATAAGCATCCATACAATAAAGAGATCGTTCAATGTGTTCATTCCATTGAAGCTGGACACACTTTCTCTGAGTCTCTTCAAAGAGTATTTCCTAAAATTCATCCTGTGACACTTGCGATGCTTCAGGTGGGGGAGGTACATGGTTCTGTGCAAGATATATTGTCACTGACTGCACAATATATATCTGAACAGAAAAAGATACGCCAGAGTATACTCATGGCTTCTTTATATCCATGTATCCTCATTGTCGCTATGGGTTCGTTGATCGGCTTTTTGGTGTTGTATATCTTTCCCAAGATATTACCTGTGCTTATTGGTATGAAGATTACCTTACCTCTTTTGACACGAATATTGATTTTCATCGTCGGGGGAATTCAGCGGTTTTGGTATATGGGAATTTTTGGTGCGGTTCTTATATTGGTGTGTAGTGTGTTTTTTATGCGACATACAAAAATACGACATATTGTGGATAGGGTTATATTTAAAATTCCTGAATTTCGTCATCTGATAGTGTTAAAAAATACTATACTCATATTTCGTACCCTCGCTATCTTTCTTGAGACAGACGCGCGGATTGATAATGCCCTCAAAAATGCTCAAGTAATGACTTCACAGAAACAATATGTGGTAATGCTCACTGAAGCTATAGAACAAACATCGCGGGGTAAGACATTCTCTGATATTGTGCGGCAGTTCAAATTTCTCTTTATTCCAGAAGCTGGTGAACTTATTCTTATAGGCGAACGAGGAGGAATGCTACCTCAAATGTGTGGACGAATTGCGGACAGGGCATCAGAGCAACTTACAAAGAAAATAAATATTGTACTTAAGCTTGCTGAACCACTCGTCATGCTGTTGTTAGGTTGTGTTGTCGCACTCGTCGCTCTTGCTTTCATGTTGCCTTTATATTCAGTTACTTCAAATATTAGTACAACTCCATAACGTATGTTTCAAAAAGGATATAGCCTCATTGAAGTTATGGTTGTATGTGCGGTAGGTACCGTATATATAGCTGTTGGATATACATGGTATGTGCACCTTACGCAAACTGTTGAGCGTGATACGAGAAGAAATCTACATGTACAACAACTCACAACAATACTTGGTCAATATACAAAGTATGAAGATATTGTTGGAAAAGATCCTACTCCACTTGTGGCGACAACATCAGCGACTATTAATACGACAATATTTACCGACATTGATCGTGTTACAAGCAAGGTGCATGTTTCTGTTACTGGTCTACAGGGCTCAGAAATGGTTCAAGGAGAAAGAGTTTTTTCTCGTTACGGTGATGTTCAGAATAATGCTTGGTGCGGCGTGATGACAGGGACTTCAGTGGGTTTTATACAAAAAGATGCTATTACAATTCCTTCTGCAAATCTTACTGCAATCGTTCCGTATGATAGGTATTTAATTGTATCAAACGATACTGCAACATTGAGTGATCCTGACATTTATGTGATTGATATGGTCCCTACATTACATGTAGTTGCAACACTAACGACCGGTCCAGGAATCTCTACTTTAGTAGCTTCAGGTCGATATCTTTATGCTGGAAACACATCCGTTGCCTCTCAGTTGCAAATTATTGATCTGCAATCTCCTGAACACCCTGTTGTGGTACAAGAATTTAAACTTCCTCTACCGACAGCAACAACAAGTCCTCCAGATCCATCAGTTTTAGCATATCAAAACGGTATTATTTATATGGGAACTGAGAAATGGAATGGTTCCGAATTACAGATGATTGATGTATCAGATCCGTTACATCCAAAGAATTCTTTTACCGCTGAAACGAATTCAATGGTACAAGATATTGCATTGGATGGTTATTCTATTTTTGTTGCACTCTCATCTGACCCACAATTTGCTGAATATCGAGTACAAGAATCTACTCTAAGTCGAGTATGGAGTTTTACTCCTACTGGTGCATCTGTTCAAGAGGGTAAAAGAATTAATATCTTGCCACGACTACTTACATTAGGGAGGACTGTAGGAGGTTTTAATATAGTCACAAATCATGAATTGTTTGTGATGAATCGTACTAATGGATCAATAAAACTCGCGACAAGTACTGATATTGGAAGTGGCATATATGGAGTAGTTTCATCGGGTACGACAATATTAGCTGTTATCGGAGGAGGTATCTCGTATCTTGGTCGTGTAGAAGATTACACAAAAAGTATTCTACCTGTCGGTATCCTTGCTCTTAATGAAAAACCAAAATCAATGATGTGTACAGATAATTCTCTTGCGATACTTGGACAGCAAAGTGTAGTTATGATCACTCGATAATAATTATGAAAGGAAACGTTCTCATTGAGTGTATTGTCTATATTGGACTCACTATGCTTATTAGTGTGGTGTTACTATCCTCTACGATGCAGATCGGGAAGGGGATGTGGAGGGTTATTCATCATATTGAAACTTCTCTATGAATATAAAAAGATCTCAAGGATTTATTGCGTGGTGTGTTCTTATTACTACTAATACTACAATTATTTGCTTGGGACTGTATGCTACAGCTTTGGTACATGAATATTACGAGAGGTCTGTATATATGTATGAAAAATTTACTGTTGAGCAAAAACTCATCTCGTGTACGGAGATAGCTTTGCGAGCTATTGCAGGGAGATCATATGTCAGTACTTCGACCGTTTTGATGGATACTTGTCGAATTCTTTCTAGTACACCTCTATATCTACAAAATGGTTCGATTAAGATCGAAGTGTTTTCTTCGTTATATGCATCAACAACCGTTATTAATTATAGACTCGATGAGATAACGGGTATTTTGAGACGAATCTTTTAGTAAAAAATTATCACTTCTTTATGAGAATTTCATGCATAGTTTGAGATACTACATTCGTATTATTAGTAATTATGTACGTCGATGAAAAATAAAAAAAGAGGTTTTACTTTGCTCGAAGTTCTTATTGTGATTGGTATTATTGCAATCCTGTCATCTGTCGCTCTTGTTGCTGTGAATCCTGCTCGACAGTTTAAGCTTGCACGAGATGCACAGCGTATGAGTAATGTGAGTGCAATTGTAAATGCGGTTAGTCAGAATATGTCTGAGAATCAAGGAATACTAGTTTGTAGAGGAAATCAGACGATGTTGCCATCGACATCAACGCCAATAAAATTCCCAGGAGGGTTTGATCTTGCTACATGTATCGTACCTGACTATATTTCGGTTGTACCGTTTGATCCAAGTTTACCGGGTGCTCATTTCGCAACGACAACAGACTATGATACGGGATACGTTATCTACCAGGATTCTCGTGGGCGTATTACTGCAAGTTCAACGGGAGAAATTAATCCTTCTATTACTGCTGTTCGATAGATGTGGCTTTGTTTCTCGTCTGTACTATAATAGCAGGATGAATAAATTCGTATATGCGAGTCTTATCGGCCTACTATGTCTTATCCCGAATATTACATTTGGTGCTGAAATCATACACGATACTGAAAAGTCATATGTTGCTCGTGTAGTGAGTATTGATTCAGAGGTTGAGTCGATAACACCAGGTCTAGGACTGAAAGGATTACAGCAAACTTTGACTGTTGAGATAACAGAAGGTTTGGAGCGCGGTAAGCAAATTTCAGTATCGAATGATTATATGCGATTGTCTGCGGGTGATAAGATATTCCTTCTTGAAACAACACGAACTGAGGACGGAGCGAAGCTTTATTCGGTTCAAGATCCATATCGTCTCAATTTTCTTATAGCTCTTGGAGTTATATTTATAATTCTTGTAATTATTTTTGGTGGAATGCAGGGGGTACGCGGATTAGTGAGTCTTTTGGGAAGTCTAGTATTGATTCTTGGAGTATTGTTGCCCGGAATTCTTCATGGGTATCAACCAGTTCTCATGAGTATTTTTGTCTCATCACTTATTATAGTGGTCGGCTCGTATGTTACTCATGGATGGAATCGTACAACATCGTCTGCTGTTGTTGGTATGATTTTAACTGTTATTGTTACTGGTGTATTCGGATATTTTGCAGTTTTAGGAACGCATTTAAGTGGATTTGAATCTGACGAAGCAATCTATCTCAATATGAGCACAGGAGGTTCACTTAATTTTACAGGACTTCTTTTTGGTGGAATTATGATCGGTCTTCTTGGGGTTCTATATGATGTTGCAATCGGACAAGCAGTATCGGTGGAGGAGTTACATGCTCTTGGTCCACATATATCTCGAACAAAAATCTATCGTCGAGCTCTTCGTATGGGAAGGGAACATATTGGTGCACTTGTAAATACACTCGCTATTGCATACGTCGGTGCATCACTACCTCTTCTCCTCTTATTTTTTGCTTCAAATGCACCTGTTGCTTTAACACTTAATAAAGAAATATTTTCAACTGAAATAGTTCGTACTCTTGTTGGTAGTATCGGACTTGTTTTGGCAGTACCTATTACTACCTATATTTCTGTAGTAATGCTCGTAAAGAAAAATCCTCATTCGGAAGAAAATTCAGAACAAAACATTAAAGCAGAGCTGGCTGCTATTGATGGACACCAACATCATCACTAGGATGATGTTGTTCTTAGTGGCTTATTTTGAAAGCGAGGATAATCCCAATACAGCCACCAATGGCTGTAAAAACAATCGAAGAGATAGAAAGTGAACTTGCTCCCCAAGTCATGGGAATAATACTACCGATAAATGAACCTGCTATCATTCCAAACCAGATTAACTTTTTTGAGTCCATTTTAGTATTGTAGCACTAGTTATTGTGTTAAATAAAAATGCAAAGTTTATCGCGATTCTTTGCTTGGCCAGTTGAGGAGCACAATGGCTACTATGGCAAAAATGACACCCATCCACTTTGTCACGGAGAATCGTTCTCCTGAGAACAGGGTGTATAGCACCACAATTACTCCATTCAAACATCCAATGAGCACGATCCACGCAGATTGATCTTTCCAACCTGCAAGTGCTTTGAATTGAAGGATAATTGCGAGAGCTGAACAGAGCCCAGCACCGAATGCAAATCCTAGTGACTTTCCATCATAGGTCATCCCACTCCGAAGTTGGGAGATTGAGGTTGTAAAGGCTGTGAACACAAATGCGATGACGTAAGCTAGGAAAGACACTGTGTTGTTCTGACCCGTTGCTGACGCCTTGATGCAAAAGATTCCAGTTAAGCCCCACAGAAAACACGAAGCTAAGGAAAAGTGTTGCCAGCTCATTGTGAGCCTTTCTTTCCAATGAAGAGGGTTAAGCTTGTTCCAATCATGACAGTCGCATTGGCTGCCAAGAACAAGAAGCCATAGGATGGCTCGTAGAAGAGACCATTCCAAAGGGATGCGCTTACATCAAAGATCCCTCGGGTGAGGAATACCAAGATAAAGCCGATGGTGATGAGGTTTGATACCCATAACAGAATGTGGGCCAAAAGCCTAAGCAAGTGGAGTTTCACGGGGTGAATGTAAGGTTGAATCTATCTTCAAAACTAATACTCACAACCTATTCTGTCAACTTGCAAAGTTGTTTGAGACTTGCAACATCTTCAGTTGCAAGTTTGACGGTACTACCTGAATTAAGACGATACATGATCGCTTGAGGATTATCATTATGGTCAAGTCCTAGAGCATGACCAAGTTCATGAATCATGACACGAAGTAATTTTTCTTTAGTATCAAATTGATAAATATTTATTCTTTCTCCTTCAGAGTCGCTTATATATTCACCCTCATTGAATTCTTCTTTGACTGATGACGCTGTTGTATTAAAATTTGAAACGGTAAGATTGAGTTTCTTTGCTAGAGTGTTGAGTTCATTTTCTGTTGATCGGATAGTAGGAATGAGAGAATTAAGAGCATCTTGTTCTCGTTTAATATTTTCTGCCTCTACGTTGAGAGATTGTCGTACTTGTTCAAGATTATTGTATTCATTTCGAGGTGCGCCACCTTTTTTATTCCAATATTGCACTTGTTGTTCATACTCTGCTTGATTTCTTTTGAATGTAGCTAGGTGTTGTTCGAATGTTAGCTTCTGTTGGCCGTATGATCGTATGAGGTTGTCGTACGTGAGTTTAATACCGTCGTAGGTGGTTTGATCTCGATCAATTACTGTGTTGAGAGTTTGTAGGTCTTTTGTTGTCTTTTGTCGGTAGTCGTAGAGAAGATTAATCTTTACAGTACCCGTGTCTTCTGGGACATACACAAAAAGATCTTTATTAGCTGCTTGTTCCCATACGTTTGCTGCTTGATTGAGAATAGATATTAATTCAGTTGTTGAAACGTTAAATCGAAGATCAATTGTATCGAGGGAATACGAAATCGGACGTTCGCATGGTTCAGGGGGAAATAGAAGATCTTTTATCTTTGGGAGATTTGTTGTAGCAAGATATGCAATGACTCCTAAAAGCCCAATGATTCCAAGTATGTTAAGTAATTTTGATAAAAAAATTCGCATACTTTCTGGTTGAAGTGGTTATCTTAATCAAATAATACCAATAGGTAATGATCGATAACGCGCTGGTCGAGGTCATAAAAGAACTTATTTTCTCTGTGTAGTTTTTCTGCAAGGTCGACTCCTACGAAACGCCAGTGCCACGGTTCGTATTGATAGTATTTATTATTTTTTGGATACGAAAGTACGAATCCATATTTGTGTGCGTTATTGACCAACCATGTATACGCAGGAGTATTTTCAAAACCATCATCAAATGATGAGCCTAGTTTCGGTGTTGTAAGATCAACGGTGGTACCAAGTTGGTGTTCTGAGTATCCTTGATCTGCAGAGAATTGATTTGCGGTACCTGCTCCGTAGATGATTTTGTATGTTGCCTTAAGAGTTGTTTGGTCACTAAATGATCGGTATGCAGAAACAACCTGAAGAGGGGATTTGTCTGCAGCGGCTGCAGCAAACATTCTTTCGAGATATGGGTTCACCTTCTCATGAATCTGAAGCTTTTTATCACGGGGGAATCTGTATTCAGCATTGATTTCTGTTAGAGCAGAAGGAGTATAGTGTTCATTGAGGAAAAATATTTTTGAATATTTTTGAAGAAGCTCAGGATCAATGGTGCTCAATTTATTAATTGTACCAACAGTATCACTGACTTTACTAATTTTCTCCTCAAACATACTATTTTTTGTTTGTTCATCTTGGAGTGTGTTACTTAAATCGGTATTAAGTCGCTGCAATCCAGTGATCGACTCACTCATTTCATGTATACGTGTTGTGAGTATTTCGGTTGTTGAGGCTAGGCGTCGTTCGACTTCAGTGACTTGAGTAACAACGGGATTACGTCGATATTCTCCATACCAGATGATTCCCCCGATTATGAGAATAAGAGATACAATGCGAATGATCCAGATTTGGTAATTTTTCATAGAGTGTATTTGTATATAGTACTATATTTTTTTGTTTCGTCGCTTCATGATGATTCCTGTCATACATGAGTTGGTAACAATCATGGTGCATGAATGAAGTACTGTTGCAATATTATATGCCTGAAGTGAGAACAGTGCGAGGATATGTCGAAGAGCATTCGTACCGTATAACAGCGGGGTTTCTGTCCCTGGATTGAGCCAAGTTTTTCGAAGAGTGGGAATAAAGGCGATTACATCAATAGTTACGACAATAATAACTGATATCGTTGGGTCCTTGGTGAGAGCCCATGGAATAAGTCCAAGTAATGCAATTATAAGAAATACTGTGTCGGTTTTGGTGACATGTTTGAAACCATATCGGAGAGAGAAGATAAAAATAATAAGTGTAAAAATTTCAGAAGCTGCAGTAGGTAGTGCCCCAACACCCGCTCCTTTTGCAACCTGGCCAAAGAAAGTTACTCCAGACACAATTGTCCATACAAACCATGTGTACGCATGAGGTTCAACTTTCTTCTTAAAGATATCAATGAGGTAGGGAACATTACCAATAATTGCAAGGATCGCAGCAATGATGGCAATGGTGAGTTTCATTAGTATTCAATTATATCACCCTACTGTATAGAAATAAAAATTCCCGAAAGTGGGATAGTTATCGCAGGCGCCGAGTCATTCGATAGTGTCGGCCAATGCCTTTGATGATGAATTCAATCCCTTCTTTCTTCCAGCCGAGTTTTTCGTAGAACTCCACCGCTTCGATGCGTGCATTGCACCATAGAATAACGGGGGCAACTCTGCTTAACGACAGGATGTATTCCTCGGCCCGTGTGAGCAAGATCCTCCCAAGTCCACGGCCACGTTGTTCTGGGGCAGTTGCCATTCCTCGTAACTGCCAAGCGACAATGGTTCCGGCTGATGTGAGGACGAAGGTAGCACAACACATCAGTTGATCATTTCGTGGAACAAGCAATGTTCCAGGAAAGATACCGATGTGCCAGTTGGGAAAGATTTCGTCTTCCGGAAATCTTGCCTCATCAGGGCTTGGTGCGTTGGGACGTAGGACACGCCACCGAAGTGGAAGTATGGTCTCGGTGGGGACAATTAAAGCCTTTGGTCCAAAGGACATAGGTCGACGGGATAAATGTTGAGGACGTCTGTGTAAAATTTACGATTTATTTTTTACTCTGTCAATAAAAGATTATGTGGTAGTATGGTGCCTATACGATAGATATAACTCTCTATTCATGAATATAACATCTGCAGTTTTTGTGAAAGGAATACGAGGAACTGATCCTCTTGTTGATATGCCTCATACAGGTTTTATTGGTCGTTCAAATGTCGGTAAATCAAGTCTCATGAATACTTTATTGAGTCAGAAAGATTTGGTAAAGACAGGGAAGACACCAGGTAAGACACAAGAGATCAACTTTTTTTTGGTAAATAAAAAATATTATTTTGTTGATGTTCCTGGTTATGGCTTTGCAAATATTCCTTTGGTTGAACGACAAGCTCTCGAGAAGTTAATTGTTTGGTATCTTTCACTTCCTTTACCACAACGAAAAATTGTATTAGTACTTGATGCTGTTGTTGGTCCTTCACCTCAAGATGTAGAAGTATATACAACGCTTAAAAATGACGGGGTAGAAGTTATTGTTGCTGCGAATAAGATTGATAAATTAAGCGGTAATGAGAAAGTAGCAGCTATGAAAGTTATTGCCAATCTTCTCCCTCAGGCTCATATTGTTCCGTGTAGTTCAAAAACGAAAGAGGGCAGACAGGAATTATTGGATTGTATTGGATAAAATAAAAAGCCTTGATTCGCGCCTTGAAACTATTTGGCGGTCAAGAAATTTTTCACCGCATCGACGAGTGTTTGTGCAAAATTCACCCCGATGCCTTTGTGAAGCACCACATCATAGGGTTCTCCGGAGAGAATATCCCCAGATGAAAAGGCTCCCACTTTAAGCTTCGTGTTCACCTTTTTCATCTTTTGGACAAAGGCCGTTGCAGCGATGCTGTTGCCGTTAAACATCCCCGTAATGAGTAGTTGTGGCGTATCGGCGATCACTTGTGATTCCAGAGATGTCGGATTATCGGTGATCACGAAGTCTTGGTCTTCAATTAACCCAGCTTTTTTCAAGCTCTTCTTTGTCAGGGCCAAACCCGTTTGTGATGTCTGGATGATAAGAACTGGCGATTTCATTCGATTCGACTGTGTATGATGTTGTTCTGACCTGGTTGGTAGAGTACCACATAATATCATATGTGTAAATATCTTTGATGAAGTAGTGTAAAAAGAGTTGTTGGAATTATTTTTTGTTATACTTATCTCATGGAGACTAATCTCACAACCGCAGTGTTTGCTAATGGATGTTTTTGGTGTACTGAAGCAGTCTTTGCGATGCTTAAGGGGGTTCAGTCAGTGAAACCAGGGTATGTTGGAGGGACGATAAAAAATCCAACATATGAACAAGTTTCAAACGGTAATACTGGTCATGCCGAAGGAATTAAAATTATCTATGATCCTACGATCATTACCTACGATGATTTACTTGCGGTATTTTTTAATACACATGATCCAACAACACTCAATCGACAGGGAAATGATGTTGGTACCCAGTATCGTTCTACTATCTTTTATACCAGTGATGAACAGCGACAAAAAGCTGAATCTTTAGTCAAAGAACTGAATGCTGCACAAGCATATGAAAAACCAGTTGTAACTGAAATTGTACCGCTTATCGAGTTCTATGAAGCTGAAGATTATCATCATGAATACTATGACAATCATGCAGATGCTCCATATTGTCAGATTGTTATCGCGCCCAAACTTGAGAAATTACAAAAGAGATTTGCACAGTTGTTAAAATGAAGTCTATTGCTATGAAAGATGTTATAGAAATTTTGAGAAGTGTGGGTGCTATTGTAGGTCCTGACCATTTTGTTGGCACATCAGGTCGACATTTTGATACATATGTTAATAAAGATATGCTTTTTCCTCATACGAGTGCTGTGGCACAAGTAGGAGAAATGTTTGCTCTTAAATATAAAGATCGAAATATTGATGTTGTCGTTGCCCCTGCTCTCGGGGGAATTATCTTATCTCAATGGACGGCGCATTCTTTATCAAAGTTTACTGGTAGAGAAGTACTTGGTGTGTATACCGAAAAAGATGCTGCGAAAAATCAAATATTTACTCGAGGGTATGATGCTTTTGTACAAGGGAAAAGAATTTTGGTTATTGAAGACCTTGCGACCACTGGAGGATCTATAGAAAAAACCGTGATGAGTGTTAAGAAGGCTGGTGGAATTATCGAGGCGATATGTGTCATGGTTAATAAAGATCCAGAATTGGTCAATTCAAAAGATCTGGGGGTTCCCATCGATTCTCTTGCTGAATTCAAGGTTGTTTCGTATGAAGCTGCAAACTGTCCATTGTGTAAGAAAGGAGTCCTTATTAATACACATGTTGGACATGGTAAGAAGTTTTTAGAAGAACAAAAGGTAGATAAGTCGCTATGATATAATTTTTATATGAACGAACAAGAACTTAAACAAAAATTAACACCCGAGGAATATCATGTACTCCGTGAGAAGGGAACCGAAGCGCCTTTTAGTGGCAAGCTTCTTCACGAGAAGAAATCAGGTACATATATGTGTAAGGTGTGTAGTAGTCCACTATTTCCTTCAACAGCTAAGTTTGATAGTGGTACAGGTTGGCCTTCTTTTGATCAGGCATTACCAGGTGCAGTCAAAGAAATTATCGATCAAAGTCATGGAATGCAGCGAATTGAAGTGGTTTGTGCAAAATGCGGTTCACATCTCGGGCATGTATTTAATGATGGTCCAACAGTAACAGGCAAACGTTATTGTTTAAACTCAGTGTGTCTCGATCTTAATCCGGAAGAGAATAAAAAATAAGAGTATTCAGCTCTTGGGTTGAATGCCTTTGTAGGGGTCAATGACGATGAGATCCCGGCGATGATTGAGTTCCTCGACTAAGCCTTTGAGTTCTGGAATTTCAGAAGGGTTAAGGTGACGACGTCTCTTTTCGAGATTTCTAGGAATAAATCCGGCTAAGTCTGCGCGAACTTTTCCAAAGAAATCAATGACAGTGTCCGTTGCGGTAACGGCATCATGTAGATGATATCCGTCGGTTGAGAGATACGAATGACATTCCGCCATGCAGTGTATTGTCACTGCCGTAATCTCAGCTGAGCTAAGTCCTCTGAGGTCAAAACAAAAAACTTGTTGGCCATTTTTGATTAGCGGATCACGTTGCAATAACTCATCCCTGAGTTTTTCGATGGGAGTATCGAGAAGTTGGGGTCCCGAGTAAGGGAAGGTGAGTGCCCATGCGTCATAGACATATGAAGCATGAGATCGACCTGATGATATTCCTGCACTGTGATACTGAGCACTTGCTCGTAACAGTATGGCCCGAATGAGGTGCCATGTGTGAAATTGTTTTAGGTCTGGTTCCATACCCTAAGACTGTAAAGTTGTTTTCTAGTCACAGATTACGCTTTTCTTTTAATAAAGGCAATTTTTTAATATTTTTTGCTATACTTCTCTCATGGATATTCTTTCACACGGACTTTGGGGAGGTATTATTTTTGGTAGAAAAAATAAAAAAAGCTTTTGGGCGAGTTTTGTTTTCGGTATTGGTCCCGATTTTCTTTCATTCGGTATTCTTTTCTTAGAAAGACTTATTCGTTCGGCCTTCACGGGTACTTGGCACATACGTTCAGGTAAACCCGATCTTGCTGAGATTCCCCAGTATGTGAGTGGTCTTTATGACATCACACACAGCTTTGTTATATTCATACTCGTATTTTGTATTGTATGGGCATTGTTTAAACGACCAATATGGGAAATGCTTGCGTGGCCATTTCATATATTTCTTGATCTCTTTACACATTCGACAGAATTTTTCCCTACACCATATTTATGGCCATTTGCATTTACTCCGATTAATGGAATACCCTGGTCAACACCAATTATATTTTTTACGAACGTAGGATTCCTTATTCTTATATATGCGGTATATTGGTATCGTAAAAAACGCTATGCGAGTGATAAGGTGTAAAGAGTATGTATCATAAAGCCCAGCAACATTTCAAAAGGACGGACCCGATTCTGTACAGGGCTTCTTTAGTACACAAGATTGATACGATTAAAATATCAGATAACGTGTTTCGTGATCTTGTTCGAGCGATTGCTTCACAACAATTATCAGGCAAGGCTGCCGATACAATATTTGGTAGATTAGAAAAGTTGTTAGGGAAGAAAAAGTTCATAGCTCCTCATGTGCTTAAAATAAATGATGGAGCACTCCGCGAGTGTGGTTTTTCAAATGCAAAAATCATAGCTATAAAAAGTCTTGCTCAGGCGGTTGAACAAGCCCATCTTAATCTTACAAATATTCATCATCTTCAAGATGATGAAGTTATTACAACATTAACGAAAGTAAAAGGTATTGGTCCTTGGACAGCAGAAATGATCCTAATGTTCTCCCTTGGTCGTGAAGATATTTTTTCTACAGGAGACCTCGGTCTTCAGAAGGGGATTATGTATATTTACGGTCTTCGAAAATTACCAAGTCAAAAGAAGATGGTACAACTCTCAAAATCATGGGCTCCATATCGTACCTATGCTGCCAAGATATTATGGAGAGTCGCCGATGAAAATAAGATTAAGAAGGTTTCATAAGCTTCTTAGACACTACAAATTTCTACTATCGTATGCCCAGTGAAGGAGCGCTTGTCGTTGCTTTCGGCGACAGTTAATATCTCCTGCTCTGCAATTATTTTTGATTTGCATGATATGTCGACGCATTGCAAGCCAGCGCTTGATTTGGCGTGTATCATCAGGACATCGTCGACCAAGGTAATAACGACAATACCATTGAAACCATCCACGAGGATCATCTTTGTAAATCCATCCTTTTGCTCGCCATACAGAAAGTGGTTGTGATGCGTTTACACCAAAATAGTTGAGTTTTGGATTTGGTTTGTATGAATTCTTATCCTGAAATTTTGCAGAAGTAAACCAGCTTTCTGGAAATTCTTTGGTACAGTCACGCATGTATACACCCCCGAATACTCCAAGTTCAAGCATCTGTTGTGGTGTGAGAGGAGGTTTGAATTGCGGATCGAAGTTTTTACCAGTAGGTTCAGTCAACTCATAGCTGTACTCTTTTTGCATGCGGTCGTTGACTCGAATCGTTTGTGTTCTCATGAGGATTTTCGTGACTTCTATCTTATGCAAAATTGTTTTTTCGAGATCGTAATGCGTAAAAAATGACACCAGTCCAGATTGATACACAACCAAATAGGAGAATGAGACCAGAGAATACATAGGTTAAGATACCTAGATTGAGTGCGGTTGTAAGAGTTGTTGCGGTGATCCAAAGATTGCGATTTGCATCCTCACGTGACATTTCGGCATATGTTTTTCCTCCAGTTGTTGCAAGTACGTGTTTTCGAATAATGTCAGCTTGTGCTTTCAGTGTAAAAGGTCCACGTACTGGTTGTTGTGAAATAGTTGCGTCTGCTGGAGTTACTATTTTTTCTTGTGTAATATTTTTGTAAGTAAAAAAGATGCCCCAGACACCCCCGATGACAAGTATGATTCCAGCAATAATTGCAAAGAATGATGATATGGTGAGTATTTTTTTCATATGATTATTGTATTACGTACTGTCATTATGACATGTTCTCATTAGCTATCAAAATTACCTGGTTGAATAATTGGTTTTTAAAGAGTATCCCGAATATTGATGTTTTTTGTAAAGGTAAATACCATTTCTGATATTTTTGCAATAACAGTCTCAAGATTCTTAAAATCTTCACCTTTTGTCATGACGCAGAGAAGGTAAGGTTTTTGTGGGTAATATATGATGCCACAATCGTGTAGTTGGCGTTCAATAATTTTTCCTGTTGTATCGGTAAGGGTATGCTCTCCAAATTTATGGGCAATTGTTGTTGATGCACTGACACCGGCAACTATCCCTTTATCAAATTTTGTATATGTAAGAAGTTTGAGAGCTTGTTCAGAAAAATTTCGTTTTAGATATGTTGAATTATAAAGAGCTCGGAATATATATGAATAATCTTCTACTGACATAAAATCATCAGCGCTTTCGAGTAAATCAGGGAGTTGTAGATCTTGGTAGAGTTTAATGATTTCATCTTGGTGTAGAGCAACAAGTGCTGACATGGCAGAATTATCTGACTCAATAATCATATTTTGTAATAGCTCAAGTGTTGAATGGTTGCCATTGGTAAGATATTTTGGTGTGTAGTATTCACCATAGGTATCTTTACGTTGATACAGTATGTTTTTTGAAAGAGTGTCTGGATTTTTTTCTGATAATTTAAGATAACTGAGGAGTACTGCGACCTTGAGCATGCTTGATGGTGCGTAGAGTTCATCTTTGTTCACTCCGCCCCAGTGTGATGAGTTGAGATCACGAAAATATACTGATATTTTTTTGGCATCACCTACGGCTATAGCTTTTTTTGTGTAGTTTTCTATCTCTTCTTCAAGAGAACTGTACTCAGGAAAATCTTCTCGAGAGTTATCGACAAATAGAAGAGGGTTGATATATTTAAAGTCAGGAGAATTTTCACGTACAGGAGTGTCTTGTGTTAGTGTATGGACAACATAATTGTCGTACCATGTGCCAGTCAACCATCCAGCAGAAAATAGGAGACATAGGAAGAGTATCGAAAATATAATACGTAAAGATTTTGGTGCTTGGATAAAGAATGACATCATAGCGATATATTACTTTATTGTTCTCATACATTGAGCATATCATAACCCTGAATCTAAGTATTTCATAGGTAAATCTCGACAGATTGTATTTTGTGTGATAATTTTGTTTTGGACCGTTTGCTCATTGCAACAAGTAGAGTGAGTAGTACGGCATACAGAAACACACAGTCTATAAACGTCTATGAAGCGTCTCACCTCAGTGCTCATTGCAGCACTCGTCTCCACCTCAGCGGCCTTTGCCATCGACTTCAATGCCGTGATCACGGCAATTTTCGGTGGTGGGAACCCTGATGTCGGTTGGAACGCCGAAACTCAGAACGACGTCACCGTCGCTTTGCGCGCTAAGAATCGCACGACAGGGGACACCACCCACGTTGACGATACGTATTACATGCCAGTCGGCTTTGCTCCTTCGAGCATAACTCGTGCTGCTTGGAATTTCGAGTTTTCGATCCGGACCGGAAACGGACCGGTCGGCCAGCTCGACTACTATCTTCTGGTCGATCTCGATCCCTCGGTGGGTGTCAATTACAACGCACTCAACGTTCTCACGACCTGGACCGACAACTCCTTCGGCAACGACGCGACGCCTAATGGTGGCGGCATCGAAGCCGGAGATCAGACGGTGCTGGCGAATACCTACAACATCGTCCAACAGTCGCAGAACATCGGGTTCGCGGTCTACGGGCTTAATCCCACGCAGAACGCTACCTATGACTACACGCTGTATGCGGTAGAGAAGGGCGCCGGTTCTGGTGGTGTGCGACTCGCGAGCGTGACGATTCAAGTGGTCGTCGGTTCCGGCGGCGCAACAGTGCAAGACCTCATCGACCAGTGTGCGGTCGGTGTTGCCAATCATGGCGATTACGTGTCATGCGTGACGGATCTCGCAAACTATCTCAACTCTGGAGGTGTGATTACCAACAAAGAACGGGCTGCGATTGTTTCTGCGGCGGCACGGTCTGACATCGGCAAGAAGAACGGAGGTTCTCCTGCGCCGGAGTGAGCTACTTCCTCGCTAGTGTTCTCGGGCACTGTCTCGAGACTTTTTATTTACAACACCCACTATTCATGCAAACCAATTTGTAATTTGTATCAGTGGTATTTATGGGAGAAGTATGGCAACTTGTGTCGATAATAAAAAATCAAGTTGCAGAATGAGCTACTGATCTGCTCCGGGAAGACCAAAACCTCCATTGAGCATGATTTGCTGCCTGCGAAGAGTATCCCACTCAACGGGGTCTGTCACGTGTTGCCAGAGGTGATAGACGCTATTGTATTGCCACCATCGGCGACCGCATCTAAGGCAGAGATGAGTGAGATTAAAGATGTTCCCGTTCTCTGGGTGTGCTGGTCTTCGGTCCGTGCTAGAAGCGAAATGGCTACATAGATGACAACGATGTTGAAATTCACTCGCTTCTTTCCAAGGAATCGGCTCCGCCGGGAGTTCCATTGAATGATAGTCATCCATTAAACGTTCTGCTAGAGCGACGTTCTCTGGTGTGGTGTGTCCTTCGTACATGGGAATATGTGGTTCTGTGAAGTGTTCTAAAAACAAATTACGATAAACATAATATTTTGTCAAATTATGATATTATGAAATTATGAAGAGAATTCTCGTATTATTGTCCCAAGTAGCTTTGATAGGTATTGGTATTAGTGCCTTTATATTCATGCTCTATGAACCTCATCTTGAAGGAAGGAATGTACACGCCACATTCTTTGAAGTGTATTTTAATGATCCTTTTTTACTATGTGCATACATAGCGTCTATTCCATTCTTTATGATGTTGTATCAAAAGTTTCTATTACTTGGATATATTCGACACAACACACTGTTTTCAGTAGCAGGTATGAAAGCTACTCGGATCATACGATACTGTGCAACATCTCTCGTTGGCTTTGCTGTTGTAGGAGAAATATATCTCTTTATATTTCAACGGGGTAAGGATGACATCGCTGGAGGTGTTTTTATGGGTCTTTTAATCATCTTTTTCTTCGGTGCGACTTCTATTGTTGCAACTTATTTTGAAAAGACTATTACTACGAAATCTAGACTTGACTCTAATACCCCCTAGGGGTATCATGTGGGTATGAGACAAGATATCAAATCAAAAGCTATTCGTCGATTAAAAATTGTTGAGGGACAGATTAGAGGACTTCAAAAAATGGTTGAAGATGAGAAGTACTGTATCGACATTATTACTCAAACATCAGCAGTCAAACAAAGTCTTTCTTCTGTTGAGGACGTGTTGATGGAGAATCACCTAGGTCACTGTGTTCATCATCAGATGTCTTCAGGTCAAGTCGACAAAGCAAAAAGCGAAGTTCTTAAGGTCTATAAATTAAAAAGAAAATAAAATAATATGAAAATATCAATATACTTAGCATTAGGTTTAGTAGTTACTGGTACTGTTCTGGGTATCGCTTTTGGATACTACATCACACCCGAATATAGACTATCAATGTATGAAAAGAACAATATGAGTCTCGGACAGGCAGATAGGACTTTTGATCTTCGATATATAAATGCCATGATTGCACACCACAGAGGTGCAATGCTTCTTGCCGAACAACTTTCAAAAAACACTTCACGTCCTGAAATGAAGACTCTTGCACAAAATATTCTTGCAGATGAGCCAAAAGCTATCGTTGAGCTATATGAATGGAAGAAAGAATGGTATAGCGACACAAAAACTGTTCGTGATCCTATTGTAGCAAACCTCGGTCCTGCAGATGAGAAATTTGATTTAAGATTTTTGAATGCCATTATCGCTCATCATGAAGATGGAATTGTAATGACAAAAGAGACGAGAGAAAAATCAAGTCGTGCTGAAATCCTCAATAATGCAGATGCGGTCGAAGCATTTTTGACAAATGGTATAACGACTTTAAAAGGTATTAGAAGTAGTTGGTATAACATATAAGAAATATGACTACTCAAACTTTTAAAATAGAGGGAATGCATTGTGCGAGTTGTGCATCTGTGATTACAAAACAGCTGTCTGCTCTTCCTCACATAAAATCCGTTGCAGTTAACTATGGAACTGAAAAAGCAAAAGTAGAATACGATCACGAACACGTTTCGATTAATGCTATGAATGATGCAATAGGTAAACTAGGGTATTCACTATCGACAACTGAAAAGTCTGAACATGATCATGTAAATACACAGGAGAACACTCTAGAGGAACTCAAACATAAGACAGAGTTTATGTTGCCTGTTACGTTTGCGGTATTTGCTCTCATGATGTGGGATATTGCTTCAAAAATATTTGTAGGAGTACCGAATCTTCCCATACCGATGTCGCTATTTAATACGATTGGCATGATACTTGCGACAGTCGCCTTATTCTGGGTTGGCAAACCATATTTACTTGGAGTAACAAGATTTATCCGACATGGGGTCGCAAACATGGATACTCTTATCGGTCTTGGTACTCTCGCCGCATACGTATACAGTATCGCCCTTACCCTCATTCCGTTTCTGGGTATTTTACTTAAGGTGCCCGAATACACCTATTTTGATGTAACCATAGTTGTAATTGGTTTTATTACTCTTGGAAAATATTTAGAAATTAGATCAAAGAAAAAAACTGGTGATGCTATTGAAAAACTTCTTAATCTTCAAGCAAAGACTGCTTTGGTTATTCGAGAAGGAAAGGAAATAGAGATTTCAGTTAATGAAGTGAAGCACGGGGATCTCATTATTGTAAAACCAGGTGCAAAGATTCCTGTTGATGGCGTAATTACTGAAGGAACTTCATTTATTGATGAATCAATGGTTACAGGAGAACCAATGCCTGCACAGAAAAAGATTGGAGACGGTGTTGTATCTGGAACGCTTAATACAAGTGGTTCATTTACATTTACGGCAACAAAAGTTGGATCTGAAACACTTCTTGCACAGATTATACAGATGGTTGAGGATGCTCAGGGTAGTAAAGCACCTATTCAAGCATTGGCGGATAAAATATCATCAATCTTTGTACCTATAGTTTTGGTAATTGCTTTCCTCACTCTCGGAGCTTGGCTTATGATTGGCTCTCAGTACTTGGGCTTTCCTCAAGCGCTTTCTTTTGGTCTTGTATCATTTGTGGGAATTCTTGTCATCGCCTGTCCGTGTGCTCTTGGTCTTGCAACACCAACGGCTATCATTGTGGGGGTCGGCAAAGGAGCCAAAGAAGGTATTCTTATTAAAGATGCAGCTACACTTGAAAAGCTTCATAAGGTGAACACTGTGGTGGTGGATAAGACAGGAACGATCACTAAAGGCAAACCAACTCTTGTTGATATACAGAATCTCTCTGATTTAAAAGATGAAGAGCTTGTCTCAATACTCGCTTCACTTGAAAAGAAATCAGAGCATCCCATCGCACATGCAATTGTGAAGTATGCACAAGAGAAAAATATTTTCACATCAGATGTTTCAAATTTCGAAGGTATACAAGGTAAGGGTCTCAAGGGAATGATTGGTGGTACGGAATACTTTGTTGGTAATGTAAAGCTCATACGTGATCTTGGACTTTCTTTCGATACCACAAAGCTTGATGAGTTTACTTCTCAAGGAAAAACGCCGGTCATTCTTGCTAATAAAGAAAAGGTTCTTGGTTTTGTGATGGTTGCTGATGAGGTAAAGGCTGAATCCATCGAGGCGATTAAGAATCTCCACGCACTTGGCATTAAAGTGGTCATGCTTACTGGCGACGATGAGAAAGTTGCAAAATACATTGCATCCCTCGTCGGTATCGATGATGTTGTTGCTCACGTTCTTCCACAAGATAAGCTGAAGAAAATTCAGGATCTTCAATCACAAGGTCGAGTGGTCGCTATGGCCGGTGACGGAGTAAATGATGCTCCTGCACTTGCTCAAGCTGATGTCGGGATCGCTATGGGGACTGGAACTGATGTGGCGATTGAATCCGCAGGTATCACACTTCTTGGTGGCGATATTTCAAAGCTTGTTAAGGCAATTAAGCTTTCAAAGATTACTATGCGAGGAATCAAACAGAATCTTTTTTGGGCATTTATCTACAACATAGTTGGTATACCACTCGCTGCTGGAGCTTTGTATCCGTTTTTCGGATGGCTATTAAACCCTATATTTGCAGGATTTGCTATGGCGATGTCGTCGGTATCGGTCGTATCAAATTCACTTCGTATTAAAGCTAAAAAATTATAATTGATATGCAAAAACATATTTTTCATGTACATGGTATGCACTGCAATGCTTGTGTACTTATGATCGAAAGTGAATTAGGTGAACTCTCAAATATTACTCATGTAAAGTCGAGTTTAAAGAATCATTCAGTAGAAGTTACTGGAGATTTTGGTGATACAACACCAGAACAGATTGCAGACGAACTTTCTCTACCACTGAAGGTTCATGGGTATACTGTGTCAGTTGCAACACAACAACATACTACAAAATGGAGTGATTTTAACATAGCGGTCCCTATAGCGTTAGGTTTCGTGGTTCTCTTTGTAGCACTTCAAAAGATGGGAATAGTGAATCTTGTGAGTGCGGGTAATGTTACGTATGGGACAGCGTTTGTAGTAGGGATTATTGCTTCGCTTTCAACATGTATGGCGGTGGTTGGTGGACTTGTGCTTTCAATGTCGGCAACTTTTGCAAAAGAAGGTGATAAAGTACGACCCCAGCTTATGTTCCATGGTGGTAGAATAGTCGCATTCTTTATTCTCGGAGGAGTGATAGGTGCTATTGGATCAGCATTCACACTTAATACATCGGCTACTTTTATCCTAAGCTTCATTATCGGTATTGTTATGCTCATTCTCGGTATTAATCTTCTTGATACATTCCATTGGGCAAAAAAGTTACAGCCATCAATGCCGAAGTTTATTGCGAAGCATGCTCATGGTGTGTCGAAATTTAATCACACACTCACACCACTCCTTGTTGGTATTGCTACATTTTTCTTACCATGCGGATTTACACAATCAATGCAGCTCTACACTCTCACCACAGGTTCTTTTGTGCAGGGAGGGCTTACAATGCTTGCGTTCGCACTCGGCACGCTCCCAGTTCTGGCACTTATTAGTTTCAGTTCATTTAGTATCCAAAAAAGTTCAAAGGCTGGAATCTTTTTCAAGACTGCTGGACTGATTGTGATCATGTTTGCCCTCTTTAATCTTATCAATAGCTTGGTCGTGATTGGACTCATACCGCCCCTGTTTAATTTCTAGTATACTTAAGAACAATGAAAGCAATTACCATCTCAATTGTAGTAGCAGTGATTCTCATCGGAGGGGCTTTTTTACTCACGAATGGTCGTAATGATCTTGGACAGACGGTGTCTGCAAACAATGTCAGTATTGTTGATGGGAAGCAGATTATCGAAATCACGGCTCGAGGTGGGTATCAACCTCGAAAGAGTAGTGCTAAGGCTGGTATCCCAACTGTTATTCGATTCGTTACAAAGGGAACTTTTGATTGTTCATCATCGGTGAGAATTCCAAGTATGAATATCAGTAGGGTCCTGCCTCAGTCTGGAATAACTGATATTGATATTGGCGACGGCAAGCTCGGTACACTTCAGGGTTCGTGCGGAATGGGAATGTATCCGTTTGAAATCGAGTTTCAGGGATAGTTGTGTGTTATGTAGTAATTTTCTTAACTACCTCAGTCCAGGTAGTAGCTACCGTAACTTTTGGAAGGAATTGTTCAAATTCTTTCACCTCTTCATTGTTGGGTTGAAAGAGAATGAGGTGGGGAGTTGATTCAATCATATGACTTAAAACTTCAAGTCGATCATCGATGAAGTGAGTGATGCCTAATTTTCGACAAACACCGTCTTTTTCATGTCGTTGTCGTACAAAGTGAACATTATGTTCCATGATTCCTGTTTTGGTATAGAAATCATGCGCTGTAAGCCATAGCAAGATTTGTTCCTGTGCCCATTCAGTACATTTTGAGAGTAAGTAGACTTCACCATCAAAATATTGATTGAGAGTTTTTAATGCATCGAATACTCCCTCTGAAGGAGGGAAGGCTGCGTATACATTTTCGTCTACTTTGTTGACTTCGGGATCATTGAGACGATTGTTGATGATGACATTACCAATATCAACACCTAAAGCTTTTTTAGTTTCCATTGTGGCAATCGTAGCATGATAGTTGGTGTATAAAAAGAGCCGTCCAGGGTTGCCGGACGGCTTGAGTCAATTGAAGGTGCTAGGTTCCACTACCTGCTGTTGGTAAGTGACATCCCTCGATACCAGTGGTAACCAAAGCACTGCTCACTGAGGTCGAAGATTCTCTCTTCGCCCGCAAAATCTCCAAAATCGTTACGTTCGATTCGATTCACATACACGAATCGCTCGTCACGAACAAAGTCTGGTCCGCGACCGCCGTAAAAATGGCGTTCTTCGACATATGCCCGATGCAAGCATGCCTTGAGAAAGGGGATGGCCAGCTTTGCATACCAGCCGCCATAATGCATGATCCAGACCGGCTGGTCCAGATGCCAGATTGTGGTTACACCTGCGCTTTTTTCAGAATGCGGAGTAACCATGTAGCAGTCGATCAGTCGAAATTCTCCAAGAGCGAAAGAGATTGCTTTTGAGCCAGGAAATCCTGATATCGT
This sequence comes from Candidatus Tayloriibacteriota bacterium, assembly GCA_016215455.1. Lineage (GTDB taxonomy): Bacteria > Patescibacteriota > Minisyncoccia > Phycocordibacterales > PALSA-1337 > JACRJP01. The sequence continues at coordinate 141,680 of JACRJP010000004.1, read as the reverse complement.
GGTTAGCTGAACATCTTGTGCCCAGCCGCTTGCCATCGCCTCAAAAAAGACGTGTCGAATCGAATCTAATGTTGGTTGCATGTATCACCTCACGTGTTAAAGGTCTAGACATGATATTACATGTACCATCAAGAAAAGCAATTTATACAATTTCTTAAATTGCTATGTAAAGAATAGGTGAGGGGAGGTAATAAAAATACCTTACGCACGCAAATAATCGAGTACTCGTTGGATATTTTTTAATTTTCCTGTTGCATGCCACTGAGGGAATTTTATACAACTGTTAAGAAGAATTGATGCTCTGAGTATCTCCATATCAGGGACGTCAGTACCGAAGTATCCTTCGATGAGTTGTTCAGCTGTTTCCGATAGTCCGCTATGGGCTATTGCAATCACAATACTACGACCAAGATCAATATAGTTATTATTAAGTCGAGGGTCTGGGTCGAATACGGTCAGAGGCTCTGTGTCGAAAATATTATAGGCAGCAAAATCATTGTGGCATAGTCTGCTGTGTTTTTCTGTTAGAGTGTGATTGGTGAGTAGTGTATATGCATGAGGAAGAAACTCTTCTTGTTCAGCAAGTAGTTTGTGTTCTCTTGTGTAGTTGATTTTTTCCTGGATCTGAGTGCCTTGAAGCCATTCTTCGAATGTAGTATGTTCAGCTTGTCCATTGTACACACGTCCATATCCTTCTGTTTGGGGTATATGCATCATACGTAGTGTTTGGCCAATACTTACGAATTTCTTTTCCGCGATAAGTTCATTATATGTGTGAGAGGTTGCTAACGTTGGAGCATCGATATGCTGCATGAGGGTATAGGGGTGACCTTCAAGATCACCTTCTTCGATCACGTGAGGTACAACAACCCCATATTGTTCCCAGGTTTGTAGAAAATAATTTTCACCTTCAGATGGTGTGTGAGTGAGAGGAATCTTGAGGACTAATTTTTCTTCAGGTGTTTCGAGTATTGCTACAAGTGACGATACTCCATTTTCAGAAAAATTTACACTAATCTCTTTATCGCGAAATCGTTCATTTTCAGTGAGATATTTTTCAATGATAGGGACGAGAAGGAGTCGTTTTTCATTGAATTCATGATCTTTTTCATGTTGAGAAAGGGTAGGGGTATTCTTAAAAAGAATTTTTGGGAGATCGTAAGGGGTTTCGGGTGTCATGGGAAAAGTGGTTACGTATATTTTATCACATGAAATTGAAGCAAAGAATGTAACCTACAGTGGTGCTAGTATTTACGAGCTATTACATGGAAAACGTGCCAGTGCTTCATCTCACCCTTGGTTGTTATGTCATCTCTTCCATCTTCCGTAAAAGAGATTTTTTAAGATCACTCAATAAGTTTCGGACTCCTTTGTGTGGAAAGTCATATTTGTAATAGTAACAGAATTGGGGTGTGTCTGCATTGTAAAATCTTTATTTTTAGCCACAAAAATGGTAAAGTATTGTGTAATATGACTCCAGTTGCAACATTCATTCAAAAAGTAATAGAGACCTACAGTAGCGGACATGCACGTGAACACTCTTACCGTCCCGCTCTCAAGGAGCTTTTTGAACAGACAACGGGATTGAATGTAATCAATGAGCCTAAACGTAGCGAGCATGGTGCTCCTGACTTCGTGTTTCTCAAAGGAAAGACTGTTATTGCTTATGCAGAGGCAAAAGATATTAATGTCTCGCTTGATGAGATAGAGAAAAGTGAGCAGATGACTCGCTACTACGGCTATTCGAACATTATACTCACCAATGGTCTTGATTTTCGCTTTTTCAGAAATGGGATTCGCTACAGTGATCCAATCATTGTTGGAAAGCTACACAAAGACAGTGTGGAACCTTTTGAGGGTCCGTTTCAACTTTTAGCCGATACAATTGGAGATTTCATAAAAGAATCTAAAGAGCCGATCAAATCCGGTACTGTGCTCTCAAAAGTTATGGCTGGTAAGGCTCGTCGTATTCGAGATAACGTAAAGAAGTTTCTTGAAGATGAAAAGAATCCTAAGAATGAAAACTTGCTCGGTGTATATGAGGTTATCAAGAAACTTCTCCTTGCTGATCTTGATCATGCAAAGTTTGCTGACATGTACGCTCAGACAATTGTCTACGGTCTCTTTGTAGCAAGGTACTATGATAAAACAACAGACAATTTCTCACGCCAAGAAGCACGAGACCTTGTTCCTGCCTCAAATCCATTTCTACGTCACTTCTTTGACCACATAGCCGGATCTTCATTTGATCCACGTATCGAATATATTGTGAATGAACTCTGTGAGGAGTTTAATCACGCTGATGTGCAAGCCATTGTTCATAATTACTACAAAGTTGATAAGGACAGCAGTCGTGACCCCATCATTCACTTCTATGAAGACTTCCTTCAAGAATATGATTCAGTTGAACGTAAGAAAATGGGCGTGTTCTATACACCTCTACCAGTGGTCCGATTTATTGTTCGAACAGTAGATGACATTTTGAAAAAAGAGTTTGATCTACCACAAGGTCTAGCTGATGCGTCAAAAATAGATATTCTCAAAGAGATCCAAGGTAAGCGACATAAAGTGCCGATTCATAGGGTTCAGATTCTCGACCCAGCTACAGGTACAGGTACATTCCTCAATGAAGTTATACTTCACATTAAGAAATCTTTCGAGGGACAGGAAGGTCGTTGGTCTTCGTACGTGAATGCAGATCTCCTGCTACGCATGCATGGTTTCGAGTTGATGATGGCATCGTATACGATTGCACATCTCAAGCTTTCCTCGACGATTGCTGAGACTGGTGCAAAAATAGAAAATACTCGTCTTGGTGTATATCTGACAAACTCTCTAGAAAAAGCTGAAATTGAAGAAAAAACACTTTTCGACATCGGGCTCGGAAAGGCTATCACAGAGGAATCTAATCAGGCGAATAAGGTAAAGAATGAGTTACCGATCATGGTGGTAATGGGGAATCCGCCGTATAGCGTCAGTTCTCAGAATAAGGGAGAATGGATACAGGATTTGATTAAAGAGTATAAAAAGGATTTGAATGAAAAAAATATACAACAACTTTCTGATGACTATATAAAATTTATTCGATTATCTGAGAGTCTGATTGAAAAGAACGGAAGCGGTATTGTAGCGATGATCACAAACAACTCCTTCATCGACGGTGTTACCCACCGGCAGATGAGAAAACATCTACTAGAGACTTTTGATTCAATCTATATTGTTAATTTACATGGAAATTCAAAGAAAAAAGAAAAAGCTCCTGATGGTGGTAGGGATGAAAATGTGTTTAATATCATGCAGGGAGTTTCGATAGATATCTTTGTCAAGAATGAAGGAAAGAAGAAAGGGTTGGGGGAGGTGTACCATAAAGATCTGTATGGTAAGCGAGAAGATAAGTTTGAGTCACTTAACAAAGGCAGTCTAGAGAACTTCAAATGGAATTTTCTTAAGTGTGTTCATCCTAACTACTTTTTTACACCTAAAGATTTTTCAGGCGAAGGAAATTATAATAAGGGATTTTCTGTTTCAAATTTATTTCCCATACACTCTTCAGGAGCTACTTCAGCAAAAGATGATCTTTTGATTAAGTTCTCAACGAGAGAAATTAATGAGTTGCGTGAATCCTTTCAAACAAAAACAGATGAAGAAATAACTCAAAGAAATAATGTAGAAAAGAAACAGGTGACCGCTGTTAGGAATGATATTAAAAATATTGTTGCTGATTCCTCAGAAATACTCTATCGACCTTTCGATGTTAGACATACACTATACTCATTAAAAAGCGAGGGCGTTTTTTCTCGCCCAAGGTCTGAAGTAATGAGACACATGCTTAAAGATAACCTAGGATTTATTGCAAAACGAGGCTTTGTTCAAGAAGAATCTGCTCCTTGTTTTATTACCAAATACATCATTGATAGAAGATCGTGGTCAAGACCTGGCATGCTGGGTGCAGAACAAATTTACCCACTTTATCTTTATGCTGAAGATGGGTCAAAAGTTCCAAATCTAAATAAAGAAATTATTGAAGAAATAGAAAAAACTGTTGGAAAAATCATCCCTGAAGATATCCTCGACTATATTTACGCAGTTCTACACTCACCAAGTTATCGAGAAAAATACAAAGAATTTCTTAAAATTGATTTTCCTCGAGTGCCGTACCCGAAGGACGTAGCCTCATTTAAAGCACTTGTTATTTTGGGTAGGGAATTGCGCGAGTTTCACCTTTTGGAATCACCAAAACTCAAAAACCTCCTCACGACATTTCCCGAAGCAGGAAGCGATACTGTTGAAGCAAAATATCCGAAATATAAAGATGGTAAGGTTTATATAAATGAAAAGCAATATTTTGGTGGCGTTCCAAAAATTGCTTGGAATTTCTATATTGGCGGATATCAGCCTGCTCAAAAATGGCTTAAAGATAGACGTGACAGACTTCTTTCAAGTGAAGATCTAGAACATTATCAGAAGATGATTGTTGCTCTTGTGGAAACTGAAAAAACCATGAAAGAAATAGATAATATTTTATGACTATTTCAGAAAATTTGTTATCAAAATCTATAGAATCGATTACACTTGCAATTGAACTCTACAATAAGCCTTTAATAAAATACAGAACAGAATCCGTAGTTATTCTGATTGTCAATTCTTGGGAAAATGCTTTGAAGGCATTAATTATAAATAAAAAATGGGCAAAGATTTATAATAGAAAAAAAGACGAAAGCAAACCTTTTGACGAATGTCTTGAATGTGTCAAGAGTAATCTGGGTAATAGATATAGTGATGACTGGTATCAAAGTACAAAATTACTATATAAAGAAAGATGTAAAATCGTTCACTATCACAAAGGACTTGATTTAGTAGATTATATGCTCATTCAATCAAATATTATCCTCTTTAAAGATTTTATCCAGAAATATTTTAGTAAGAGCCTTATTAAAGATAAAAGTTGGTATATCTTACCTGTTGCAACGGAGATACCATATACCGATTTTGATTTTATTGAAAATACTTCTTCATTAAAAAATGCTTCGTCAGAGGTTAAAAGTTATATGAAAAAAGTGATTGAGGTACATTCAAAGCAAGTCCAATTAAAAGAGAATAAAGGCGTTTTAGTTAATGTTAAGGTTTTATTGGAAAATGTAAAAAGAATAAAGGATTCTGATATGGTTGTTGGGATTAATAATCAATCCAACGATAAAATTTCATTGAGTCAGGGTGTTAATCTATCAGATGAGGGAAGAAGTGTTAGAATACCAGAAATCACAGAGGCATTAGCAAAATATAAATATCACCACAAAGACGTACTTAAAGTTGTAAGAGATATTCAGGGGTATAATCGTAAAAACTTCAATAATTTTATGAAAGCTATTAAGGTCAATAAAGAAGTTTCATTCGATTGGAGTACTTTTAGTAATATATTTCCTATGAAAATATCCGATAAACACACTTATGCTGAGAGTATAATTGAAGCTTATAAGAAATACTTAAAAAAATAATTTATGCACAAACAAATTATAATCTCAGCCATCCAATCTCAACAAATGATCAGGATTAATTTTCAAAAGGAAACAACGGGAGAATTTGTAACTCGCGATATTGCCCCATATGATATTTTTCCAAAAAAGAAGAAGAATCATTACCACGAAGAAGACTTTCTTTTGGGATATGCAGATATTCATGTTCCACACGGGGCGCATGTTGTTTCAACATACCTAAGCAATATATCTAGCGTTGAGGTCTTAAAAGAATCATTTGATGGAAGAGAAATTACTAGACTTGTGAATCCGAAAGAACCTCCGGTTATTCCAAGAAATTGGTAATTCCTATGACCCTCCTCTCAAAAACTAATTTCCTAACATGCCTCGATTGCGCTAAGAATGCATGGCTCAAGATTCATAAACCAGATATTTATAGGAAGTATCCACTTTCTTCTTTTGAGTTGAATATCATTGATACGGGTAACCAAATTGACGAGCTAGCTAGAGGTCTCTTTCCTAATGGGGTACTTGTCGAGTCTCGAGATGACACAGAGCAAACTAAAAAGCTTATGACAGACAAAACAGCTGTCATTTATCAGCCGGTATTTTCTACTGAAAAGTTTATAACAGCTTCAGATATTTTTGTATGGAATAGTGCCACAAACCTCTACGATTTGTATGAGGTTAAATCATCAACATCTTCTGAGGAAGGCGGTGGTCGTAAAACAGAAGATTACTTAATCGACATCGCCTTTCAGAAGAACATTTTAAATGATCTCGGTATTGAAATAGGAACACTCAATCTTATTCGGCTCAACAAGGAGTATGTTCGAATTGGAGATATTAATCTCAAGGGACTTTTTATAATCGAGGATGTTACTAATCAGGCGAATGAAAAACTTGAGGAAGTAAAACAAAAGATGGAAGGTGTGTATGAGCTACTTGTAAGTGACAAAGAGCCAGCTGGCCACTGTGACTGCATTCTTAAAGGATGGAATTCTCATTGCACCACTTCAGAATATTCTAATCCCGACCTGCCTGAATATCCGGTCCATGCAATAGCTAGAATAACTAAGAAGAAACTCACAGAGCTTGTAGATAATAATATTCTAAGTATTCACGATGTGCCTAGCGACTTTGAATTATCAGATAATCAGCGAAGACAGGTAGACACAGCGCAATCGGATAAAGAATATATCGATAGTGCTGGTATTTCAGAGTTTTTAGAAACAATGAAATACCCCTTGGCTTTCCTTGATTACGAAACATACCCATCTGCAATACCTAAATATAGCGGACACAAACCATATCAACAGATTCCATTTCAATTTTCACTCCATGTCATTAACTCATATGGCGATGAATTAACACATTGTGATTTTATCTATACAGAACAGGGTTGTCCCGATAAATATTTTGCTGAAGCATTGCAAAAACATCTCCCTAAAATAGGTAGTGTGATCGTGTGGAGTCAGAGGTTTGAAAAAAGTATCAATGAACAGCTTGGGGAAGGTTTACCAGAATATAAAGCTTTCATGGAGGAGGTTAATGATCGAGTGGTAGATTTGATTATTCCGTTTTTCGGAAAGACCACAATGTATGATCATCCTAAATTTAAGGGAAGCGCTTCAATTAAATATGTTCTACCAGCATTAGTACCACATTTGTCTTATAAAAATATGCATATCCAAGAAGGTGGTACAGCTTCAGATACATGGAATCGAATTGTTTCAGGGGAATATTCCAAAGAGGAAAGAGATATGAAAATACAGGCACTTAAGGATTATTGCCATTTGGATACTTTAGCTATGGTTGAGATCTGGAAAGTCCTTAATAATTCTAAGTACAATAAATCTAATTAATCTTTAAATTGTTCTATGCTTTTTTGAAATAAATTTACTATTTTTCTTCAATAGATGTGTGCATCACCTCAACTACAAAGTTGACGAAAATATCAGGTAGGTCAAAGTATTTTTCTTTATCGGACCATCCACCTTGTCTGAATTTGATATTTTTATTGTTTGCCCAAGCTTCAACTTTTGAAATAACTTCTTGAGGATTATCCGAGAGGAAAGCGATATGAGTTCGTCTTTTTATATCAATATCAACAATGGGTGTATCTTCCACTTGAGTTATTTGAATAGCAAAACGAAGTTGATCTTGACCTACCATGATCCAATCGCCGTTTGGGGGAGTGTAGACTACTTTGAAATTGAGAAGTTGGTACATTTCAACAACCGTATCAAGATTTCCTTTTGTTATATTCTGACAGTAGTGGTGAAGTCGAGGATCAATTTTCATGTCGTTTATTATACCAAAGTTTGAAATTGTTTTTAGTCTTAGTCCAGCCAATTAAATTTTCAGGATGTGCTTGTGAGTATCAGATATAAAAATTGCCCAGCCATTTCATGCTGAGCATCGAGTATGGGAGTGTACCTCTTGCGACAGTTCTCCACTCTCCAAGAAATTAAGGCTTTCTTGTCTTTGCCTCCCAACTATTACCAACGATTACATCATCGGTACGTCAAAGGATTTGGGTAGTGACGTCACAGAGCATGAGCCTGCAACCGCTTCGCGCCGTAGACACTTTTTTGAACACAAAGGTATCCTTTTGGACATCCGTGCAGAGAAGTCCTCCTTTTATGTTGTGGACTGCATTCCACTGTCTAGTGCTGAACCAATGAAAGCACTTTATTAAAATGCACTCATTGGTTCAGCCTAAACTAGTTTTCTATTTTTAAGATTACATCTTGGGATATAGATGTCAATAAATTCTAGTATTGTTCTGGTCAACTAAAAATCATCCTACAATTAAGTAAGATGATTTTGTGCACATGTGTTTCCGAACCTTTGAATGGAGGTGGTGGTGAAGTATCTTATATCGTTCACATGTGCACAAAAATAAAAAATCCGTCGATTGACGGGGTTAGGGTTTTGTCACAGCCACAGAATCAAGCAGGGGTTCAATGTAGGTCACGGGTGGCATTCCTTCATTGAAATATGCCGCGACGAACACTCCAACAGGATGCCCGTTTTGCCACACGAATGCTCCTGAGCTTCCTCGCAAAAATCTTCGATACTGTTCAGGGATGATCATTGCCAGAACTGGCTTGGTCGGCGCCCTTCTCAGAAGACGATCTGTAAAAGCTGATCCCGGATCCATCGTCTCGCCTAAGAGTTTGATGTGTTCAGGAGAAGAAAGTATTTTGAGTGTCCCTGGCATATCCATGTCTCGAACACCTTCTTCTGCACTGACGAACATCGTCGTCTTGATTGAAGCGGGTGCGTTGATTGTCGGCGCCTGTGCTTCGACAGGCTCAACACTGAAACCAAACTTTTTCCAATCGCGCAGCTGGGCAAATGAAATTTCACGTCCATCTGCGGAGTTCGTCCACTGACCAAGCTCTTCTGAGTTAGGAAAGGGGAACTGAAGTAATGGTGAGGTCATCACATGGGGTGCTGTGACCGCGTATGAGTTTGTCCCTATCTTAAGTAGGTTTATTTGTCCGACGTAGACTTGTTCAGGTCTATGAGCATCAAGCCATGCGTAGAGATTCTGAGGATGGACAAATGCACTAGTCGAGTCGATGCTAATTACGACCATGTTTGGCTGGGTGTTGTCCGAGCGTGTTGCTAGTTCTTCCTTTTTGGGGGAGCAGGAACTGACGACGAAAAGGGTGCATAGCGCGGCGAGAACGAGAGGGGTCTTCATTTGATTTCGAGGTTGAGGATCTAAAAGCAAATTAACACGATAATCATATTATGTCAAAAAGTGATAGTGTTTCGATCACAACTAAACAGTTTGGGAAAATTTAAATGAGCCAATAAAAAATCACCTTAATTGTAAGGTGATTTTTTACGAGCTCGCTTGGCTACACGCGTTTCGAACTTTTGAGTGGAGTGAGGTGGTAGAAGATATTGATGTAATGAAAAAAGAAGTGAATTATCTTATGTCACTTACACAGTTTACAACATTCAAATGTACACACATAAAAGACTAAGAATATCTTGCTAGTTCGGCGGTAAATTGTTCTGGGCTAAGATCTAGAAGTTTACCATCACGGCCCAAGGGTGAATCGGTAATTTCTTTTCCCATCCATGGCTCTGGTTGAAATTTTGTAGCATCTTCTGATGTCGGGAACTCAACTTCGTAGCGAATGAGTCCTTCATGGTCTCCATGATATACCTGAATGGCGATCATGGGGGAGAGATCGTATCGAGTGCGAAGAATTGCTTTTGAAGCTGTGATTTTGAGCTTATTGAATTCTTCCTCAGAGATTTCGTGGTCTTCGGAACGTTCTCTTCCAATTCCTGGTACCTCTACTTTTCTCTGATACGTGAAGATATTTCCTTTTCTCTGAATACGAACCTCGACTTCTTTAGTTCGTTCTAAGAAATAGCGTTCGTAGGGAATCGCTGTAATTGCACTAACATCAGGGAGTTTTGAGAGAAGAAACTTTCGTTCAATTTCTAATTGAAGTTTTGACATGTCATTTTTGTTAATAGTATATCAAAAAGTTCGAAACTAGTCTGGGTATATAGAAAAAGACCTGAATAAATCAAGTCTTTTTCGTTGGCTCCGCGGCTAGGGCTCGAACCTAGGACCCATCCCTTAACAGGGGATTGCTCTACCAACTGAGCTACCGCGGAATGTATTCAAGCACAGCGCTATCATAACAAATTTTAGTAAAAAGTGAAGCGGTACAAGATGGGTGGGGTATAATAGGTGTATGTACATCAAGGTTCGAGCTATTACTCAAGCTAAAGAGGAGGTTGTTGAACAGATTACCTCTGACCACTATAAAGTGTCGGTACGAGAACCGGCAGAGCAAAATCGTGCAAACGCTCGCATCCTTGAACTATTTCGTGAAAGATATCCAAACACTCGATTGAGAATTGTAAGCGGACATCATTCTCCATCAAAAATTATTAGTATCGATACACCTGAAGATATATAAAAAGTCCTACATTCCATGCGCAAGCCGCGGTGGATGAATGTGGAGAGGGAGTGCTTCAGGTCCTGTGAGACAGAGTCCAATGAATGGATGCTCATGTCCAATTTTCTGGAGCACTTCGCGTGTAGATTCTTCCCAACGAGGATCAAAACTCTCTTTTGGGTAAATATCGTGACACGTAAAAGCTTGGTCAAGATCAAAGCATAGCGCAACGACTGTGTCGCTATAGGTTCCTCGACGTTTTCGAGAAACTTGATCAAATACAGGAGCTTTTTGTCCTGGTTTTTGAAACGGTCCTGTATAGGTGCACCCTCCGTATTTCAAAATACCATTTCGTGTAATGGCGAGAAAAATCCCACCATATAACGGTTGACCCAATTGACGTTGCTGTAGGTCATAAGGTTCTCTCGTTGCAATCTTATGTGCCGTAACACCGCTCCAGAGTCCTCTGGTAACGATTTCGTAGACTGAAAGGGGAGTTATTACATAGAACTTCCCCTTGAAAAATGTTTCTTCAGGGAAATTCATACGAGATATGTGGATATGTCTGGACCACTTTATACACCATCTTTATACATGTGTCAAAACCATTTTGAACCATGCTCTTCTCGAGGTATACTAAAGAAGTAAGAGTTTCATTACACGCTAATCTACAACACATATGAACATTAACGTAAAAGGTTCAAATATTGAATTAACTCCAGCAATTTCAGATTACATTAGCAAGAAACTCGAAGGCGTCTCAAAATTCATTGATCGTCATTCTCCTGATACTGTGTGTCATGTGGAAGTAGGTAAGACATCAAGTCACCATAAGCACGGTGATATCTTCCGTGCAGAAGTACGAGTCCATCTCAAGGGACAAGAAATATACGTTGCAAAAGAAACAACAGATCTCTATTCAGCGATTGATATGGTACGAGATGAAGTAATGAGTAAGCTCACTGGCTTGAAAGATAAGAAAGTATCAATGATGCGAAAAGGTGGAGCAAAAGTAAAATCAATGATTAAGGGTTTGTTTGGAAGTGATGATGTTGTACAATCTTAGTATCTATACTCAAATTTCATGAAAGAATTTTTGGTTCAAAAAGTAAGTTCACCGCTCTGTATTCTTCTCACAGCGCTCATGGCTTTTTGGACAGTTCTTTATTACTTTACTCACAAGGCACAAGCGATTGGAGATAATCTTGCAATTGAAGAAGAAGTGCTCCGTGAGATAGGAAGTTCCTCTGCAAAGAGTTCTAACGATACAATTCGTAGTAAATAAGATTAAAGGTCTCGAAATGGAATCTCTCCTTTTCCTTCGGGAATAACTTTGTCGATGATGAGTTTGTCTTTTTCAAAGCGAGCACTCGTAATTTTGACGCGTATCTTTTTGTTATGTCGTTCAGTAAAAAAGAATGCTGAAGGCCAGCCACTATATGCTTGAATTTTCCGAAAGTTATAGTACGGATCTTCTTTGAGATCAATGCGACCATCTTCTTTGGTTATTTTCTTTGTATAGGTCGCCTGAGAATGATCTTGTTCTTTAGGGGTAAGTGTTCCAGCAATCCATTGAGGTAATACTTCAGCGAGTACTTGTACACTAAGAACTGCCATCTGACGCTTGAGTTCCAGGAGTGGTGGCCAGTCATATATAGTAAGTGTTGCTTGTCCAAGAAGTGGACCATGATCCATCTTTTCATCAATTATCATAATTGAAGTACCCGTTTCCTTATCATCAGCAAGAATCATTGATTGAAGAGGAGATGGTCCTCGGTACTTTGGAAGCAAAGAAGGGTGTACGTTAATCGTTTTGTATTTAGGAAGATTAATGAGTTCTTTTGGAAGGATCTTTCCGTATGAAGCAACAATAAAAATATCCGCACCAATGTCTTTGATATGATTGATTGCTGCACTATTGAGACTCTCTGGAGTAAATGTAGGAATTTTTCGTGTTCGAGCCCAGAGTGTCACAGGAGTCGGAGTCATGACAAGTTTACGTCCCTGTGGCTTATCAGGAGTAGAGACGATGAGAGTTGGAAGAAAACCTAATTTCTCAAGTTCATCAAGTATGAAAACTGAAAACTGCGAGCTGCCGAAATAGACAAAAGGAATCATGAGAGTATTGTAGCTTATTCTGACAACTTTTTCTTGTTTTTTGTTCGAGCTTCGATATGTTCAGGAAGAACCTCTTCAATATCAAATGCCTTATCAATAAAGAGCACACCGTTTAAATGATCCACTTCGTGTTGGAATATCTGAGCAAGAAGACCACTTGCTCCACGTTCAAATTTCTTACCTGTCACATCGTATGCTCTGATCGATGCTTTTTTTGAGCGTTTTACCTTTCCATATAACCATCGAACACTGAGACAGCCTTCTTCAAGAATCTGAGTTTCTTTTGAGAGTTTTGTAATTTCAGGATTAATGAAAACTATTTCATCAGGGAGGTCTTTATAGAGTTCTGGATTAGCTTCCTTGAGAACTTTACCTGATACAAGAAATATTCGTAGTGATTGAGCGATTTGAGGCGCAGCAATTGCAACGCCGTCACTTTGTGAGGCTAATGCTTCGCGCATATCCGAGATGACTTTCTTGATACGTGAAGAACCACACTCCTCAAGGGAGACTGGATGCGCGACTTCGCGGAGTATTGGATTACCATTTTGGATGATATCTACCATGAAAATACTATACAATGAAAATGAGTTTAAATCAAACTACCTTGTCATTATGAAACACCTTATTTACAACAAACTTTCTGGATCAACTCGTAGGGCAACATATGGTGGAAGTGATTGAAGTTTTGTTACGAGTTCAGGGAGTGGCCATTGTTCGCGAGGAATGCGGAGAAGACCGTGAAGTACGTGGTTACCTCGAACTGTGTGGGTAAATGCAGGAAATACTTCGATCTCGAATGGTGCAAGGAATGATTGTAATTCTTCCATTTCTTTTACAATTTGATCACGCTTACCTTCAAGAGTAATTTTTATGAGAACAGAAAACGGTGGGTAATTGAATTGTTTGCGTTCAGCTATATGAAGACGATGAAAGTCTGCAAGATTTCCTTTGAGTGCATATTCAAGAACTTTTTCATGAGGTTTTCGTGTTTGGAGGATAAACGTTGAGGTAGCAAGGGTACGGAGCTTAGTGAGGGTATACACTATTTTTTCTTGAATACGAAAATCAGGGAGCGAGAAAAGAGAATCAAGTGAGACAATCAAGACATTGTGTACAGGTTCATGGAGGTACGATAGCATCATATCAGTACCTAATAGAATACTTCCTGGCGCAGCACGCCATTTTGCAATGGTTTCTTTGACTGCTTTTTCTGTTGGAGTTGTATCAGCGTCGATGATGTATAGTTTTATGTCAGTAAATTTGTCACGTAGCTTTTTTGCAATGAGATCAATACCAATACCAACAGTACCAAGCTTCCAGCTATCACACACTGAACATGTTTCATCTGCTCCACGTCGATCACCACAGCGATGGCAAAGGAAAAAGGGAACACTATCACCTTGAACCTGTGCTTTTGGCTCATGAAGGACGACAGGGGCACTACACTTTCGGCACGTCACGATATTTTGGCAATCACCACATACGGTCATGGGAGCAACTCCTCGTCGGGTTGCGTAAATTATCATATGTTCACTCTGTGTTCGAGTTGTTTGAATGACTGTCTCGGCAAGAGGTGAGAGAATTCTAAATTTCTCAAGAGGGGCATCTCTATTTCGATCAGGTCGCATGTCGATTAAAGAATCTTCTGCTGTTGAAAGAGATCGCCATTTGAAAGGAGGTGATTCAACGAATTCACCTCGACTTTGTCGTTCAAGAGTTTCGGTGCGAAGAAGTATGTCACCAACATACAAACGAGCGTTGCTTTCGAAAGCGAGAAATTCTGCGAATACTCGATAGTCAATGTATGGACGTTTTGGTGTACGGTACCCTTTACCATTTTCACGTTCGATAATGATTGTGGCAATGTCGGTGCGAGGAAGAGCAAGGAAAGGTCCTGTAGCAAAAATAACCATTGGATGTGGTTCGTTTTGAATTTTATGCAAAGTTTCTTTGAGGGCTTTTTTTGTAATACCCGCATGAAGGAAAACAGTGTATTCTTCAATACCTTTTTCGATAAGCTTATGCATATACGTCCCATCTTCGACAGTTGGTACGAGAATGACTACTGAGCGTTTGCGGGCGAATTCTTGTCGGATGAGACTTTTGTGATGCGAGCTACGTTCGAGATCATCTCCTTGAACAACAAAACGATCCATCGGTGAGTAGGTTGAAGGTTGAGGGAGTTTCGGCACAATCTTATCAGGATATGAAAAGAGTCCTCCTGCAACAGTTTGAGTGAGGATTGATCCAATTGGTGCCGCAAAATATGTTGATGTTTTTTGTACCGCTTTCATGAATTCAGGAGAGAGAAATTTCGTTGAAGTAAGTTCATCGATTTTTCTCATACTGAAGTCAGCTGTTTTTACATGTGACTTAACATCACTCACTGGATGAGTAGCGACAACAATTGCATTGATCTTCTTTTTACGAAGAGGAACCTTAACGAGAGCTCCAAGGGGAATATTCTCTCCGGTGAAATAGGAAAGGGTCTCAGTACCAATGGTTCGGGCGATCGGTATAACCTCAATGACGTTCATAGCTACAGTATAGCAAACTCAGATAGACTTTTTACAAATCTCGGAATGTTTCGATTTTTGCACCAATAGAATTGAGTCGTTCAGCGAGGTCTTCGTAGCCACGATTGATGTTATAGACTCCACGAAGGATTGATGTTCCTTCAGCTGCGAGCATACCAATGAGAATAATCACTGAAGGGCGTAGTGCTGGGGGACAGACAATTTCTGTTGCCTTGAGCTTTGTAGGGCCTTTGACATAGAAGCGGTGTGGATCGGCAAGAATCGTATCAGCACGCATCTTATCAAGTTCCTTGTAGTAGATAGCTCGTTCTTCAAAACTCCAATCATGGATGAATGTCTGACCTTCTGCTTGTGTACCGATGATAGCAAAGAAAGGGAGGTTATCCATGTTAATACCAGGGTGCATTGCGTGAATTTTTTCCTCGAGTGCCACGAGTTGTGAAGGGAATGTGGTAATGTCGGCGAGATGTGCGGATCCATTTGCTGCTGTATAACGTCGTACTATTTTATATTTGAAACCCATCTTTTCGAGTTTGTAGAGTTCGAGTTCGAGAAAGTCGATAGGGCAGCGCTCAATAGTAATAGATGACTTGGTAACAATTGCTACTGCAAGAAGTGACATAGCCTCAATTGGATCTTCAGTTACAGAGTATTCAATGTTTGTATCGATATTCTCTTTGCCGTAAACAGTGAGGTACGCCGTTCCAATACCTTCTATCTTCACTCCCAAGGCCTCGAGATAGAAACAGACATCTTGTACTTGGTAGTTCGGTGAAGCAAATTTGATAACAGTCTTTCCTGGAATTCGTGCAGCAGCCATGAGAACTGTTTCAGTTGCAGTGTCACCAGATTCATACATGATGATCTCACTGTCTTTTTTGAGACCATTGTGTGAAATTGCATAGTGATCTGATTCCGTTTCAATCTTTACACCCACTCGTTCAAGAGCATAAAAGTAGGGTTTTACTGTTCGTGATCCAAGTCGACAACCTCCAGCCTGAGGAAGATTAAACTTCTTGAATTCATGGAGAAGGGGACCCATGATCATAATGGCACTGCGAGTTTTGGCAGCATTTTCTACATCGATTTTGTCGATGGTAATCTTTTTAGGAGGAGTGATAAGGAGATCTTTACCTTTCCATTCTACGTTCACTCCAATACTTTCGAGTACCTCAGCAATTCGATACACTTCTTCGATCTTCGGAGCATTTTTGATTGTTGTCGTACCTTTATTCAAAAGAGATGCACACATTACACCTACTGTACCATTCTTAGATGGTCGAACGACGATAGTTCCTGAAAGTTTACGACCACCTTCAACACGAAAGTTGAGCATACCTTTTGGAGCAATGGTAACAATTTCACGATCAAGTGCCGCACTTATTTTTGAAAGTGTTTCAGTACTAATATTTTGTTCACCTGTTTCAATACGAGCGACAACACTTTGAGTGGTGTCGATTTTCTTAGCAAGCTCAGACTGTGTCATGCGACGATCTTCACGAAGTTGGCTAATCATCTTACCGATATTCACGAGGGGATTGTTTGTTTTCTTTGAATTTTTCATTGATTCCTTTTATTGTACGTATGGTTAGTAGTATAGCATATATGCTATATATAAATCTAGTCAATAAAATGTGTATATCTAGCTGACTGTTACCTGGGATGATGTTCTGTTAGAATAGGCGGATGAGTCCTGAAACTCTCAAAACTACCCCTAACGACATTCTGACAGAAACAGATTCTACGGCGGTTGAGAGAACTGTTCCTGAGGAAGAAAGATTTACTCTTAATGCGGTTGAGCATGATTTAGTTACAAGATATCAACCAAAATTTATAGCAAAAGGTGGAGAGCATATTGTATACGACATACCAGAGCATCAAGGTGTTGTGGTGAAAGTTGCGACAGAGGCACTGAGAGGGATACTTGAATGGAATATGACACACGGATTACCTGCTGATTCATTGGAAGAAGAGGTAAAATCTGCTGTACAAGATTTTCTTAAAAGAGAGGGGGTTTATCATCAACAACTCAAACAGTATTTTGGAGCTGAGCATGTTCCTGGTCAAAAAGAGGCTTTAATCAAAATTCCTGTTACCCAAGATATATTGAAGGTTGTTTGTAGAGAAGGTGTAATACCTGAAATTAATGAAGCGTGGAGTGTTATCACAATACAGAAACGAGTGGAGGCTATGAATGATCCTGATCGCCTTTCTCTTGTTACGGGATATGCTGAAAAAGAAGGGGTACGCGCTGACGTATACAAGAAGATAACTGATCGTTTAGTTTTTGAGCAAGGTACAGAAGAAAAATTGGATAAAGAAGAATTTCTTAGTGTTCAATCCTCGGATTCATTACGAGCTCTTCTTAGTGCGTCTGAAACTGACGAAAATGTACACAAATTGTTACGGGAATTAATTAAGAAAATAATTATCTATACAGAAGACACTGGAGAAATACTCGATCTTGCAGGACAGGATAATGTCGTTGTGTATCAAAAAGAAGATAAAATCTCATATTCTTTGGTCGATGCACGATATCCAGGTGATAATCGTGTGATGGATAAAACTGTAGCGATTCTCATAAAACTTTCTTTGGGTACTGAGATTGATGAGCATGAAAAGAATCTTTTGCTGAATGGTTTGAATTTTGTTCGTACAGTGAACGGATTAGCAGAACTTCTTGGTATAGACAAGAAAATTCATGTTGTTCCTCAGAGTGTGAAAGTGTCTAGCGTTGATTTTTTGGAGATGCTTCGTTAAAAAATGCTGTATGCTATAATTTTATTACCATGAATGAATTTCCATCTGCTGAATCCGAAGCTCCTGTCATCCCTGATGCTCGTGCAGAAAAGATTCGAGAGCTTCGCGATGCATTTCTTACACAATTTCAGGAAGGAATAGCGTCTTTTCATATGTCAGTACGTCGTCTTACCCAAATACGAGACAAGATTGCGGGTCTTAAAGGCTCACTCGATTGGTCTTCCGAAGTTCCGTCACGAGCGACACACGGTGGGCTTGATTATTTTTTAAGACAAATGTCACGTCGTGGAGATGGCTACGATAGATTGGTATCCAACTCTACATTTCTCAACCATCCAGCACCTCCTACTTTTGAAGAATTTATAGATGGTGTATTTAAAAAAGTCCATCTTGCTACTCTTCCTTCTGATCGAGCAAAGCATGATGACGGGATACGATTTAGAGATCTTGAAATAAGTGGTCAAGAATTAGAGGATATTCTATCTGAAACTATTCGCGTTACTGAAGAAGAGCGAAGAGCTGACACCGGGTATGATTTCGATTCGAAGATTATCGGTTCATATATGAAAACGATTGATGATCAAACTTTGATGAAAATGAAAGATTGTTGTGGTGAGATACTTGCTCAGCACTCTGAATTAAAAGAGGCTACGGTTGGTAGATTTTTACGACCAGGTAGCTTTTTTGTAGGTAAGGTGAATTATAGCGACAAATATTTAAATTTCCCCGAACTCGTCTTTCATACTATGTCGAATGAAATTGGTCCTGATTTTAAGGAGGTCCCTTTTGATATTATAGCGAGACTTTTCAACGAAGAAGTGGAGCGAAGAGCGCAGCAACCAGATTTTGTTATATAGTTTGTAAATATGTTATAGTGGCGCTATGTCACTCTGGAGTAAAAAAATCGGTATTGATCTTGGGACAGCAAACACTCTTGTTTTTGTTCCTGGAAAAGGGGTTGTTTTGAATGAACCTTCGGTTGTTGCAGTGTCTGAACATGATAAGAAGATCTTGGCAGTAGGTCTTGATGCCAAAGAGATGATTGGGCGTACTCCTGAAAATATCATTGCATATCGACCGATGCGTGATGGGGTAATTGCTGACTATCGTGTGACTGAAGCGATGCTTCGTTATTTTATTGATAAAGCCTTAGGGAAGTGGAATATTTTCAAACCCGATGTCATGGTGTCAGTACCCGCTGGTATTACATCGACTGAACGTCGTGCGGTGATTGAAGCTGCACTTAAGGCAGGGGCCAAAAATGCGTACGTGGTTAAGGAGCCGATTCTCGCAGCTATTGGTGCCGGTATCCCTATTCAAGAAGCAGTTGGACACATGGTAGTTGATATCGGAGGAGGTACAACTGATGTTGCGGTGATTTCACTTGGAGGTATTGTGGCGTGTACATCAGTAAAATGTGCTGGTGATCGTATTGATGCTGCTATTGCTGATTATATAAAGAAGACATTCAATCTTGCTATCGGTGATAAGACATCAGAACAAATTAAAATTAAAATTGGTTCAGCTATTCCACTTGAAGAAGAATTTGTCATGACAGTGAAGGGACGTGATTTTGTTTCAGGTCTTCCACGTTCAACAGAGATTAAAACAAATGAAATCGTAAAGGCGATTAATAAAGAACTTCGGGATATGATCAAGGCGATCAAAGATGTCCTTCAAGAAACTCCACCCGAGCTTGCTGCTGATATTATCGATCAGGGTATTACTATGACTGGCGGTTCATCACTTCTCCGTAACCTTCCTGAACTTGTGTATCGACGAACTGGAGTAAAGGCTCGTCTTGCTGATGATGCACTCTTTTGTGTGGTAAAGGGAACTGGTATTGCACTCGATCACCTCGATACGTATAAGAAGACAATTATTTCAAAGAAGTAGGGTTATAAAGTTTAAAAATAAAAATGATCACATCCCGAATGGTGTGACCGTGCTGATTTATCCGGCTGGCATACGAGGCCCTCGGTTAGTTGTTTAATCGCCTCCACCAAGATGTTTGAGGATGCGTATCCCTTTGGTGTCAGGATATACACCCCTGCCTTTTTGGGGGTTGGGTATGGCAGGATTACCGTTGAACTGGTCGTAGTTCAAGTAACGACACAGGATCCACCAACCACCTGGTGTGGTAAAGGTTCCGTTTGGATGATGTTTCCACCAATCGGGACCAATTCCAGTTGCAGGGGCATCAGTGGTCTCACTGATATCAACGAGGTAATCATCCCACCCACCATTCCAAAGAATGGTGCACGTGATGTGAGGAGCGACTTCGCTCATAGTTCTTCCTTTCCGCTTATGAGGCGGAAGGATATACCAGAGCTCTATAATTCAATACAATTTACAGGTATCTTCCGCCCTCGGGTTTATTCAAGAGCTTAATACCTAAATTAACACTACTATTTAAGTATGTCAATATTATTCTAGAATGGCCATCCATTTTCTAAAGAGAGTCTTCATTACATATAAGAAGACAATTATTTCAAAGAAGTAGGTTTAATGGTAGTATGTGTGTAAATTTCTATGTATCACAAAAAGAAGGTCAGTGTGGTGTTACCTACATATAATGAAGAAAAAAGCATTGCAGCAGTCATCCAGGACTTTTTCAATACTGGCTTTGTGGATGAAGTAATTGCTGTTGATAATAATGCTCGTGGTAATACCGCTGCTGAGATTCAGAAAACTAAAGCGATACATATTCGAGAGACTGAGCATCAAGGTTATGGACATGCTCTCATGCGAGGTCTCAAGGAAGCAACAGGTGATCTCATTGTCATGTGTGAAGCTGACGGTACGTTTGATGCAAAAGATATAGAAAAGCTTCTGGTCTACAGTAATGATTATGAAGTCGTATTTGGAACACGCACATCACGTGCAGCTATTTGGTCAGGTGCTTTTATGCCATTTCCTGTTCGTTTTGGAAATTGGTTTGTCGCAAAGTTTTTGGAGGTACTTCATAACGGTTCAACTTTTACAGATGTGGGCTGTACGTATAAGCTCATTTCTCGTTCTGCACTTACTAAAATTCAAGATCTTTTTGCTACGTCTGATGGGGGAGGTAAATTCTCTCCAGAATTTATGGTATGGACGATTCGTCGCGGGTTTAAACCCATTGAAGTCCCCGTCATGTATCGTCAGCGTATTGGGGAATCAATGTATACTGGAGATATATGGAAGGCAGCAAAACTTGGTTTTAGAATGATGTGGCTCATTACTAAAATGAGATTTAGAAAAATATAACATGAAAGACGATTATTACGCTTCACGATTTGTTCCCGATCCTTCACGTGCAATCGTGTGGAAAGAAATTGTGCGTCACCACACTCCTTTCATCGTATCTGATGCAACCGTTCTTGATCTTGGGGCGGGGTATTGTGATTTTATTAATAATGTTGTCACAACAGGTAAAAGATATGCAGTTGATCATTCTCCGGAACTATCACACTATGCAGCTCCTGGGGTAATTCAAATTCAATCAAGTGTTCTTGAGTTTCAACAAATCCTTGATCATTCTGTGGATGTGGTACACGCAAGTAATTTACTTGAACACTTATCTGACGATGAACTCACTCAGACCATATCAGAAATACGTCGAGTGTTGAAAGATAAAGGTATTCTTATTTTGATGCAGCCGAATTATTATTACGCGTATCGTAGTTATTTTGATGATCCTACTCACAAAAAAGTGTTCAGTCACGGGGCACTTGAAAGTTTCTTGATATCTCATCACTTTGATATCAAACTTATGAAGCCA
This sequence comes from Candidatus Tayloriibacteriota bacterium, assembly GCA_016215455.1. Lineage (GTDB taxonomy): Bacteria > Patescibacteriota > Minisyncoccia > Phycocordibacterales > PALSA-1337 > JACRJP01. Next base: position 120,085 of record JACRJP010000004.1, on the reverse strand, counting down.
AAGTTTTTGCCTTTCTCTTTGAGATCTCGTCCTTCAATAATACCGGTACACCCATTGATTATTCGAGCGTATCTTAATTCTCCGATAAAACCTTTTGCAGGTCAGATGTTGTTTGTTGCTGAAAAAAAATGATATCAACAATAACGCAATGGTTCCGAAATCATGAAAAAGTAGTTCTTGTGCTACTTGTTGTAGTGTTTATAGTTATTCGTTTGCCAGGCACGAGCCTACCTCTTCATCAAGATGAATATAAATGGCCGAAAATTGTAAATCCAGCTATTGTGAGTGATACGGAAATTCCACACCCGCCATTATCACAATTTGTGTATCGTGTTGCAGGGGCTGTTGTTGGGTATGATGTTGATTTTCGTTTTGTACCACTTTCATTCGGCGTGGTGAATGTGCTCCTCCTGTACTATCTTCTTCGTATGCGTTTTGGAAGGACGATAGCCACAGTGGGAAGTGTATTCTTCACCCTTTCGTTTTTCTCGGTGCTTGCATCACTTATGGTTGATACTGATGGACAGATCATGCCGTTCTTTTTTTTGAGTGCTTTGATTGCGTATTATAAGGTGCAGGCTTCAGTTGGTCGCAAGAGATTGATGTGGTTGGGTCTACTTCTTCTTGCATGTCTCCTCGGTTTCTTTATTAAGGTAAGTTTTGTCCTTGCTATTGCCGCTATCATTGCAGACTATATATGGAGTAAACGAACACACATCACTCGACGTGATATTGTGAAATATGGAGCGTATGGATTAGGAGGAGTGGCTATTTTAATTATCTGTTTGATACTCGCACAGAGTCTTTTCTCATTTTTCAATTTATCAACCGCCGTAGCATATTGGGAACATTTCATTCGTGCTGATAGGAATTGGATGCAGACAGCTATTCAGTTTGTTAAAGTAATCTTGTATCTTTCTCCTTTTCTTTGTCTGTCACTGGTGTGTTTGTCGAAAGAACGACGTCATGAGGTCATGCCATTTTTGTTCTACCTTATCTTTGGTTGTATCTTCTATCTAATTCTTTTTGATTTTTCAATCGGTGCTCTTGATCGATACTTACAATTTGCAATCATTCCACTTTGTGTCACTTCTGCAATTGCAGTAGTTACTATGTGGAAGAGTGATTCGTATAGACATACGCGAACCTTTTTGGTGGTGGGGAGTATTCTTGCTATTGTCGTAGGTGCTCTTATGTTCTTTTCTCACTCCGTTCCAGCACTACATCCAAAAGCTGCATGGATCTCGAGAGTTTTGTCATTCAAATGGAATTTTCTCTATCCATTCTCAGGTGGATCTGGTCCTTTGGGATTCTATATGTCGTTTCTTTTTCTAGCGGTGTCGTGGGTCATTTCTCTTAGTGCTGTTGTTATTGCATTTTTTAAGTCACATCTTCGTGCAAAAATGCTCCTCGTACTTATCCCTCTAAGTTTGGTATACAACCTTGTGTTTATTGAAGAATACATGTTTGGAAATATATATGGTTCTGCGTCTGGTCTTTTACCAGCAGTCACTGAGTTTATTAAAAATGATCCAAGCATACAATACGTCACGGTGTATAACGACAATGGAGGAAATGAGATTCAGGAAATAGGGAAGTACCGTAAGCGTCTCTATACTGATCCTGCTTTTGATATTAATGAGAAGATTACCACTCTCAATACGTATAAAGAACATTATCTAGAAATAAATGTACCGAGAATAGACCCTGCGAGTGTCTATCGACGATATTTAGATTCTTGTAAAGTGGTATATCAAGAGATAGATCGTTCAGTATCTGCAACGGTGTATGACTGTCGAGGTATTGCTGATGTGAAGAGGTAAGAGATATACTAACGAAGTGAAACTCCCATTCTCAAAAGATAGTCTTCATCACGCATATATCATTACCGGCGAGCATACGGTTGTTACTCCTTTACTTCGTATGTTCATTGAAAATGAACTTGGAATGACGATTGCTGCTAATCCTGATATTCGTTTTGAAGAAATTGAGACCCTTTCGATTGATGATAGTCGTCGTATTAAACATCTTCATGAAGTAAAAAGCTTTGATGCAACAGGGAAGCGAGTGACCGTCATTTCTATGAATGGCGCTACGGTCGAAGCACAGAATTCACTCCTCAAAATATTTGAAGAGCCGATAGAAGGTAGTCACTTTTTTATTATCGTTCCAAGTTTGCATGTTGTACTACCAACGTTACGAAGTCGTGCTCTCCATATTGATCTACGAGAAGAACACTGTAAGGATGATGAGCATCTCTTTTCGGCTCTAGTTTCAAAATTTATTGATCCAAAGAATACTTTGAAAGATCGACTCGATATTGCTGCACAGATTGCTAAAGATATTTCAGATGAAAAGGCAACACGATCAGATGCTAAAGCTTTTGTTGCCGCTATTATCCGAGCATTGAGTGGTACAAGAGCAGCACAACGTACATTGAGTGAAAATAAAATACTCAAGCTTCTCCTCGAAACAGAATCATATATTTCAGATCGAAGTTCATCAGTGAAGCTTCTCCTTGAGAATATTGCCATTAGTCTATATAATTAACTCCACACAACAATCATATGGCATACGACTTTTCAAAATTCAAGACACATATCAAAGATTCAGAGGAATGGCTCAAGAAGGAGTTTTCTAATATTCGAACAGGCCGAGCCTCAGCTGCAGTACTTGATGGTATCAAGATAGAGTCATATGGATCATTTCTTTCTATTCAAGAATTAGGAAGTATTACCAACGAAGACGTTCGTTGTCTTCGTATTGTTCCTTGGGATATGACACAGGCAAAAAATATTGAGAAGGCTATTATTGCTTCTAATACTGGTGTTTCAGTAACAGTGGATGATAAGGGACTTCGAGTGATTTTCCCCGAACTTACTGCAGAACGACGTGTTCAGATTACAAAAGCAGCTAAAGAGAAGTTGGAAGAAGCAAAGAAGCGTATTCGAGGAAATCGAGATGATGTCATGAAGGATCTTCAGACAAAGGAAAAAGATGGTTCTTTGGGTAAGGATGATGTATTCCGCCACAAGACTGATGCACAGAAATTGGTTGATGAAGCTAACAAAGCTCTCGACGCTCTGTATGAGAAGAAAGAAAAAGAAATATTAAATTAACTTCATTTATTTGTGCACGCACTCACCACAACGATCCTGTTTCTCATAGTTCTCGCAATACTTGTTTTTGTTCACGAGCTTGGACATTTTCTTGCTGCAAAAAAGTTTGGTATTCGTGTTGATGAGTTCGGACTCGGTTTTCCTCCAAGAATGTTTGGTAAAAAATATGGTGAGACGGTGTACTCTTTGAATTGGATTCCATTTGGAGGTTTTGTAAAAATCTTTGGAGAAAGTCCTGATTCAGAAAGTCTTGAAGGTCCTGATAAGAATCGGAGTCTCGTTGCTAAACCTCGATGGCAGCAGGTGATTGTATTGATTGCAGGAATTCTCTTCAATTTTATATTCGCTTGGATACTCATTTCATTTGCTTTCATGGCGGGTGTTGCTAGTTCAAAGGAATCATATGCAGAAAAGTATCCAACTCATTTTCAAGATAGTCGAATTATTGTATCACTGGTGAATCCAGGATCTCCAGCTGCGGGCGCAGGTCTTAAGGGAGGTGATGTCATTGTCGGCTTTACTTCAGGTGCAACTCAGATCAAAGGGGATACACTCGATATAGAAGCTATTCGTACAGAAATTGCTACAAGTGAAGGAAAGCCGGTTACATTTTCTATTAAGAGAGGAGAGGAGATTGTTGAGAAGAATGTAGTTGCTGAAAGGGGAATCATTGCTGATAAATACGCTGTCGGTATTTCAATGGATGAAGTCGGCACACTTTCTCTACCCGCTCACTATGCAATATATGAAGGAGGGAGATTTACCGTACATCTTATTATAGGCACTGCAACAGGTCTTTTTGATCTCGTTGTAAATGCTTTTCGTGGAGAAGCAAATCTTAGTTCAGTCACAGGACCTGTTGGTATCGCAGGACTTGTTGGAGATGCAGCTGGACTCGGCTTTGCATACCTTTGTATGTTTACTGCTCTCATCTCAATCAACCTTGGAGTACTTAATCTCATCCCATTTCCTGCACTTGATGGAGGACGCATCCTCTTTGTCACCATCGAAGCAATTCGTCGCAAAAATATTTCCCCCAAGATTGCAAATACCGTGAATGCTGTTTGTTTCGGTCTCCTCCTCCTTCTCATGCTCATTGTTACCTTCAAAGATGTTTGGAATCTCTGGAAATAGATAGACATACATTACTATCGTGTCAAGTATCTACAAATCGTTAAAATCGGTTATTATTACGCCATGAAACAATCACATCTCTTCACAAAAACTCGTAAGGATGCCCCAAAGGATGAGGTATCAAAAAATGCACAACTACTCATTCGAGCAGGCTTTATTCACAAAGAAATGGCAGGTGTGTATTCATTTCTTCCTCTAGGTCTTCGAACACTTAACAAAATCATTGAAGTTATTCGCCAAGAGATGAATGCTATCGGTAGTCAGGAGATCACTCTCACCGCTCTACAAGACAAAAAGAATTGGGAAAAAACAGGACGTTGGGACGATGCTGTACTCGATGTGTGGTTTAAAACAAAACTCAAGAATGAAACAGAAGTAGGTCTCGGTTCAACTCATGAAGAAGAACTTACTGCTCTCATGAAAGATTACATTGCGTCATATCGTGATGTGCCTCGCTATGTCTATCAATTCCAAACAAAGTTTCGTAATGAAACTCGTGCGAAGTCAGGTATCATGCGTTGTCGAGAATTTGTTATGAAGGATCTGTATTCATTCTCTGCAGATACTGCACAACACGATGCTTTCTATGAAAAAGTTAAACAAGCATATATTAAAATATTTGAACGAGTAGGACTTGGTGCAGTAACATACGTCACATTTGCTTCAGGTGGTTCATTCTCAAAATACTCTCATGAGTTTCAGACAATAACTGATGCAGGAGAAGATCTTATCTATATTGATGAAAAGAAGAAGATTGCGGTTAACAAAGAGGTCCTCAATGACGAAGTTCTCAAGGATCTTGGCGTTCGTCGAGAAGACCTTATTGAAAAGAAAGCAGTAGAAGTTGGAAATATTTTCAATCTTAGTACTCGATTTTCAGATGCACTTGAATTAAGTTATGTTGATCAGAAGGGAGTAAAGCAACCTGTCATCATGGGTTCATATGGTATTGGCCCAGGACGTGTCATGGGTACGATTGCTGAGACATTTGCTGATGATAAGGGGCTTGTGTGGCCTGAATCTATTGCACCATTTAAGGTGCATCTCATTGGTATTTTTGATAAAGAAGGGAAGGTGGCTGCATATGCAGAACAACTCTATTCTGATTTGACGGCGAAGGGTATTGAGGTGTTGTATGACGATCGTGATCTTCGTCCAGGTGAAAAGTTTGCTGATGCCGACCTTATCGGTCTTCCACTTCGAGTGGTGGTGAGTGAAAAGCTCATGGCAACTGATTCAGTTGAGGTAAAGGCTCGAACAAATGAAACAGCAGATATAAAAACTCGTACAGAATTCCTTAATTATGTTTGATTTCTTCAAGACAAAATTTGGCACATCACTTTCAAATGATATCGGGATCGATCTCGGTACTGCCAATACTCTTGTCTATGTTCGAGGAAAGGGAATTGTGGTGAATGAACCTTCGGTGGTTGCAGTTAATCAGAAAACTGGTCGTGTAGTTGCTGTGGGTCAAGCAGCAAAAGATATGTTAGGACGAACTCCTGCTCACATTGTTGCAGTGCGACCTCTTGTTGATGGAGTGATCTCAGATTTTGAAGTGACAGAAGAAATGCTTGCATACCTTATCAAGAAAGCAGAATCTTTTTCTAAGAAAATGCTTGGTCCACGAGTGGTTGTCGGAGTACCATGTGGTGTTACAAACGTAGAGATTCGTGCTGTGCGTGATGCAACAAAGAATGCAGGAGCACGCGAGGTGTACATCGTAGAGCAACCTATGGCTGGTGCAATTGGTATTCGTTTACCTATTCATGAACCAGTTGGTTCAATGATCGTTGATATTGGAGGAGGGACGACCGATATTGCAGTGATTTCTCTTGGCGGTATAGTTCGTTCAAAGAATCTTCGAGTTGCAGGTGATAAGCTGAACACTGATATCATTTCGTATATTCGTAATGAATTTAAAATTCTCATTGGAGAAAAAACCGCAGAATATATTAAGATGCAAATTGGTACCGTAGCATCAGGTGAACCAATGGAGTCTTCGATCCGTGGTCGTGATCTCATTACTGGTCTTCCTCGAGAGGTGGTGGTAACTGACTCTGATATTCGTGAAGCTATGGCATCATCAATTGAACTTCTTGTTGAGGCAACTAAAGAAGTTCTTGAAACAACCCCTCCTGAAATTCTCTCTGATGTGATGCATCGAGGTATCCATCTTGTTGGTGGCGGGGCACTCATTAAAGGTCTCGATAAGCTTCTTGCTGATACTTTGAGAATCCCTGTTCATATCGCTGAGGACCCTTTGACTGCTATTGCACGTGGTACGGGTGTTATACTAGAAAACATCGATGAATATCGAGAGTCTCTCATACAAAACGAAGATGAATTACCTGCGACAAAGTAATAGAGAACAACAACGAAATAATCGACCTACGGTTATAGTGGCAACCATTCTTGGTTGTTTCATTCTCGTACACATTATCTTCCCAAGATTTTTTACAGGATTGTTGTTGCGAGTACTCACTCCTTTATTAGCAGTACAGCATCAAATTCAAATCATCCGTGACCCAGTTCCTTCTGATCTTGCGTCATCATCACCAGAAACTCTTCGGGCAGAGATTTCTCTTTTGCGTGAAGAGAATACTCGACTCAAAGAAATGTTTGGTCGACAAAATACTCATCAAGAAATACTTGCTGCAGTTTTAAGTGTACCTCCACAATCTCCATACGATACGATCATCATCGATGCAGGTTCTGCTGAAGGAATACAGGTGAATAAAGATGTGTACGCCTCATCAACACTCATTGGTAGAGTGGTTGATGTCTATGAACATAGTTCAAAGGTGGTGTTGTTCTCATCTCCTGATCAGACATATGAGGTATTGTTGGGAAAGGATTCAGTGCGAGCTACTGCTATTGGAAAAGGAGGAGGTGTATATGAAGCTATTGTTCCTCGTGAATTTAAAATTGTTCCTGGTGATCCGGTAACTATTCCTGCATTGTATGAAGGGCTATTTGGTGTTGTTGAATATGTGACAACTGATCCTGCTCGAGCTTTTGTTGCGATCTATTTTAAGACTCCAATCAATATTCAACAGATGCGATGGGTAACAGTTAAAAAATAGTATGAAATTATCTTGGTTTCCTCGAATAGGTATATTTATAGTATTTATTATCGTGTTAGTTTTTGCTCCATGGTGGGTTACAGTAACCTGTGGACTCATTGCTATTATTTTTATACGAAAATATTTTGAGATAGTATTTCTTGGTATTGTATTTGATGGACTATATGGTGTACCAGGAGGTGGTTTTTTTGAAATGTATGCGGGGGTAACTTTTGCCGTGATTGCGTATCTTTTTGTTGAATATATTCGAAGTAAAACATTTAAGGTACAATAGGGTCCATGATCCATACTTTTCGGAGATTTTTTGCTACATTATTTCGACGACGGAAGGGAGGTGAAGTGCATCCTGATGAGATTTTTATTGATGCTCACAATCTTCCACAATTTGATACTGATCAATTTGAAGGGCGTCTTGAATCACCAATTTCAACCACGACCGTGTTTGTGGTAGGGGCTATATTTTTTATTATTCTTTTGGGATATGCTAGTCGCGTTGGTTTTTTACAGATTAAACAAGGAGAAGCTTTCCTTGATCGAAGTGAGAATAATCGTCTCAAACACACACCTATATTTGCTTCTCGTGGTGTCATCACTGATCGTAATGGTATTGAGCTTGCATGGAACGCTCCAGGCACCGAAAATATTGATGTAACAACTCGAGAGTATAAAAAGGCTCCGGGACTTGCACATACATTAGGATATGTTCAGTATCCTACCAAAGATGCACAGGGATTTTATTACCGTGAAGATTTTATTGGTGTAGCTGGAGTTGAGAAGTTTTTTGATGCGCAATTGCAAGGCAAGAACGGTCTTCGTCTTATCGAAACAAATGCACTGGGAAGAGTACAAAGTCAGAATGTCATTCGACCGTCACAACAAGGCGAGAATATGACACTGTCGATCGATTCGCGTATTCAGTCAAAGTTGTATGAAGTGATTCGTGATACGTCTGAGAAGGTGGGGTTTTCGGGAGGTTCGGGAGTCATCATGGATGTACATACTGGTGAAATCATTGCAATGACGAGCTATCCAGAATATGACCCGATGGTGATGTCGCTCGGAGATGATCGAGAAAAAATTAGTCAGTATATGAAGGATAAGAGGACACCATTTCTTAATCGTGTCATCGATGGATTATACATTCCCGGATCTATTCTCAAGCCGTATCTTGCTCTCGCTGCTTTGAATGAAAAATTAATTGATCCTGCAAAGAAAATATTGAGTACAGGATCTATTTCGATTCCCAATCAGTATGATCCTACAATTCAAACAATCTTTCGTGACTGGAAAGCTCATGGATATGTCGATATGCGTCATGCAATTGCAGTTTCATCTGACGTCTATTTTTATGCTATCGGTGGTGGGTATAAGGATCAAAAAGGATTGGGCATCACTAAGATTGATGATTATATTCGTCTATTTGGTTTTGGTGAAAAAATACAAGCTCCATTTTTCTCAAATGGTGCACAGGGGACTATTCCAACTCCTGAATGGAAAAAGATTCATTTTAATGGAGAATCATGGAGATTGGGTGACACGTACCATACATCAATTGGTCAGTATGGATTCCAAGTTTCTCCTGTGCAGGCAGTACGAGCGGTTGCGGCTCTTGCAAATCATGGAAGTCTATTGAATCCAAGTATTATTAAAGATACTCCTCGTAGTGTTGCAAGTACGATCGATATCCCTGAGAGTTATTTTAAGATTGTGAATGAAGGTATGATGTTGTCGACAACAGAAGGAACAAGTCAGGCATTGAATGTTCCGTATGTTCAAATTGCAAGTAAATCAGGTACTGCTGAACTCGGTATTACCAAAGAAAATGTTAACTCATGGATTACAGGATATTTCCCATATCAGAACCCTCGTTATGCATTTACAGTTGTGTTGGAGAAGGGGAGCCGTCACAATCTCATTGGAGCAGCAGCAGCTACACGTGGACTTTTCGATTGGATGAATATAAATACCCCTGAATACTTCAAGTAATACACTTTACTTTACACGTTTTTTTAGGTATGATGATAGCCTTATAACCCGTTATTAGGCGATCACAATGGCAAACGAAGAAAAACAATATCTTACCAAAGAAAAGATTGAAGAATTTAAGAAAGAACTCGACACACTTCGGACCACTCGGCGCAAGGAAGTTGCAGAAAGTCTCGAATACGCAAAAAAGCTTGGTGACCTTTCAGAGAATGCTGAATACCATGAAGCTCGTTCAGAACAGGCAGAGGTAGAAGATCGTATTAATCACCTCGAAGCTATCCTAAAAACTGCTATTATTATCGGAGAAGATCGACAAGGAGATACAGTCGGTATCGGTTCTACTGTACAAGTTGTTAAGGAAGGTGAGTCAGAAAATAAGAAATACAAGATTGTTGGTTCTGAAGAAGCAAACATGCTTGAAGGTAAGGTTTCAAATCTCTCACCACTCGGACAGGCTCTTATAGGCAAGAAGAAGGGTGATACTGTTGGTTTCAATACTCCAAAAGGCAAAGTAAATTACAAGATACTATCGATTGAATAATTCAATCACCCCTCTATTTATATGGCATCTCTCGATGAACTCCGTGCAACGCGTCTTGAGAAGTTAAAGATTCTCGAGAAGGCAGGTATGCATCCATATCCGGCACGTGTGCCGAGAGATCTTTCTCTTGCCGAACTTCGTGCTCAGTTTGCTGAACTTGAAAAAAGCCAGAAGTCTATATCAGTTGCAGGACGTATCATGGCTATTCGAGGTCAGGGCGCGATTCAATTCGTTGTTCTATATGATGGTACTGATAAATTCCAAGTAGTTGTCAAAAAAGACTCTCTCGATGCTACACTTTTTGATCTCTTTGCAGCAGGTATTGATATTGGTGATTTTATCTCAGTCACAGGAACTGTTTTTGTAACTCAACGAGGTGAACAAAGTCTCCTCATGACATCATGGACGATTGCTACAAAATCAATCGCTCCTTTGCCTGACAAATGGCATGGTATTCAGGATACTGATGAACGGTACCGTAAGCGTTATCTCGATATTCTCATGAACCCCGAGCTCCGTGATCTTTTGATCAAGAAGTCAAAATTCTGGGATGTTACGCGTGAATTTTTGAAGAAACAAGGTTTTCTTGAAGTTGAAACTCCAACTCTTGAAACAACAACAGGTGGAGCAGAAGCTACTCCATTTGAAACACATCACAATGACTATGATCTTGATGTGTATCTTCGCATTTCTGTTGGTGAACTTTGGCAAAAGCGTTTGATGTCTGCTGGTTTTCCAAAGACATTTGAAATTGGCCGAGTATATCGTAATGAAGGTTCAAGCCCTGATCATCTTCAGGAATTTACTAATATGGAATTCTATTGGGGATATGCTGACTATGAAATGGGTATGGCTCTTGTTCAGGATCTTTATCGAACAATTGCAAAGGAAGTATTTGGTACAACATCATTCACAACTCGAGGTCACACATTTGATCTCATGAATGAATGGACGAAGATTGACTATGTTGAAGAAATAAAGAAGCAGACGGGTATCGATGTTGTTTCAGCAACAGAGAAAGATATGAAGAAGAAGCTCGATGATCTCAAGGTGAAGTATGAAGGGGATAATAAAGAACGATTGATCGATACTCTTTGGAAATATTGCCGTAAGAATATTACTGGTCCTGCTTTTCTCATTAACCACCCACTCATTGTTGGTCCTCTTGCAAAAACTGTTCCAGGTAAAGATGTGGTGCAAATGTTCCAGCCTATTATCGCAGGAAGTGAACTTGGTCGTGGATATTCTGAACTCAATGATCCTATCGATCAGCGACAGCGTTTTGAAGCACAACAGAAGCTTATTAATGCAGGTGACACTGAAGCAATGATGGCTGATTGGGAATTTGTTGAAATGCTTGAACACGGTATGCCACCAACATGCGGATTCGGTTTTGGCGAACGACTCTTTGCTTTCTTTGTTGATAAGCCACTTCGAGAGTTGCAGACATTCCCACTTATGAGACCGAAAGAGAAGGAATAATTCATGATATATTGACCTATATCATATATCTGTTGTATAATATTACTCAGATAGCCCTCCGACATAAGTTATGTCTAAGGCCACCTCGTTACCCACGAGTATCACAAAAACCAGCTCCTCAAAAAAGTCTGGTTGGTAGAATTAAAAGAAACGGAGATCTGTATGACACCGTATACCTTCCTCTATATTTTGGCCGCCATTATGGGCAGCATGAGCTTCTTCTCCTACAAGTATCCGGTTCCGTTCAGTAAGCGGAAGTCTGGTTTCGAACCTATACTGTGGGTTTTATGGTTGACCCTCGCAATTCTATTTGGGGCTGTTGGGGTTGGCCTTCACATCAAAATAACCCAGATCCTCTAGATCGAAAAATTGCATGAAACCTACATGCCGTCCCGTCACCACGTTAGAGTGATTTTTATTATTTTCAAAAACAGCCACACACGGCTGTTTTTACTTTTGTAACTTATACACAGGTAATCCCCATAATAGGGTGGTGCGATATGTTGGTGTGTGGGATAGAGTGGTATATAATATTACTTAAGTGGGATGAAGTGGTATAAAAGATTTCTTCTCACTTGCGCGCATATGCTGATCGGAGAATACACCCACACCATCGACGATAAGAATCGTTTATCGATGCCTTCTAAGTTCCGCCAAGAAATGGGGAAGAAGGTTGTGCTTACTCCTGGTCTTGACTCATGTATCTTCGTCTTCGCGATGAAGGAATGGGAAAAGATTTCGGGAAAGCTTTCTGAATCATCAATGTTGTCGGCAGACAGTCGAAGTTTCAACCGCTTTCTTCTTGGAGGAGCTGTTGAAGCAGAGATCGATTCGATAGGTCGCATTCTCATTCCTGATTTTCTTAAGGAACGTGCTGGACTTAAAAACAAGACAGTAGTCATTGGAGTTCAGACACGTGCAGAAATCTGGAATGAAAAGGCTTGGCTCGAGTACAAGAAGGTAGTCGAGAAGCAAGCTGATGCACTCGCAGAAAAGTTGGGTCAGGTAGGAATGCTCTAATATGGAGTACATTCACACTACCGTTCTTTTACATGAATCAATCGAAGGTCTTAACCTCCGTCCTGGAGCCATCTACGTTGATGGAACTCTAGGAAGTGCTGGACATGCTCTTTTGGCCGCTCAAAAGATTGGTACCAAAGGGCATGTTATTGGATTTGATCGTGATGCGGGAGCGTTAGCTCGAAGTACTGAGCGATTGGCAAATGCTGTAGCAAAGGGTCTTACGGTAACTCTTATCCAAGATAGTTACCGAAATATTGCTACAAAGTTGGATGAAAAGGGTATAGGGCATATCGATGCTTTCATGCTTGATCTTGGACTTTCGTCAGATCAATTTGAAACATCAGGACGAGGTTTTAGTTTCAAGCGAGACGAACCACTTCTCATGACATTCAAAGACGCTGCAACACTTACTCCAGAAGATCTTACTGCAAAGGAGATCGTCAATACATGGGATGAGTCAAATATTGCAGACATCATCTATGGGTACGGAGAAGAACGGTACGCTCGACGCATTGCTCGAGTACTATGTGAAGCTCGTAAAGAAAAAGAGATTGCAACAACATTTGAGCTCGTTGAACTCATAAAGAAGGCAACTCCACGAAGCTATCATGTTGGACGGATTCATCCAGCAACTCGAACATTTCAAGCTCTCCGTATTACGGTGAATGATGAAATTGGAGCTCTCAAACAAGGTATTGCTGCTGGGTTTGATCGATTGAGTGTAGGTGGACGTATGGCAGTTATTTCTTTCCACAGTCTCGAAGATCGTATTGTTAAAAACTTTTTTCGTGAGAAATCAGATGAAGGAAAGGGGACACTTATGATGAAAAAGCCTTTGGTGCCATCTGATGCAGAGATTATGCATAATCCGCGAGCTCGAAGTGCAAAGCTCCGTATTATTGAAAAGATAGTTATGTAATTTTTAGTTAGTTCAATTTTTATATATGACAAAAGCAGTAGCAACAACAATTTCAAAAGTTCATCTCTACCGAGAGCGTATTTTCTATACACTATGTGCACTTCTTGCAGTAAGCGCTATCTCATACGGATATCTTCTTCAGAAGGCGATTGTAAATGTTGTTGAGCGTGAGGCGATGATAAAGGAGTTACGTATTGCAACATCACGTGTTGCTGATCTTGAATCTTCATATCTTGCTCTCAAGAATACTGTGACACTCGAATTGGCATTTGATCGAGGTTTCAAAGAGGCGAATCATTTAAGTTATATTAAAAAAGGCTCTCTAGGACAGCTTACGTTGTCGAATGAACTCTAAGTATCACATCCGTATACGTATTCTTTCCGTGGGAATTGCTCTCGCGGCTCTTGTTATTATCGGTGACCTTTATCTCATTCAGATTGTTAAGGGGGATCTCTATCGTGAGAAAGCAGATCGACAGTATGCTCGACCTATCAATGCAACATTTGATCGTGGGTCTATTTTCTTTGAAGTAAAAGATGGAACTCGAGTGACTGCTGCAGGAATTAAAGATGGAGCAACAGTAGCGATTATTCCAAAGCTCATTACCGACACTGAGGTGGTATATGAAAAATTGAAAACTTTTATTTCTCTTGATAAAGAGCAATTTCTTGAAAAGGCAGCTCGTAAAGAAGATCCATACGAAGAGATTGCAAAACGCGTTGATCGTGATACAGCTGTTGCGCTTGAAGCTGCGAAGATTCCTGGTGTGAGGACGTATAAGGATACATGGCGTACCTATCCTGCGAACGGTATAGCAGCACATTCTATTGGTTTCATTGGGTATAAAGGAGATGTCATTGCAGGACGTTATGGACTCGAACGATATTATGAAGATACTCTTTCGAGAAATAACAAAGAAGTGTATGTAAACTTTTTTGCTGAACTTTTTTCAGGTATCACTTCAAGTGTGTTTAATAATCGATCAGGACAAGGTGATATTGTGACGACGATTGAACCTTCGGTGCAGAGTTATGTTGAGTCAGTACTTGTGAAGACAAAAGCACAATGGAGTCCTGATACCATTGGGGCAATTGTCATTAATCCAAAGACGGGTGAAATTTATGCAATGGCAGCTTTGCCAGGTTTTAACCCGAATGATCGAAAGGAATCAGAAGACCCGCGTGTGTATTCAAATCCTCTTGTTGAGAATGTGTACGAAATGGGATCGATCTTGAAACCTTTGACCGTTGCCGCTGGTCTCGATGCTGGGGTCATCACTGCTGCTACAACGTATGATGACAAGGGTTTCGTGGAAGTTGATGGTAAAAAGATTTCAAACTTCGACTTCAAGGGTCGTGGTGTTGTGCCGATGCAAGAAATTTTGAGTCAGTCACTTAACACCGGTATTGCCTTCATTGTTAAGCGTCTTGGTAATGAAACCATGACAAAATATTTTCTTGGGTTCGGTCTCGGTGAAAAGACAGGTATCGATCAACCAAATGAAGCTGTCGGTATTAATAGTTTGAAAACAAATCAGGATATTGACCATGTATCAGCGGGTTTCGGTCAGAGTATTGCAACAACACCAATTGAAACTGTCCGAGCTCTCTCTGTACTTGCAAATGGAGGTACCCTCATTACACCACACCTTGTACAACGTATTGAATATGATGGAGGATCAGTCAAAGAGATCGAATATTCTGAGGGCGCTCGGGTCATTAAGAAAGAAACATCAGAAGAAATTACTCGGATGCTCATTCGAGTGGTAGATGAGGCCCTTCGTAAGGGAGTGTATAAAAATGAACACTATACTGTTGCTGCAAAGACAGGAACAGCACAGATAGCAGAGCGTGGGGCAGGTGGTTACTACAAAGATCGCTACCTACACTCGTTCTTTAATTATTTCCCAGCGTATAATCCGCAATTTCTTGTTTTCATGTATCAGGTATATCCAAAGGGAGCACAATATGCCTCTGAAACTCTTACTGCACCTGTTATGGATATTAATAAGTTTCTTATTAATTATTACGAAGTACCACCTGATAGATAGATGTAAATAAAAATACAACCTATGTGCTGTTTATGATATCGTGGCAAAGAATTCAGCAAAGCATTGTGCCAGTTTGATACCTGCATCACGGCCGTGCTTTGTCCGAAACTTATTCGCGATCTCAATTTGAATTGCATTGACTCGTGAAGTTTCTGCGTGATGTCGGGTTGTAAAATCCGCAGCGTAAACATCCTCGAGAGGTCCAATAGATTGAGGTTGAGGCAAGAACACGTGATACCCACGTTCAGTCATGTAGTTGGCTAATTGTTCATCTGGATTACCGTAGGGAATCGTAATGCGGTTTCCAGTCCCTAGAATGAGATCAAAGCCTTCATGGGGAGCATACTCGGGTTGTTTGATGAATCCGTGCATGTCGATGAGAAGAGTTCTCTTTACACCGAATTTTGAAATACAACGAGATAGGTTGGATTCGATGCTTCTGTGATATGTTTCCCAGGCTGTGACTAAACGCTCATCATCGAGTGCTGTGTGTGCTTCTGCTTGCGTGAGAGGGTAGTAGTTTATCGCTTGTGGCCAAGCTCGATTGTAGTCAACGAATTTTCGAGGTAAAAGACCTCGTATTCCATATGATGGATGATGAGTGAGTATGTCTCTTACAAAGTTCCAGACATACATATCACGACAGTGATGACCAGAATTTCGTGGGACAAAAAGACCCTCGAAGTCGCTTCGAGGAAGTCCATCATGAGGAACACTCATGATAATCGGAGAATCGGTTGACGGTGTAAGTTGCAACGTCCAATCTACTTGAGAGACGCTATAGACTTCCATGGTAAAGAGTTTTTGTGAGTGATCCGTTCCAACACTAACATACCTGTCTTTATAAGGGAATTTGTATATAATTAATGTCATGCCGCATACAGTACACACATCTGATCTGTCGATTGTGATAGAGAATCCGAAAGGGAGTTATAAATCATTTGAAATTGATAACGATCCTGTTTGGGAGAAGTATCCTTTGAAGGGTGTGACGTATCCTGTTGACTATGGATACATCGAAGGGTATCAGAGTGAAGACAAACACGATCTTGATGTTTTCGTAGGCTCAGGCACACTGTATGGTTACATGAAGGTGTGGCGTTGTGACGTGCCAATTGAGACTAAAGTTCTCCTTGAGGTCTCTCAAGAAGAACTTGATGCGATTGTCAAAGAATTTGCACCAGTAATCAAAGAAAAAGGTACGTTTACGACACTTGAAGAATTTAAGATATTTTTAAATAATTACACATCATGAAGTCTTTCCTTAAGAAAATCGTTGTTATTCTTCTTGAAGTTGAATGTCGTATCATCTTGGCGAAGTATAAACCTACGATAATTGCAGTAACGGGAAGTGTTGGTAAAACATCAACTAAAGATGCTATCTATACCGCTCTAACAGGAACAAGTAGCATTCCACACTCAATCCGTAGAAATCAGAAGAGTTTTAATAGCGAGCTCGGTGTCCCACTCACTATTCTCGGTCAGGATAATGCATGGGGAAGTCTTTCAGGATGGCTTTCAATTCTTCTCTCAGGTCTTGAACTCATTTTCCTTAAAGAAGACTATCCTAAAACTCTCATCGTTGAAGTCGGAGCAGATCATCCAGGTGATATCAAGAACATTGTTCGATGGATACGACCTGATGTTGCTGTCCTTACAAAGATTAGTAAAGTTCCTGTTCATATTGAGTTCTTTCCAACTCCAGAAGCTCTGGCAAATGAAAAATCTCAACTTCTTGTGGGGGTAAAGAAAGGAGGAGTTGCTGTACTTTCTGCTGATGATGAAATCGTCATGGCTCAGAAGGAAAAAGCAGTAAAAGCAGGTGCTTCCATTGTGACGTTTGGTATTCAGAAACCGTTACAACAAGATATTCTTCATGGAGAAAAGCCTGTTATCTCAAAAGCTGATGTTGTTGCGTCTGATATTGAGACTGTGTATAGGGTGGAACATGGTCGGAATATTCCAGCAGGGATGAAACTCATGGTAAGTTACAAAGGAGTTTCAGCACCTCTTCATTTAGTACATGTTCTTGGTCTTCAGCATGTGTACCCAGTACTCGGTGGTATTGCTGTAGCTCTCGCTCGAGGTATATCGTTGGAGGCTGTTGTAAAAGCCTTTGATAATCATGAACCTCCACGAGGTCGAATGAATATACTTGAGGGTATCAATGGAGTTACTCTCATTGATGATAGTTACAATGCATCACCTGATGCAATGGATCAAGCACTTGCTGAACTTGCAGGTCTTCGTACACAAGGACGTAAGATTGCAGCTCTTGGAGATATGATGGAGCTTGGAAAACATTCAGTCCCACAGCATCTTCGTGCTGGTGGAATTGCAAAAGCATCTGCTGATGTACTTGTTGTGGTCGGTATGCGTTCAAAGGGAATTGCTCAAGGGGCACTTGATGCTGGTATGGATCCGTCACGAGTACATTCATTCGAACGGTCATCTGAAGCCGCAGATTTTCTCAAGAGTTTTGTAACACCAGGAGATGTTGTCCTTGTAAAAGGTTCACAATCAATTCGTATGGAACGTGTTGCTCGAGCATTACTTAAAGAGGGTGATAGAGCAAAGGAACTTCTCGTACGACACGATGAAGAATGGCTTGCTAAGCCCTAAAAAGCAGGATATTATGTCGTTGCTTATGTGTGGTGCCATGTTGGCACATATGGCCCTATCGTCTATCGGCTAGGACAAGGCCTTCTCAAGGCTTAAAGCAGGGTTCGATTCCCTGTAGGGTCACAGATTTGCTGGAGGTGGCAGATAGTAATACCTATGAATAATAGTACAGAACATGGTGACAGATCTAAGAAATACAATTCTCAAGAATATGGAATCTGATATAAAGGAGAGGTATATAAGTACTTGTCTAGAGTTTTTTAAGGATGTAGGCTTTTCTGATAGAGAAGTATTTGTTAGTACATTAAATGGGCTTAATGAAGATTATGCAACACGGTTTCTGTTTTCAATTGCGTTTTATCAATCACTAGATACTCAGATTGCCAAGGATGAAAACAGACTCCGTCCCGTTCTTTTGTTTATTTTAATTGATGCAGTTGAAGAGAACAATAATTTGATAGACGATTTCAAATCTTTCCTGAGACGATTAGAGAAAATTGATAAATTGTATTTGTTAGATAATCTAAAAATTAGAGATGAAGCGGGAGGTGGATATCAAAGGGTATATCATGAATTGTTTAAGGAGAGTCGGTATACTGATTATGGTCCATCCTACCAAACTCTAGATAGAAATTTGAAAAATATAGATAAATATATAGATGTAGTAGCACAACACCTATATAACATACGTAATTATGTTTTACATGAATTTGGACCCACAACACCATTCGCATTTTCAGACAACCAATACGGACTTTTTGATGTATTTGCTGGATATTCTATAAATAAGAAAGGGGGAGAAAGAAGATGGGAAAGTTTTTACACACAAATAAGCCTACCCAAATTCACAAATATTGTTAAACAAGGGATTTTAAAGAAAATTGGAATTTTAATTTAATTTTCTAATCATTCAGTAAACCTGTTGTTCTCGGCTCGTCCAAGATATATCACTGTTTGAGATTGTGCACAGTGGTGAAGATGGGGACCTTGTTTCTGTGTTAATATATGAAAAATATGGGCCCTGTATCTTTTTGTAATACTTTGGTCGAGTTTCGTGGAGAGCTAGTACCACGTTGTAATTTTTGGTATTTGATTGATGATCAACCTTTGTTTATTAAGTTGGCTTATGCTGGTGTTCTTTTTGCGGGATTTTTAGTTATGAGTTATATATTTTTTAAATTAGCTTATAAAAAAATTGCTTATCATAAAAATAGACCATACAAATCGAAGGATATTAGAATGTTAACCTACTATATTTTTCTTTTTGTTGTGTTTTTTGTTCCAGCTGTTTTGTTTGCGATTAATTTAATAAAAAGTGTTGCGTTTAGGTAATAAGTTGCTCCTTGTTTGGTCTAGAATCCAAGCAAAGAGACCACATTTCATAAAATGATTATGCATAATGAAGTTAAACAATTTGATACGATTAGCGATAAGTATGCATCTTTTGTAGATGGAGATCCTATACGAAATTACTTGCACTATCCGACAGTTGTTGAACTACTTGGGGATATAAAAGGTAAGTATCTTTTGGATGTTGGTTGTGGGGACGGTTTGTTTGATAGAAAATTAACAAAAGAGTTTGGAGCAAAGGTCTGGGGATACGATAAAGCTTCCGATTTAATTGCTCTAGCAAAGAATGATGAAAGTAAGTATCCTCTTGGAATTACATATAGTGTAGACGATCCTCTTACTTTTCATACAGGTGAATTATTTGATGAATGCCTATCTGTTATGGTTTTGTCATATGCTCCAGATGCAAACTATCTTATAAACTTTTTTGATTCGACTTATAAAGTACTTAAAGAAGGTGGAAGATTTTTGTCAGTCATTTTTAATCCATCGTTTAAAGCTTTTGATTGTGTAATTGCAAATAGAATTTTCAAAATAAAAGATGGGAAAGTTGAAGTTAATTTTTTAAAGCCAAAAACTAATGAAGTTAAATTTACAGCCTTGCTCACTCAATTTTCTATAGAAGAATATACTGATGCTGCTCGAGCAGCGGGTTTTAAGAAGATAACTTGGGAAAAGCTTTATCCTACAAAAGAAGGGGTCGCTATCCTAGGTGAGGATTTTTGGAGATTATGTGAACAAGAACAACCTTATGTTGTACTTATAACGGAAAAATAGCACGACAATTATCGTTTCTGGTATACTACAACACAATATAATTAATTTCGACCACCATGATTTATTTTATTCGACACGGAGAAAGTGAAGCAAACTTAAAGCATGTTTTTGCAGGACAAAAAGATGACTCTCCTCTAACAAGTAAGGGGATAGAACAAGCGAAAGCTGAGGGTCAGAAGATTAAAGAAATGGGTTTGGATATACAGAAAATCATTAGTTCACCACTCATACGAGCTCATGAGACTGCAAAGATTGTTGCTCAAACAATTGGGTATGATAAGGAAATAGATATCGATCCACGTATTACAGAATATGATATGGGAAGTCTTACAGGAACTCCTACCTTTGAAATATCTTCAAAAATGTTGGTAAGAGCTGAACATGCAGAAGACCCTAAAGCGTTCGATGAAAGAGTTAATTCATTTTTGAAAGAATGGAATCAGTACGAAGGGAATGTTCTCATGGTTGCTCATGCAGGAGTTGGGAGAATAATTGAAACTATCAGAAAGGGAACAGATCCTGAACTCTTCTATGATCTACCTGCATATCCAAATGCTTCAGTCATTAAACTTGATTGGGTGAAGTGAGTTATATATGAAAAAAGATCTCTCATATCACGACTTCATAGTTTATGACATTTTTAATGATCTGCCTGAAGTCACTTCGAGACATATGATGAGTGGATGGTGTATATACTCGAACAAGATTCCTTTTGCCGCAATTATTGGTAATCAATTGTATCTTAAGGCAAAGGGGGAACATGCAGAAAGACTTGTTGGACTTGGATGGACTAAATTCTCGTATACCAAGTCCGATGGTAAGGTAGTCGGTATGAATTATTATCAAGTTCCTGATGAGCTACTTGATAATCAAGAGTCGCTACTTACCATAGCTCGGGATTTGCTTGGATAGTGGTAGTATTACAATCATGACTACATACAAAACTTTGTATCGATACACATCAAATGGAGAAGGTATTTTCTCTGCTGGTAAAAGACTCCTACCTGAGAGTTTGGTAGACGAAGCATGGGAGGCACGAAAATGGATGCCTAAGCCATCGTTACCAGAGGGTGAGTATCGTTTTTTTCTTACCGAAAAAGGTAAAGTACAGTATGAAAGCACCTTACTAAAAGTCCATCAGAAGTATCTATCAAATATCAAAATGGAAGAAATTGACCCACATACGATCGGTGAGATTGTATACCATGATGAATGGCAGGTTGTGGTGAAGAAATAATATATTTAATATGAAAATTCTTTTTGTTTGTAAAGGAAATGTTGGAAGAAGTCAGATGGCCGAAGCTCTATTTCGAAAGAAATTTGGAACACAGCACGAAGTATTTTCCGCTGGAACGCAGTTGAGTGGACCTGAAGAACCTATCAGTAAAATAGTTCCACTTGGACGCATAGGACCAGTTCTTGATGTCATGAATGAAGAAGGGATTGATCTTTCAATGGTAGTGCGCAAACAATTAACAGAAGAGATGGTTAATACTGTAGATACGGTGGTTGTAATCATGGAACCAACTGAAGACCTACCTGAATATTTGGCACAATCTCCAAAGATGATTCGATGGAGTCTTCCCGATCCAAAAGGACAGGATACTGATTTTACAAGAAACGTAAAAGATCAGATAAAGGAGCGAATCTCTCAAATGGTAGTTAAATAAAAACACACGCTGATCAGGGCGTGGTGTAAAGTTGTATTGCTGCGAGTCTGATCACTCGGGTAGTTGACTACCATATCGAGGACCTCAGACATGAGGTCCGTCGGTAAACTGCACCCAGAGGAAGCCATCGTCATCCTTGATGGGCGGGAGACCCGACACAATTTCCCGCAAGACCCCGATGATGTCCGCCTTGAGTTTCCTGAGCACGTCGAGGTTCTCGAGCTTCTTCCTGCGATCAGGGAAGCCGATCGTATAGAGTTCGATTCCCATACCGGCAATGGAGCCGTGGGGAAGAGGGTTCACGATCCAGTCCACGTCAAACTGAGTGAGCTGACGCTCGTCCGTGGAGCAGGCCTTTGCGACCAGATGAATGATCTGTTTTCCAGCACCCAGGAGATCTGCGGGGACGAGTGTTGTATTGTGGGGAATGTTGAAGACGATTTTCGGCATGACTGTAGTGAGTTTCTGTAATGAGATGAACCGCTGAAAGTATATTACATTGAAATATGTATTGTGTCAATAAAATAAAAAGAACCACCTCGATCGGTAGTCCAGATTTTTGCGAAAGTGTTCTTAATGGTTGTGTTGTTCGATACGCACCACGCGTGATGCGTCCAAACTTATTCCTTCAGCCAGTAAAAGGAGTTCACAGTTTCCAAAGTGAAATTTGGTGAGTATCTCTCGCCAATGCAGACGGTAGTATGCCGCATACAGCATTTTACCAAAATCACCGTGAGTGGAGAGGAGGATTGTTCCCGATGAGTGTTGTTCTTGGATCTGACGTAACACTCGCCGTGCTCGTTTGAGCAGATCTGGAAAGGTCTCTGCTCCTTCTGGTGACAGGAAGTAGGTAATGATGTCCGTTTTGATGATGTCCGGAGCACACAACTTCTCAATGTCGGCAATTCGTTTGCCTGTCATGATACCGAAGTTACGTTCGATGAGTGAGTCCAAGACTACAGGCCTATTCAGATCCAAAGCCTCGCAAATTACTTCTGCTGTTCTACTTGCACGTGATAGAGGGGAGGTATAGACGGTGTCAAACACGAATCCTACCTTCCTAATCTCGTTTGCAAGTTTGCGTGCTTGTGCTTCACCAAGGACGGTGAGCGGCAGATCTCGGTGACCATTGAGGATACCTTGAGCATTATCCTCGTTTTGGCCATGACGTGTGATGTAGATTTTCACCATAGCTAGAGCGCCTTATTGTCTATTTAAAAAGTACATTAAGTTTTATTACCGGTCAAGGCTGATCGTACGTATGGTGGTGGTTTTTTATTTAAAAAGTGTATACTGAGAGTATGACCGAGTCTATAGATTTCATGTCAAATCCAGAACAAGAAGTGACACGCGAAGATGTCATTGCTTGTTTTCTTGCTGGAGGAAATGAGTCAGATCAATTCAAAAAACTCATAGCAACCTATGCGGCGCAATGCGAGACTATCGCAGAACAGAATACCGTAGCCCCAGGTCGAGCAAATCTTGAATGCGCACTTCATATGGCCGAACTCCATCTAGCTACAGGTCATGTTGATGAAGCACATGATACGTTTACCGAACTTAGTGAGATTGCTTTATATGAAGGTGCTTTCGATCTCGTACAGAGAATCAACGGACATCTAAGGGAGCATTTGTAGAGATATTTATTAAATTATCTTTAGGTAACCCCATTTTTGTAATAAAGCTTTTTGTTCGTTATTAAAACGTAGCCCGATGTCATTTCTGTAGAACATTTTCGGTATATGGATTCTTTTGATTAGATCATAGGTCTTCTCTTGTACTTCTGGTACAGTCGTACTTTGTCCAGTTACGTATAGTACATAGCCTCGGTTATCAGATATGTAGTGCACTTTTTCTTTTTTATTCCAAGCGATTTCCTCAAAATGTATATGTTTAAAATCATCCTCAGAAAATTCTTCAAAATATACTCTAGAACCAATAGATGATTGTTCCTTGATATATTTACTGTAAGGAAATGGGGGAAGAGCGACTACAACAACAATACCAAAACCATCTTTTACTTTTACATCAAAATCTTTTCCATCGGCTATTGCACTAATTAAATCACTCCATGGAGTTATGTTTAATTCAGATTGGAGATGAATGATAGGAGACCCGATACGAGCTGTTACCTCGAGAGGATATACTTTATCTTCGTCTACTATGCAATTAATATCGATACACCCGCGATAATTTATTTCTTTGAGATGAGATTCTAATTTTTTAAGTGTTGCTTGGTGGAGTTTATTATTTTCATCATAATCATACCAACCTAGAGTACCCATTTCGCTTGTCGTCGGACCAATATCTCCAGGGAAAAATCGTTTGTGTTCTATATTGATAAGAGAAGGTCCGACCCAATGTGTTCCATTAAAATATCGGGTGATGGCAATTTCGATCCCATACACACGTTTTTGAAGAGTAATAATTTCTTTTTTTCCTAAACCTAAGATTTTATATCGTTCAAGTACATCAATTATGTCTCTGCTGTCAGGGAAGTGACCTACGAAATTAAGGGATTTACTAGAACTTCCATTTTGTTTAATAACCCAAGCATTTTTATTTAATTTTGCGTAATTAATCGCCGCGTCGATTGTGTCAAAGTTAACGGTCGGTATTTTTTGAATACCTGATTTTTCAAAGATATCTTGAGCATATGCGCGGTCTATCTCAAGTTTATCTCCTAGTTTACTACCCCCAAATACTCGGTATCCTTGAGCTCTTAAAGTATCTTGTTCCTCTCCAAACCCTATATCATCGAATATGATAAGACCTTCTTTTCCTACCCATGATAATGATTTTTTCCAGTTATTGGTTTTTGATACTAAGTTTTTAAAATTATTTCGACGCTTCTTTTCTGATATATAAAGGAGGACATCATGCCCTTCATTTCTTAGTAGTTGAGCTAGGTGTCCGGCAATCAGGTCATTTGAGATAAACAGGATTCTCATGGTATAATTGTTACTAAGATTTTATCATAAAATCCTTTATGGATAAAGCAACAAAAATACTTTCTTTTTCTATAGTTTTGTTAGTTATCTTGAGTATCGGGGTTACTTTTTATGATTCAGTTATCCTTGGTAATTTTACGGTAGTAGAGTCTCTTTCTGAAGATAATTAATTTTTTAATATGCTCTGGTTTATTCTAGCCTTGTGCGGTCCTCTACTATGGAGTTTTGTAAATCATATCGATAAATATATTTTGAGTCGACACTTAAGGGGTGGAGGCGTTGGTGCTCTTATTATATTTTCTTGTTTGTTTTCGATAGTTATTATACCTATATTGATTTATCTAAGACCGCAGTTTATTTTGGTAGATCTACTTGATGGTGCTGCTTTGTTATTGGGCGGTATATTGAGTGCAGTGGGTATGTTGCTTTATTTGTTAGCTTTACAAAAAGAAGAAGCATCAAAAATTGTCCCGTTGTTTCAACTATCTCCTGTAATAGCACTTATATTCGGATATTTTATTTTTAAAGAAACAATCACGGTGACCCAATCTGTAGGGGTAATTGTGATTCTTTTTGGCGCCATGATCATAAGTATGAAAAGAGATATTAATTTCTCGAATAGGATTCAAATAAATTGGAGACCTTTAATATTGATGTCTGGTTCCAGTATCTGTTTTATATTTCATGCTATTTTATTTAAAATTGGGGCCATAGGGGAAAATGATTTTTGGTTGGGATTACTATGGGAGCATATTGGAATTTTGTTTACTGGCGTTTTTCTCTTTGTGTTTATCGGATCCTTAAGAAGAGATTTCTTAAATCTTTTCAGATTCAATTCATTTCCGATACTTTCGTTGAATTTTCTTGGTGAAGTCTTTGTTTTGGTGGGTAATGCTTGTACAGCTTATGCTTTCTTGATAGTTCAAGTTGGACTTGTACTTGTGGTCAGTGCTTATCAGCCACTTTTCGTATTTATTATTGGAATAATTTTGACATATGCTTTCCCTAAAATTCTAAAAGAAGATGTTTCGCCGAGAGCTTTGGTTAACAAAGGTATTGCTGTTGTTGTTATTATCGTAGGAAGTTTCTTGATCAATGGGTAAATTGTAAATATAGGATATAATATAAGAGTATGAAATTTTTTGAATCAGGTTTACAGATATGTGGTTCTGAAAATCCTCATTTTTGGATTTTTGATTTCTCAACGGCTCCAAGTCTTTTGTTTTATTCTTATATACCGATATTGATTCTTTCAGTTGTTCTCGGGATTTATATTTTGATAAAGGATAACAGTCTAAAAAGTAGACTTTTTGTGGGAATTGCTTTTTCTTTTTCACTTTGGATTCTTAATATTCTTGTACAATGGGTTGCTTCCTATCATTCTATTTTGATGTTTGCTTGGCAGTTAACGGCTTTATTTGAAATAGCTATTTTTGTATTTACATTATTATTTATTTATGTCATTGCATATGAAAGACAGAAATTGCCATATCCTTTGATCTGGTCAGTTCTCATTGGGCTTGGTCTATTAGCTGTAGCTCTTCCTACATCAGTTAATATTCTTGAGTATGATATAACCGAATGTCAGGGTAATACCGGTATTTTGTGGAATTTAATATATGTACTTGAATCTGTGTTGGTTACTTTCACTGCTATTATTGGATTAAGAAAGTTCCAAATGATTCGAAGTAAGAATATTAAAAAAGAAGGTTTGATACTTACTATAGGAGCTACTCTATTTCTGTTTGGATTCTTTTTGTCGAATTTTGCGGGAGAGCTGACTAAGATTTATGAGTTTAATCTCTGGGGACCAATAGGAATGCTAGTATTTCTACTTGTATTAGCCTATTCTATCGTTCGATTTAAGCTGTTTGTTAATCCTAAAATATTTGCAACTGAATTTCTCGTTTTTATATTAGCACTTCTGGTTTTTTCTCTATTTTTTATCGAAGATAGTTCTGTATTTAATGTAATTCTTTCTGCTACAGTTATATTGGTCATTATTTTAGGTGCCTTTTTAATAAGATCTGTTTTGGCGGAAGTACAACAGCGTGAGCGTATTGAAAAACTTGCAAGCGATCTCAAAAAAGCCAACAACCACCTCCTCGAACTCGATAAACAAAAATCAGAATTCGTATCGTTTGCGACACATCAATTGAAGAGTCCTTTGGCGGCAATGCGGGGATACGCTTCACTCATTCTCGACGGTGACTACGGTGAGATCTCAGCAGTTGCTCGTGAGCCACTTTCTCGTATCTTTGAATCAACTAAAACTCTCGCAAATGTAGTTGAAGGGTATCTCAATATTTCTCGTATTGAACTTGGTACGATGAAGTATGATTTTGCTCCGCATGATATTCGAGCGATGGTAAGTGATGTCATTGCTGAACTTGAACCAAATACTAAAAAAGCCGGTATTACCTTAAAGTTTAATGTAAGTACTGAAGATGAATTTATAGTAAATGCTGATCCTGATAAGTTGAAACAAGTATTTGCTAACCTCATCGATAACTCGGTTAAGTACACTCCGACTGGTTCAGTTACCGTCTCTCTTGAGAAGAAGCATGATGCGATAAAAGGGAATATATTACTTTTCTCAGTCAAAGATACCGGTATTGGAATGTCAGAGAAAACAATCGCATCACTCTTTCAGAAATTTACTCGAGCATATAATGCGAATAAGACAAATATTCATGGTACTGGTCTTGGTCTCTTCGTTGCAAAAGAAATTGTTACCGCTCACAAAGGTCGTGTTTGGGCAGAATCAGAAGGAGAAGGAAAGGGTTCTCAATTCTATGTTGAGTTACCGAGTGTGAAATAAAAGTTTCGACAATGTGAGAAAATTGAGGGGCAGAAACGGCGGACTTGTGAAAGTCCGCCGTTGTGTTGTTGGGGATGTTAATCCCAATCCCCACGAGCCACCTCTTCAGCAATCACCCAGTCCACCTGGGCGCGGTCATCGATGGAAACTGTTCCAAAGGGGAGACCACTTAAGAGTGGAAGGTTGGGCTCGATGGACATCAGAGGAGACCCCTCCGCCGCAGCTTTGAGCTCGGCAAATAGGACTCTCCAATGAAGGCTTTCACTTCGATGAGCAGTCGAGGATGAATTTTTCACTAACACAATTATATCATCTTAGATATATGGTGTCAATGATGGTTGTATAAATAAAAATCTCACGTTTGGTGGCATCTAGTCGCTGTCACCACGTAGAACTTCTATCTGGGTTTGACCCCCGACTGCAAAAGCGTATTTGACGATCCAAGGATCATCAGGATGTAGTTCTCTTGTGCCATTGATTATGGCTTGAAGAATCACTGATGGTGATTGATCCGTTGGCCTCGGTGCCCGCTGTATTCGCACATAGGGCTGAGACGGTTGAATTTGACCCGGCAGAAACAGACTTGGCTGTATGCAAGGAATCATAACCATAGGAACAGGGTGGTAAGTCTGTCGCCATTATACACTACGACTATTTTTTTATTCAATAGTTATTGAAACAAACTTTCCACAACCTCTTTTACTACCGCTCCGTCAGCTTTGCCTTTGAGATCTTTCATGAGTATACCGGTGAATTGTCCGATCTTTGTCTTGTCAGTCACACCAAGCTCTGCCTTTTTTGCAGTAGCAATTTTGAGAACCTCTTCTTTACTCATCATTTGAGGGAGGAATGATTCAAGTACAGCAAGTTCTGCTTGTTCTTTTCCAACAAGATCAGTACGATTACCTTTCGTAAATTGATCGATAGAATCTTTGTGTTGCTTCACACTTCGACGAATGAGGGTGAGAGCATTTTCGTCATCAATGAAAGTATCAGCACTACCACGTGCAATGAGATCGTTTGCAAAAGCAGTATTGAGTGCACGAAGTACATCGAGCTTATCAGCATCCTTTGCTCGCATTGCTGCAATAATTTCCTCCTTGATTTTTGGGTGAATGATTGGTGTAGTCGCCATATACGTAGTCGTTGATTATCCTCAATGTTATACTACTAGTATGTCACAAATTGTACTTGCCGTCATCATTGGACTTCTTGTTGTAGGGAATATTATCCTTGTCATTGCAATGCTTCGTCGTAAGTCAGAAAATGTCCCTAACGACGATATTGGTCTCAAATTACTCCTCGAGCAGATGAATGAACTCACACGAACAGTAGATTCAAAGGTTGGAGAGTTGAATAAGACGGTGGATAGCAAGATTGGAGAATCGACACGTTCAATGAACGATACAGTACGACTTCAATTTAGTGAATCGCAGCGTCTCATCAAAGATATTACAAGTGAGCTTGTTCAGGTAAAAGAAACAGGGAAGCAGGTGGTCTCATTTGCTGATCAACTTCAATCATTGCAGGATATTTTGAAGAACCCTAAGCAGCGAGGAATTCTTGGAGAATACTATCTCGAAACACTTCTTCGAAATGTGTTACCACCCAATGGCTATCAGATGCAGTATCCATTCTTGAATGGTGAGATTGTGGACGCAGCTGTTTTTGTTCGTGAGAAGGTGATCCCGATTGATTCAAAGTTTAGTCTTGAGAACTACAATCGTTTGATCGAAGAAAAGAATCCTGTTGAGAAAGAAAAGCTCGAGAAGGCATTTGTTGCCGATCTCAAGAATCGTATTGTTGAAACATCAAAGTATATTCGACCAAATGAAGGTACGATGGATTTTGCCTTTATGTTCATTCCACATGAAGCTATCTACTATGATCTTATTATCAATAAAATTGGTGCGGTGACCGAAGATACCGAGAATCTCATTCAACGAGCGGCAAGTAAATATAAGGTGATTATCGTATCTCCAACATCATTCTTGGCATACCTCCAAACCGTTTTACAGGGCCTTAAAGCACTCCAAATTGAGGAGACGGCTAAAGAGATCATTAAGCGTGTAGAAGACCTTGGTAAGCATCTTAAATCGTTTGAGGACTATCATACGAAGCTCGGCACCTCTCTTGGTACCGTTGTGAATCATTTCAATGCTTCAAACAAGGAATTCCGCAAGATTGATAAGGATGTCCTTCGAATTACAGGTGAGACTCAAGAATTTGCAGCTATAACTCTGGATAAGCCGGAAAGTGAGGAATAATGCGCCTAGGGTATTGCCTTTTATAGACTTTAGTGTAGAATGTATTTCACTATGGATTTTGCAGTAATTCAAACAGGCGGTAAGCAATATAAGGTTTCAGTAGGCGATATTATTACTATCGAGAAGCTTAATGATACCTCAAAAGTTGGCGATTCAATCGTCTTTGATAAGGTATTGCTTGTTGATGATGGCAAAGATACTACTATTGGTACACCGATGATTCCGAAGGCAGAAGTAAAGGGAACTATCACAGCAATTGGCCGAGCAGCTAAAGTTACTGTTATCAAGTACAAGCAGAAGAGTCGTTACTTCAAGAAAAATGGTCACCGACAACCATTCTTCAAAGTAAAGATCGACGCGATTAAGTAATCTCATGAAAAACCACCCACAAGGGTGGTTTTTCTATTGAAACTGTTTATAACTTAATAAAAACTATTTAAATACAAGTCTTTTTAGAGAAATTTGTAGGTCAGTCAAGATATTTTATTTTTTAGCTTATTCTAAGGCGTACCTGCTTCATTTTTGGCGGTGGGAATTTACATACAAGTATATTTCTGGTATAGAATGAAATTATATTTCTGTCAATACTATAACAACGTATAATTATAGTGGAGCAACTTAGCATTAAGACTACTCCAGTCGTGTCGTCGGACACATTAAGCGAACTGCAAATGAGTACAAAATTTGCTTTCTGTTTCCTCGGACGTGATGGTAATCTCGTATGCCAGCACCACAATGGAAACTGGATTGTATTCCCAGCAAAAGAACACGCGGGAAATGAAAAACACTCCGTTAAGAGCGTTTTCAAGAAAAAAGTTTAGGGACTATTTTCACACAAGACATTCCGAAAGGGATGTTTTGTGTTTTTAATTATACCACTGAGGTAGGCTTAGCATACTATTCTTTTGTGGAAAAGAAGTCAAATTTAGACGTCTTTTAATTAATCAAACAACTATATTTTTCATAGTAAATTTATTCTATTATGATTTGTCCTTATCCTCATCTTTCCATAGATTATTTTTCCTTAAAATATTCTCCATATAAACACTATATTGCCACAATCTCTTTATTTCATCATTAATTTTCTTTATTTTAGAAGTTTGCCAAACGATGATCAGAAGTAAAGCTATAATAAAAATATATTCCATGATATCATCATACTATCATGATTATGTAATGAAGGGGGGTGTAGATAAATTACATAAAACCAATTCTTCTTTTCGTCATTGACTCAATTTACGTATCAGGAGTACAATAAGAATACAACAAAATAGTTATCAAGAGAGCAGTGAGGGAACTCACCCGATGAACTGCCAGCAACTCTTTATTTTCTACGACAGTCGTAAGAGAACATAAAGTAAGTGCTCATGAGCCCGAAAGGGAAAGATACTACGCCTCATATATGAAGTGGCTCAAGACTTTTCCCGACGGAAGAGCCTTTTGTTTTTATTCATATAATGAAACAAAAACATTTGCTATAACATTACATCGCGTGACGAAATTTTTGATCGAGGTTGAATTCCTCGTGGTTGCGGAGTTGACGTCTATTATTTTCTTCCACTAAGAGCACTTTTGATCGTTTCGCTATCGCTATATTCGAGTTCGGTGCCAGTTGAAAGGCCTCGACCGAGAACGGTGATTTTGATTGGTTGTGCAGACTTTTCAATCAAGGGCTTTATGAGAGCTCGGACAAAGTCAGCAGTGTGTTCACCTTCAGTTGTTGCATTGAGTGAAAGAACAATCTCCTGAAGTGTGCCGGTAGTGATGTCCTGTGTGATGCGGTCAGACAATTCCCTGGAACGAATTTTCGTTTCAGGGTTTTTGTCGAGGATGGGGACATTGCCTCCAAGAACAAAGTAGAGACCTTGATATGCCTTACTACGCTCTATTGCATCCATGTCGACGTCTTTACTCACAATCATGAGGAATGTTGCATCACGATGAGTATCGCGGCATATCGAGCATTCTTTTACATCGGTACGTGAAGTGATGGGGAAGAAACGATAGCATTTTGAGCAGGTAGTAACTTCTTTACTAATACTACCAATGAGACGTATAAGTTCATCGGTATACCCCTTATTCTTTGTCATGAGGAAATACGTAAAGCGACGAGCCTGGCGAGGGCCAATACCTGGAAATTCTTTAAAAAGTTGACTGAGTTTCTCGATCGGGTCCATTGATACCGTCTATTGTAGCATTCCTGTTGAGTATTTCTAGAAACTATTAGCAGCACCTGCAAAGTCACCGAAATCACTCTTATCTTCATCAAGGAATGTTGTCTTCTCTTTATCAAACTGTACGTTTGCAATACCTGTAGGACCGTTTCGATGCTTTTCGATGAGAATTTCTGTTTTTGTTTGACGCCCACCTCCTTCTTCATTTGCTTCACGGTGAATGAACATAACGACATCGGCATCCTGTTCGATCGAACCTGAGTCTCGAAGGTCTGACAATCGAGGTTTACCACCACGCTGTTCTACGTTACGAGAGAGCTGTGACAAAGCGAGAACCGGAATATCAAGTTCACGAGCAAGATTCTTGAGAGAGTGTGAGATTTCTGTAACTTGCTGTACAACGTTATCAGTATGACGAGAATTGACGGGTACCATGAGCTGGAGGTAGTCAACAATGATGAGACCAAGACCTTTTTCAGCCTTGAGACGACGAGCGATTGAACGCATCTTCAAAATATTGTTACCTGGTTGGTCATCGATGAAGATAGGGGCTTCAGCAAGACGTGCCATGGCATCACGAATGGGACCGAAGTCGTGTTCGATTGAAAGATTTTTACCTGTTCGAATTTTCCATGAATCAACTTGTGATTCAGCAGACAACATACGATCAACGAGTTGTTGTGAACTCATTTCAAGAGAGAAGATACCGACAGGAATTTTGTGGTTAATAGCAGCTTTACGAGCAATGTCGAGAGCAAGAGATGTTTTACCCATTGAAGGTCGAGCAGCGAGAATGATGAGGTCTGATTTCTGGAAACCTGAGAGATGCTTATCAAGTGACTTGAATCCAGTTGGTACTCCTCGAAGTTCATTACTTGTCTTATGAAGATGGTCAATACGTTCCCAAGCTTCACTCAATGTATCTTTGATCTCAACGAATTTATGGGTTCCTGTTGTGTTGGTAACCTCGTATACTTTCTTTTCAGCCTGATCGAGGACCTCATCGAGTTCACCAGCTTCATCAAAACCGAGATCACCAATGAATTCAGATGCTTCGATGAGTTTACGCATCAAATGCTTCTTGTGTACTATTTTTGCATAGTGTTCTGCGTTTGCTGAAGAAGGAACTCCGTGGACGAGTTCAGTGAGATAGCTCATACCTCCAATTGTCTCAATGAGATCGAGTTCCTTGAGTCGTGTTGAAAGAGAAAGAAGATCGATGGGGGTTCCTTTGGTATGCAGATCAAGCATCGAAACCCAAATTCGACGATGTTTGTCTGAGTAGAAAGAATGTTCTCCGATAATATCGGTGAGATCGTGCATGACACCTGGGCGAATCATCACTGAACCTAAGAGAGCTTGTTCTGCTTCGAGACTCTGAGGAGGAATGCGAAGAGATTTCGCTTTATTGAAATACGGGGATTCTTTCGTGTTCATGGAGACATTCTAACATCAGCAAAAATACCCGCATAGTTGTAAACCTTTATATCCTGTGGGTAAAAGGTGAGTAGTAATAAAAAGGAAACGTTATTCATGGAAGAATGTCCATGCAATCCCATAAATCTTTCAGGATTTTGCCGAGCGTAAGGCACATGAGCGTGAACATACCGATGATCCAGCAGATCATGAAGTAGGTGATCAAGAAAAGCACTTCAGAGGTTGGTAGCCATGACATGTTGAATGTCAGGAACGATGGAATCATCAGAATACTCAACAGAACCATGCCGATGAAGATCGGACGAATGACCCATCCGATACCAAAGAAGAGGAGTCGGTCTTTCATAGGAGAACTTTGTGCTATTAAATATAGTACTCCGCCTCAGATCTTTTGCAACAGAGACTTAACAACAATGTGTATGTTCGTCGTGAGAATGAATCTTTTTAACAATAGGGCCTTCAGGAGTATCTTTGACAGTAAATCCTCGAGACTCAATCTCTTTACGAAGCGCATCTGATTTTGCGAAGTCTTTAGCGAGACGTACTTCTTCACGTGCATCAACAAGAGCCTGTACCTCAGGAGGAATTTCTGCTTCTACGGGTGTTGCAAGCTCACTGAGTCCTAGTCCGAATACTCGGTCAAAATCGATAATAGTTGCTCGCTTATCAGCAGGAGAAATGTGTGTATCATGCACAAGTTCCCATGTGAGTGCTACGGCTTGTGGCATGTTAAAGTCGTTGTTAATTGCTTCAGTAAATTTTGCTGTGTAATCTTTTCGGATATTTCCACCAGCAGGAGAGTCGACAATGAATCCCATGAGTTTGATGAGGGCGTTTTGTGCAGCACTTACGGCATCTTTAGTGAAATTAATTTGACTACGATAGTGAGCAGTGAGTAACCAATAGCGGAAAGCGATAGGAGATATAGAATTTTTCTCCAAATCAGCAAGCTTGAGAAAGTTACCCTTTGATTTTGACATCTTTACATCATCGACATTCATAAAGCCTCCGTGTATCCAATAGCGAACAAAGGGCTTATCTGTTGCTCCTTCAGATTGAGCTATTTCATTCGTGTGATGAGGGAAGATAAGATCACTTCCTCCTGTATGGATATCGAGAGTAGGTCCGAGAGCTTTGATTGCCATAGCTGAACATTCAATACTCCAACCTGGTCGTCCTCTACCAAAGAGTGCATCCCAAGCGACATCACCATCTTCTGGTGTGTGGAATTTCCATAATGCAAAGTCACGAGGATTTTCTTTATCATACTCGTCATTCGTAACACGGTCCTGAGATTTAAAAAGTGATTCAGGGGAAATTCCTGCAAGTGAACCATAGCTTTTTGATTTTCCAATACTGAAATAGATACCATCGTTACTTTGGTATGCAATATCTTTTTCAAGAAGAAGGGAAATCATATCAATGATTTCGTTGATATGATCGGTTGCTCGAAGAAGTTTGTGAGGAGGAAGAATGTGAACACTCTCAATATCTTTCAAAAAGAGATTCTCATAGTAGCGAGTGAGTTCTTGGAGACTTTTGTGTTCATCACGACTTCGTCGAATTGTCTTATCATCAATGTCAGTGACATTCATCACTTGCATGACATGGTAGTTATTGTATTCAAAAACACGACGTACAATATCGTTCATTATGAATGTACGGAAGTTACCAATATGGGCTGTGTCGTATACTGTCGGACCACAGTGATACATACCAACATGATTCTTGGTGAGGGGAATAAATTCTTCGAGTTTGCCTGTCAGTGTGTTATGTATCTTCATACGAACTATATTAGAGCCACTTCTTGTATTTAAAGAAGAAGAACATACCTATCGTAAACAGAACCATAATACCGAGAATAATCTCAAAGTCGAAGAGGTATCCGATAATTGGTGTATGTTCTGTGGGGATTGAGAAAATATCAGTGATGAGAGAGAGGGGGAAGGTAATGAATGCCATGATGGTAAGTGTCTTCATGGTCTCATTTTGTTTTGTAGAAAGAAGTGAGTCATTCGTTTCTCGAAGATCATTCACTAATTCTCGTGAATTATTAATAACTTCGTAGGTCTTCATGTATTCTGATTGTAAGTCACTCACATAGTAACTAAAGTTTTCACCGAAGAGTTCTTTACTTGCTATAGCAAAACTCTCAAGAACATCCTTATGAGCTCGAGCTGATTGTCGGAAGTTGATGAGCTCGCGTGATAGTTCTGAGATAGTTCGTACCATTTCTTTTTCACGACCAGTGAATACAAGTTCTTCAGCGTCACCGAGAGCTGTTTTGATACTATCGAGTTCACTCAACATATTCTTATAAATGTGTTTGAGCATATAGTAGAATACATAGCCTGCATGTTCACCCATACCTCCTTTATCAACTATAGAATTCACCTCAAACATCTTTGAGAAATTATGAAGAGGTTCGACAGTGTCGTAATGAGTGGTGATAATGAAATCTTTTGAAATAACAAAGTCGACTTCTTTATCCACAGCAACATAACTATGGAGATTACGCTTTCTGAAAGGAAAACGAAGCACCACATATATATAGTCCTTATAGAAATCTACTTTAGGCTTCAGTGTTGGGTTGACGAGTTCTTCTGCTACAAGAGGGTGAAGACGGTAGTCATTCATTACTTTAGCCACCTCATCGGTTGTTGGTGCCTCAAGATCAATCCACGTAAGTCTCTTATATGTATAGGTATGTAGCATATGACGTAATTATGTGCTGTTATTATACATATTTATTTGTGCGATTGCACGGTTTTTGACATAATAGAGCGACCTATGAATACATCCCATGAAAAAATAACCGCCAAAGTAATTGTTGTAGCTGCTTTGTTGCTGATGAGTTTTGGTATTGGTACCTATGTGGGAAATCAATCTGCCTCATCAAAATCCTCTAATCTACCAGCAATTTCTGGTTTGAATACTCTGACGGAAGCACAATTTGCTCCTTTTTGGAAAGCATGGAAAATTCTTGATGATAAATTTGTTGGTACATCAACTGATGCACAAACGAAAGTTTGGGGAGCAATCAAAGGACTAGCTGCATCAAATGGTGATCCGTATACGGTCTTTTTCCCACCTGAGGAATCAAAACTTTTTGAAGGAGATATTGCCGGAAATTTTGAAGGGGTAGGTATGGAGATTGGTATCAAAGATAACATCCTTACAGTTGTATCTCCAATTAAAGGAAGTCCAGCTGAGCGTGCAGGGGTACGAAGTGGTGATAAGATTTTGAGTATTGATGGTCAAACAACGAATGATCTTGGAGTTGATCGAGCAGTAAAACTCATACGAGGAAAGAAGGGAACAAAGGTAAAGATCTCTTTTGCTCGTGAAGGGACTGCGGGTGTTGTTGATAAAGAAATTACTCGTGACGTGATTGATGTCCCAACAGTTGAGACACAATTAAAATCAGGTAGTGGAGATTCTTCTGATGGAACAGCAAGTAGTACTGTAGGACTTCGAAAAGATGGAATATTTGTTATCAAACTCTTCAGCTTTACTGAAAAATCTCCAAATCTCTTTAGAGGAGCTCTCCGTGACTTTATTGCGTCAGGTTCTCATAAGATGATTCTTGATCTTCGAGGTAACCCCGGTGGATATCTTGAAGCAGCTCAGGATATTGCAAGTTGGTTCCTTCCGGTTGGAAAGATAATTGTAACTGAAGATTTTGGTGCAAAACAAAGTCCTATCGTGTTTCGAAGTAAGGGGTATGACATCTTTAATCATGATCGTTTCAAGATGATTATCCTCGTCAACGGTGGTTCAGCTTCGGCATCAGAGATTCTTGCTGGAGCACTTCGTGAACACGGTATTGCACAGCTTGTTGGAACAAAAACATTCGGTAAGGGTTCTGTTCAAGAATTAATTAAACTTACCTCAGATACATCTCTTAAGGTTACTGTTGCTCGATGGCTTACCCCAGATGGTCACAACCTCTCACATGACGGTTTGAATCCTGATGTTAAGGTAGAAATTACTCAAAAAGATCTTGATGCAAAGAAAGATCCACAGTTTGATAAGGCAGTTGAGATATTACGTGCTTTGCCGTAAGATGCAGATATTAATCAATCAATAAGTATTACAGTATGAAAGTCATTTTTCTTAAGGATGTGCCCAAAATAGGTCGAAAGTATGAGACAAAGAATGTTTCAGACGGCTATGCTCTCAACTTTCTTATACCTAATAAACACGCAGTTATCGCAACACCTGATGCAGAAAAGCGTATAGGTCTAGAACGATCTCGTGAAGAAGGGGAGAGAAAGGTTCAGGATGAACTCCTTACACAGAATCTCAATCAACTCAGTAGTGTAAGTATTACGCTTACAGGTAAAGCGAATGATAAGGGACATCTTTTTGCTGGGCTTCATGCTGCTGAAATTATCCCCGCACTTGCTCAGCAAGCACGTGTAACAATTGCTCCAGAACATCTTGCGCTTGAGAAGCCAATCAAGGAAGTGGGGGAACATCAGGTTACCGTAAAAGTTGGACAGAAGAGTGCAAAGTTTACCCTCGTTGTGAAGGCAGCTTAAGTTAAAAAAATAATAAAAATTAAACATAGTCCTGCTTCGTGCAGGATTTTGTTTATTTACCACCCTGTAGTAAGGCTACCGCAGCCTCGAGTGTTTCGTCGAGTGTTGGGTAGATGGGGAATTGGTTACCGAGGGCGAGTTTGAAATTCCGTTCAATGGTATCGAATCCAGGAAATCCGGGTTCACCACCAATGACTACACGATAGCCGCGCATAACGTTTGCTCGTCGTTGAGAATTTTCAAACAGACGCCCTCGCCATTCGCCGAGCTCACCCATGGTGTCTCGACCAAAGTATCCTTCAGGACGAGGATTGGTCGTGCTCTCGGCAGGAAGCCAAAAGATGAGACATCCATGCAAAGCGGCGTAGCGCATGAAGTGCCGCTCCCAATTGAGTTGGCGATCAAAATCACCGTGGTCTAAACCGATGAAATGTCGTGCGAGAAGATGGTTTTTGCCATAGGATAACATCCCAAGACGTTCCGCGTCATCAGGAATTGGAATCACAGCGCAGAAACTTGGCAGCAGATGTCTGAGTCTCGAGAAAGCAATGCTTTGCCAGTCATCACCACCCCTCACAGGTCCGGCAAAGAACAGGGGTGGAATGCTAGAAAGAAAAAGACCATCAGAAGGACTTTTCTTTGGTCGTAGGATGTAGTGCATGATCTAACCTAGTGGTTGGAAAAGAGTAGTGTTCTTTCCAAAAATTACCATATATCTTGATTCTGTCAATTTCTGTGCACAACAAAAAAGACCCTCGAGGGTCTTTTTTGTTGTTGATGAGTTTGTCTCCTTACATCACGTGCACAATGTTCTTTCGTGTCATTGTGTTGTCGAAGTTTGTCTTTCGCTTTGTTCCAAACTCTACCTTACCTTCTTTGAGAGCGAAAAGAGTATGATCTCGTCCGATGCCAACATTCTTACCTGGCATAACTTGAGTTCCACGCTGTCGAAGAATGATTTCCCCAATGCGAGCTGTCTGACCAGCATTGATCTTCACACCCAGGTATTTAGGACCTGAATCTCTACCGTTTTTTGATACACCTGCGGATTTTTTGGTTGCCATAGTCGTCTATAAATTTGGTCCTACCACTATACCGTACGTGCGATAAAAAATCAACCCTTTTGGCCGATAAAGCCTTTATTTGTAGTTTATTCTTTGTTTATAGGGATTTCATGGTCAAAATTGGATACTTATTGCCATGCAC
Source organism: Candidatus Tayloriibacteriota bacterium (assembly GCA_016215455.1). Lineage (GTDB taxonomy): Bacteria > Patescibacteriota > Minisyncoccia > Phycocordibacterales > PALSA-1337 > JACRJP01. The sequence continues at coordinate 80,925 of JACRJP010000004.1, read as the reverse complement.
ATATGGATAGGTCGACTACGGGGTTGGGGAAAGAGTATTCGGATACTTACTATAGTTTCTGGTCTCTTGATCTGTAGTGCAGGGATCTTGGTGGGGTATGTTGTTCATATATTGAGCCAGAAACCACCCATATTCCTCACGGAATGGTCCAACAGGGAAGAGAATCTACTTGCTGGAGGGTATGTAGCCTCAAAGAAGGGTACAACCTACTATCTTCCGTGGTGCGGCAATGCTTTTCGTATACAACGAAGTAATAGAAGGATATTTTTGAGCGAAAAAGAAGCTATTACAGCCGGTTTTCGACCCGCCAAGGGATGTCGGGGTCTGGTCGGAGGGTAGGGATAGGGGAGTTAGATGCTAAAAAGCCACCCTTTTGCTAAAAGCTCTAAAATATGGCCTAATCATAACTTAAATAATACAGCTATATAGAGCCATATATTACATATTTTATCAGTAAAAATACTTGACAATGCTTTCTAAAAGTGCTAATATTATCTACGTAATCAGGTACAAGTAACGTTAAGTTACGAATACCTGATTTTAAATTTATGATTGAACTTATGACCGGTATTGCGTTGCTCACGTCATCAATTGTCGGAGCAACTACAACAGATGCTGATATTGCTAAGGACATTCAAATTAAAACACTCGCTACTGTCACAACTCCAATTGTCGCAGCAGCCACTACTACTCAAGCTATGACGCTTGAAGCTTATCTCCGAGTTTATTTCGCAGATACTCCTGCTCTTGTTGAGATTGCTAAGTGTGAATCCACATTTATGCACTACGATAAGAAGGGGCGTGTCGTTCGAGGTATGGTTGATCCTACTGACGTTGGTGTGATGCAAATCAACGAACGTTACCATGATGATCAAGCTACTAAACTCGGTTTCGATATTCGTACAGTAGAAGGTAACTTGGCGTATGCTAAGTACCTCTATGGTAAGCAGGGTTCAACCCCATGGAACGCTTCAAAGCCATGTTGGGGTAAGAAAGTGGCAGCACTTTCACAGCATCCTTTAGCGATTGCGAACAAGTAATTTATAACTCTAATACATAACAAAAACCACGATCGCAAGGTCGTGGTTTTTGTTATGTATGTATTCTATACAAAAGCAAAAAATAGTCTGAACGAAACAGAAAGGGGCAGTATTAGGAGCTGAATTAACCAGCCAGCTTCCTTATATAGTAATGTCGTACAATATATCTTTTACGACATGTTCTATATATAAGAAAGGCCGGTAATGTCTTGATTGGTATTATTTAATAACTGTATTCATTCCTGTTATTTATTTCTGAAACAATTTTTATTTTAATTAAAACTAATGTAAGTAATCATTCTACTTACCTCTCAAAATTTACTCTTGGTATATTTGTTGACATTCAACTGATTCATCGATAGTCTAAATTTAGACCACCGGAAGGGTACTTCCCCTTCCCTTCACATTTCGACAAAAGATTATGCCGTCCACAAAATATCCTCCGTTGGTGTGTAGATTTCCATTCTTCACTTACCCTGAGTGGCTGACACAGAAGCAGGCTATATATCCCAATTGGAGATTTGATCAATTACCCAAAAAGCTTCGCCCGAAGTATTTTGAGGAGCATAACGGGGCGAAAGATATCGAGCTTTCGATCCACTATCATTTGGCACCTCTGATATTTCCAGACATCACTCGGTATCTTGGAACATGGGAAGACGGTTCACCACAACTCGTGGTGATGGCGTTTCAGGAATTCGTTACACCTCATGATGCTCAAGGAATTCTTGTGCACTCTGTTGTTGCACGACCTACTGTGTATTGGTGTGGAGACAAGGGTTGCACCACATTCCAGATTCGTTGTCCTCATTTTCAGTATTGGGGCGCCTGTATGCTCGGTATTGCTCCGCTGCGGCCTGAAGCAGAATCAATCCTCGAGACTTCCGATAAGGTTCGCATTAACAAGCCGTTTGCGCCAGGTGAAGACTCGTTCTTCATGAGAACCATCGAGAGGTTCGGTATCCTCAAGAAAGACCTTCCGAAGGAGCCGAAAAAACCCAAGAGAAGAAGTCGAATGGTTGAACCTTTGTTTTGATATCAAAAAACCACGCATAGTGGCATGGTTTGATGATTTTTTATTTACGATACTAGTTTACTTTTGGTGCTACTGGTAGTGCTGGACCCTGGTTTTCGATCGTTGTTGGTTTCTTATCACGAATATTTTCTAAGTTTTCTATTGCGGTATTCCAGATTAGTTTTATGAAGACATCATTCCATACGTACTTTGCTGGTCGTTCGAGATATTTATTCCAGAATTCTACGACATGAGTGGTCACATACGAGAAGTTTTTCTGACTCTGAGGAGATTCTACGATTCCTTTTAGATCAAAACCAAAATAACTAATGACGAGGATGATACCTACGACGATAAGGACGGTGCGAAGAATACTTCCGCGAACTAAATTTTTCATATGACTATTATAGCCCGCCTTGAAGTCTAATTAAAGGAATGACAGTGGATTAAGGTATGCGGTTGGATCAGCAAGTGGAATGAGTGCACCTTTACAATTCACACTATTCTCAAATCGAGTAATGCGCACACCTTGGGTTGCATATACACCGAAATGAAGGTGTGGACCTGTAGAGTAGCCGGTATTACCACTGTATCCAATCAATTGACCTGTGGCGACAACATCACCGACTTTGACACTGATGAGTGAAAGGTGTGCGTATAGGGTTGATAGACCGTTTGGATGTTTAATGAAGACCCATTTACCATATGAATAGCACCCACGGATTTCGTCAGTGTTACCAGTACCGGTGACAATACCTGTGAGAGCAGCATTTACTTTCGTACCAGTTGGAGCTCCAAAGTCGACACCAGTGTGGCCTTTACCGTTGTAGATTTGAGGATTTTTTGTTGCAAAAGAAGTATTACCGAAATACTGGGTAATGATAACCTTAGCTAGAGGCCATGAAAGCACTCCAGTACCAGCTGAAGGAATACTATTAGGGTCAACAGCAATCTTAAGTGCAGATTCGTATGCGAACATTTCTTTTTCAAACTGTTCTTTTTGTAACTGTTTATTTTTTAGAATTGTTTTATATGCAGACTCTTGGTTTTTTGTCTGAGTCAGAATAGAAGCTTTTTCTTGTGTTGTGTTTTCAACGAGACGTTTCTGATCACTTAAATCATTAGTATAGAGTACTAGATCTTGTTTCTTGCCCTCAAGAGATTTCTTTGAGCGCTCAAGATCTTTTTTGTATTCAGTAAGTTCATCAATATGATTACGAACCTCAACCTGAAGTCGAGAAAGAGTTTCGATGTTACTTGTAAATCCTGCAAGAGTATCAGCACCTAATAACGATTCCACGACACTCTCAGAACTATCTTTGTAAATACTACGAAGGCTCACCCCTACAGAGTCGAAGTTTTTACCAATCTGATTTTCTTTTGCAATAATATCCTTATTGAGTTGCTGTATCTGACTACTCGTAAGACTTATTTTCCCTTGTGTGAGAGTAATGTCAGTCTGAAGTTTCTTTTTTGAGATATCGAGAGTTTTGATGGTATTTTGGAGGGTGTTTGCTTGCTTACTTGTTTCGGTAAGTTGTGTTTGATAATGAGCGATTTCCTCCTCAAGTTTCTTGATATTCGCTGCACTCGTATCGATCTTTTGTTTCAATTCATCAACCGATTGAGCTCGAGCTATTTCTGTGTGTGGAAGTAACGATTGACTCAGAGCGATACCTGCAAGAAGAATACAAGTGATGATAATTTGTAATGTTGGAGTGGATATTTTCATGAAATATATCAGTAGAAACGCTCTCAAGTATACCATGCAAAACTCACCCTTTTTATGGGTGAGTTGGGGGAGTCACTTCCCTTTTTGCTCTACGCTCTAACCTTTGTCTTCGGGAAGATCAAGACGAGCCTTGAAAGACTTCATGATAACCATTCCCTTTGTATCTTTGAGAGTTGCGTCTGTTGTTTCAGAGAATTGTTTATCCGCATTACTATCACTGTGGAGCATTGCATAGTAAGTACCACCATCAACCGTTTTTTCTGTAAGGGTAACTTTAGTAGGACCTATTCCCTTTGGGAAATAGACACTACCGATTACAGCACCGGGTGCACCAGCGTTATCTTTGTGGATGACAACAAAGCCATCTTGAGCAAGCTGCACAGTTGTTATGTACACGATATTTCCTGGAAATTGATCGGTAACAACAAGACGATTACTTTCCTGAGCGATTTGTGGTTGAGCTGGTTGCTGGTCGTTAGTCGTTTCCGTATCGTCATTTCGTGTAGCCACAAATACACCCAATACAATGAGGGCAATGATGACAATGATTGTCACTGTCCATTGCCATGGTTTGATGCCCGAATTATTTGGTTGCATATTTAAAATATTTAAATTAGCTGGTAAGGTCTCTATTATAGCACGCTACGTCGTCGAGGTGTCATTGTTGACTTATCTATATTTTATATGTCATAATATACGACAGATTCATTATCCCTCCCTTTTTTACAGGTATGCGTATTTTTTTTCGGATAGCGTGGACGGTGTTAGTGCTGGTCTTTCTTTTTGCTGACAAAGTTGCTGGGGTTTTTACTCCTCAAGATCTTGCAGAGACCACCAATGTGGTGAGAATCCTCGATGTCGTAGGGCTCTTGGTCATTGGTTTTCTCTGGATCTGTCAGCGTCCACGGCGACGGTATCCGTCACGTGATGATCGGGACCGTTAAAGAGACCCATCGTCTGACTTGTGTGCCTTTTTATTCTTCTATTCGTGTTCGAGTGCAATTTCGAGAAGTGCTTGAGCAATGATATCAGCACTATCGAGTCGAGAAAATTTATGAGCAGCATCTTTCATCTTTGTGCGGAGTTCTGTATTTTTGATGAGAGTATCTATTTCATACGTAAGGACAGTATCACTAATATTCTGTTCTTCGATAACCATACACGCTCCAGAACGAGCATATGCAAAAGCATTTTTTGTCTGATCGTGACTGATTTTCTCTGATAGAGGAATGATGATTGAAGGAACTCCCCATGCTGCTATTTCAAATATTGTTGAACCAGCACGTGATATTACAACATCAGCAATACCAGCTGACATACGAAGAGCAAGGTCGTTGAGGTAATCAAATGATTTGTAACGACCAATGTTTGGATCCTTATCGAGAATAAGTTTCACCAATTGTTCAACTGCTTTGTAGTTATTTTTTCCTGTCTGGTGAATGACTTGATAGTTTTCGAGAAGTTTGGGGAGACTTTCAACGATTGCATCATTGATAACCTGAGATCCTTGAGAACCTCCAAGGACAAGGATTGTTGGAATACCTTGTTCGAGTCCAAGGAATTCATGAGCACCATTTGAAAGAGGTGCGATTATTTCTTTACGTATTGGATTACCCGTGAAAGCAACTCTATCTTTGTTCTTGAAGTATTGAGCAGCTTCCGGATATGAGATAGCGATTTTTCGAGCAAATTTTCCTGCCCATGTATTAACTCGTCCAGGAACACTGTCTGATTCATGGATGACAACCGGAATACGGAGAAGCCGTGCTGCAAAAAGTGTTGGAAAACTTGCATAGCCACCTTTTCCAAAAACAACATCAGGATATATTTTATAGAGACTTGATAGAGCAGAACATACTCCCCAGGCTGTTTTGAAAAGATCGAAGAAATTGAGCAGAGAAAAATAACGACGTATCTTCCCTGCTGTAACAGGGACGAAAATAAGTTCATTATCAAACAGAGCCCGTGGATTGTACTCCGTCGGCGCCATGTAATAGAGTTCTGGCATAAGAATCTTTTGATTCTTTGCTCGTTCTCGTAGAGCTTCAGTGATCGCTATGATGGGATAGAAGTGTCCTCCGGTACCGCCTCCTGTAAAAAGTATTTTCATGATTTTTGGTGTTTTGAAATATTTGCGATGATACCGACACTTGCGAGGATAATCATTAAGGCACTTCCTCCATGACTTACAAACAACAGTGGTTTTCCGGTCAGTGGAACAAGTCCGAGCATCGCACCGATATTGATGAATGATCCGGTGATGATAAGTATAACAAGTCCAATCACAAAGAGTCCACCAAAGGAGTCTTCGGTATTGGAAGCAATTTTCAAAGATCGGACAGCAAAGAATACAAATAGGAGAACAAGGACCGTACTTCCAATGAATCCGAACTCCTCTGCTTGTACTGCAAAAATGGAATCTCCAATTGGTTCAGGAAGATATTCAAACTTCTGGACACTTTGACCGAATCCTCGTCCCCACATCCCACCTGAACCAATAGCAATGAGAGATTGTTGGATTTGATAACCCGCTCCTTGTGGATCATTCGCAGGATTTAAGAAGGTCATGATACGTTGCTGGGCGTAAGGTCGAAGCATAGCGACCATTGCGATTCCTGCAATCCCTATAAAAATAATAATAGCAATATGGCGAAGTTTCGCTCCAGCAGCATAGAGCATACAGATACCGGTAAATGCCACCACTGCAAGTGTGTTGGTATCTGATTGGATGAGGAGAAGTACACTCAGGATTCCAAGAAGAATACAGAAAGGAATTATACCCGATCCAAGTGTGGTAACTTTTTCTTTAATCATGGACAACCATGCAGCGACGTAAATGATAAAACCAATTTTCAAAAGTTCTGATGGTTGGAAGGTTACGAAACCAAAATCGAGCCAGCGTGTTGCTCCTCCGTGATGTAGTGAAAGTGCTGGAATAAAGAGAAGTAGGTTTGAAAGAAGTGCCCCAACAAGAATATAGAAAGCGTACTTTCGTACATAACGATAATTCACACGACTCATGATCCAGAATAAAGTAAGTCCTAAAATAAGACTAATAGTTTGATTCATGGCAACTGAGCCAAACTGAGCAGTGTCACGAGCAAGAAGGCCGAGTGATGCTGATACGAATACCAAGAAACCAGCAATAACAAGGCCTAAAATGCTCGCTAGAAGCGGTGTATCGATATAGGTTCCCTTTGCTCGTGGTTGTGATTTTAAGCTCATTTTTATTCAAATTTGGCGTAATAAACGTCATTATTCCAATGTTCGTTAGTATCCATTCCACCTGTTACCCACATTGTACCTTGGAATACATCCCCCATGTGATCTTCTCGACCGAGCCATGGACCATCAGTCTGTGTCTTTGTCCAATGAAGACCATCGCGAGTAAACCAGGTATCATTGATTCCTTTGTTTTCAGCTCCCTTCCCTTCATGCCAACCACCAATGACCCAGAGAGCATCTTTGAATGCAAGAGAAATATGTCCGTGGCGTGAAGGCCATTCCGGAGTACTTTTTATCCAATGAGCACCATCAGTTGAAGTCCATACCTCACTTTCTGTTTCGTGGGTATTAATGTGAAGTCCTCCCGTGAGATACAGTTTGTTATTAAAAACAGCAACAGCGTGATCATAACGAGGTGTCCATTCGGAATTAGCAGTTACTTGTTTCCAGGTAATACCATCACTCGATTCCCATACATCGTTGTAGGTAATTCTCTTTACGAAATCAACACCACCCATGAGATAGAGTTTGCCGTTGTATTCATTGAGAGTATGACCCTCACGTCCTTCCCAACGAGGAGACGTTGATGTTGCAAGATTCCATTTGACACCATCTTCTGTCCACCAGATGCGATTGTCATATTTATAATCATACTGACTCCAACCTCCCATGAGCCATAACTTATTTTGGAAAACAATAGTTCCCACGGAACGTCGGTTGTACCATGGAGCAACATCTGTTGTCTTGTTCCAATTGAAACCATCTGGTGTTGTCCAAATGTCACTTCCATGCGGAGCATTCCAGTATTCCACCATACCGTTTTTCTCAACAAGTCCATTACCAAAAACTCCTCCGATGAGATACATGGTATTTTTGAATATTGCAATCGAGTGAGCGTCGCGTGCTGTCCAAGGAGCTGATGTTGTTGCTGCTACCCATTGTAATTTTGTTAAAGGATCAACCGATACCTTTGGTGTCGGTAGAGAAGCTTCCTCTTTGTTCCATACATATGAATTTCGAACCCATTTCATGAGTGTACGCATGTCACTTTCTCTGTTATCAGAACGCAAGACAACATGAATGAGTACCGTATCAGGAATTGGTGAATCCGTAACGATGACAAGTGCTTGTTTTGCTGCTTTTGTTTCCCCTGTCTTGCCACCGAGAATGGTAAAAGGAACGCTTGTATCATTAAGAAGATCGTTTGTTGAACGAAGAGTTTTTGTTACTCCTGCTGTTGTGGTGAATGTATATGTTTTTGTGGCGGTGAGCTTGAGAAGATCAGGATGTTTTTGAGAAAAATATTGAGCAAGATGAGCAACGTCACGCGCTGTTGAAAGATTGGGTCCTGGCCGATCAAGACCACTTGGATTGGCAAACGTCGTCGATGCCATACCTGCTCTTTGGGCGAAGGCGTTCATTGCAGTAACGAATTTTGTACTACCTAATTTTTCAGAAAAAGCATATGCAGCATCGTTACTTGATTCGATAAGAAGTGGATGTAGAAGTTCATCGCGTCGATATACTTCTCCTTGTATAAGCTGCCCTGCTCCTTCAGGTTGTGCTACTGCATCAGGAGAGATAGTGATAAGTGTTTCAGGTCCTATTGATTCGATTACAGCACTTGCTGTTGCAAGTTTAGTTACTGAAGCGATAGGTACACGTTGATCAGGATTTTTTTCAAAGAGAACCTTTTCAGGATTTTTCGCTGCATTTTTATATACAAGTAATGAAAAAGCATTTTCAGCTGAGAGAACCGGTGGTAATGAATTTTCTCTAAGATATGGAAAATTTTGTACTTTTGATGAGGCAGATACCTTTGTTTGGTTTGGTGAATATACACCAAGTAGTTTTGATGAAGAAGTGATGAGGATAATGAGAAGAAGTGATCCTCCGAAAAAATAGAAAATAGAACGGTTCATAGTTTAGGGTTGTTGAGGTTCAGGTGGGGTTGTAGTATCTGTTCCCGCTTTGAATGCCGCGATAGTTGTTGTTACTTTCTCGAGATCAGGAAGCTCGTCAAGTTTTGATATACCGAGATGTGACAGTAATTCAAGAGTTGTTTGATAGAGAAAACTACGCTGGTCTTTTGGATTTGAAACCTTTTCTACAAGACCTCGAATGAGAAGATTACGGAGAATGAATGTTGAATTAACTCCACGTATATAGTCGATATCAGCACGAGAGATTGGACCTTGATACAGAATAATGGCAAGTGTTTCAAGTCCTGCTTTTCCAAGATCACGAGAGAGTTCTTCTTTGGTCCATTTCTCAATATCCTCTGACATACTACGAGCAGTACCAAGAGTAACCTCATCATTAAATTCAATAAGAGTGATTCCGCGACCATTGAGTTGTTCACGAAGTGTGACGATTGCTGCCTTTACTTCATCAAGTGATACATCGAGAGCCTCAGCTACTTTCTTGAGAGTCATAGGTTCGGCTTTCCAGAACAGAAGGCTTTCAATACGGGTGTTGAGTGGAAGTTGTTGAGTCATGTGTGCTAGTTATTATAACGCGGAATACCAATTTCTTTTGTTTCCATGTGAATATCACCAAATTCTTCGTGTTGATTAACATGGACCATTCCCTGTTTGACTAATTCAAGTACCGCAAGAAAAGCAACAATGACATTTACCTTCTCTGCTTGGTGACTACGACTAAAATCCTTGAATGACATCTTGAGATTTGATGTGATGCGAGTAGTGAGTGTGTCCATCATCTCTTCAAGACTAATGACTTTACGAATGATGGCTTTTGGAACTTGTGCTTCTGTTTTAGGGAGATTGGCAATGATGGTTTTCATTGCTTCAGAGATATTGGTAAGGGTCATTGATGCATCGGGAGAAAAGATAGGATCACGTTTTTTTGCTTGTGATGGCGCGAAGAGCATCTTCTGACCAAACAGCGCTTTAACGTGCACACTCGCCTCTTTGATTGTTTGATAAATCTTCAATCGTGTTTCGAGATCGTGAATATCTTTCTCTTCATCTTCAGTGAGAGTAAGGGTTGGAAGGAGTGAACGAGACTTTATGAGAAGTAATGTTGATGCGACAAGAATAAAGTGGGCTGATTCATTGAGAGGTCTCTTCTCAAACTGACTAATGTGATTGATGTAGTCGTCAGTCACTTTTGCAAGTGAAATATCATTAATAAAAAGCTTTCTCTTTTCAATAAGAGATAGAAGTAGATCGAGAGGACCTTCAAATTGTTCGTGCTTTACAACAAACGACATGACCATAGTATAGCAGTCGTAGGTGAGATTTGCCTATATTACATAAAAAGACAAAACCATGGTGCGTGAGCAACATGGCGGTCATAAGGAGGTCGTGAAATCAAAGAAATCATGACCAGAAGAATTCACAAGGCCGAGCCAAGGAATTCAGAAAGAACATGACATATAACAAACGAGTGTTATATGGAGCAATCGTACAAACGAAAGCTCGAATCATGAAAAGAACCCAATCGCGTCAGCCGAAGCCGAATGTGCATTATGGGCACGCGTTGTGTCTCAGAAGGGGTGCAGTCCCTCGGTTTGGCTATCAAAGATGACAGCCCAACAAAAAGACGTGGTCCTGTGTGACGTGCGCAATGCACATAATGTCAACGGCCCAACTGCTCTCTCCGTTGAATAATATATCACATTTTTTGAATAAAAACAAGCAATCCTATGCAGCCTTAAGTCCTGACATGATGAGAAGTGCTACAACGATAAGTCCTGCAAGAATGATGAGGGCTACCATGACGTATTTCATAATCTCAATAGTATAAAGGTTAGTTAATAGAGTCCAACACCAATAGTTTTTCTCACTTCCTGCATCTTTGGTTCAGCGACAGAACGAGCTCGTTCACCTCCCTCTTTGAGAATTTTGAGGACTGCTTCTTTGTCCTTTGCGAGTTCTTCTCGTCGAGTACGGAGTGGATTGATAAATGCTTTAAGATCAGCAAGAAGAGCATCCTTGAGAGCTTTGTACTTCCCTTTGTGCTCTTCGTAGATCACTGCAAGTTCAGCTTCAGTACGGAAGAGTCGATGAATATCGTAGACGTTCTTTGGAATTCCACTTCCTGAATCAGTAACAATTCCCATGACAGCTTTTGTCATTTCCTCTTCCGTTGCAAAGAGTGGAATCGTATTGTTGTAGCTCTTACTCATTTTTTGACCATCGATACCTGGGACAGTCGCAACGTCTTTCATGATGAGAGGTTCAGGAAGTATGAAAAGTGGAGCGCCTCCATTTTCTTTTTCTCCTCCACAGAAGATATGGTTGAACTTGAGTGCTGTATCACGAGCATATTCGATATGTTGTTTTTGATCTTGCCCTACAGGAACGATATTTGCATCATACAAAAGAATATCTGCTGCCATGAGCATTGGATAGTTGAACGTACCAACACTTATCTCTTTATTTTTTGCTTCAGCATCTTTATAGGCATGTGCTCGTTCGAGATATGGGATCGTAGTGATCGTGTCGAATACCCACGCAAGTTCAGTGTGTGCTGATACATCTGATTGCTTGAAGATTACTGATTGTTTCGGATCGAGTCCAATTGCGAGATAATCGAGAGCGAGATCAATGATGAGGTCATGCATCTTTGCTCCATCTTGAATGAAGTTCAATGCATGATAGTCAGCAATCATGAAGAATTTCCGCGCATCCTTATGAGCTGCCTGAAGATCAACAAACTGTTTCATTGCTCCGAAGTAGTTTCCAATATGTGGTCGTCCTGTCGGCTTAACGCCAGAAAGTAGAGTTTTTGGTTGTGATGACATGTGGGTAATAATAGCAAATATAATAATCTTTGTCTCAACTAAAAATGCTCATATGAGAGCTTAATCTACGTCTACCAACATGCATCCCAGCCACCTCTCTTTTGATTCGGGTAAACTTTTTTTACACCAGGAACACATGCGTCGCACTTTTCATTGGTTATTGATGCAAAACAAAGGCATTGTAGACATTGGCGTAACAATGAATGGCATATTGGGCAATGCCATGTTTTGTTGTTCGAATCAGGTATTTTCTCTGGTATACCAGATGTATTCACATTACATTTATAGCAGTGGTATGTTGGAAACATAACAATAAAGAGCTTGTCGGCCACATAGCACAACACCAGCTGTACAAAGCTGGTGTGTGATTTGCAAAGCTCAATTGTGAGAATGGTTTATAGGGACAAAGCACGCACCAGATATGTACGATGTGTGGTTGACCAAAGCCAAGAAGTTGATTGTTGCGTGACAGATTTCATGTATATGTAGTATAGACTATATCCCCTCTTCCTTCAATTGTTCTACGAGCTTTGCTGCACTACGTGAGAGTTTTCGTGGAAGATCGATGTGAATAATAACCAAGAAATCACCACGTTTTCCAGTGCGCTCGATTGTCACACCCTTTCCTTTAACACGAAGAATCTCTCCATGAGTCACTCCTTGAGGAATTTTCATCTCAATTGGACCATCAAGAGTTTCAATGTTTACGGTGTCACCTAAGAGTGCCTGAGTGAGTTTAATCTTGAGTTCAGTAATGAGATTGTAATTCTCACGACGAATTGTCTTATGATCCTCAACCCATACTCGAACAACAAGATCTCCAGGTCCTGCTTCTCCCTGTTCACCTTTTCCAGGAACACGAAGACCTTCTCCGTGATTGATACCAGCAGGGATTTTGATAGAGAATTTCTCTTTACCTGTTGAGATTTCACGTTCAATACCAAAGATTGATTCTTTAAGAGTGAGTTGGATATCAATGGTGATGTTGCGACCCTTTCGTGGTCGGCGTCCTCCACCTCCAAAGAATTCTCCGAAGATGTCTCCGAGATCAAATTCAAACTGTTGACCATTTTGACCATTGGCAAAACCTGAGAAATCGAAACCCCCGAAGCCGCCTGCTCCTCCGAAAGGTCCACCACCCGTGAAGCTCGGACCATCACTACCATAGGTGTCATACTGGCGACGTTTTGTGTCGTCAGAGAGAATACTATAGGCCTCGTTAGCCTCTTTAAACTTAGCATCATTACCACCATTCTTATCAGGATGATGTTCGTGAGCGAGCTTTCGGAAAGCCTTTTTTATGTCTTCCTTTGATGCATTTTTATCAACACCTAGGATTTTGTAATAGTCTTTTTGAGCCATTGTATATTTGTGTCGCGAATGTTGACAATCTTACTTGATATTGTAGTATTTTGCTAGGTCACATAATCTGCTCCCTTCTATGGACACCGAATCTCTCATTAAGGCTGCCTGGAGAAGCTTGTCAGTCGCAGCTCGTGCAGAATTGCTGTATACCCTACCTATTGGACTGGGACCGCTACTCATCGAACTTTACGCTGAGCAATCTGACATTTCGGCAGTCTTTCGTGCAGCTAGCATCTTGTCGTGTTTGAGGTTTGCTTTGGACAGTGAAGGTAAACTTTCGTCCGATAAGTTTCTCCTCAATTACGACTGTGCTTGTCGCCGATAATCCCTTTTTTATTTCTTCTCTTTAAACTCTGCATCGCGAACGTTATCTCCTGTACCGCCTGCTCCGGCATCAGTACCATTTGTTCCTGGTTGCGCACCTTCTGCACCAGCTCCTGGACCAGCAGCTTGCTGTGCCTTCGAGATAATTTCACCAATCTTTGAGAGCTCTGTTGAAAGTGCCTCAGTTGCAGTTTTAATTGCAGCCATATCACTTCCTTCTTTTGTTGTTTTTGCAGCAGCGATCTTTTCTTCAATAGACTTTGCTGTATCTGCAGGGATTTTGTCTTTGTAATCCTTGAGAGATTTTTCTGCAGTGTAGATCATTTGTTCTGCACCGTTCTTTATTTCAATCTCTTCTTTTTTCTTCTGATCGTCTGCTGCATTCATTTCAGCATCTTTCTTCATCTTTTCAACTTCTTCTTTTGAAAGACCTGAACTTGCAGTGATCTTAATTGAGTTTGATTTACCCGTCGCCTTATCCTTTGCAGATACACTCAAGATACCGTTTGCATCGATATCAAACGTAACTTCGATTTGAGGTGTTCCTCGTGGAGCTGGAGCAATACCACCGAGATTAAACTGACCAAGCGACTTGTTATCCTTTGCCATTGTTCGCTCCCCTTGCACAACGTGAATCGTTACCTCTGTCTGATTATCAGCAGCCGTTGAGAATGTTTGAGAACGTGATGTTGGAATTGTTGTGTTCTTTTCAATGAGTTTTGTAGCAACCTGTCCCATTGTTTCAATACCAAGAGAAAGAGGGATAACATCGAGGAGAAGAACATCTTTCACATCTCCTGCAAGAATACCTCCTTGAATAGCGGCACCCACCGCAACCACTTCATCAGGGTTTACACCCATATGAAGATCCTTACCAAAGTAACTTTTAACAGCTGCCTGAATAGCAGGCATTCGTGTCTGCCCTCCGACAAGAATGATTTCATTAATGTCACCAATCTTGAATGGAGAAGCTTCCATTGCTCGCTTTGTGATTTCCATTGCTCGATCGATGAATTCACGAGTGAGTTCTTCGAGTTTTGCACGAGTCATAGTGATGAGAAGGTGCTGAGGACCATCTGCACCAGATGTGATGAATGGAATGTTTACTTCTGTCTGAACTGCTGTTGAGAGTTCGATTTTTGCTTTTTCAGCAGCTTCATCGAGTCGCTGAAGAGCAAGTGCATCCTTACGAACATCAATACCTGATGCTTTCTTAAATTCTTCTGCAAGCCAGTTGATGATTTTTTGATCAATATCCTTTCCTCCCAAGTGTGCGTCACCGTCGGTTGATTTTACTTCAACAACATCATCGCCTACTTCAAGAACTGAAATATCGAAAGTACCTCCACCGAAGTCGAAGACTACGATCTTTTCATCCTTCTTTTTGTTGAAGCCGTATGCGAGAGCTGCGGCTGTAGGTTCGTTAATGATTCTCTTTACATCGAGACCTGCAATCTTACCCGCATCTTTTGTTGCTTGTCGCTGAGCATCGTTGAAGTATGCTGGGACAGTAATGACCGCTTCAGTAATCTTTTCTCCAAGACGTGCTTCTGCATCAGTCTTGAGCTTGGTGAGGATCATCGCTGAAATTTCTTCAGGTCGATACCACTTATCTCCCATCTTCACTTCAATACCACCACTTGCAGATTTCTGCATTTCAAATGGTACTGATGCACGATCCTTCTGTACTGCTGGATCATCAAAGTTGTGACCAATGAAGCGCTTGATCTGATAGATAGTATTTTTTGGATTAGTAACACCTTGTCGTTTAGCAAGAAGTCCTACCATGCGATCACCTGTCTTTGAGAGAGCAAGGATAGATGGAGTTGTACGCGCACCTTCTGCGTTCTCGAGGATCTTTGGTGTTCCTACTTCCATGACCGCAACTGCTGAGTTTGTTGTTCCTAAGTCGATTCCTATGATTTTAGACATATATAGTTTAGTTGATTAATTAGTAAATAGTGATAGTGTTATCGCCATGAACGCTGTTCCTTTCAAGGAGGGTGATCTTGTCACCTTTACGTCTGTTCATTGGCATGATTGCCCGATTAATGGCTTAAGAGCCAAAATTATTGAGGTTCGAAAGACATCTTTGAAACACATCTTTCCTGAAGGACTCACGATCTGTATTCAGTTCCAAGAAGGCCTAAGGATGACGTGGTGTCGAGTTGATGAACTTACGAAAGTCTGTGAATAATCAGACAATTTTTATTAAAAAGATGGAGCGCGTGTAGGTTGACTATCAAAGAAGAAAAGAGATACGTATGGCGATACGAATGTTGTGAAAGTTGCTGTAGTTGCTGGTGCTACAGAATCTTTGATTTTACCAGGGAGTGCGAGGATTGTAGGTCCCTTGATCGATGCGACTATAGGGGTTACTTTGAGTACTTTGAACTCAATATTTCCTGCTGTTTCAATAACAGCGAAGGTAACACGAACACGCCCACCATTGCGTGCAATGAGGATTTTTTCAACAATTTTCTGTTGTGGACGTAGTGTGAGCATTACGTTGTAATTATACCAAATTTACAGGTTAGTCAAGGGTTACTTTTTGAACTCCCCTACTTTAACTTTCGGTGCACGGAGAGATTTACCATTGAGTAAATAACCTTTCTGTATGACGGCTGTTACAACGTTATTCTGACTCTCATCGGTCACAGGTGTATGTTCGATAGCTTCATCGCGCATAGGGTCAAATGGAAGGCCTATAGGATTGATTTCCTTGAGACCTGCGTTTTCAAGAGTTGATTTAAGTTGGTTGTAGATATACTCAACACCTACTCGCCAGTTCTTATCAACCTTCTCCCAGACTTCTTTATTATTCATTGCCATGTCAAAACTTTGGAGAGTTGGGAGAAGTTCTTCAATGAGGCCTTCTTGAGCAAACTTACGGAATTCTTTCATATCTTCTTCATTCCGCTTTTTGTAGTTTATGATCTCAGCTTTTGTTCGCTGCCAACCATCAAGATACTCTTGTTTTTCAGCAATTGCTTTCTTGAGTTTCTCTCGAAGTGCAGCAATAGAATCTGTCATGCCTTGTGCTCCTACACCAAGATTTTCTGCAGCATCAGCATCGATGACAATATCAGAATCACCTTGCGCGGCAGCGCTTTTCGCAGCCTTCTTACCTTCTTCAGTGAGTTCGAATTCTTGATCGTTATTCATGGTCATAGTATACAGATTTGATGAATGGTTGTGAATAGATTGCGTGATTATATTTTTATTAAAATTTTATCCTTAATTTTTAAAATAATGTTCAAATGTATACTCCCATCCTGGTTGCCATTTGAAATGAGATGTAACGAGTTTTTCTAGAGGAACCCCATTAATGAGATGGTCGAGACCGTACTGTGTTGCTCGGTGCCCAATGATCATGATCCGCTTACCCTGATAGTTTTTGAGAAGATCATCGAGAAAACTTTTCATTCGTGCAGTTGTCTGTTTGTAGCTTTCTCCGTTCGGGAATGGCTCGTTAATTCGAAGAGGTTTTTGAGTATCAACTAATTCACTTGGATTTTGAGTAAAATCTCCATAGTTACATTCACGAAGTCGTGCATCTTGAATGATAGGCCATTTTGTTCCAAATCCTATTTCAGCACTTTTGTAGGCACGTTGTAAGTCTGAGCAGAATATGGCATCAAAATGATCGTTAGCATAGCGCTCACCCATTTCCTTTGATTGTTTAATTCCTAAGGGTGAAAGAGCTACATCGTTATGACCTGATGAGAGATGTGCCTCGTTGTCAAAAGTCGTACCGTGCGCTTCAAAAATAATGTTGATCATATAGTTGTGAAATATTAACAAGTATACACCACAACACCAGCTTGTGGCTGGTGTATGTGTTTCGTATTATCGCTTTGACCACTGTGGAGCCTTTCGAGCCTTCTTCAAACCGAACTTTCGTCGTTCCTTTGCTCGAGGATCTCGCTTCAAGAGTCCTGCCTTCTTGAGAGTCTTTCGGAGTTCTGCATCATGAATGATGAGAGCTCGAGAAATACCGTGTCGTACTGCATCAGCTTGTGAAGCAACACCACCTCCCTTTGCCATAGCTGTAACTTTGAACTTACCAACAACCTTAGATGTAACAAATGGAGAAGCTACAGTAGCCTGGAGTTCTTTTGTTGGGAAGTATACTTCGAGTGCCTTACCATTGATACTGTATGAAGTCTTTGAAGCTTCAGAAATACGTACTCGAGCAGCTGAAGTCTTTCGTCGTCCAACGGCTTCGATATATTTTGTGTCCTTATGGTCTGACATTTTTACGGGTTCTTTAATCATATAAATTATTCACTAACTGTGAGGTTCAAGATAATCTTCTTCTTGAGCTTATTATTTGGAATCATACCGTGTACAGCTCGTGTGAAAGCTTCACTGTATCCCTTTCGAGCGATGAGATCAGAAAGCTTTTCTGTGTCCAAACCACCTCGGAAACCTGTGAATGTTACGTATTCCTTATCAGACTTCTTTTTTGCAGTAATTTCTGCTTTTGAAGCATTTGTAATGTGTACCTTTACGTCTGCTACTTTGTTCTTAGAGAAATCAACAGAAGCCTTTCCAAGAAGAAGAGCCGCTGCTTGTGTAGCAACTCGTCCGATTTTCTTTCCTTGTGCGTCAATAGTGTGAATCATGGTCTTAATATTATACAAACTCAATCTGTGCCATCGCACTACCATCAGCCTCACGGCGTGGAAGTTTGATAATACGAGTGTAACCACCCTGGCGAGTCTTATACTTTGGAGCAACTGTTTCTACGAGAGTCTTTGCAGCAATCTCACTACCTGTCTTTGAAATGATGTGTCGGCGTGCTGCTAGAGTATTCATCTTTGCCTTTGTTACAAGGTGTTCAACATATGGTCGAAGAGACTTTGCCTTAGCATGAGTCGTCTCAATCTTTTCGTGAGTAATAAGAGCAAGAGCAAGAGACTTCATGAGCGCGTCTCGCTGTCCTTCTTCTCGTCCGAATTTTCGTGTTTTAGAATGGTGGTTCATCGTAGTAAATCAATCGTAACTTATTTGAGGGTAATGCCGTAGTTCGAAAGAACTTTCTTGATCTCCTGGATCCCCTTACTTCCAAGACCTTCGATGTCGAGGATGTCTGCTTCCTTCTTTCGAGCGAGACCTCCAATAGTTCGAATGTTTGCGTTAGCAAGAGCCTTTACTGTTCGAGGAGAAAGTCCAATAGAATCTGTTCGAGTCTTGAGGAATTCTACGTCGAGTTCTTTCTTTGACTCTGACTTTGTTGAAGTCGCTTCCTCTGCAGGAGCTTCTGGAACAATTTCTTCTTCCTTAAATCCAACGATTGCCTTAAGTTGTTCAATCATAACGCCGATTGAATATTCAAGAGCTTCGTGAGGAGAAAGAGTACCATCAGTTTCAATGTTGAGGCGGAGTCGGTTGAAGTCTGTTCGATCACCAACACGCATGTTCTCAACTTCGTAGTTTACTTTCTTGATCGGAGTGAAGATTGCATCGAGAGAAATACTTCCGATATCAACTCGTTCTTTTTCAAGAGTTTCCTTTGGAACATATCCAAGACCTACTTGAACTGTCATTTCGATATCAAGTTCTGATCCCTTGTCAGTAAGTTCAGCAATATGGAGTTCAGGGTTAAGAATTTCAACTTGTCCTGGAACTTCAATGTCCTTTGCCTTGATTGACTTGATTCCCTTTGCCTTTATAGAAATAATCTGTGCTTCATCTCCTGTGAGTCGAACACGGAGCTGCTTTAGATTGAGAAGGATGTTGATAACATCTTCTTTTACACCTTCAATTGTAGAAAATTCGTGACTTACGCCAGCGATCTTAACCTTAGTGACTGCTGCACCAGGGATAGATGAAAGAATGATGCGGCGAAGTGAGTTGCCGAGAGTATGGCCGTATCCAGGATAGAGACCATCGATCTCATAAATGCCACTTGTCCCCTCTTCTTTGATAATTTTTGGCTTTGAAGGCAATAGTACTTTGTTCGACATAGGTTTATTGGGGCTTTATAAAATATACAATACTTTACACTACTTTCTTGATAATTGCAACTCTATCTCGTGTAAAACTCAAGAACTGAGCCAACATTGAAGAGTAACTCTGAAGCCTGTGCAGTCGGTACTCCGTCGATAGTAATTTCCTTCTTTTCAATATTCACCTTGAGCCATGCAGGAACCTTTGCTGCTTTGAGCTTCTCTTCGATTGTTGCAAAGAGAGGCTTCTTTTTACTACCCTCACGAATCGTAATAACTTCCCCTACAGAAACCTGGTATGAAGGGATAGTTACGATCTTTCCATTAACCAAAAGATGACCATGAGAAACCATCTGACGTGCTGCAAGTCGAGTTGAAGCAAGACCTGATCGGAGTGCTACGTTGTCGAGACGACTTTCGAGAGTTTGAATAAGAAGTGCACCAGCATTTCCTCCCTTTTCAAGAGATTTCTTTGCGTACTTAGAAAACTGTCGTTCTGTAACACAGTATGTATAACGAGCCTTCTGCTTTTCCATCAAACGAAGTGCAAAATCACTTTTAGCCTTAGGCTTTGATTTTGATGACATCGCTCGGTTCTGTGCACGAAGTGCATACTTTGGGCCCTGTGTTTTTTCAAACACTGTAGCTCCTCCAAGTCGTCGAACAATTTTGTATTTCGCTCCTATTTTCATATTAATAAATATTATACTCGTCGAGGCTTAGGTGGCTTCGGTCCATTAAACGGAACTGGAGTTTCGTCTTTGATTGCTGCAATTGTTACTCCTTTTGAAATAAAACCTCGGATCGCTGATTCACGACCTGAGCCAACCCCCTTCACTACAACAGAGATTTCCTTGAGACCAAGGAGAGCTGCCTTTGCTGCGAGAGTTTCACCTACCTTTGCAGCTGCAAAAGGTGTTCCTTTCTTAGCACCCTTGAAACCAAGAGCTCCACTTGAAGACCACATAATAGCATCTCCCTTAGTATCAGTGAGAAGTACTTTTGTGTTGTTGTATGTTGATTGAACATACAAAACACCTGCATCAAGACGCTTTTTGCTTGATGTTTGTGCTGGCTTTGCTTCTTTTGAAGCCGCCTCACCTGTTGATACAATTCGTTTCTTTCCCATAGTGGTGTGGTCTGTTTGATTATGTTACTTCTTTTCTTCCTTCTTACGTCCTGAACCCATAGTCTTTCGAACGTTTCCACGAAGAGTTCGTGAGTTAGTCTTTGTTCGTTGACCTCGAGCTGGGAGGCGTTTTGCGTGGCGAGTACCACGGTATGCCTTGATGTCTTTGAGTCGCTTGATATTTGATGCTACTTCTCGCTTGAGATCACCTTCGATTCGGAATGATTCGATAATCTTTCGAATCGTATTCTCTTGTTCTACCGTAATGTCTTTTGCTTTCATTCCATAGTCTACCTTTGCTTGGTCGAGAATGTATTGAGCTCGTGAACGGCCAATACCGTAGAGTGCGGTGAGAGCCATTTCAATTCTTTTATTATCTGGAAGTGTGATACCTAGGATACGCATGGAAATAAATAATATTGAGATTAACCTTGTCGCTGCTTATGTCGCGGATTTGATTTGCACACTACATACACGTAGCCCTTTCGGCGAACTACGCTGCATTTTGCACACATTGTTTTTACTGAAGCTCGTACTTTCATTTTTTATTATAGTCGCTTGATAATTCGTGCTCGTCCACCGTATGAATCGAGTTTGAGTTCTACTCTATCCCCAATGAGCACACGAATTCTGTTCATTCTCATCTTACCTGCGAGGTAAGCGAGGATAATTTCTTCAGAACCGTCAAGTTTGACTCGAAACAATGTATTGGGGAGAGCTTCTACTACTCCGCCGTAGGTTGTTTCTTTGTCGTTAACTTGTAGGTTCTTTTTTTGTTCCTCCATCAAATTCAGCTAAAGGTTATTTAGCGCGTTTGCGTATAGTAGCAGAAGATACCCTATTGAGTCAATAGGTATATCTACATTCATATCTAATTACGGTTCCTGTACGCTAATTTTGATGCGAGAATCTGACTTCGGGAACCATCGAATCCAACTTGGAATAGTTACAACATCAGCATTTGCAATCGTTGAATATTTAGCAAAAATAGCATTACTTTCTGAAAGTGAAAGGCCCTTAAGGTTCTCTCTGAGAGCGTCTACTGCCACATTACCAGTGAGCTTTATATTTCCACGGAGAGCGAATGAAAATGGTTCACGTTTTTTTAGTGTTGTTACCTTAAGATCTCGTGCAGTAAACGCAAGTTCCTGTAGTCCTTCTATACGGATATTTGCAGCTCCACCTATACGTTCTGATTCTGTTTTTGCGATATGTGCAACGAGATTTTTTGGTTCAAACATTGGTACATAGATAGTTCCTGAGTAACGAATTTCTGAACTGTTAGTACCTTTTGAAATATCAACCAAGCGTTCTATCTCAAGTGCATAACCAGTGTCATACATCACATATGTTGACGATGCGTATGCTTTACTCTGAGCCACGAGTGTTTCACTGAGTTTTTTCTGGAGACGAGCAGTTGCTTCTTGAGCTACAGTTGGACTAATGATGTTCTTTGTACCAAAGTATCCACCTGTAATGTCAGTGACTGCTTTTGCAGTAAATACATCAAACTTCTTACTTCCCTTAAAGCCAGGAAAGGTAAAGGTAAAAGGACCATCACTGAGACGTAGATTGTAGCTATCACCATACTGATCAGCTGTTACTGAGGCTGTAATGGTTCCAGGAATGAGCTTATCACCTGAATTTGTCGCTGCAGGGACGGTGACAGCTGTATCGAGTCTGTATATAGTGCCATCAAGAGCCTGTAGACGGGTAGTTGCTACGAGTTTCTGAGGTACTGTTGATGAGGTATTGGTAATGAGGACTTTACCCTTTGCTTTTGTTTGAACGATACCTCCCTTTGTTGCAGGAACCACTTCTGAGACGATAGCAGTACTTGTTGCAATGATATAGCGGAGACCCGGTGTACTTCCACTTGCGGTTGCTGTGTAGACATCATTAATTTTTACTTCAGCGTGTTTAGGAGTAACTCGAACCTCGACTGTTCCCAACAATGCTGAAAGAACAGCAACGAGAGCAATACCACCCACAAGGATAAGAGCTCCTATCGTGAGTTTTTTGTGATTACGAGGTTTTGATTCAGTGAGAGGAGAAAAATGTCGTTCTCGTGAAGGACGTTCCTGATATGTTGGAGGAGTAAATGTATCTTGTGCGGGTTGAGATGTAGGTCGAATTGTTGCCTGACGTCCGGCAATAGGAATCCTGCGCACACTGCGCTCGGTAGGTGGAACCACATCATGAAAGGTACGTTTTTCCATAGAAAATTCTAGGTTGAAATTATTATATCAAATCTCTTACTCCAAGTATATATGCAGCGAGTCTTCCATCTTCACGTGTTGCTGGAACAAAAGAAATCTGTCGTCCAAAAATATCGTGTGAATACTCAATGATGTCACAAAAGTTACTGAGTCTTCCCTCCTTACATTCTTTTTCCACAAGTGTTACAAAAGCACTTTGATATTTATCAGCACTTATCATAATTTTACATGGCACAATCATGGTGTCACCAATTTCTCGCATACTTTCTGTTATGTGATTAATCCATGCATCACCTGTTTTCGTCACCGCTTCTTGTATTTTTGATGATGTCAGAGGATCGTGTGACTCTTCGGCGTGAAGTGTTAATTTTGAGTCTGCAATTCCATGAGAGACTTTGAGTCGACGAGCCACTGTTTGTATGAATTCACGAGTTCCTAAAGGAAATGAGCCGGTATAGCGTGGTACACCACCTCCAAGAGCCACAACGTCGGTTACTTCTCCATGAATATCGATAAATACACAGTCTTTTATATCCGGGTAGAGTCGAGAGAGAGTTGAGTATTCAAGAAGAATAGCTGAGTGGTATTCAATAGCCACCTTAGGAAGGGTCGCATGAGCTGCATTCTGGAGAGCATCAGAGATTGAGGTTGCAGTAGTACTTACAATGAAAGAAACTTCAAGACTTTTTGCTACTACTTTGTTAATAGATTCAACCTCGTATCCATTTACTTTTGTGAGACAGATTTTTTCTTCGATAAATTTAATATCGGAATAACTATTCTGTATTCCGTCTTTTTCATGATCAATGATCTGAAGAATATTATTACGGTTAATTTCTTTCGGTTGATCAAAATTTGAAATAACTGTTTTTGTTTGTGTGACTACCCACGGTGATGAGAGAACACAGTGGATTGAATTAATGTATTTTATTTCAGGACGACCTTTGGTGAGTTTTGAAAGAACTCTTTCAGCAGAGGTTTCAATATTTTTAGCAATCGTTGTTGTATCCATCTCTTTTCGCACAGGAATATACTCGGTATATGTTTCAATGACTGATGGAATAGTAGAGCTTGTTTCTACAAGAGCGCCAGTTGCCCCACTTGAGGTGAGACTCAAGAATACTGCATAACTTTGAGTAGGCTTTTTAAAAAAAGAAAACATCCCTAAAAGTATAGCATAAATAAAAATTGCTCCTCCTGCGCGGAATGGGGATTTGATTTCTTCTTTGGAAACTAATCTCCGGACGAGATCGTTCTGGCAAGTAGGCCAAACCTTTGAGGACAAGAGTTCGGTTTCGTGTCAGTTGATGTTCGGTGCAGCCCCGCGTTTTCATACCCAGGGCCTGGACACTTTTCCAACATACCTGTCAATCGTCGTGCTACGTCGGATACCGGAAATAATTCCACTCGGGAAATGCGTCTGAAGAATTCTTCGGTTCTCAGGGTTGCAATCATACTGATCATACTGGTGGGTCTGGGAAATATTTTACAGAGAATAAGAAAATTTTGCAATTACCCTACTCCAACACCGCCTTGATGCGTCGTACCCCAGCAGATACGGCCTCTTCTTTAGCTATTTTGAAGTGACCAAGTACCCCTGTGTTTTCCACATGTGGTCCTCCACAAAATTCACGACTGAGTACTCCAGTTGTCTCATCTCCAACACTGTATACCTTTACAATGTCACCATATTTTTCTCCGAATGCATGAATTGCTCCAAGCTTTTCTGCTTCAGTCTTTGGCATCTCTTTCCATGAAACAGGAAGTTTACGTGCAATTGCCTCGTTAACAAAATCTTCCACCTTCTTTTTTTCTTCATCAGTGAGTTTTGTAACATGATTGAAATCAAAACGAAGACGTTCAGGAGTGATATTACTTCCCTTTTGACCAATATGATTTCCGAGTACAGCACGAAGACCCGCATTCAAAAGATGTGTAGCGGTATGATACTTAAGTGACATCTCACTTGTGTCTGCAAGCCCTCCTTTGAATTTCTTTTCAGATCCAGCACGTGAGAGATCCTGGTGTTTTTTCATTTCAGTATCAAAAGCTTCACGATCGACGGTAATATTCTTTTCCTTTGCAAGCTCAAGAGTAATTTCTATAGGAAAACCATAACTTGAAAAGAGTGCGAAGGCCTGTTCACCACTGATTTGTTTATTCTGAGCAAGTTTTTCAAATTCTTTAAGGCCTTGGCGAAGTGTTGCTCGGAATTTTTTCTCTTCAGTATCGATTTCTGTGATGATACGAGCTGATTGTGCGTATGTTTCAGGATATGCTTCTTTATATTTCTCTAAAAGAGGAAGAACAATTTGTGAGAGTCCACCGTTTGCAATACCAAGTGTATCCCAGAAGCGAATAGCTCGTCGAAGAAGTCGTCGGACAAAATATCCACGTTCACTATTTGATGGACTTACTCCATCTCCGATGAGAAATGTGGCAGATCGAATATGGTCGGCTACAACACGGAAAGCTGCAGTGTATGCAGCATCTTTATATGACTTCCCTGAAAGAGATTCAAGAGTTGTTACGATTCCCTTGAGAAGATCAATATCAAAAATATCTGAAGAATATACTGACGCCATTGCAATACGTTCAAGCCCTCCACCGAAGTCAACGTTTTGTTGTGGAAGTTTTGAAAATGTTCCGTCGGCATTCTTTTTGTATTCCATGAATACTGAGTTACCGATTTCAAGGTAACGACCACAGTCACAATTTGGATGACAATGTGTACCAAATTTTGGATCGTGTTGTACGAAGTCGAATTCATAGAACAACTCAGAGTCAGGACCACCTGGTTCACCTGCTGGCATTTTACTTGGCTCACCTGAACGTGACCACCAGTTTTTCTTACCGTCATAGTAGAAAATACGGCCATTCTGCATGCCTTTTTCGGCCGCTTCCGCTTCACTTCCCATTTCTACATCCTTTGCCTCAATTCCTTTTTGTGCAAAAAGATCTTTCCAAATGGCCACTGAATCAGTATCACGAGGAAGATTATTTTTTTCATCCCCGATGAAGACGGTAACGTAAAGTTTCTTGGGATCGAGCCCTACATGGTCAATGAGAAATTCAAATACCCACGGGAGTTGTTCTTTTTTGAAATAGTCACCAAGTGACCAGTTACCAAGCATTTCAAAAAATGTTGTATGGCGATTATCCCCAATATCTTCGATGTCACCACTACGGAAAGATTTCTGTGAGTCAACAAGACGTGTTCCTTGTGGATGCTTTGCTCCAAGAAGATATGGAATGAGAGGTTGCATTCCTGATCCAGTAAAGAGAGTTGTAGGATCGTTATCAGGAACAAGTGATGAAGACGGGATGATGGTATGCTTTTTTGAAGCATAAAAATCGAGGTATTTTTTGCGGATCTCGTGGGAATTCATGGAGAAAATATAGCACACATAAGGATTTTATCAGAATATTGACGATAGTGGTGTTTGTATGTTACTTTCAAAGATAGATTCTATGCTCTATGGCCGATTTTTCTTTTGAAGCCGATGATCTTGAAAGTTTGCGGATTGGTGAAGAAACCGAACGAAGAGCTCTTGCTGCCTTAATGGATACGATGACATCCCCCGACAAACCTTTTTGGCTTTTGGGTGCTCGAAAAGGTAGTCTAAGAGATGACATGGATTTAAAAACAGATATTTGGCTCAATACACCTTTTGGTGAAATACCACTGCAGATCAAGTCTTCTCCATGGGGTGTAAGGAAGTTTAATAAGCTGTATGCCGCTATGTTTCCAAAGGTCATTCCGGTAGCAATTTTGTTGAACTATACCCCGTCTGACATCATTGACGTAATTGGCCTTCGTCTACAACAGAAGGATAGGCGGTTTCGGCATCCTCCTCCCGAGTCTCGTCTTGATCTTGAGTGGAATGCTTGAGTAGATTTTTATTAACGTTACTTACTTTTAGGTTCTTGTTTCTTAAGCCACGCTGCGTATTTTTTGGTCATTGCATCAAAACCTTTACTGTTGTCAGCTATCTTTTTACGACCATGTACAAGAGTGATTTTTGCTTTTAAATCTATTGGTTTTGTATACGGTTTTACCTTTGCGAGGCGCGCAATGCGTTCTTGTGCAAGAGTGATACGTTCGGGCACTGTACGAGTAATTGAATCTATATATGGTTGAACATTGAATTCAGTATTCATTGCTGTACGTACAAATTCCTTTGTTGAATAGCGACCACCAAACTTCCATACTTTTGCCATTTCTTTTCCTACTTTTGGATTATCAACAATATATCCATATTTTTTATAGAAATAATCTCTCCATTGAGCAACAACGATGTCTGCTAAAGCGTATCCGTAGTAATTAGCAGCACTATCCCATGAGTAAATATGAAATACACTAAGAGGCCAATGAGAATCACCATCTCGATCAAAATATTTTTTTGAAGCTTCACGCGCAAATTCCATTACTTTCTCTGCTGTGAGTGTATCGCTTGGATATTCATACACATTTCGTTCAAATGACATCATCGCAAGCATACTCATCATACCGAGCGGAAGAAGAGGTGCTAGTGCCTTAGTTTTTCTTTCAAAAAGTTCGAATGGATACGGAGCACCCTCTTTATTTTTTGCATATCTTATACGCCACTCAATACTGCTTGAGATACTATCCATCGACATTGATTGGGTCTCAGCCCAGGACATCGACATAGGTGCGTATTCATGACTGTTACACACATCACGTTCTTCTGAGTTGAGGAGGTGTGCTGCATGACCACCTTCATGAAAGAGTGTGTGAAGGCCGTTACTTCCTTCCCCTATCTGACCTGGAACAAGAGTACAAGTGAAATTACTTGCACCAGGTATCCTACGATTCTTTTTATATGCTACTGTGCGAGGCCAGTGGCAGAAACCATTATTTGTTTTTCCTTTTCGATCAAGAAGGTCAAGAGTGATTGTTCCTCCTTTAAAATCTATACCAAGTGCAGCAAATGTTTTTGCCCACATAGGGAGAGCTTGATCAAATTGGAAATATGGATCTTCTTCTTTGGTAAAATTACCTGCCATCATGTAATTAAAGTTCCATGGTTTGCGCAGACCTGGTTTTTCTTTTTCAAGTTGACGGATAGTATCAAAAACGTATTTTGTTTGGTTGTATATCGGATCGAATATAGCAAAAAGTTCAGAAGTACTCATTTCTTCATCACCATCAACTTTGTATGCATAGAAATCAGAAAAACCAAGTTGTTGTGCAAATTTATTTCGAAGTTGCACTAGCTCAACATATTCATTGATGGTTGTTGAAATAAGTTTTTCTGTAGCCTCAAAACATGCCTTACGAATAGCTTCATCAGGTGATGTGCGTACAAGTCCTCGTAGTGCAAGTTCTGACGCTTCGACGAATAGACCTGTAGTTGGATCAATATATCCTTCTTTTCGTGTACCTCGGATGACAGCAACCTTACTCTCAAGCTCAGCTATTTTTGCACGGAGCTCTCGAACCTCAGGTGGCGTTGTGTTTTTCTTGAAGTATCGTTGCCAATACATCAGTCGATTTTTTTCAACTCCTTTTGCTTGTACAAGACGGCGTTGTACCTCGTTTAATATTTCAATACTTCCTGAAAAGTGATCTCGTGCCGCAAGTGCTGTGTCTTGGATTTTTGCATACTTTGCTTCTCCCATATTAAAACGCCAAAAAGCATTTTCATATGTCGTGTGAAGTTTGCGAAGCGTCTTGTTGAGAATATCAAGAAATTCTTTATTACTTTTCTTTTGGAGTGCGGGAGTTATTTTCATATGTTGTCGTTTAGTACTATTTCTTTTTTGCCTTTGTTCCAGTAACTGCATCACGAAGAGACTCACCTGCTGCTTGGCGGTAGGCACAATAGTCACAATGCTCACCTGCTAGTGGTACTCGATCATCATCAAGACATGCCTTGATGGTCTTTAGAGTTGGTTCAATCCAGTCATCCGATCCTGTGTATGGAATGAGGGTAATATCAAATTCAAGCTTACCATCAAAGGCTTTACGATCTTTTTGTCCATTTGCATAGACAAAGTAGCCAGTAGAAGAAACTTCGAATCCAATTTGGCGTAGAAGCCATTGATAGACTTCCATTTGTCGTTTGTAGCCATCCTGCCATTCAGCATCAAGATTTACTTCAGTATCCTTACTTGTTGATTTATAGTCTACAACAATGAGCTCTTGTTTAGGATTAATCCATACATCATCAACTGCTCCTGTGATGAGAAAATTGGTTGGTTCATGGATCGCTTGTACACCTTTAAAGTTTTCACGCCAAATTTCCATGTCTTTATGTTGAAATGGTACTGCATCTACAGCATATTGTTCCATGAGAGGATGTGATGATTGAGCTTTTCGATGAATATCGAATTCTTTTTTGAGAAGCGCATCAACAGCACTATTCAGGGTAAAAGGAAATCCAGGCGGACGTCCTACTCCAAGTCTACGATCAAGGTAGAAACATCGAGGACATTCAGTGAAGAGATCAATTTTTGAACGAGACAAACGAAAAGGCTCACTCGATGAAGGAGAGTAGATGCCCCGTGTCTTTTTTGCCATGTAGTAATCAGACATAGTGTAATGTTACTTATGCACCGCACACGGTATCAATTTCAGCAAATACTTTAGCAATCTCTTCGGTTGACATAGATATTTCCTTAAGAACATGAGGATTTCTCTTAATGTCGCGGCAAAGAATAATCCCTTTATCAAGAAGCTGTTTCTTGTGATTTGCAGTGAGCGTACCAAGACATGTAAATGGGTGGAGTCCTGAACCTTCAATCAAGTCTTGAAGTGATGCTCCATGCGGATAGTTCCAACCAACCATCTTGAGTTGCTGGCATGAACCATATTTGATAGCTTGATCAGTGAATTTTGTATTTGTCACAAGCCAGCCGTCTGTCATGGTACGAGATTTCCCTCCAAATGTGAATGTTTGATGTCGTAAGTCATCAAATCGAGCCTTAATGTACAATGCTACCTTCAAGTCTGATTTGAGGCCAAATTCATTATGAAATTTTGCTTCTACCATGATGAGTTCTTTGTCATTCCATGCAACGACATCTATTTCATGTTGTACACAAGCTCCTTGTACTACTTGATCGGTAAGTACCTCGTAGCCTTTTGCTTTGAAAATCTCAGCAACAAATTTTTCAAAA
Organism: Candidatus Tayloriibacteriota bacterium; assembly: GCA_016215455.1. GTDB lineage: Bacteria > Patescibacteriota > Minisyncoccia > Phycocordibacterales > PALSA-1337 > JACRJP01. The sequence continues at coordinate 51,008 of JACRJP010000004.1, read as the reverse complement.
GGAAAACCATTAGGACCAAGTTCTGAAAGTGCACGTCGAAGTGAATATCGAAGAGCGATTGGTAATGAATGACTACGGAGATAGTGAAAAGCGTATGAGTATATTTCACCAGTGGTCATTCCATCTTTGATGTGTGTTTGTACATGCTGCACAACATCATCAACGGTATTTCCAGTAACTCCTGCATTGTGAAGTGAATAAATAAGCTTACTTGGATCAAACGGTTCTCGAACTCCATCTGCTTTGAGAATATATACGGGATGATTCATGGCAACAGTATATCAGATTAGCTTTTATTGGCGTACTTGCCGAGAGTTGCAAAATCTGCCGTGAGTGTGGGAAGAGTTTTGTTGTTATAGATCGCAACACAAGGATGGTAGAGTGCAATGATAGTGATGGGACCGTATGAAGCTTGAGCTTTATATGCTTTTCCGTGTGCTTTCCCTATAGGTTCGAGAGATTCCTCGAGATTGAAGTTTTTCATGATATATCCCATGGCATAGCGGCCAAGAGTTGCGATTACTTTCGGTTGAATACTCTCTATCTGTTGATCAAGAAGTGGACCATATACTTCTATTTCTCGTGGAGACGGGTCACGATTCTCTGGAGGTCGATCTTTAACGATATTAGTAATGAAGACATCTTCTCGTTTAATACCAGCACTTGTAAGCAGAGTATCGAGAATTTTACCTGCTGCACCACAGAAAGGTCGTCCTGTTTTGGCTTCATTGCGTCCTGGAGCCTCACCTACGAACATAATAGTTGCATCATGACTACCTTCACCTGCAACAGGAAAGTAGTTGTTTGTTGTGCGATATTCGTAGAGAGGAGATTCTTTCAAAACACGTAGTTTGTCTTCGATTTTTTTGAGAGAATCTCGCTTATTCATGCCTCCAAGTATACTAGATGATACTACCACCGCCAATACAGATATTTTGATCGTATACGACGAGTGACTGTCCTGGTGTAGCACCTAGTGGTTGAGATACTTCTGCAAGCCACTCATTCTCTTGGCCGACAATCTTCTTGAATACACACTCAACGAGTTCTTGACGATACCGAGCACGTACCTGGTACACCTTCCCTTCTTGAGGAGGATTATTCGACCAAAGAGTATTGTGTAGACGAATTACTTTCCAAAGTGTTGGTGAATGTACGAGAGATCGAGGATCATCATGTGATACGGTAATAGTATTCTGATCAATATTTTTATTAATCACAAAATATGGAAGTTCATTTGGTGAAGATTGATCGACGGTAAAGCCATGTCGCTGACCTATGGTATAAAATACTGCACCATCATGACTTCCCAGTACCTTACCTGTTTCTGATATGACATTTCCTTTTGTAGATGTCACAAAATGAGATAGAAATTCTTTAAGTTCTACTTTACCAATGAAGCAAAGCCCTTGACTGTCTTTTTTGGTTGCATTCGGAAGTTTAAATTTTTGTGCTAATTTTCGTACTTCTGTTTTTTCGATATCCCCGACAGGAAAAAGAGTTTTCTTGAGATGAGTACTGTGTAGTGTCCAAAGGAAATATGATTGATCTTTAGTCGGGTCATTTCCTTTAGCAAGATATGTTCCATCAGCACGTGTAACTGTTTGCGCATAGTGTCCTGTTGCTACATAGTCAGCGCCTTGTTTGATTGCCCAATCGAAAAATGCTCCGAACTTAACGTACTTATTACACATTACATCAGGGTTAGGGGTTCGTCCTGCGGTATATTCGCTTACCATATAGTCGACAACATGTTTTTTGTAGTCAGCTTCAAGATCAAGGGTTATGAAAGGAATATCAAGCTGTGCAGCTACACGGAGAGCATCAAGACGATCTTCTTTCCATGTACAGGTTACCCAATCAGGTTGCCATACCTTGATGAACACACCAGTGACATCGTACCCAGCTTCTTTAAGTAGCGCCGCAGAGACAGAGCTATCAACTCCACCTGACATACCAACATATACTTTTTGATTGTTCCCTCGAGGAATATTCATATGATGGTTATATCACAGCATATACACCTCGTCACTATTTGATATATTTTGCTTTATTTACCAAATGTTCTTCATAGGTACGTGCATAGTGGATAGTTCCGTCACGTTCAGTGAGATAGAAATAGTAAGGAGAAGGTGTTGGTGTGATAGCTGCTTGTAATGAATCAAGGCCAGGATTACTGATAGGGGTAGGTGTAAGCCCTTTATAACGATAGGTATTGTACGGTGAAGTACTCTTGAGATCTTCTAGGGTAAGATCATAGGTAGACTTACCTATAGCATATGCAAAAGGAGCATCTACCTGCAGTAGCATGCCTTCTGCAAGACGTTTTTGTAATATACCTGAAATCATTCGACGTGATTCTGTTGTTGCGCCTTCTTCTTCAATAATTGAAGCAAGAATGACAGTTGCTGCAAGTTTATTTTTCGCTATCTTAAGAATTTCTGTCTTCTTTGTGAAATTTTCAGAAAGAACTTTAATAACTTCTTCAGCAGTAACGTTAGGAAGAAAGAAATATGTGTCAGGAAAAAGATATCCTTCTTTTTTCTGAGTCTGGGCAAGAGCTGCAAACTTTGCTCCATCAAATCCTGGTATTCTTTTCATGAGAATCATTGCCATGTCACTTACGGTAGTACCTTCAGGTAGTGTTACCTTGATAGGAACTAATCGAAAATCTCCACGAGCTAATCTATCTGCAAGAGCGAGAGTGTTAATTTTCTTTTCAAGATAATAATCTCCAGCGAGAATTCCTTTGTCACCACCAAGAAGAGTTGCTGATACAGTAAAAAACAAAGGAGACTTAATGTATCCCTCTTGTGCTAATCGGTAAGCAACATCACTCAAAAGTTCTCCTTTGGAAATATGAATATATCCAGGTTCGGGAAAGTTTTTTGGAGATTGAAGGAAAATAATATAGGTTGCGATAATACCAACAGCGACAGCTGCACAGATAGTGGTCGCAAGTATTTTTTTAAATCGACTGAAGAAAGGGGCCGGAGTAATTGGATCCATGTTATATAGGGAGGTTTGACGGAGCTTCTGACTTCTTTGAACCAATACGTGTCAAAGTTGGTGCAGCTGCTACTTGGCCTGGGAAATGGAAGATAGTTGCTAATTCTTCAGTATTGAGGACCATTGCCTTCCCCACCTCTGGTGGAAAGAAAAATGCTCGTCGTCGATATGCAGCAAGGAAACGAGAAATCATCCTATTTTTTCGATAATCTCTAAAGTCCTGCCATGGAAAACTAAATGATGGTCCCCATACACTTCCATTTGGTTTGAAACCATTTAAATGTTCTGAACTAAACTGTTTGAAAGACCCTGTAAGTCCACTGATGTTTGATTTACTGAAAAATTCTTTTTTATTAGCAATGTATATACCTCGAATACCAACATCAAACGCTTGTTTTGTAAGAGAACGTTCAAGAGCAGCAACGACATCCTGCTCACCTTTAGTTATAGTTGGTGATACAAGAAAACCTTGTTCATTTTCAGTTCCTGCAACTTTTGTTTTTGCATCACGTACGAGTATGGTGTTGATTTCTTTCTTTGCATCTTCTTTCCATGAATCTTCGTATTTAAAGAAATGTCCAGCCTTAAGACGTTCTGATTTGTGAGCACGTACAATGATCTGAATCCATATCTGCTGATTTGCACCCATTGAACCAAGAAATTCAATCAAAGGAGCAAGGGGATCAACTTTAAATTCCTCTTTAGGATCTTTATCGAGACCATAGTCAACATATGTCTTGATTGGATATGGATCCGGTTTTGTAAGTTCGAGTTCACATGGCCATGCAGCCATTGTCTTTCCATCAAAATGAAGTGCACGTGCATAGTCACTATGTTCACGGTCGTATATTTCTATTCCTGGGAATTGAGCATAGAGAGATGATTCAATAAAATTTTTCCATGATTTTCTCATCCATATAAAGAAATGCACGTCACCTTCGATGGATACGATTTCAAGAGAAAACCATGGTCGAGTTTTACCAAGCCAAAACTTATCGTAGAGGTTTCCTTCACCACTTGTCTGGTGAAGTGATGTGAGGAAAAGTTCCATCGCTAGAGGAGATTTGAGAGTTTCTTTGGGAAGCTTTATTTCAAGCAGTGTATACGCTTCACTGAGAAAGTATTCTGCACGCACATAGTCAACCCATAGAGGCCAAAATATTTTCCAAAGAATAATTGGGAGCCAAAGTGGTGCACTATTTGCGACGATAGAAATCACCTGAGGGATGATGTCTGAGTGCAATTGCTGATTAAGCTCATTGAAAAGAGTAGCAAATTCCATGTCGTCTATAAGTATATAGCAAAAACACCCCGTTGTGGAGTGTTTTTGTGGGATTACTTTTCGATTTGTGCTGTCTCGATGATTGAGTAACGTCCCTCTTTGTCTTTTTTGAAGAATCTCTGATTCTGGAGGTTTACCATGATGGTGTTTTCCTTTACGTAACGTTCTTTGAGAACTTTATCGATGATCTCATCTTTTGTAAGAGGACCATTCTTATCAAGAATCTTCTTAATAACATCTTTAACGACACCACTCATGTATCCCCATTCAGCAAGAGCATAGAGACCTCGTCCAACAAGAACGAATCGAGGATCCTTGATGAGTTCGTTGTGACATGTTGCTACGTGAGCCTTTTTCTTAAATATCTTTTCGATATTTTTTGCTACTTCACGGAAGTGGATCGGAGAACCATGCTTTCGGATGATAAGGAATGCATAGTCACGCATACCCTTAGTCTTGATGTTTGATGAGTGAGAAACTCCCCAATCTCCCATAGGGTTCTTACCTACACGCTTTGAAAGTGACAACCATCGCTTGAGAATTTCTTGGTTCTTGTATTTCTCAGAAAGTTCCTTAACGTGATCAAGGAAAGCATTAACAATCTCTGATTCTGGAAGAAGATCTTGGTCACCAAGTCCTTCATAGAGTTTACGGAGAGAATCTTCAACCTTTTTAGCGAGTTCGTCGCTTACATGCCATCGATGCTTAAATTCACCATCTTCTTTTCGTTTCTTAAATGATTCACCAAGAACAAGGAGGAAGTGAATATGATTTTGAGTTGCTATATCCTTTGAAAGATGTGCAAAGAGATCATCTTCAACGATAATTCCTCCAAGAGAATGAAGTACTTCTTCGAGTTCAGCGAATGCAGACTTCTCAGACTTATATGCGTCTGATTTTCGAATATTATTAATTGCGTAATTTTCGATCTGTCGAACACGTTCACGAGTGATACCATAGAGCTTTCCAATCGCATCAAGAGTCATTCGTTCATCACTTTTGCCTAAACCATAGCGATGTACAAGTACGTCTCGTGCTCGTTCAGGAAGAACTGCGAGAAGACGCTTTGTTGTTTGCTTTGGTTTAAACGTGATTGGGGCCATGTGCTTTGGTAATAATTTATTGTTGTATCGACTATACCGTACCCTGAGTTTCTTGTCAAATCGTCTTATATATTAAGGCTATATTACGATATTTACGAGCTTTTCTTTGATAATAATGACTTTTTTAGGGGTTCCACCATTGAGCCATTTTTTGGTCTCTGGGAGGTTTAAAGCAGTCTCTTGAAGGGTTTCGTCGCTTGTTCCCTTTTCCGTTGTGAATGTTGCTCGAACCTTTCCATTTATTTGAACGACAATCTTTATTTCCGCTTCTACAAGATATTCAGGATTGTGTGTTGGCCATTCAGAGAGATGAATTGATTTCTTATTACCTAATTCATTCCATAATTCTTCTGCAACGTGTGGTATGAACGGAGCTGCTAATTTAAGAAATACTTCAAAATCTGAACGAGACACGATCGCTTCCTTTTCAAGTTCATTCAAGGTAATCATGAGTGTACTGATTGCTGTGTTGAAACGGAAGTCTTCAATATCTTCTCCTACCTTTTTAATTGCTTTATGAAGTGCGGTGCGAGCACTTGGAGTCAGTGTTGAACCATCTTTTTGTGATAGAGGTTGTGTAAGTACTTTGTGGCCCATCTTCCATACACGCTCAATGAATCTTCGTGAGCCAACCATACTATCGGTACTCCAACTAATCGCTTGATCAAATGGACCCATGAACATTTCATAGAGACGCAATGTATCGGCTCCGTAGATACGAACAATTTCATCGGGATTTACAACATTACCGAAACGTTTTGACATCTTACGACCATCTTCTGCCATGATGAGACCAACGGATTGAAGTTTTGAGAATGGTTCAATTGTCGATACTACCCCGATATCATATAAGAATTTGTGCCAAAAACGAGCGTAGATAAGGTGTCGTGTTGCATGTTCAGCTCCACCTACGTAGAGATCAACAGAGTTCCAGAATTTCTCTTTTTTAGGATCGACGAGTACTTTTTTGTTCGTAGGATCCATATAGCGGAGGTGATACCATGATGAACCTGCCCATTGTGGCATGGTATTTGTTTCGCGCTTCCCTGAACATTCTATATTAAGAATGCGATGAATATCAGCGAAGTCTTTGAGAATCTGTTTATCAGGAAGAACTTCATTGAGTTTTGTAAAACCTTGATAACCCCAAGCACAACCAATGAGTTTGTTTCGATCAAGTAGATCTTCAAGCTCGTAGACATCAGCTTTTGTATCGGTGAAGTAATATATATCCTTTACATCCACTTTCCAGTCCTTACAAATACGCTCGATCTTCTCTTCTTTTGAGTGACTATCTTCGAATGCGAGAATATGGGTCGGTTTGAGACCTGATTTTTTCATTGCTTTGATCACATATTGGCGTGATCCTGATGAAACTACAGCAATTTTTACTTTCTTATATTTTTTGATTTCTTTGATGAATTCATGGAAGAGATCAAAATCAATCGTTGCCATTTTTTCTCCAAAGTCTCTGCTCCATTTAGTCGCGGCGTTCGATTTCTCTTGTGTAATAGGGACGTTTTTTGCGTGAAATGGTTTTTTATCAAAATATTCGAGGATTGCCTGTTGAGCCTCTTCTTCTGTTTTGCTATCTCCCATCAATACTTTTGCTTTAAGTGTTGCAGTCCATGTATCACCAAGAACTCCATCAAAATCAAAGATGAGATAGTGTGGTTTCTTTTTATCAGCAATACACTGAGGACACTTTGTATTCACCCATTCTGAAATACCAGCAAGAGGTGATTCACCGGTACCTGTTGGTTCGTATGATTCAACTTTTGGAAGCTCGACAGGTAATTCTTTTTCAGGAACAAGGACAACACCATGTTTCTCACAGTGAATAATCGGGAACGGTTCACCCCAATATCGTTGGCGTGAGAAAACCCAGTCACGAAGTTTATATTTTGTAACCCAATTTCCTCCAACTGCGGTTGTAATCTTTTTCTTTGCTTCTTCTGATCGTAGACCATCAAATTTTCCTGAATTGATGAGTTTGCCAGCTTCGGTGTATGCATCATTCTTGGCTATAAAGCGTTCAAGACCAATTGCATTGTAACGATGAGTAATTTGTTTGAGAAGTTCTTCAGAGGTGAGCCAAACACATTCATGCTTTTCAAGTTCATCGACAGCAACTTCTTTTTTATTTTCATCAACAAGTTCAAGAAGAACTGGTTGATCAACTCGTGCTCGCCAAACATTCTTATTCTCAGCAAAGAAATGTGACTCTACTGTACCACCGAGTGTGCGTACAGCTTTTGTGACATATCCAGTCTCTTCAAGAACCTCACGTTCTGCTGTTATTTCAGGTGATTCATCCCCTTCTATACCTCCAACTGGTACTGATGTCCAACCGAACTTCTTCCATTTGAGAGCAAGAAATTTATTATCACTCTTTCGGTGTACAATCGCTGAGATTGTTTTACGGAATTCTGAACCAGCATGAGGTTCTCCTTCGATCGGTGTTACAACATCGATGATGGGAAGATTGTATTTTTTCGCAAAGACCCAATCACGTTCGTCATGCGCTGGGACGGCCATGACCGCACCTGTACCGTAGTCAGCAAGCACATAGTCAGCGATCCAAACAGGAACTTTTGTACCGTTTGCAGGATTAATTGCAGATACTCCTGTAATTTCAACACCAGTTTTTTCTTTTTTAGCATCCGTACGATCAATCTGTGAAGTGTTTTTAGTCGCAGTGATGTAATCGAGAAGTGATTGTTTGTTTGGAGATTGTTCAATGAGTTTTTGAACAAAAGCATGTTCAGGAGCGAGTACGACATAGGTGACACCGAACAGTGTGTCGGGTCGAGTGGTAAATACCTTTATCTTTTCCGTAGAAGGTTCACCGTGTATATCGATAGCGAATTCAATTTCTGCACCTTCGCTCTTACCTATCCAATTTCTTTGAGCCTCTTTGATTGATTCTGGCCAATCAAGGAGAGGTGTACCATTTACATCTTTTGCATCAAGATCAGCAAGAAGACGCTCTGCGTAGTCTGTAATACGAAGTACCCACTGACGAAGAGGTTTTTTCTCTACAAGTGTGCCACAACGTTCACAACGACCATCTTCAACATCCTCATTTGCCAACCCTGTCTTATCAAAAGGACACCAGTTGATAGGTTCATATGATTCATATGCCAACCCCTTTTCGTGAAGTTTTTTGAAAATCCATTGTGTCCATTTATAGTATTTTGGATCAGTTGTATTGATCTCGCGTGACCAATCATAGTCAAAACCGAGAATTTCGAGTTGTTGTTTGTATCGTTCAATGTTTTCTGCAACCGAGATCATCGGGTTTGTTTTCATCTTGATTGCGTAGTTCTCTGCAGGAAGACCGAAAGCATCAAAGCCCATAGGATGAAGAACATTATGACCCTGCATACGCTTCATACGAGAAATGACATCAGTTGCAATGTATCCCTTTGGGTGTCCAACATGGAGACCTTCTCCTGAAGGATATGGAAACATGTCGAGAACATAGAACTTCTTTCCCTTTTCTTTAGTGGTGTAAATTTTCTTCTTGGCCCATTCTTTTTGCCATTTCTTTTCGACGTATGAGTGGTCGTAAGGATTCATGATGGAATTAAAATACCATATTTTAGTAAAAAAGTCTGTATGGTTGACATGTGTATATTTAAGTGTTAAATGTGTATTTGAAGCTCTTTACCATCTCAGAACTAGCGGCAATCGTACCCGCAGGTGTGATATGAAAGAGTTGTATTCTCAAAACATTACCACATGAACACCGAAGAACTGCTCGACCTTATTGAACTCATCACAAGTGTTCATATCGTCAAGATTAAGGCGAGCACCACCAAAGTTGGCGAAGGCGAGACCGTGGTGGGTAAGCTCAACGATACCAACAAACGGCTCTGGCACCTATTCGTTGAGGCCAGAAACTCACTCGAAGTGCAGGCCAATAATCTCCGCATTAAACAGGAGGCTCATCAAGCTCTTCATGAAACCGCAGAAGTGAAGAAGCATGATTGTGCAGCTTTTCATGCTGAGATGACCCTTGATCTCCAGACGTTTGAAAGGGACTCAGCTCACGCCGATCTTCTCAAGCAAGTCTTCTGGGCAGCGGTGCGACTTCAGTTCCCTGAGATCCTGACAAAACCTCAAATTGGGGTGCGTGAAGACTTTCAGGTGGTCTGGATCAATTCTGACAAAGATGAGGTTCCCGCAGGTGCTCATGTCGTTCGAATCACTCTCGAAGGTCCTGGTTCACTGGGAAGTTTGGCAGAAATTCTGCGTCACCGACAGTAGGTTTACCCCTCTTAACCATCCGGTGGCATTTTTAATTAAAAATTTTGCAAAGCTTTAAGGTCTTTTGCCAGCATGAAATTGTTGTGCAGAAACAAATGGATTTGCTCCACTTGCCATGGGGTTGTTTCTGAAGACTTTAGTTACATCAGTCCGTGTTTTGAGGCCTGTGAAAGGTATGTAGGAAAAAAAGATAAAGCCGTTACCCTCACATTTCCTGCAGGTAACTCCCACTTTCGCTGGATAGTAGGAAATCCGGTGTATACCGGAACCGTAACAGCTTTCACATTCAATCTCGATGATTACCTTATGTAAAGGGGCTTTAGATTTTGCCATTGCATCCTCCAGTGTTTGATCAGCTATGGTTACTATAAGGTTCGTTGATGAAATGTCAAACGTGGACTAATAAAAATTGACATGCCTATGTATTTAATGTATAAAGTATTTAGATCTGGGTAGTATTCTTTCGGCGTTTCGAAAGAACCCTTTTCAATGAAAAAAGTGTACCATGAATAGACCTGAACGAGGCCGTTTATTCGAACGAGAATTCTTCGGTAAGTCTCTTTGCTGGGAATACCATCGAGGCATACCTGTCGGGAGTATGACATTTGAAGAAGCTCTCTCAGAAGTGATCATCTTACATCGTCGTGGCAATCGCCACTATCGAAAAGGTGGTATTCGAGACAGTGTTCATGCGGAAGTTCGAAAATTGGTTCAAAGACATCTCGATATCTATTGTGCGGTCAATACCGTGCTTGATAGAGACTACGGAATCGATGGTTTTTTCTGTGTTAAGCATCGTGGTCGGATGAGAGTAGTCACATTCGACTTAGTGCTCCACGGTCATAAATTCAACATCGCCACTCAAAAGGCACATTTACGTATTGAGCCGATTGATGTCTCACCCCAACGAATAGAGAACCTTGCCGTTGCTGTTATGCGACTCATTGGTTCGGATGCTGCGTATGATGCGACGGAGATCTTCAGAAGTCTTGGTGGTGCTACTGTTCCTGCGCAAACTTGTTGAGGTATTTTATAACCTCTACTTTTTATTTAGATTTTAAACTCCATCACATCACCATCCTTAACGATGTATTCCTTTCCTTCTGTACGAAGAAGTCCTTTTTCTCGAGCTGCACCAAATGATCCTGCTTCAAGTAACTTATCCCATTCAATTACTTCTGCACGGATAAATTTGTCTTTGAAGTCACCATGAATTGCAGTACCTGCTTCTGGTGCTGTCCAACCTTTCTGAATAGTCCATGCTCGAGTTTCAACTTCACCTGTTGTGAAGTAGGTAATGAGATTGAGTGTTTCATATCCAGCTCGAATGAGAGCATCGATACCGTCATCTTTTGCACCGAGTCCCTCACGCATTTCCTTTTTATCAGTATCTGAAAGGTCTTTCATTTCATGCTCTACTCCCGCATCAACGAGTACCCATTGTGAGCCAGAGTTTTTGATGAAATCCATGAGTTTGGTATAGCGAGGATCAGCTGCTCCATCTACGGTCATTTCATCAAGATTCTTCCCTCCTGCTTTCTTGTTGAGTACGTAGAGAATCGGTTTTGATGTTAGAAGGTGTAGGTGTTTGAGAAATGGCATCTCAAATTCATTTGCAGTAACTGTTCGTGCAAGCTTTCCATCTTCGAGTGCAGCTTTAAGACGCTCCGCGAGTCCTGCTTCGATAATCGCTTCTTTTTTACCCGACTTTACTTCTTTGGTAAGGTTGGCAAGTCGTTTACTCACTGTTTGAAGATCAGCAAGAATGAGTTCGAGATTAATAACTTCAATATCTGATACAGGATTAATCTTACCATCGACATGGATGACGTTATCATCTTCGAATATTCGAACTACTTCAGCGATAGCATCTGTTTCTCGAATGTTAGAAAGGAATTGGTTTCCAAGACCTTCACCTGCTGACGCACCTTTGACGAGACCTGCAATATCAACGAATTCAACAGCCGCAGGAACTATTTTTTTAGTTTGAGAAAAAGCAGCAAGTTTGTAGAGTCGTTCATCAGGTACCGCAACTACACCAACTGATGGATCGATGGTACAAAATGGATAGTTTTCTGCAGGCACTGACTTTTTGGTCAGAGCATTAAAAAGTGTTGACTTACCAACGTTTGGAAGTCCTACAATACCGATTGATAGTGACATGGAGACTATACTAGCTTATTACAGCCTGAGTTTCAATTATTTCCCTAAAATCTTCTTAAGCTGGTCTTGATTTTTTTGCATTACTGCCATCATAGCGTCTTGCTGACTCATACCCCCTTTGATTTTTTCTTGAGTTTCTTCGGCAATTTTAGTAAAGAAATCAGGATTATCTTCAATCATTTTGAAGATTTTTTCTTGTTCAGCTTCAGGAACGCCCTTCATCTGGCGCTTGAGCATTTGTTTCATTAAAAAATTCTTGAACATCGTAATTGTTTGCGGTTTACGCGATTTCTTAATTATTATGGCGACAGTATAGCATATAAATAAAAGGCTCCCAGCAGTTGTATGCGGGGAGCTTGAGAGCAGATCTTCTTTATTTTTCTGTAGATGCTCAGCTACTTCTTATTGCCATGCTTATGCTTGGGACGACTACGGATCGCCCCAGCAAGCACGATGTCCACCTGAACCAAGTTCTCGTGGGTGTGCCGGGCTCGTGCCTTGGCATCGGCAATCCGCCGAATACCTTCTTCTGCATCGGCCCGACTCTGGGGCCATGAACGCAGAGCAGGATTTTCGTTCGAAATAAGCCAGGCACGCACCATCGCGCTATCCTTGAGCGCAAAGTCACCACGCACGTTCCAGAAGCGCGCACCAGACAGGGGAATGAGACCATTCCCTTCCTGATTGATGGCGAACGCGCCGCCCCAGAGAAGTTTTTCTTTGGGGATTTTTTCGAATGCTCCTGCTTTTTTCAGCAGATCCAGGGTCACTCGCGTGATCACCAAGTAGCGAATCGGCTGGAAAGGAGCCTTTCCGATGAAGCACTGCTCCATATCCCCATCTGCCTGGACGAGGAATTTGACCTCATCCAACGTGAGTTCGCGACCCAAGGTCTCAGCGAGATCCCACAATTTCGGGGCGCTGACCCAGAGAATCGGAGCATAACCAGCCCCGTAAATTGCCCGCTCGTTGCTGAGCCACTTCCGGGCTTCGGCAGTGACGGCATGTGGTGCCGTCTCCCGGCTGAAAGGCGGAGGCGGGACCTCAGTGGCAGTAGAAGACTTCGCAGCCTTCTTCTTTGCCACAGGCTTCTTATCGCCCGTTTGTTTCAGAACCGATTCAATGTCGCCACGGGAGCGTGTCCCGTTAGTCGGAGGTGCAGGCGTGACGGAGCGTTTGCGCGGGGACGTTTTAGGCGTCTTCATAGGTAACTTCGATGTGCTTATCTGACTCGAAACTCACCAAGGCTTACCACACGCAACATGCGTGTGTAGTAGTCCAAGGTTTCAAAAGAGTCATGTTGGTTACCTTTCGGTAATACCAGTTTGCTGATATACATTATATACCAAAAAACACATAATGTCAATATATGGTAAAACGACAAAATACCTCTCTGTTGAGACCTTTAATACACGTATGAGCTTCCCTTCTTGTAGCGTGTCATTGGTACGTGATTCCAGAGTTCTACGATTGGAGAAATGAACTTCCAGGCGTGTACTACCTCATCAGTACTTGTGAAAAGTGTTTGATCTCCGACGAATGCATCGAAGAGGACTTTTTCATATGCATCAGGAAGTGTTGAGAGTGAATCAAAATCACTATATTTAAATTTAAGAGTTTTCGGTTCTACCTGAAGACCAAAACCTGGAGTTTTGACCCAAAAACGAATCTTGATACCCTCATCAGGTTGAATACGGAATGTGAGAATATTTTGACGTTCTTCCTCATTCTCATTTTTAAAATAGATATCAATTTCAGCTTTTGACTCAGACAATGCTTTTCCACTTTCAAGAAAGAATGGAACATCTTTCCAGCGAGCATTTTCAATATATGTTTCAAGGCGGAAATATGTTTCTGTTTGTGATTCTGGTCGAACTCCCTTTTCATGAAGGTACCCTTCATATTGTCCACGTACCGCAAGATCATTAATATTTTTTGATGTGATCGGCATGAGATGTTTCAAAACTTTTGCTCGTTCCTTACGAATATGTTCAGCATCAAATTCTTCTGGTGATTCCATGGCAACAAGTGCAAGCATTTGAAGTACATGGTTTTGTCCAACATCTTTGAGGGCACCAACTTTGTCATAGAATTCACCACGATCTTCAATATCAATCTTTTCGAGAAGTTTAATGTGTACCTTATCAACATGATGACGATTCCAGAGTGGCTCAAAAAGTGTATTAGCAAAACGAAATGCGAGAACATTTTGTAATGCCTCTTTTGCGAGATAGTGATCAATACGAAATATCTGTTCTTCTGAGAAAAGATCACCGATACGTTTGTCGAGCTTTTTAGCAGTCTCGATATCATTACCAAAAGGCTTCTCGATGAGGACACGTGTCCAACCAAGATCACCACCACATGGAATAGTAAGTCCTGAAGAAGAAAGGTTTTCGAGAATTCCTTCGTAGAGTGTTGGTGGTACTGAGAGATGAAATAGTTTATTTGAACATTGCTTAAAACTCTCATCAATTGATTGAAGTTTTTCGGCAAGACGATGATACGATTCTGGTGTATCAAACAATCCCTGTTCATATGACATATGATCAAGGAAGTGCTTTACGTCTTCTTCCTTGAATTGACCAGGTTTGATATTGATATTATCACGTATATATTGACGAAATTCTTCACGAGTAAAATTTCTACGAGAAAATCCTACGATAGCGAATTTCTGAGGAAGTACTTTTTTAACATATAGATTGAGAAGCGCAGGAAGAAGTTTGCGTCCAGCAAGATCACCTGTGATACCAAATATCACAAATATTGTTGGAGCTGAGTTCTGAGTCTGAGAATGTTGCATAGGTCGTTTTAGTGCTTGGTAACTTTGTGGTCACTTACAATCTTACCATCAGAAAGCTCTATAACGCGATCAGTAAGGGCTGCGTAGTCTTTTTCGTGTGTCACCATGACAATGGTCTGACCTTCTCTATGAAGATCGAGAAATACACCAAGAACCACTTCTGATGTTTCGCTATCAAGGTTTGCTGTCGGTTCATCGGCAAAGAGGATTTTTGGATCGTGTGCAATGGCTCGTGCAATCGCAACTCGTTGTTGTTGTCCTCCTGAAAGTTGTGAAGGATAATTTTTCATACGATCAGCAAGACCTACACGTGTAAGGGCATATGCAGCTTTTTGTTCTGCGTCTTTGTTTGACAGTCCAAGCATGAGAAGTGGAAGCATGGTATTTTCAAGTGCTGTAAGTGCCGGAAGAACTGCGTAGTCTTGAAATACATAACCAAGTTCAGAAAGTCGAAAGAATGTTCGATCTTCCTCATTCATTTTGAGAACATCTTTCCCTTCAATGATAATGGAACCTTCGGTTGGTCGATCAAGAAGACCTAATTGATATAACAATGTACTCTTACCCGAACCAGAACGACCTGTAATAGCAAGGAATTCTCCCGCATTAAGAGTGAGATCGACACGATTGAGAGCGGTCGTTGTTGAATTTCCGCTTTGGTATCGTCGTGTGAGATTTTTTGTTGATATAAGCATATATGTATTCCCTTGTTATCTGCCAAGTATGGCATCAAGAGTATTTTGTTTAACGACCAAGCGTGCTGGAATATACCCCGCGATGAGTGTTGCGACGATAAGAATTCCGGCACGGAGTAATGTTCCTGAGAGTGTTGCTACGAGAATACCGTCACTGAATGGAAAGTTGATTGGATGGGCAAGGATATATGGCTTTAAGAAGAGAAAGATAATTGCTGATCCAAGAACAATTCCACAAAGTGCATAGAAGAGTGATTGTATAATGTACGAAATTTCGATTGCTAGAGATCGAATACCAATTCCTTTTAATATTCCGATAAATCGTCGACGTGTAATAGCGTTAACGAAGATAATGATGAAAATGGTAATCGAAGCAACTGCGAGACCGATACTCCCGATGAGATTTCCTAGGATAGCAAATGTTGCTTTGATATCTTTAAGAAATTTTGGTTCAGATTGTTCCCATGTTTGTACTTTTGCAGTTTGATCAATACCTTGTGATATAAGAGCTGAAGTAATCTTACTTGCATCAGCACCAGGGACAAGTCGAATTGAGATTTCATCAACGTTGTAATCATTGCGACCAATGATCTTACGTAACTCACTTGCAACCATATAGATACGCTGGTCGTTCTCTCCTACCTTACTTTTAATTACCCCTTTAATTGTTACTTCACGACTTGTGCCATTGATAATGAGACGTACTTTTGAACCCACTTCAACGTTTTTAAGCGTTGAAATACCAGGTGAATCTATCGGAGTGTATTTGAAGAGAAGATTAGCACCGAGAAGTACCTCATCACTATCACCTTCTTCAAGAAAATCTCCCTCAATCACATATTTATTAAGCTGACTTACAGCAATCTCGTCTTCAGGAACAATTCCAACTACCAATCCTCCTGCTTGGTCAACTTTATCGCTCAATCGAGTTCTATTTTTGTAGTTCGCTTCAATTTTTCCACTTTCAATATAGCGAGCCGATACAGCAGTAACTCCAGGAAGACTCTGTATGAAGCGAATGGTATCGGCACTTCGTTCAATGTATGTTTTCTTAGGTAATGTTGAGACAATAACATCACCAGCATATCGTTGTCGATTTGCGTCACTTGATCCTTGGATAAGACCGACGAGAATACCACTTACGACAATAAGATTAAGAAATGTGAGCACCATCACAGTGATGATAAGGAGAGTTGTCCAAATATTGGCTTTGCGCACATCTCGGTATGCTAGGAAGAAACCGATCGATAATGATCGAAAGAAGCCCTTAACCCCTTCTTTCTTTTCGTGCGTAGTGCGTAGTTTCATGCAAAAGTATCATAACATACTCAAATATCCCTGCGCAGCTATTTTTTGATATTTTCTCCCCACTTCTCCCACATAGGATAGAGTGTCCCTGAAATAAAAAGACTTGGGATAATCACGATACCAGCAATAATCCAACAAATAAACTGGAATAATTTTGATCCATTTTCAAATACAGCACTTATAGCAGCTCCCGCCAATTTCAAAGTTTGGCTAAAGATCTCTCCGAGTAATTCCATGAATACATCCATATTGTTGTGAGCAAGAATGATAACAAAAACCCTTACGGATGTAAATAAAAATGACCTCGTGTAGTGACGTTCCTACAGGAGATCGACATTCATTTCGTTCGAGAATTGATGTCTGCCAATTTTTGCATTGTCGTATCCACGTTACGAATGTAAAGTATATGCGCATCATCGATACGCGCCTTAATGGCGGTTCTCGCCCGCCTACTCAGATCTGACTCCGCAACGATGCACCAGTTGCATACCGGCACCTTGGGAGGCGCATCTCCCCTTTCTTGTCGTGCGAAGATGAGTTGCAGGTTGAAACTGCCGGCCCTCCTTCGAATCTCAACCTCTTGATCAGGGGCGAATCCGAACAGAAATACTACCGTTGGCTTCGGGAGTTTTGCTGGACTCGGAGTCAGGATTGCAGCGGGAGGACATTCTACCACCGGCTTTGGTGGTGGGGTTTCTTTTTTTCCTCCAACTTCACCGAGCGCTCGAAGGCCTTCGATGAGAGGAGTAAATCGCTTCACTGCAAGCTGGATAAGCTCGGCATCAGTCAGGCTTTCAAGAACTTGTTCCCGACTTTGTTCAACCGGCACAGGAATCTCAACTGGCGGCGGCGGAGCAGGCACTTCTCTGTCGATCAGTGCTTTCCGAGCTACTTGAAAAGCAGCGAGAATCTCTGGGGTGACAACATGTTTACCACCTATGACACGGTGGCGTTCCTTGGGTAGGACTTGCTGTCCGCGAGCCAAATAGACCCAAACATGCTCAATGTCTTCAAGGCTAGCGAGAACCGCAGCGTCGATGACAGCTTGCAATTCGTGTGCCTTCCAGACGACCCGTTCTTTCCTAAGCCGTCCTGATTCTTTCGTTTTTGCCATGCGTAGCTTCTTTTTTGGTGAATGTGAGTAACGGTCTATTTGTGAAATTAACACAGAATATACTACGTAGTCAAGGTGTCTACTGAATTCGAAATAATAAAAATCAAACAGTGACTTGATGTAACGGAAGGACGACTGACATCTGTCCAGCATACCGTTCAGCACCAAATATTTTTAAGCTAGAGAACCAGCGTCTTTTCCTGGGATCATAGAACAAGGAAATCACAAAATCAGTTGTTCTACGTGGTGATTTCTTTTGTCGACGTAGAGTGAGTCCATCGAAAAAGAACTCTTCATACATCTCTGTATTCTGCCATGACAATGGAATGAGATGTGGGTTTCTCCAAAGATGCATAAGGGTCAGTCCCCCACACGAATGAAATTGTCGTGTATCTGGAGCTGGATCGGAGTGCTCTCTAAGTTTAAGCCCGTATGAAAAACTTGTCGTGAGAGTCGGACGTTGTAACAGGTCTCCGTCATAAACGACAGTCCAATCACGTGCACAGGCACGTGCTGGGAGAAAAGGCTCAATACTGAATTCCTCATGAGCGACGATGTTTCCAGTAGTTCTTCTGGAGGTGATGTCTGCTAGAGCATTGGCGTCAATCGTCATATGCTGTAATGGTCGAGGATGTCTGAATAGTAAGACTAGATCAGTTCTCGAAAGAAGTCAAAGAAAATATTTAAATAAAAAACCTCACACAGAGTGAGGCAAAATCATCAGATATTGGGAGTTATTCCCCTCCGTGCATCTTCCACATATACTGAAATTGTGGGCACGTCTCCAACAGATGTTCAAGTGAACCTTGTGCGATAATCCGACCGTCATCAAAAAGCACAATGTGATCAAATAGCGGCAGTAGATGTAAACGGTGGAGTGTTGAAATGATAAGCTTTCCTTCGAATAGCTTAAACAGGCGTTCAAACACTTTGTGTTCAGTCACCATATCGAGACTACTTGTCGGCTCGTCGAGTAACACTACCGGCTTATCACCAGATGCAAGAATTCCGCGTATTAATGCGAGGCGTTGATTCTGTCCACCGGAGAGATTTACCCCCTTCTCGTTCACTAAAGATTCAAGACCTCGAGGAAGATTAGGAAGAACCTCATCAAAGCATGCCACTTTCATGGCTTGCTGAATAAGTTCCATTGGATAATCTGCACCAAGAGTTATGTTGTGTAAGACTGTTGCGTCGAAAATTTCAGGATTCTGTGGCAGTAATGCCACTGATTCACTGAAGTCTCCAAACCAATTTTGACAAAGTCTTCCGTCAACCCTCACCTCACCACTACGTGGTTCATATAGATTGCGTATGACTTTGAGAAGCGTGGTTTTTCCACCACCACTTACACCAATCAATGCGACTTTGCTACCCCGATGTAACTGAAGGTTGATATTGTTAAGCTGATCAACTCCTGAGCCTTGGTAGGCAAAGGAAAGACCTCTAATATCAATATTCTGCCAATCGTCTGGCAGCTTATCGCTGTCAAAGTCATGGGGAGAAAAATCTACCGCAAGTTCTTCTGCATTGTTTGCACGCACCCTCCATTTGACGATATTTGAGTAGAAGCTGGTGAAGCGATAGAACACTTCATCAACATTATCCAAATATGCAAGCAAAAGATACACAGACCCAATCAACACAGGAATACTGCTTTTTGATTGAGTATACATATAACTCGCGAGCACACTCACACTCATTCCGGCGCAGCAGAGGCTCGTAAGGAACCACTTAAATTCTGCGAGTCGGTTTGTTTGTGAGGTAAGTTCGGTTTGTGCGCGTATCTTACTGATCACCGCATCAAAAACATGTTTTTCGACACGTAGGATGATGACCGTTGTGATATTCGACAACATGTCGAATACCCCTTTGCTTGCGGTGTTTTCTCCACGAGCAAGTATCGTATAGTTCTTGACGAGTATCGAATCAATTTTGATAGTGATCATCGCCGATATGACAATGAAAAACAATGCTATCAATCCCGCTGTGGGGTTAAAGTAGGTAAGGACTCCATAGCATACAATGAGTTTTACGAACGTATACAACAATTCGTAAGAATCACTTGCGAATAGGTAGAGCGCACCCGTTCCCTTTTCTATGCGATCAATGGTATCACCCGAGTGGTGATCTGAATGCCATTGCATGGGCAAATGCGTAACTCCCCACAAGAAAAACTTTCGGTAATTTAATCTGAGGAGAAAAGCATTGTTCTGTTCCATAACCCGTGCAGGGCCATGTAATATCCAGAACGCGACGGAGCACATGAATACCCCTACAAGAAGCCACATGAGTCGTGGAAGATTGTTCGGATGTATTCCCTCAGTCTGAACAATGTTCATCACTTTTGACATGACATATGGTCGTGAGACGAGAGAAACAACGCTTGCAAGTGTGAACATACACCAGAATATCGCAACTTTGCGTCGATTACCCTCAGAATACCTCCATACTTTATCAAAGAGGTAGCCGACAGGGTTGGTAATGAATCTTTTTTTCACACGGACACCTTTCTGTTGAAGTTAAAGAGCAAAAATTAAACGCCACATATGTGGCGTTTAAAATACTGAAAATAGATGTTAGTACTCAGAACGCCACAAATGCCCGCTTTCACACAAAGATGAGTGTGATCGGTTGAGGTTATTTATTTGGTTTGACCCGTAAAAAGTCATGTAAATTACAATACTATATATTGTAGACTTGTCAAATATAGATATGCACACTCTTAATTAAGAGTTTTTATTATCCCGTCCTGGATAATTTTTATATGGAACGGTGATGAAAGATAGCGATCAGTGGTTGTTTCGAGTAAATTCCATTTTCCAACTACTCCCGAGTAATCTTTTACAGCCTTAAGAGTATTAATAACTGAATCTTTATCTGCGTCTGGAATACTATTAAGCATCATTACAGTATCGTACCCATTACCAGCGTATGCAATTTGGCTTATATTTTTGAATCTATTTTGATATTCAGTTCTAAAATCATCTGAAACATCATAGTTTACATACACCACTCCATTCATAGTTGTTCCTGCGGCATCAATATCACTCTGACTTTCAAAAAAATCCGTCCCAAATGTAGGAGTTTTCATTTCGAGAGTACTTGCCTGTTTATAAAACTGGCTGATTTGACCTCCCGCAAGGAATACACCAATAACATCATACTTCGATGTATTTTTTATTTTACTAATCGATGTTCTGAAATCTTTATCACCAAATGAAAGATAGGTATCAATAATAGTAACTTTTTCGTCAGTTTGTTTTGTCTTGATAAGCGAATCTACAAGACTATTAAAATACGGTGTTTCAAGCTTTACAATACCAACATTTTTAAAGTTTTTTGACCTTAAATATTCCCAAGTTGCTCCCGCCGCGTCTTCTGAACGATTTAGGGTTCTGATGATATACGGACTTTGTTCAGCAACTGATGGAATAGTTGTCACCGCGATAAAAGGAATCGAATTAGTTTTCACAAGAGGTGCAATGGCTTGCGATGTAGGATCACCCCAGTTGATAATCACATTTACCTTATCAAAATCTTTTAGCTTGTTAAAAGCAGCAATTGCCTTACCTGAGTCATATGCACTATCCTCAAAAACAAATTGGAGTTTGTTATTCTTAAGTTTCTCTTGCGCAAGGATGATACCATTCTGAAATGCTTCTCCGTATTCTGCTAGAGGGCCAGAAAGTGGAGCTATGACACCAATCTTAATTGAGTGACTAGTTACTAATTTAGACTGTTTGTTGTTAGTAAATAACCAACCTATCACAATTATAATAACAACAACTGCAGACCAAATGATTTTTTTCATACTATAATTTAATCATTAAAACCAAGATTAGTATAGGAGAGATATTTTATAGACTCTGCCGGATTCGAACCAGCAACCTCATCTAGAAATCACAGTTTCTCATTAAATCTTTGCGATAACGGGGCAAAAATTCTTTTTTCGTAGTTAATCCAAACAATAGGTGTTCTTTCTGGTAAAGCAGCTACAAAAAATTCAGCTGGGATCACACCAGGTGCTCCATTGTTATATTCATATTTCTTCAAATCTTCTTCTGGAAGATCGAAAATCACAACAACCCCTTCTTTCTGGGTCTCTACACGACTGTTATACAAAATACGATTTCCGCTTTCATCCCTTTCATTCATATCTCGCACAATATTAGCGGTGTATGCAATCTTATTAAGATAACTATAACTACCCATAGTGGTTCCCCCGTATCTTAATCCATTTTGACGGATTCCTTCTGCCTGACTTGAACTAAATGTATGATGTAAAAGACGCACATATCCTGCTGGTATCTCAGGAAGATTCTCATAAGCACTTCGCCAAAACTTTTCAACGTATTCTTCAATAATTACACTACTTTCTCTGTCGTTTTCAAATTGATTCTTGGCTGCAATAAATGCAGTAACTGCTTCACTATATCTTTTTTCATCTTCGGGAGTAACAGTAAGGGTTTCTCCACTTCTTTTATAAATATAGGTAGGTTCTTCTATTGAAACCGGATTTAGTTGCTCTTTTGCATTTATTCCGTTTTCAATATTCATAATATTATTTGCTCTACCGATTTGTTTTGTGGACCCTGCCGGATTCGAACCGGCGACCTCCTCATTGCAAATGAGGCGCTCTACCAACTAAGCTAAGGGCCCAATACAGCACATACTATAACGCAAAACATTCTACCTTCTTTTTTTTATTTTTGCAACGCAAGTTCAATGAGATGATCAAAGAAATGCGAAAGATTACTCCCTACAGCATTGAGTGATTTTGGGAAAAGAGATTCTTCAGTAAGTCCGGGTAGAGTGTTCACTTCAAGGATATATACACCTCGACGTGGTGAAACAATGAAATCTGAACGAGAATAGTGTCGTAAACCAAGAGCTTTATGTGCCGCTTTCGCTAAGTGTTCAATCATCGCCTTTGTATCATGGTCAAAATTACCAGGACAAATCTCTTCTGACTTCCCTTGATATTTTGCTTCATAATCAAAGAAACGATCACCATGAGGTCGAATCTCGACTGGTGGTAAAGCGTATAAGTCATGATCTCGATATCCTTCAATAACTCCACAAGTTGCTTCAATGCCTGGAATAAATTCTTCGACGATAACAGCATCACCAAATTGAAATGCATGACGAAGTCCTGCTTCAAGACTATGAAAATCTTTTGCAATTGTTACCCCTACTGATGAACCACTTGCGAGAGGTTTAACAACAGCAGGCATAGGAAACTTTCTAAAGAGTTCAACGGCTGTTTGGTGAAGATTACTTGCATCTGAGATGACCGTATAGTGAGCAGTTTTAATCCCGTGATCCTTAAATATTTGCTTTGCGAGTGCTTTATT
Source organism: Candidatus Tayloriibacteriota bacterium (assembly GCA_016215455.1). Lineage (GTDB taxonomy): Bacteria > Patescibacteriota > Minisyncoccia > Phycocordibacterales > PALSA-1337 > JACRJP01. Next base: position 27,902 of record JACRJP010000004.1, on the reverse strand, counting down.
CATTCCCAAAGCAGAACCAAGAGCATCTGAACCGGTATAGCGTGCACCATGACTCTCAAGAAGTTGTTGGATTCTACCATCTTCACCATATTCTCCATGCAGAGCATTAAACAAGACATCAACTTGAGAAAGAATATTCTCAGGCTGGCGAGGAGTACCTCCCATATGCCACACACCTTCTTTATCAATAAAAATATCATGAGGTTTATATTTATTAGTATCGAGATGACGTAAAACAACTCCCCCTGTTTGGAGAGACACTTCATATTCATTACTTGGACCTCCACGGAGGACGCCGACATTAATAAGTGCCATATATGACAATCATTATATCACCGAATAATTCGTGAACGCAAAAGACGGTGGTATGAAATCGAGAAACGGTGTGCCTCAGCATTAAGTTTAAGGATAGTTGCTCGATGCTGTGTAATAAGTTCAGGATCACCGATAAAATCTCGTGGCTTATGACGAGCATCTTTGACTACTGCGAGTACAGGAATGGTCAGTTTAAGCTCAGCAAGAACCGCTTCTGCTGCATTCTTCTGTACATCATTACCATCCACAACGATGATATTAGCTAATCTCCATTCAGGATGAGAAAATCGACGAGTCAAAATCTCTCGAAGTGATTGAGTCTCGTGAGCATTCTTTGCTGTTGTTATTTTAAATTTTCGATACTCTCCTTTTTCGAGAATACCGTCATGCGCAACCACCATGACCCCTGCAATATTTGTACCACCGAGATGTGCCACATCGTATGCTTCAATACGAAAACCAGTATCTGAAGTCTCATTGCGTTCATCTTTAAGAATTGCCATGTCATGAATATGAGTGATCTTGTACAGTACACCCCGAAGTGAGGTTGCTTTTTCAAAGCATTCTTCATGAGCAGCTTGTGTCATATCCTTTTCGAGATCTGCAATGAGTTTTGAACGCTTACCTTCAAAAAATAGAACTATACGAGCAATGCTCTTTTTATACTCTTTTGAGGTAATGTCCCCGTTACATACCCCAGGACAAAGACCGATCTGACGATTGAAACATGGCTTACCAGAATTTGGTGTACATTTGTCTCGATATGGAAACATCTTTCGAATAATCTTGAGGACTTCAACTAAAGTTCCTGTGTGAGGATACGGCCCAAACTTATGAAGTACCTTAAAATTCTTTTCTGTTGCATCTTTTTCCAAATTTCTCTCACGCACCACAAGTATTCGAGGAAAATCTTCTTTGGTAATCACAACATAATTAAAACTCTTATTATCCTTCTCTTTGGTATTGTAATATGGTTGATACTTCTTAATGAGATTAGCTTCAAGGATAATCGCCTCAAGAACAGAGTCGGTTTCTTGCCATTTGATAGTTTCAGCCTTAGTTACAAGATCAACAAGTAGTGGACCACGAGTATGTATGAGATCATCACCAAAATAGCTTCGTACACGGTCACGAAGAGAGGTTGCTCGACCAATGTATAGTGGCTGAGTATCTGATGTTGAACCATAGAATAGGTATACTCCAGGGTTGTCAGGTATATGTAATTGTTCAAAGTTTTCTAATTTCACAGTATTCCTTGACAGATTCTATATTAGTGCTTCAATAGTATACAGAGTTGGCTTGAAAACCACAATCTCATGTATGAACACTCGCCCTCTCGCTCTCTGTCGCTTGGTCCAGTTACATGACCAAGGTATCCTGCCATCAGGCTGGGTAAGTTCTTTCACGAAGCGCTTTGGCGTGAACCCGATCGAGGAAGCTCGATTGACGATCATGGCACAGGAAAAAGAAAACCGCTGCCGCTCGAGAATCGGAATCAGAATGATCATCGCATCTCTTCTCCTTCTTCTGCTCGTGATACTGAAAGGTGACCTGTCGGTCATGGCCCTGGAAAAGTATGGGCTTATCGGCCTGTCGATCCCATTCATTGCGATCATCGTGATTGGCGGAATTCTCTACTTCCGTGTCCCGACAACATCAGCGCCGAACGCAGATCGTTTCTGCGAGACACTGGAGAAAGCCGCTGACTTAGTTCAGCTCGAAGTGGAGATTTGCGCAAGTAACCCCAACGACTTCATCCGGCGCGCACGAGCATTCCTCGCAATCGCTTTGCTCCAGCATGGCAATACGAGAGTGCATCACGAGGGCTATGAGGTTTTCAATCTCCTGGGAGTAGTTCACTAGGATGCTACCCAGTATACTTTTGTTTGTTTTTTTATTTCAACAACTTCTTCAAATACTGTCCTGTGTATGATTTTGCATTTCGTGCAACATCTTCAGGTGTTCCTTTAGCAACAATATTTCCTCCTCCAGTTCCTCCGTTTGGACCAACATCAACCACGTAGTCTGCACACTTAATGAGATCAAGATTGTGTTCAATCACCACAACAGTATTTCCCTTTTCGACGAGTCGTTCGAGAATCTCAATGAGTTTTCGTACATCCTCATAATGGAGACCGACGGTAGGTTCATCGAGAAGATAGATAGTCTTTTGCAAATGCGCACGATAGAGTTCTGATGAAATTTTGACACGTTGAGCCTCTCCACCAGAGAGAGTGGTTGCTGATTGTCCAAGTTTAAGATATCCAAGACCTACTTCACCAAGAGTTTGAAGTCGATCTGACACAGCTGGAATGTCTTCAAAGAATACGAGGGCTTCCTCAATTGTCATATGGAGCACGTCATACACGCTCTTACCTTTATACTTGATATCAAGAGTTTCTTTCATGAAGCGCTTACCAGCACAGACTTCACAGGGCACATATACTGTCGGCAAGAAATGCATTTCAACAGCAATTTCACCATTACCCTGACATGCTTCACAACGTCCACCCTTCACATTGAATGAAAATCTTCCAGGACCCCAACCACGAGCTCGAGCTTCAGGTGATGCAGCAAAAAGATCTCGGATATGTGTCCATGCCCCAGTATATGTCACTGGATTTGATCGTGGAGTTCGTCCAATCGGAGATTGGTCGATGAGAATAGTACGACTAAGGTATTCAGTACCTTCAAAACTCTTACAGTTATATAACTGTGCAGTTCGATGTCGTCGTTCAAGTCGTCCTTCAAGATTTTTGTGAAGAATTTCATACATCAATGATGATTTACCCGATCCTGAAACACCGGTAATGACATTGAAACAACCGAGTGGTATATCAACATCCATATTTTTAATATTGAAAACATTTCCACCACGAACCATGATCTTACCTTTCGGTTCACGACGCTTATGAGGAACAGGAATCTTTGTTTCTCCACGAAGATATGAAAGGGTTAATGAGCCAGAATCATTTTTCTTAGCGGTAAGAAGATCTTCAAGGTATCCCGCTACGACTACATTACCGCCATGAACTCCAGCCTTTGGCCCGATATCGATCATATAGTCAGAGGCAAACATCGTATCTTCATCGTGTTCGACGACGATAATAGTATTACCAAGGTCACGAAGTGATATGAGAGTTTTAATCAAACGATCGTTGTCTCGTTGATGAAGACCAATTGTTGGTTCATCGAGTACATAGAGAGCTCCCACAAGACCTGATCCAAGCTGTGAAGCAAGGCGAATACGTTGAGCTTCTCCACCTGAAAGTGTATGAGCTCGACGATCGAGTGTAAGGTATTCGATACCGACATTTAGCATGAATTGAAGTCGAGATTCAATCTCTTTGAGAATCACCTTAGCAATTTCTTTTTCAGTATCAGTAAGTTCTACATCTTCAAAGAATTTCTTGGCTGTATCAATTGAAAGTGCCGTAGTATCAACAATGTTATGATTACCTATCTTTACATGAAGTGCTTCGGGACGAAGTCGTGCTCCCTTACACACCCCACACGGTTCATCACCAAAGAATACTTGAGTACCGAGACCATTACATTCAGGACATGCGCCATATGGTGAGTTAAATGAGAATAAGCGAGGTTCAATTTCAGGATATGAAAATCCATCGTAAGGACACATGAATTTAACCGACATGAGCTTTTCATCATTCGGGAATTCGATACGGATAAGGCCATTAGCTTCTTCAATAGCTCGTTCGAGTGCTTCTGAAAGACGTTCTTTAGCATTCGCTGACTGTTTCTTGTTGGTAAATTCACTCAGAAAGAGTTCGTCAACCAAAACATCAATACTGTGTTTCTTATTCTTATCAAGTACAATTTGTTCACGGAGTAGATGTGCTATGCCGTCTACCTTTACTTTTGTATATCCTTTTCCAAGAAGATCGTAGAGAAGCTGATAGTATTCACCCTTACGACCAAGTACCACAGGAGCATATATTTTAATTTTTGCATCAGATAGCTCAACGCCGAGTACCTTTTTTCCTCCTGCAGCATGACTCGCTACTTGTTTTAAGATGACATCAAGAATTTCTTCTTTTGTAATACGTTTAATCTCTCGATTACACTCAAGACAGTGTGGCTTACCAACACGAGCAAATAGGATACGGAGGTAATCGTAAATTTCAGTGATTGTTGCGACAGTTGATCGAGGATTATTTGATCGAGATTTCTGATCAATAGAAATAGCTGGTGAAAGACCTATGATTTCATCAACATCGGGTTTTTGCATCTGACGAAGGAATTGACGAGCATATGAAGAAAGAGACTCAACGTATCGTCGCTGCCCTTCAGCAAAGATAGTATCGAATGCGAGTGACGACTTACCTGATCCTGAGAGACCGGTAATAGCAATCATCTTATTACGAGGCATTTCCACCGTAATATTTTTGAGGTTGTGGGTACGTGCACCTTTAACGATAATCATCTCGTCATTACGCCGGGGGCCGTCTGTTTTGTTGCTTTTATTAGCCATTGTAGTGTGGAATGGTTAGGACGTTCTCACCACTATACCAGTAACCGAGGACTATGCAAGAACTGTTTTTATTTCACGAATGATCTGGTCGAGAGTGACTGCAGCCTTCACGAGAAACTTATGTGCTCCAAGGAGTTTACTCTTCTCTATTTCACCACTTTGACTAACATTTGAAAGCATAATAACAGGTACTTGTTTTGTTCGAGGAGAAATCTTAACTTTCTGTAGAATTTCAAAACCATCTGCTCCAGGTAGAATGACATCAAGAAGAATCATATCAGGTATATCTTTTTCGATTGATGCATACGCTTCGTCAGCATTTTTTGCACGATAGACGATAGCACCTTGCGCAGTAAGCTTTCGAGAAAGGATATCTCCAAGAAATTTATCGTCTTCTACCCATAAGAGATGCTTACCTGAAAGTCCTTGGTCTTGTGGAACCCCTCCGGCAGCTTTCTGTTCCGTAGAAGAAGTTATTGAAGGTTGGGCTGCTGGTTGTCCTTGTCCCAATACCTCACGCATCTTATAAATCACATCATTCACATCAAAACGAGCCTTGATGAGGTAGTCTTTCACTCCAAGGGCAAGTACACGACTTACTTCAACCGGTTGGCCTGAGTTTGAAATAACAATAACAGGAATTGCTGCGATGTTTGGATCTTTTCGTTTTGCCTCGAGAATCTCATATCCATTAACATTCGGGAGAATAATATCAAGTAGGATAATATCTGGCTTTAATTGAGTGATTGAAGGAATACCTAACGCACCATCTCGTACAAGATGGGTATCGTAGCCTTCTTTGTTAAGTTTCTCAAGGAGAAGATCTCCTAGAAAAACATCATCTTCAATTACGAGAACGCGCTGTGACATATAGTTTTATTCGCTTTTATTGTACTCCTTCCTAAGAGTAAAGTAAAAGGTTGTTCCCTTACCCTCTTCACTATCAAACCATACCGTACCTCCATGTTTTTCGACGATACCCTTCACAATGAAAAGACCGAGACCAGATCCATCTGTTTGTTCTTTAATAGCATTCGGCGCTCGATAGAAACGGTTGAAAATATACTTTTGTTGTTCCTGAGGAATACCGATACCAGTATCTTTGATAGCAATTACAAAAAATTCTCCGTTGTCAGTACAACGTACTGTTACCGTACCACCAGCACGAGTGTACTTGATAGCATTATCAATGAGATTCTGAAATACTGCCTTAAGTTTCTCACTGTCAGCCACTACTGGCGTGAGTTTTTCATTAATTCCTTCTACCTTGATACTTACATCACGATTAGCAGCTTGAGGAGTAAGTTCAAACATCACGGTCTCAAGAACTTGATGAATACCAGTTGTCTCAAAGTCGAAATGAGCTCGTCCCGAACCAATACGTTCAGCACCAAGCATATCTTCAATGAGATTAATCATGCGTTGATTACTCTCATATCCTTTCATGAGAAATTTCTTCTGTTCTTCATTGAGAGTTCCAAGATCTTCACTCAAGAGAATGTTAAATGTCCATTTGATACCGGCAAGAGGAGTTCGTAATTGGTGAGCCATAACAGAGAGAAAGTCTGACTTTCGTTTGTCGAGCTCACGAAGCATTTCATTTGCACGAGTCAATTCGAGATCTCGACGAACTAACATCTTTGAACTTACCTCCTGTTGATCAAATATTTTCTGTACTTCTTCTTGGGTGTAGGTAGTTTTCATGTGATTAAGCAATTACTGCGATTACGACTGTTTCATTATGAAATCCTGGAGAACATTTCTCAAGATTTTTTACTTCTCCATACAAAGGAGCTTGTTCACCATACGTATAGAAACCGATGAGTGGTACTTGTTTGCCAATTGATTCTTGAATAGCGTTAATTTCATCTCCTCCACGATCACCAAAAAGCTTATTACGTGCGATACAGTTGAATACGAGAACAAATTTTGGCTCGGCACCCTGAAGTTGTTCAACTGCAAGTGCCGCAGCTTCTTTAGCAACTTTGACTGCTTCTTCACGGCTTCCTACCATGAGATACACTTCTGAACCTTCTGGGATTTCAGCCGCACAGGTAATCGATCCTGAGGCATCAACTGTAAGTGGATCACGGATCAACATCTCATCTCCATGTGAATTAGAAATTCCAAGTGGGTATGTTACCGCAAGTTTTGCAAGAGTCTGATCACGCAATTCACGAGCTGCATCACCAAAGTATTCGTCATAGATAGTAATTGCAGGTTTATTATCAAGTTCGTGGAGTACTGAACCTGCTGACTTTGTAGCAATGTGTGGCTTACCAATTGGCATCCATCCATGTTTTACTCCAATTCCTATTTTAAAATCTCCTGAAAGGCCTAGACCTACAACAGAACCCGTGTAAACCTTGTCATTAAGGTACTGATACGTTGTTTTGAAAGCAAAGTCATCACCTGCTGCACCACCAACAACAGGAAAATATTCTCCAAGACTCTTGAGAATTCCACGTACGATATCTGCGCCATTTCCTACAAGTACATCAGGGAACATAACAAAAGACTTTAATTCTTCTCGGGCACATGCCTTAACAGCATTCGCAACATTCTCACCTGCTTGTTCTGCCCCATCTTTAATATTCTCCCCAACCGCAGCACAGAATTTTATCGTCTCAGAATAAATTGCCATGACGACGATAGAGTGATCTTTAATTGGACCAGAAGTAGCAATTTCACCAGCAGTAGAACAACCAACGACAAGAGCGTCTCCTGAAACAGATCGAATACCTGCAAGCATCTTTGTTTGATCGTATGCAACAGAAGCATATACGATATATAGATGAGGAGTCTTTTTGAGAGTCTCTAGTGCTTCATTGCACGCATTAGCTGCTGCGAGATATGCATCAGATCCAACCCCTATTCCAACAGCTGCTAATGTAGACATATGTGTAAATATAATTAACGCGGATCAAAAATTGACTGTGGCACAACATCACCTCGAATAATACGACTCAATCGCTCTCCTCCATGAATCGAAGGAAGAATACCGACACCATTACATCCTAAATTATAAAGCAAAACAGGATTTTTTGGTTCCATACCTATAAGACGTACTCCTTTCGGTGTATATCCCATAAGTCCATGCCATGTAAACTGATAATCGATCTTTTTGTTTGGATCAGTCTCATATGTAGATTTTACAAACTCATCAATCTGTTTCTGAGCTTCTTCAGGAAAATCGTAGTCTTTGATATATTCAGTTCGATCTTCAAGACTAACATCAGGACCACCTACACAGATAAGGTTATAATCTTTTTTACCTTCATGCTCATGAATACGTCGTGTGAGATAGAAATAAGGATCTTTAATCGTTGAATCAACATCAGTATAGTAACTAATCGCTGCAGGTGGCTTATTAAACGTCTCAAGATACCCTGACATGTATCCAACTTTACCCTCAACATTGTGATGGAATTTTGTATCAATATCGAGGCCTGTTTCATTGAGGATGGTAAGACTCTCAAATCCATTAGTACACAAGATCACGCGTTCAGCTTGCACAGTATGTTTGATTGCATCGATAAGGGCATTACTATGTCGCAATACCACTTTATGTATCGGAGTATTTTCGTAAAGCACAAAACGATCTCGATATGTTACCAAAAGATACGCAAGTACTTCCTGACAAAAAAGAGCGGAATTAACACAACCTTTTTGTGCACTATGTACAGCAATATATGAAGTATTTGCAGTGGTAAGTCGTTCAAGTATTACAGAATGCTTTTCTGGGAGATACAGTCCTTTGTATTTTTCTGGTAATGTTGCAGACCAATCACAGCTGTCAGCAATATATACAGGATCAACAGTAAGGCCTCCTTCACGTTTCCAATACAAATCCTCAAGTTCGTGAATGACTTGTTCTTTGTTTGAAAATCCCGCATGTCCTGAAAATCTTGAGAAAGGAATATTGAGTCCTGCTTCACGGTACATGAGTTCAATAAGATCCCATGCCATATCAATATCTTTTTGACCTTCACATGCGGGTTTAAGACCAAAATCCTTAACAAGTTCAGCAAATGGTCGTTCAAAATAAGTTACAACCTGACCAGCGTTGTGACCTGTTGCTCCATGACCCAACATATTCTTTTCGAGAATAACAACCTTTTTATTAGTATTTTTGAGAATAAAAAAAGCAGTTGATATACCAGCAATACCCGCACCTATGATAGCAATCTCTGTTGAAATATCCTGAGTAAGACTAACTGTAGGACGCTCTGAATTGAGTTGGTGAATCCAGGGTGAACGGGTAATTTTCATGTCTCATATTATACCAGTAAAAAATTCAAAAATCTTATAAAAACTGAGGAAAACTGGCTTATTTGAGGCTTATTTCAAATATAATACATATACTTGATTTATTAGTAAATATGTGGTACTATTTTAACAGGCCTAGGTACTCAGTATCTAGAAGACCATACAATCAACCTCGATTACTGTATGCAACTTCCCAAGCTCCTCGCAATTCTTCTGTTGGCAGCCGCAGCCATTATCTGTTCCGGTTGCAACACCGTCACGAAAGCCACAAATCTGGGACTTACACGTCCTGCTATCGTGGATAGTGAGCCTCAAGGGGCTCAGGTTTTCCTTAATGGAAATTTTGTCGGGACTACTCCGGCAACCATTAATGCGTCCCCAAGACGTGACAACCAACTTATCCTCACGTATCCCGGTCATGAAACTCGGGAAGTGATTCTCAAAGCTGCGCTTTGGGGAGAAGGATCAGGAATGGCTACAGGCGGAAATCTCGCTGCCACCTTCATCTCTCCACCCGTTGGAGCAGCCGGCATCGTGATTGACCGATGGGTCACCAAGTTGGACCGGGACTTTAAACTCCCGGTGATCAAGCTCTATCCGAGCCAGGCTGTGGTCATGGCACCACCCCAAGGACAAGTTCCCTGTCCGCCTGATGATCAATCATGGCGGCCACGGGTTCCTTCCGCGGTGCCCTGGCTGGATCGCCAAGGCAATCCATTGCCACAGCCCCGCCAGGGACTCACTAGCATTCCGGGATTCGTCCCACAATGTTGTGAACCAGCGAAATCAATCGAGGAGATCGAGCGCGAACGGCGCGCTGCCCTCGGTCAACGCTGATGTTATCAACAAGAAGCACCCTCACTGACTCCGGTCTTTGAGGGCTTTCTATTTATACTCTTAGCTATTCATCAGAATCTGTAAGATCTTTTTTAATTAAACGATTTCTGGGTACAAACTTTTCCTTAGGTTCTTTTTTCTTAACCGTCTTTCCCTTTTTAGTAATACCGGCTTTTTCACGGAGGACAGCAATTTCATCGCGTAGAATAGCAGCACTCTCAAAATCAAGAATCTTTACCACTTCAAGCATCTCAGCCTCTTTACGTGCAATGAGTTTTTTAGGATTTTCAGCAAACATCTGTGCATCAATACCAAGAAGTGTTGTTACAGCTTTTGCATGTTCTGAACGAATTTGATCAGTGATATCGTGAATCTTTTTAGTAATGGTCTGAGGAGTAATACCGTGTTGTGTGTTATATGCAACTTGAATAGCACGTCGTCGATCAGTCTCTTTAATAGCTCGTTCCAATGAACCTGTCATAGTATCTGCGTAGAGAATGACACGACCATTAACGTTACGTGCCGCACGACCAATTGTTTGGATAAGTGATGTTTCTGAACGCAAAAATCCCTCTTTATCAGCATCAAGAATACCAATGAGTGACACTTCTGGTAGATCGAGTCCTTCACGAAGAAGGTTTACTCCGACAAGACAATCAAATTTACCCTTACGGAACTCGGTAAGAATTGTAATACGATCAATTGTTTTAATATCACTGTGAAGATATTCAGCCTTCATTCCCTTCTCTTTGAGATATTCACTGAGATCTTCAGCCATCTTTTTAGTAAGGGTTGTTGCTAGTACACGATCACCCTTCTTGATTGTCTTTTCAGCTTCATCGATAAAATCAAAGATTTGGCCCTTATATGTTCCTTTTTCGACAACTGGCTTGATGAGGATCGCAGGATCAATGAGACCTGTTGGACGGATAACTTGTTCAACTACTTTTTTACTTTTCTCTATTTCATATTTACCTGGAGTTGCTGAAACATAGATAGTTTGACCTACTCGCTCTTCGAACTCATCAAATTTTAGAGGTCGATTATCCTTAGCTGAAGGTAGACGGAAACCAAAATCAACAAGAGTATTCTTTCGGGATGCATCACCAGCGTACATACCACCGAGTTGAGGTACTGTAACATGTGATTCATCAATCACTGTAAGAAAATCAGGAGTCCCATCAGGCTTATGAGGAAAATATGCAAGTAGCGTGTCAGGAGCTTCACCTGCTTTCATACCAGAGAAGTGTCGTGAGTAGTTCTCGATACCATTACAATAGCCAACCTCACGAATGAGAGCGAGGTCATATTTCACACGACGCTTCAAACGTTCTGCTTCAAGATTTTTGCCTGCAGCAGTCAATTCCTTTAATCGCACCTCAAGCTCTGCTGAGATAGTTTTAAATGCTCGGGCACTTTGATCTTTATCACTAATAAAATGCTTCGCTGGGAAAAGGAAAAAGACATCAAGAGAGTTACTGATACGTCGAGTGATTGGGTCAATCTCACTAATGTGCGAGATAGTAGAACCCTCGTATTCAAGTCGATAGATCACACGCTCGTTCACCGGCATGATCTCAAGTGAGTTTCCAACAGCACGGAATTTACCTGGTTCAATATCAGCATTCGTTCGCTCGAAATGAATATCAATGAGCTTACGAATGAGATCTGCACGTGAGAGTTCAGTTCCCTTTGCAATTTTAATGTTTACCTTCTCGTATTCCTTAGGACTTCCCAAACCATATATACACGATACAGAAGCAACGATGATGACATCTTTACGCGTAAGTAGTGCCTGAGTCGAAGCATGGCGAAGTCGATCGATCTCTTCATTAATCATTGCCTCCTTCTCTATATACGTATCAGATGCCGGCATATATGCCTCAGGCTGATAGTAGTCATAGTATGAGACGAAATAGTGTACAGCATTATTAGGAAAGAACTCTCTAAATTCCTGTGCAAGCTGTGCTGCAAGTGTCTTGTTGTGAGCAATAACAAGAGTTGGCTTCTGAATATTTGCAAGAACATGTGCAATGGTGAATGTCTTTCCAGAACCAGTAACACCAAGAAGAGTCTGCTTATCAAGACCTTTTTTGATTCCTTCAGTAAGAGCAGCAATAGCTGTTGGTTGATCACCTGCTGGCTCAAAATCTGATTTGATTTTTAATAGTAAATCACTCATGTATGTATTCGATATACTACTACATTTTAAATAAAAAAGCTGTCGCGAGGACAGCGAAAAAGAACTCGACGTCAGCATCCCGCTGCTTCCCAACCACCAGAAGCGGCAATGACAGATGGTGATCCGGGGCTGATATAGTCGTGAAGACTACGCAAAATGCGAGCTTCCCGAATCTTAGGAAGCACATGCAGCTTCCATCCCGGTGTGCCTTTTCCAAACAGTCGCAGATTCTCTGCCTTTTTGGCGGCCGTGAGAGTTCGATACGCATCGATCTCCACAAAAGCCGGAGGACTTACCAAGTCGGTAAACACACACTGAATCGGTGGACCTCCTTGGTCGGTATCTGTTTTCCAAGCGTTCTTTCCCACTTTATGCCCCGTCGCTTCGATGGGAGATGGATTGGGGTGACGGCGTGTGCCGGGCTTATTGTTGTGATAGACAATCATAACGATCGACAGACTGATGTTGAGTTGAATGAACTGCTGCACCACACTCGTGATGCCAAATGTAAAATGAGCTCTCGATCTCTCAAGAGCTCATTTTTGGGGTGTAAGTTTAGTTTGATAGATTACATCACAAAAGTCAGCTCTCGAGGAATATTCCAGAGGGTGAGCTTAATAAACTTATATGTGACGCCTGAACTTTTTACAAACTGTTTCATTGGAGAATAGTATAACAAAATTTATTTCTTACGCAAGATAACCTTTCGAACAGCTGTAATGATATGCGATTCACCCATACCATAATGCTCAATGAGTTCTTCGGGAGTACCTGACTGACCAAACACATCATGAACACCAATAAACTCTATAGGTACTGGATAGTGTACAGCAAGACATTCTGCTACAGCCCCACCGAGTCCACCTTTAATTTGATGTTCTTCAACAGTTACAATCGCCTTTGTTTCGTGAGCAAGTCTCCACACAGCTTCTTCATCAAGAGGTTTAATTGTTGCAACATTAAGTACTTTTACAAAAATACCATGTTGTGACAACTTTTGAGCAGCAACCAAAGCTTTATGAACAAGCGCCCCAGTTGCAATGATACCAACATCTGCTTTCTGTGTTCCCTCTGGATGGAATATGATATGAGCTTTACCAATAGTAAAAGGAGTAGCTTCAGTAGTGATGATAGGGGTTTTTTCTCGAGCAAGACGAATATACGTAGGATCAGGACTTTGTGCAGCAGCAAGTGTAGCTTTTCGAGCCTCGATAGCATCACACGGAGAGATCACGACCATACGTGGAATGACACGCATAATAGCTATGTCTTCAATAGCTTGATGTGTTCCACCATCAGGTCCTACAGATACACCTGCATGTGAACCAGCGATCTTCACTGGTACATTGTTATAACAAATTGTTGTACGAATTTGTTCCCAATTACGTCCAGGACTAAACATTGCATACGATGTAATGAAAGGAATCTTGCCCATAGCCGCCATTCCTGAAGCAACCGATGCAAGATTCTGTTCAGCAACTCCCATCTCAATGAAACGAGTCGGAAATTTTGCTTTAAACAAGTTCATTACCGTTGAGTCAGTAAGATCAGCACACAAACCAACTACTCGTTCATCTTTTTCAGCTGCAAACAAAAGACCTTCTCCAAAACCTTTGCGAATTGGGAGTTGTTCAACATCATGACTGAAGACTTTTTGATTGAGTTTCTGCTCTGGATTGAGCATAGGTAGATAGATTTAACACACCACACCTTAATCCTTAGAGAGCAAGGATCAATGGATATGCGTAGATGGTAAGGACAACGTAGATTGCACAACGTACAAGTATAAACAACTTTGCCTTATGACTAAGAATCCCATTATTAAGAATCGCAACAAGGACGTTCTTGAAAAGAAGAACTGGAAGCACCATATATGATGTATTGATCCAGATCTTTGAAAGCATCACAATACTATCGTGAATTGCAACATCATTAAGAGCTTGCTGTGCGAAGATAACAAAAAAGAAAGTGAGAAGGTAAAGAACTTCAATAACCCTAAGTACACTAAGAAACACCTTCATTTTTTTATTTTGTTTGTCCATATGTTTTGATTTCTTCTAGTATATCACTAAAGAGTACTGTGTTCATTCTTAAGTTTTCCACTGAGTGTCCGTAATGCATCTAGCGCTGTCTTTTTTTCCTCATCTGTCTGTGGTGGCTTACCATGCCATTCAAATTTTCCTTCAAAATCAGGTATTCCTCTTGATGGGATAGTGTTTGCAATAATAACTGACGGCCTATCAAACACTGCTCTTGCCTGACCAAACGCTTCTTCTATCATTCTAAAGTTATGTCCATCGATCTCTTGAACATGCCAATTAAACGAACGCCATTTATCAGCAAGTGGATTGAGTGGCATGATATCTTCGGTAAAACCATCAATTTGAATATTGTTTCGATCAATTACCACCGTAAGATTTTGAATTTTTTCTTTACCGGCAAGCATAGCTGCTTCCCATATCTGACCACAGTCGAGTTCCCCATCACCAGTAAAACAATAGAATTGTTTTGGGGATGTACGTCCTGCGGTAATTCTCTCTGCAAGTGCCATACCAACAGCCTGAGAAAGACCAGAACCAAGTGGTCCTGAGCTTGTTTCAAGCGCAGACAACCATTCTCGATGTGGATGACCTTGTAAACGAGCACCGAACTTTCGTAATGTCATAAGTTCGTGTACAGGAAAATAGCCTGCGTGTGCCATAGTTGCATAGAGTACTGGACAGATGTGGCCGTTCGATAATACAAAACGATCTCGATCTTCCCACGAAGGATTCTTAGGATCATGACGCAAGGCAACAAAATATAAATACGTAAAAATATCAGCCATACCGAGGGGGCCGGCAGTATGTCCTGATCCAGCTTCAATGAGCATGGTAATGATTGATTTTCGAATGGCTAAAGCTTTTTTCTCAAGGTCAAAAACTTTTTCGTCGGTAAGTGACATATATAGTAGGGTACTTAGATTTCTTCTTCAGTATAACAGTTAAACTGACTTGAAGTAATCAAGTGCCTGTGGAATATTGTGAGCGGTATATAGAGCAGATCCTACAACAAGTCGTTCTACTCCCGCTTCACTTAAAGAAGATGCACTTTCTTCATTAACTCCCCCATCAACACTAATGAGAGTTCCTGGAAACTTTGTCTTTATTGCTCCAATAACATCAAGTACTCGAGGATCAAAAGGTTCACCTTGTTTACCAATATGAGCAATTCCCATACATTGAATGAACTGTATTTTCTCAATATGTGGAGTTATTTTTTCAAGATCAGTACCAATCTGTACCGCAAGTCCAATCTCGACTTTTCCATGTAACTCTTCAATACACTCACCAAGTTTTTCAGTTGAATCAACATGAAGAACTATACGAGCAGCACCGGCTTGGACCCATTCCGCGAGTAATTCCTCAGGACGCACGACCATGAGATCAATTTCAAAGTTTACATCCTCCCAGAATGGTAGACCTTTCTCTTCTCGTTGAATTGCATCAAAATTTTCATCATGCTTCTTATACGGCCATGTAGGATACGGTGTGTAGTGACCATCACAAATATCGATCTGAACAACAGGTACGAGACTTTTAACAAGTTCTACTTTGTCTTCAAGTTCTTCATATGAATCAGGCAGGATTGCAGGGATTACTTTCATGAGGTTTTATTTTCTTGGACCGAGAATACAGTAGTTATAGGGTTTAGCGTTTAAAGTAGCCGCGGATATAGGAGCACTCACAGAACTTGTATCAGCTTTCCAGTTGATAACCTTCCCTTGAGTTGGAGTATTCTCAAGACTTAGGAACAGTGCGTATTCGTAATTTGAAAGTGCTTCGTATGCTCCAGACTGAATATCCAAACAAGAGCTGTATATACTCGCACTTGAAACAGCATACGCGTAACAATAATTACGCGATGTATTAAGTGTTCCTTTATTTTGTGGATCATCTGGTAAACTTGCAATATATTTTGCAGAAACTAATGGACTTAAAGCACTGTCCCACGCAGCAACAGGTGTACCAGTGTCACTTGCTGTTCCTGTGTTACAAGAGTTTTCTCGAAAACTTCCACTGTCAGGATATGTGTTGTTATTTGATCGATACAACTCAAGAGCATTCTGTATTTGGCGTATATCAGACAAGCGTCGTGCATCACGTGCCTTTGATCGAGCAACATTGAGTGAAGCAAGAACAACAGACGACAGGAGACCTATAATAGAAATTACCACAAGAAGTTCAATGAGGGTAAAACCTTTTTTATTAAAATACGATTTCATTCTATGATTATAACGTATCAATCTCTTTTATTCTACGTACATGACGTTCATCTCCTGAAAAAGGTGTAGCGAGCCAAAGACTCACCGCACTTACCGCATCTTCTTTGCTCAAAAAACGTGCTCCAAGAGAAAGAACATTTGCATTGTTATGCTCACGAGATAGTTTTACAATTTCAGGATTACCACCATAATAAATCGCTGCACGAACTCCTCGGTGTCGATTTGCTTCAATTGCCTCTCCAGTACCAGAACCGCCGATGATAATAGCCTTAATATTTTCTGGATCACGTGCTACTTCAATTGCTACTGGGTGCATGATAATAGGATAATCATCAGTAGGACTTGTAACAGTCGGACTCATATCAACAATCTCATGACCAGCATCTTGTACATGCTTTACAAGAGCATTTTTGAGTTCAATTCCTGCATGATCAGCGGCAATGAGTAGTTTCATATCATAGTTATAGTAACACAAGACGCTTTTTAATACTTGTATTCAATTGTGAATACATCTGTAGTGCCTACTCTTTCCAAATAAGAGTTGGCTTGCCGTCTTGGATTTTGTAAATTCCAGGAAGAGATGCGAAGTAATTTGTACCGCTATTCTTGTATTGTCTTCCCACCAATCCTTCATATTCGGTGAGATTAGAAAGATATGTTCCCATATCTCCACCTTTTTCAAATCCTTTCACTAACATCATAAAAGCATCATAACCGTAAGGAGCTGTACGTACATTGAATCTTACATCAGGATATGCCTTTTGAAATCTATCAGTAAAGGATACATCAGAAAGTGACTCACTGTACCAATTCCCCTCGTAAAAGGCAGGATTTGCTGAGATAGTAAACGCACCCGACCCAGCAGCAAGATTTTTCACACCAAGATCGTAAAGTTCCTTACCGAGAATATCAAGAGAAGGTGGAAGAGCTTGAATGTAATATACATCTGCCTTTGCCTTAGCAGCTTTCGCAGCAATAGTTTTGAAATCTCGATTATTTCCATCGAATCTTTCTTCATGTACAATCTGTACACCTTGTTTCAAAGCGGCTCCTTTTATACCATCCGCAACAGCATTGATCCCTGGGTGAATTTGATTGAGCATTCCAAGAGTCTTAACCCCTGTCTTTACTGCATAATCAATATAGACCTTTCCTTCATCTTCAGGTTGGATTGAGCTTGTGTAACTATATGTACCTGTGGCAATTTTTCTATCAGCACAAGCCACACAGATTTGAGGAATCTTCGCTGCAGTGACGATAGGCATAATCGCATTTCCTGTACCAGAAGTTGCAGAAATAATTCCTTGTACCTTATCGATTTGTATTAATTTTTGTGCAGCACTTGCTGACTTAGCTGGATTTGTAGCATCATCTTCTACAACAATTTCATAAGTATATTTAGAATCCTTTGGAACATCATTTAAGGCAAGTTCAAGAGCTTTCACGAGGGGTTGGCCGAAAGCAGAAGCAGGGCCGGTAACAGGAGCAATGACTCCGATCTTAATGGTCTGTTTTTCTGATGTCGACTTCTTGTTCGAAGAATACGAAACGATAAACCCAACGATTACTATTACAACGATGGCTCCGATAATGATTCTAATATTTTTCATACCTTAAGTGTAACAGGAAGACTACGTATGGCAAGTAAATTTATACTCTCAAACTGTATCCGATTGTATTTCTTTAAGTACCTCAAGTGCTTGTGTCACATCCTTATCCTCAACAAAGATATCATGAGGAACATTAGGACCACGACTACGGGCCTGGAGAGACAGACTACCCTCTCCTGGTCCAATCCAAGCTTCAATTTCTACATTTCTTAAAGCCCCTCTAATAATAGAAGCCTCAATTTCAGTTGATGCAGTAAATACCCTTACTCTCATAATTCTATATTAACACAATACATCGAAACAATTCCCGCTATTTTATCTAATTTTTTCATGATGTTATGAGTATATACAAAGATGCTTTATTTAAATGTAAAACCAAAGGAAGATATAACTTCATCAAAATCTTCAGCAGAGATCAGACCACTACTATCTTCAATAGATAAAATCTTATTATCTTTTCCTTTGATATAAGCAATGTGTACAGAGATCCCCTTATACGAATCTTCAACTCTTACTACCTCTTTGTTGTCTATTTTAATTATTTTATGTGGACTACTTATAACCTGGTCAAAAGTACGCACTTCTCCAGTACTTTCAGTAACATGAGTACCATATAGAATTGAGAAACCTTTTTCAAACTGCAAAGATATCTTTGTACCAAAATCTTTTTCTATTGGTCTTGGCCATGACGAAGGATACTGGAATTCAAATCCATACTTTTCGTTACTGTAACTTATTTTCGTATCATTTAAAATTTGATACTCTCTAATGACACATCCAGTTCCTTCCCATTTACACCCCTTAGAATAACTTATCCATAGACCTGTAACTATTACAATTGCGACGATCACCAAAATTATAATAAAGATCTTTTTCATGCTATTTAATTTATTTTTCTACCTCCCCATTCTTCTTAGTGAGAAGATCCTAGAAATTATTTTTTCTAATAAAGCAGCGATGCCATACAATACAAGCATTTCAATAATTAATCCAACACCAAATCCTAGCATGCCGCCCAAAATATTTGTAAATATATAGACTATATAAATAGAAAACCAACTGTAGTCATGAAATAAACTCTGCTTATCGTCTAACTGAAAAAACAAGTAGGTAACACCTATCAACAGAAGGACAAAAAGAGAAATTCTTAACCAATTTATTTTTTTCATTATATTATATATTTCCTTTTATACCGTAACCAAAGAAAAGATAGAGGATACTTATGCCAGATAGCTCTTTCTACTGCATCATCTTTCCCGCTGGTATTGTAGGAAAATTTTGATTTGATTCACCTATTTGGTCAGATACCATATTTTTTACAGTAAAACTCGTCAACCAAATTAAACATCCCGAAAGCACTAATGCACAAATTCTAGTAACCCAAGTAAATACTCTCGATTGATTTTCTGACTTTGAGTTCCTATATCCAATATAAATTGAGGTGATAAAAATCAAAGGTGTAACAACGTACCAAAGTACAAAAGTTACAACTTCGTACACACTACCTAATGCCAGAATGTACCCGAGATACATAAATGGAAAACTAAGTACTGTTGCAATTATTAAAGCACCTCCTATATTTGTAATTTTTTTCATATTTTTAGATTAACTTCCCCACCTCAACCACATGCCGCACAAGTGTATGCGTATACCCCATCTCATTGTCATACCAGGCCATTACCTTTACAAGATTACCTCCAACAACTCGAGTAAATGAGAGATCAGCGATTGAAGCGTGAGGATTACCAACAATATCAGAAGAAACAAGCTGTTCTTCATTTGTAGTGAATATTCCCTTCCAGCGTGGTTCTGCTGCAGCGGCTTTAAGAAGTGCATTTACTTCTTCTACAGTAGTATTCTTCTTTGCAACAAATGTCACATCAACAAGTGATCCTGTTACCACCGGCACACGAACCGAAATACCATCAAAGAGTCCTTTGAGGTGTGTCATGATCTTTGTCACTGCAATTGCAGCACCAGTTGAAGATGGTACAAGATTCATTGCTGCAGCACGTCCTTCACGAAAATCTTTTTTACTTGGACCATCTACAAGAGCCTGACTTGCTGTATAGCCGTGAACTGTATTGAGAAGCGCTTTTTCAACACCGATAGATTCATCGAGAATTGCGAGAAGTGGACTACCTGCATTTGTCGTACATGATGCATTTGAACTAATGACACATGTCTTGAGTGCTTCTTCATTCATTGCCATGAGAACTGTTGCACCTTGGATTGGAGATGCTGGATCGTCTTTGATTGGAGCTGAGACAACGACACGTTTTGCACCAGCAGTAATGTGTGCCTGAGCTTTTTCACTTGATGTAAAAAGACCTGTTGATTCAACAACGACATCAATTTTGAGTTGTGCCCAAGGGAGCTGTGCAGGATCTTTAATACTTGTGTAGATAACTTCTTTCCCATCAACAATAAAACCAGAACCATCTTCTTTTGCCTTCACATCAAATGGACTGACACCGTATGCAGTATCGTACTTGAGAAGATACGCAATATTCTTGATATCAGCGAGATCATTGACTGCAACTATTTCAATCTCTTTATTTTCTCGAGCTACTTTATAAAAAGCTCGTCCAATTCTTCCAAAACCGTTGATGGCAACTCGTAGTGTCATTGTTTCTTCTTTAATCAATTAATATGGCTATAGTATACCACTTAATTTGTAGCTGGTGATGTATCTGATGAAACTACAGGCTCAGGTGACGTCATAACAACATCAGGTGTTGGTTCTGGGGCTGGAGTTGATTCCGGGGTAACAGTTACTTCTGGGATCGGGGTTGATTCTGTACCTGAAACAACAGTATCTGTACTTGATGTAGGTTCAGGTGATACTACTGTTTCTGGAGTCGAACTCGCAGTATCTGTTGAAGATGACCCTATATCACCTCCATTTGTTCCTGATGGAGTCGTTGTTGCTATCTCCAGTGTCGGTGACGTAGTTGTTGCTGTTGTTGTGGCTTGTGTAATGAGAGGTGATGTAACAACTGGAGATGAAGTTGTAGTGATTGTTGTAGTTGCAACTACAGTTTCTGGACTTCCACAAGCACCTGGAGTATTCATCATAACTCCATTATTTATCACCATACAGTAGTATGCACCTGTTGATTTATCCTTAATGGTGATTCCCTCTTCAACAGTAACTGTTTTAGCAGTGAGTTTTGCAACAATAACATCCTTAAATTCAGCAACTGAAGCTGATATCTTTACCCCCATCTGATCAAAGTATGAACCGATAGTTGTAACGATAAGACTTGTGAGACCTTGTGTGTTTTGTGCTGCAGCGGTACTTGATGCAACTGCAGTTGTAAGTTCATTGAGAGAAACCTTTGTTTGAGCAAGTTCTTTTTCAAGTTGAGTGATACGTTCATCCTGAACCTGTACACCTGCAAGTACAAATGTTGAGAATTTATATACATCAACCCCCTTTCCATCAACTGAGAGTACTTCTGTTGGTGCCTCTTCAGCAATGAGACCGAGACGTTGTGGAGCATCACTCGACTCAGCTGAGTAATGATATCGTGCAATTTTGACTGATCGAATCTTTTCAAGGAATGATTCCTTATCAGCTTCACTTACATATTCAATGTCTTTCTTACTTGTTCGAGTTGAAACGTTAACAAACGCTGTTGCTGCAATATCCCCAGCAACCTGCATTTTGTAATTTGGTGTAGTTGTACCAATTCCAACATTACCATTTGCAGCGACCGTAATGACTGAACCTCCTCCAATATTAGCTTGAGAAAGATTAACAATTGAAGTGATATCACTAACCTTTGAAACAGTGAGCGCAGTGAGCTTACTATCTTTAAATGTTCCAGCATGACGATCCATGAAGACTTCGATAACACCACTTACTCCATTGAATGATTCGAGAGCAACACCAACACTTGCTTCTGCTCCAAATGCTTTTTTACCAACACCAGCTACTGATGAGAGAGAAATCTGATCTCCAGGCATGATGACCCCTCCTTCGTTATTCACCTTAAGAGGTACGCGTCCTGTAAGAGCTACAGGGCGTGACTCATTAATTTCACGACCGAGGAGAACTCCGGGTTTTGTTGAAATAACACCGAACACCTCATCTGTTCCTTGTGCTCGTCGAATATATCCTGGAGTAGTTGCATCCAAAGCGACAATTTCTCCTGCTACAAGTGACGCATCATTTGTCTTGTAATTTTCAGCAAGGTCGGCACCTGTTGTCGCAGCTGTTACTGAATAGATACCTCCAGCAGCGTTTGCAGCTGAACATGTATCGTTGGTATCGACACAAAGATATCCGTTTGCTACACGTACACTTCCTGGATTAGCAACCGAACCGATATGAAGCATTGTTGAAGGAGAACTTGTTCCAAAACCAACAAATCCGTTTGAATTCTTAATTTGAATTGGTTCGACACCTGTTGTGATGTTTACTGTCGATGTAGCGATTCGAAGAGTTCCTGATGTTGCATCATAGAACATGGCATTTGTCTTTCCTGTTCCTGCTCCGTTATAGAACCAGTTAACTTGTCCGAGGCCTCCACCTGCTCCGATTGCAATACCAGCATTACTTGCACTTTGTCGTTGGAATCGAGCAATATCAACACCTGAAGTACCGGCATCAACAGTAAGACCGATAATACCTGTACCCTGTTCATTAATATCGAGACGAGCTGTTGGAGTTGAAGTTCCAATACCGACTGCTGAAGTACTACTCTTGATAGTAAAGAGTCGTGTACTTGAAGTAGTAAGAGCGTCAGTTGTTGTGCCAATACTGAAGTTACCTGCAGATGATTCGAGGAAAAAGTGCTTAAGGTTTGTAGAGGCTGCAGTGTCGGTGATAGTAAGTTTAGGCGCACTTCCTGCAAGTTGTAATTTTGATACAGGTGTTGAAGTTCCAATTCCTAACTCTCCTGCATCATCCAATCTCATATACTCAGTATCATTTACTCCGAATAAAAGATTGTTTGCCGGTGATCGAACAGTTCTGATAAATGCTCCATTGTAGTAATCATTTGTTGTTACCGTAAAGTACAGTGAAGCTGTCGATGCTGAGTTTGTATCGCTATTTTGAATACGTATTGCTACATCACCATTAGAGTTTGTTTGCTTTGCGTGAATCAAAGCATTTGCTGATGTTGTACCCAAAGCAAGTGCTCCACTTGGAGTGATTCGCATTTTTTCAGCGAGACCCGAACTACCATTTCGAGTAGCAAACGTAAGGGCTGATGTTTGTGATGCAGTATCAACCCAATCTTGAGTTCGAATAGTACTTATTTCAGAAGCGATCGCAGAAGTAATAACACCTGCAGCATTTGAAGAAAGTGATGTTCGTATTCGAGATCCATATGATGATGTCGCATATATACCAAGATTTTGCATATGCAAACCTATAGAATTCGAATTGTCATCATATCGAGAAATGAGGCCAAAGGTGTTACCTGCAGTAACTTCACGAACGTCATTTCCTGATCCATAACTTACTCCCAATTTTCCATATGGCGAAGTCGTTCCAATACCCACACTACCACTACCCGTTGCAAAATATGCAGAACCAGTTGAACTCACAACCGTTGTTGAAGCGTATGTGAATGTTGATTTGTTTGTTGACGAAGTTGCAGTGAAGTATGAACCAATGAATTGGTTACCAAGTACATCTCCTGCGACTGAAAGCAGTTGACCTGGGGTTGTAGTACCGATACCAAGTCGTCCTGCATCAGTAAATCGAAGTGTCTGAGTTCCTGCTGAGTCAAATATTGAGATAGCACCGTTTGAGTTACTTGTACTTGTACCCTGAATTGTAAGGTAACCAGGCCAATTGTTTGTGGTTGTACCGATACCAACACCTGATGATCCTGCACTCAAAAGAGGCATGAGGTTAATACCGGCATATCCACCTGAGTTAAAAAATGTCGACTGAATCTGGTTACTATAGAATGTCATCTTTCTATTTCCACCTGCTGGATCAAAGAGAAATGCACCTCCTGTTGGACCCCCATCTGCTCCATTATGGAATATTGTCAAAGCTGGACTTGATCCAAAGTGGGTAGTAGTCGCCATCGTCGATGAAGCATTTATAAATACTGCTCCCGTCTGTGCAATGCGGAATGGTGATCCATCAGGATCTGTTTGATCTGATATAAAGAGAGAATCATCACTACCTGTGTTATTAATCGCCAATTTTCCATATGGCGAAGTCGTACCGATTCCTACATTACCACTACCAGTTGCAAACCAAGCTGAACCTGTTGAACTAATTTGTGTAGTTGAAGCGTACGTGAAGGTTGATCGATTTGTTGTAGAAGTCGCTGTGAAATATGAACCAATGAATTGGTTACCTAATACATCTCCTGCGACTGAGAGTTTCTGACCAGGTGAAGTGGTACCAATACCGACGTTGCTAGCAGATGAAAGAAGAAGTGATCCAGTATCGGTCGAAATGATTCCATTTGTCCCATCATGAGTAAGACTCAAATATGTTCCCCAACTTGATGCGGCACTACCATGAACTCGAAGGATGGCATCATTTGTTCGAGTGTTACTGAAAGTCGACATAAAGGTAAAGAGCTGATCAGCATGATCATCTCCGACAAAAGGTGCATATGAATTATTCGTAAACTTAATTGCATTTCTTCCATTATCATCCAAAGTTGGAGAATTTAATACCAAACCATATCCATTTCCATCAATACGAAGGTTACCATTATATACTTCAAGTTTATTAGCTGGTGTTGTTGTACCAACACCTACATTACCGGCAAAATAATTTTGTGCTGTACCATTGGCATAGATGTTATATTTATCGGTACCTGAAGTCACCTGAGAACGAATACCATAATTGTTCGTACCAACAGTTTGATCAAGAACATCGAGACCTATAGCACTTGTAACAGTTGAAGCTGCACCTTTAATAACAGTATCTGCTCTGAAAGCCGCCACAACAGCTGCAGTAAATGCTGAGTTAGCTGTACTTACAAGTGAACGTATACCACTTGCCTCTACAGTAGCCTCAGATCCAATTGTAGGACGACTCAAAATACCTGATTGATTAGAGCTTCCAGAGAGTGTTCCATATACATATGCTCCATAAAAAGATGTTGCTGCAGAGGCATTTGAACCTACAGCAAGATTACCACTGTCCAAAACAGTAAATACAGGTGAATCACTTGAATTTGTTGTTTGGAAGTTTACACCCGTAGTTGATCCAGCCCCCTTTACCGATAGTCGTGCGTACGGTGATGATGATCCGACTCCAACATTTCCAGAATTCTTGAAAGTTAAAACATTTCTATCAAACGACTCGGTACCAACACTTCCGTATCCCGCACTAGCAGTCATGAAATTTAGATCACCACCACTAGTTTGTCCTGTTATCATCTGCCATGGATAATAACCTGTTCCAACACCACTCCAACGATACATCTTTATACCTGTATCTGCTGAATCAACCGCTATTTTAAATTTACCTTCACTTGTTCCACCTTCAATATCTAACTTTTCCGCAGGAGTCGTCGTACCTATACCAACATTTCCACTTGTATTGAGAACTGCAAGTTTTGTTGAAGCCTGATCACTCAAGGTGAACGTACCAAGTGAACTATCTCTTCCAAAGGTCCAATGGTATTGATCGGAAAATCCAAAACGGATATGACTACTCGCACTAGCATCATATACAGTAAGTTTTGTTGATGGACTTGATGTTCCAATACCAACATAACCTGCTAAAGTAACTGCCATTCTTGTTGAATCTGTAGTTTCATCTACAAATGAAAGAAGGTCAGATGTGGTATTCAAAATCTTCCATCGTTCTGTAAGACCTCTCTTAAAGAGAAGTTCAGCAGTTGTACCTGTTCCTCCATTTAACGCGATAGTACTTGAAGCTGTAGCATCACCAACAAACATAGCTCCTTCAGGAGTGATTTCAATTTTGTTTGCATTATTTGTCTGAATATATGTACTACCTGTAGAAGCGATATTTCCGAAGAATGCATCATCTCCAGCGACTGCAACCTTTAAGTATCCTGAACTTGAGGTATCTGCCATGACAAGTCTCTGTGTACCACTTCCTGATATAGACAATATTTCTGCTGGTGACGTTGTACCAATACCAACCTTCCCTCCACTTGTAGCAAAGTATGCAGAACCAGTTGAAGAGATCTGAGTTGTAGATGCGTATGGGAACGTAGACTTTGTTGTACTTGTAGCAGTAAAGTATGAACCGATGAATTGGTTACCGAGTACATCTCCTGCGACTGAAAGTTTCTGACCAGGTGAGGTGGTACCAATACCGACGTTACCTGTCGACATAATTCTCAATCGTTCTGTAAGAGTTGCATCCGCTGCTGCATTACGCGTAGCAAAGGTTAGATCCCCCGCACTATTTGATGATCCGCCCGTTGCATATCCCTTAATTGCAGCGAATGATTTTCCAATTCCACTATTAAGAAGGCCGAATAGAACCGCACCTCCATTTCCAACAGCGGTTCCACTATCAATAATTTTAATTGCACCACCAAGTGCTCCGTCAGTATCGAGTGCTGCGGTAGTTTGTCCTGAACCGTATACTGCAAGACCCGCAGTAGGTGTTGTTGTACCAATACCAACATTTCCTTCTACAAGAAGTCCGTTTGTTGGTGCTGCTGTCGTGTCATAACTTGCACCAATAGTAGCACTACCTGAAACTGCCAACTTAGAGCCTGGTGCCGTTTCTCCAATACCAACACTTCCTGTAGACGTCATCCACAATCGACTTGTTCCGTTATTTGAAATACCGAATTGAGAGTTACTACCGTTGAAGTTAACTATCAAATCTCCTGTAGCTTGTGAGAGAGTTGAATAGTATCCCGTCTGACCTTCGATAGCGAGAGTTCCCTTTATATCAAGTGTTGCTAATGTAGGTGATGTTGTTCCAATACCAATACTTCCACCATTAGGGTTAAGTAACAAAGGATGATTTGTTGCGAAGCTTTGATTATTCGCTGATTGAATCCATGTTGGGTAGTTGAGTGTTGCATCACTTGAAGCTCCAAATTCGAGAGTGTTTGACAACGATCCTCGGACAGAGAATATACCTGTCGGTACAACACCTGATGATGCTGGTAATGCACTTGTTCCTACAATATCAAGTTTTCGTAGAGGTGTAGTCGTACCAATTCCAACTTTTCCTGCAATATAGTTATCAGCATCACCTGACATATACAAGTTATATCGTCCTGAATAGTTGGTCATACCACCATGATATGCAACCGCAGTTGTACTTGCATACGCATCAGAAGCAGAGTATGCATAGTAGTTACTGATAACACCTGTACCACTTCTCTGTGCTCGAAAACTGTATGCGTTAGTAGTTGTTCCTGAACCGAGATTATTAATATTTGAAGTAACTCCAGCGTGATATACGATATTTGAAGAACCTGATGACTGACCAGAGCTTACATAGACAGCACTTACCACAGAAGATGTTCCACTTCCTGTGATATTAGAACTAACAGCAAGTGCATTTGTTTGACCTGTCTGATCAAATGTTCCTAGATTATACGTTGCTGATAGATTATTTGGATTATAAACTGTACTCGAATTAGCAGTGAATGTTGGAGTAAATGCTGTACTCAAAACTCCTGATAGAGTTGGATCAGATGCTGAAGAAAGAAGTCGGAAAGTGTTCGCCGTTGCACCGATACCAATATTTCCCGCTGTACTTATATTAATCGTTGATGTAGCAGTCAATGCAGAACCTGCAGCAGCGTAGTATGGGAATTGCCCGGCAGTACCTGAACCTGTTGATGTACCTGACGCCAATCCCAATGAACTTGTTGCTGTTAATGTATACCCTCCTGATGAGTTACCGAGAAGGATGTTGCCATAGCTTGGTGCAGTAGTGAGTCCTGTACCTCCATAGAGTACTCCGATAGATGAGGTAGCTGATACCAATCCTGCGTT
>JACRJP010000003.1 GCA_016215455.1 Candidatus Tayloriibacteriota bacterium | reverse complement strand
TGGTTGGGCAAGTTTGAGTTCAGGTTTCATTCCATTTGGTAACGGCGCATCAGCTATTGCTACATCTTCAAGTCTCTTCTGGGATAATACGAATAATAGATTAGGTATTGGTACCACATCACCATACGCAAAACTTTCAGTGGCAGGAGCAATCGTTGCTGATTACATCTACGCAACAAGTACTACAGCAACATCAACATTTGCTGGAGGAGTTTCAATCGGTAGTGGAACAGGGGATTCAGTATTCCAGTTTACAGATGATGTGAATGCATGGTCTATGGGATACCTTTCATCTGATAAGTCGTTCCGTATCGCTTCATCAACAAGTTTGGCTGCTAATATCGGTCTCGCCCTCATTAAGAGTACTGATATTAAAGTTGCCGTCGGTAAATCAAGCGCAAGTGATACACTCGATGTTAACGGAGATATTCGTATCGGTACTGGTACAACAGGTTGTGTGAAGGACGCTGACGGTACAACTCTCACAGGTACATGTTCTTCTGACATCAACCTAAAAACAAATATCCAAGAATTACCTCGAGCTCTTGATAAGATTGCTTCACTCCGACCATCAACATATAACTGGAAATATGAACAATATCCTCAATTTGCTTTTGGTTCATCAACTCAAATTGGTGTGATCGCTCAGAACATCGAAGAGTCATTCCCTGAATTAGTATCTGTAGATATATATGGTTTCAAGCAAGTAAACTTCTCAGCACTCCCGATTATCACATTAAGCGCAGTTAAGGATATTGTTCAGGTACTTGATTTGAATAGAGCGCCAACAACATCACCAAGTCTTAGTATAGATGCATCAGGCAACGTCGGTATCGGAACTACTTCACCATACTACAAATTGTATGTAGACGGTGATGTTGCAGGAACTTCGTTTGTGAATGTATCAACACGATCAGCTAAGAAAGATATTACATATCTTTCTGAATCAGAGACAGTGTCATTCCTTAAGACAATCAAGGATATGAAATTTGCTCGATATCATTACAATACTGAATCAGAAACAAGTCCTCTCCGTATTGGATTGATAGCAGAAGAAGCACCTTCTGAAGTTCTTTCAGCAAATGGAAAGGGAGTTGATGTGTATAAGCTCGCAACATTCACTCTTGCTGGTTTGCAAGAACAAGTAAAGAAGGTTGATGTACTAGAGAGTCGTATTGCAAATATCGAGGCACTTCTCGCGGCATCATCAACATATAGTGGTGGAGGATCTCCATCAAATTCAGGAGATTCAACTTCTATTATCACAACTGTCTCTGATTGGATGGTATCTCTTGGTGTCGACATCAAACAAGGAGTAATGCATGCTGCATCAGTAGTTTCTAACGCTATGACAACAAAATCTTTGACTGTTGAGCCAGATCCTTCACAGCTTGCTGCGTCAGGTATCACAATCTCTGATCGTGTAACAGGACAACCAGTCTGTATGTTTGTGGCAAATGGTATACTACAGTCCGAGCAAGGTAAGTGTGGAAATGGTATAGCTACATCTACGGTCTCGTCGACACCAACACCAACACCAACACCTACTCCGACTCCTACAGGAACAACAACTGATCCAGTAGCTACGTCGACACCACCAGTAGCTGAAGAGCCAGCTCCGTCTCCGGCACCTGAGGCAACATCAACACCAAGTACACCATCAGAACCAGTATCAAGTGAAGAGCCTGTCTCAACACCAAGTCCGGAACCTGTTGTACAAGAACCTGTGCCAGAGGTACCTGTGAGTGATACGACTCCTTCTGATACGACAGTTAGTGAATAATGCGGTATATGAAAATCATAAAGAAACTTCTAAAATCAACACTCATCTTCTCGCTGTCTCTTGGACTTGTTCTTTCGAACTGGCCACATCAGATTAAGATTGCGTATGCGGTAAACCAGAAGATTCGTCAGGAAATAAACATTATCAATGGATATGTCGGATCTGCTTCGGGTGCATATGCAACATCATCAGAAAGAGTACAAATTGATACCACAGCGTATACATCACCAACCTATTATTTTGAAGTTGTTGCGAGTACAACATCAGCAGTGAGTTCAAGTATTTATCTTAAGAACGCTACAACTTCAGCTACTGTTGCGACAGTAACATTCTCGAACTCTAACACGTACGGCATCTATCGTTCGGCTTCGTTTACACCTACATCAGGTCAGCATGATTATGTTGTGGTGACAGGTAATAGTGCGGTACAAAAAGGTGTTATCGCTGCACGTGTCGTTGTTCTTCAAGATGCCACAGCTCTTGCGGCAACCGAGACACAGATTGAAATAGGAAATCGAGAGACAGGTAAAACAAATACAAGCTCCTCGGCACTTACATATCCAAAATATTGGTATTACGATAGTACTAAATGGAGTGATTCACCGACCTTTTCTGCAGAGGTGACATATGGAAATACACAAGTTTCATCTTCTACAACATATACAACTTCAGGTACTTTTACCTATGTACCTATACGAGGTGTATCGTATACAGTTGTTGAATTGTGGGGTGCCGGTGGTGCTGGTGGTGTTGTGGCTAACTCCGGTGGAGGAGGAGGTGGAGGAGGAGCGTATGCACGATCTACCACAACAACCTCTGGTTCAAAAACTCTTGTTGTAGCAGCAACAACCGCTGCTGACTCTACAACATCAAATGATAGTACGTGGGGAACAACGGAAGTGGTAGCTGATGGTGGTGCCGGAACAGGAACAGCTACTGCAGGTACTGGTGGGACGACAGCAAACTCAGTTGGTCAAGTTGAATTTGCTGGAGGTAACGGCGGTGCAGGAAACGGTACTGGTGACTCGGGTGGAGGAGGAGGTAGTGCTGCTGGTCCGTATGCGGCAGGAAACACAGGTACTGCAGCTAGTACAAGTGCCGGAGGTGCCGGTGCAAGTTGTGACGCATCAAACGGTGGTGCTGTGGGTGGTACTGCAGATACGAACGATGCAACAGCCCCAGATGGTGGTAACGGAAATTCAAACGTGAACTGTGGTTCGGGAGGTGGAGGAGGAGATAACGGAGACTTCGGAGGTAGTGGAGGTGCTCCTGGTGGAGGAGGAGGTGGCGGAGAAATAACCGGAGGACAGGTTGGAGGGCGTGGCCAGGCACGTATAACTGATATACACGGTCAGGTCGGGATTGCTCTTGAAGAAGATAATGGTAGTTTCGGTAGTTGGACTTTTAAGAAAATGATTGTTACAAACGGTGTTGCTACATCGTCACCATCTCGTGTAAGAGTATCTTTTACTCCAACTACTGGTAGAAATTATCGCATTGTAGCTTCTACTACAGCGTCAACCGCATCATATGATATTTATAATGCGAAGATTGTTGCTAGTCAGGAGTCTTCGATTTTTCAGGTTGGGAATGGAGATAATACTATATTTCCTGGTGCCAACTCAACGATGACAGCTTTATCTTCAAATCGAATAGTATTTATCGATGACGCTGTTAATAATCTTCAGGTCAAAGATTTCAATGGAACTAATTGGACAAATGTAGGGAATTTCGGTCTCGGAGGACCATATACTCGCATTTCAATTTCGGCACTTTCTTCAACTCGTATCGCATATATAGATTATACAAACAAAGCCTTACGCGCGTATGATTACACCGAAGGCACTGACACATGGGCACAAGTCGGTAGCGATTTAACTATTACTGGCTTAGGGTATCCTGTTATTACCGCTCTTTCTTCGACGAGAATAGCCCTTTTTGATGAAAGTAATGACTCGCTCCGCGCTTATGATTTTAATGGTTCTACTTGGTCATTGGTCGGAAGTGGTCTTACTATTACTGGGGCGGGCACTGCTGCTCTGGGTAAGTTGTCTTCATCGCGAGTTGCTTTTATAGATTTTAACAATGACTCGCTCCGCGCCTATGATTTTGATGGTTCGAACTGGGCACAAGTAGGTAGTTCTCTTGCTATCTCGAATGTGGGACATCCAGCAATGACCGCCCTATCTTCATCGCGTATTGCTTTTTATGCTGATGATATAGAAGAAATTCGTTCGTATGATTTTGATGGTTCAACATGGACACAATCAGGAACAAGCCTTTCAGTTGGTGCTGGTGGAGGAATTCACGAAGCTTCAATCGCAACACTTGCTTCAAATGAAATTGCTTTTATTGATAATGGAACTGTTGATGAGCTCCGTACGTATGATATTAATGTCGTTGCTTCAACTGGTATTACATATCTCGAACCCCAGTATCTCCTTGCTAACACTCTATTTTCTTCTGGAACATCTCTGCAAAACTTTCTGACATCATGGGACCCAGCAGAATGGACTACGGGGAATGCGTATGTATTTATTCATGAAGGTAACTCAGTTTCAGGAGGTACTTCAGATATCAAAATTCAAAACACTTCTGGACCGACTGATATTTCAGGATCAACAATCACTGACGTCATTGAACGCGAACAATCATCAGCTATGACAATGCCAGGCAGTGCTGCAACACTTGATGTTGTAGCGACATCAAACGGTAGTAATCTCTATGGTTCGCGAATCCTTGTGCAGGTAAGTCCTTCAGCTTCTGTACCAGACGCTCCAACGTCTCTTGATGCGGTTGCTGGGTATGGAAGAGTAAATTTAACATGGGTAACTCCCGCAAGTAATGGAGGTTCATCAATTACTGGGTATAAACTATATCGAGATACTACAACATCTCCAACAACTCTCATTGCAACCCTTGGTGTTGTAACAAGTTACTGGGATGGAGCGATCACTAATGGTACGTTGTATTATTATCGTGTTAAAGCAACAAATGCTATAGGTGATAGTGCATACAGTAACGAAGACAGTGCAACACCAACCGCGGCGCCCGCTTCATCATCTCGTTCAGGAATTAAATTTATCGGACCATCTCTTAAATTCTTAGGAGGAAGAATATTGTTCAGGTAAAATAGTATGATCATGCGAAAAGGAGTATCGATTCTAATATTATTGATATGTGCAGTTATCCCTGCGCTATCTTTGGCTCAGGAGTTTAACTCAAGCTCCTTCAAAGTTCTTGATCCTATTATTGCTCCTGGAGGCAGTGGTTTTTCTTCGTCAGGAAGTTTTCAAATGTGGGGAACAGTAGCTGAAATCGCTCAAGGAAGGAGTCTCTCAGCTCTATATACTCTCGGTGGTGGTTTTCTTCGATACCCATATGTTTCAACACCAACGGTATCAGCCACACCTGGTAGTGGACAAGTGAGTCTCACATGGACTTCAGCACAAGGTCTTGCTGGATGGACAGCTGAAGAATATCGAGTTGGAAAATCGACTTCATCGGGAGGTCCATATACATATACTGATGTTGGTAATGTACTTTCGAGTACCGTAACAGGACTCTCAAATGGAACAACATACTATTTTGTTGTGGTCGTACAGGATGCTTTTGGTAATGCAATTGCTACATCAACACAAATTTCTTCAACTCCAGTAGCGAGTTCAGGGTCTGGTGGTGGAGGCGGAGGAGGGGGTGGTGGAGGCTCTGTAGCACCTTCGGTTGGCACAGGTGTAGTACTTTCTGGCCGAGCATTTCCTCTCAGTCGAGTAACCGTTCTTAAAGATGGGCAAGTTGCTATAACTACTATTGCAGGTCCTGATAGTAATTTTTCTGTTACTTTGAGTGGAATTTCAGAGGGAAATTATACATTTTCAGTATATGGAGAAGATTCAAATCAAGTACGCTCACACCCCTTTACGTTTCCTATTTTCATAACTTCTGGTGTAACAACTCAAATCGGTGGAATATTTATTGCTCCAACTATAGCTGTTGATAAGAGTGAGGTTAAGAAGGGTGATAACATTGTCATTTTCGGACAAAGTGTTCCATCATCCGATATTACTATTAGTGTGCATTCTGAAGAGGAGTTATTTATTAAGAAAAAGAGTGATGCTAATGGTGTGTATCTACTTAATTTCAATAGTGCAGTACTTGAAAAAGGAAAGCATGAAACTAAATCTAAAGCCGCAATCGAAGGAGAGGTAAGTTCATTTGGAACCATTGTTGGATTTCTTGTAGGAGATAAGAATGTTCCTATTACTGTTGTAAAAAAAGGAATTAAGGGGGACTTAAACAGAGATGATCGAGTTAACCTTGTCGACTTTTCGATTGCGGCATTTTGGTATAAGAAACAGTTGAGTACTCAGTTTAAGGTTATTGAAGGCGAAAAGTTGAATGCTGATGATAAGATTGATTTAGTCGATTTTAGTATCATGGCTTTTTACTGGACTGGATAATGTAATGATATGAAAACATTGTATTCTCATATATTTGTACGAAGTATCTTTATCCTCTGTGTAATGAGTATAGTTGTTTTTCCTTTACCAACCTTCGCTGCAAAGCTGTTTGTGACACCTGAGGTTATTTCGAGTAACCAGTCTTTGACTCAAGGTCAAGAATTTATCCTACCAATTCTCCTCGACACACAAGGAGAACTCATCAATGCAGTAGAAGGTACATTTCTTTTTCCGAAAAAGCTTTTTAAGATAAAAGAGATTCGCGAAGGAAATTCAGCGATAAATTTTTGGATTGAGAAACCTCGTGTTGTCGACAGTGATCCTCAGTATGAAAAAATTGTATTTTCTGGAATTACTCCAGGGGGTGTACTCGGTACGCAACAACCTATTTTTTCGGTAGTTCTTACTGCACACTCGAGTGGTCAGGGTGTTATGCGTGGAGAATCATTGCGTGCTTTGCGAAATGATGGGACAGGTGCTCATGTAAAAATATCAATGACCCCAGTAGACTTTCGAGTCACTGAATCGTTGAAAGGGGATACACAAGTTGTAGCACCTATTATCGACACTCAAGCTCCAGATGATTTTGCTCCTCTTGTTGTCAATGATCCAAATCTTTTTGATGGTCAGTATTTTGTTGTTTTTACAAGTCAGGATAAAGGGGTTGGGATTGATCACTATGAAGTACGTGAAGGTAGGTTCGGTGATTTTGTTGAAGCAGAAAGCCCGTATGTACTTACTGATCAAAAACTCAATAAAAGGGTCTATATCAAGGCTTTTGATAAAAATGGTAATAGTGTTGTTGTTGCTATTCCACCGTTACACCCAACTCCATGGTACCAACAGTACGGAATTCTTAGTATACTTGTAGTAGTTGTGATTGGTGGAGTATTTGTTTTCAAAAAGAAATGGCAAAAATCTATTCGATAATTTTATGTATTTGTATCTTTGGTTTGTTACCGTTCTCTGCGCATGCGGCGACTCTTTCTGTCAGTCCATCGAGTGGTACGTATGAAGTTGGTGAACGTATTACACTAAAGGTCCTTGTTTCGGGAGAGAGTACTTCTCTTAATGCTGTTTCAGGTACACTATCACTACCATCTTCTATTTTTTCGATAGAGTCTGTCTCTAAGGTCGGATCAGTTCTTAATTTTTGGGTAACAGAACCAGCTTTCTCTGCCTCAAAAGGTACAGTAAGTTTTGAAGGAGTATCACTCGGAGGTTTTCAAGGAGATCAGGGTACGGTTGTAACTGTTACTGTACGGGCTATTGCTCCTGGACAGGGATCAGTATCGTTTTCATCGGGACATATTTTAGCTAATGATGGTCAGGGTACTGAGGTTATGAATGGTATGCGTGGAGCTGCGTTTAGTATAGTAAAACCGGTACAGAAAGTAGCACCTCCTAAAAAAGAGATTCCAAAAGTTACACCAGTAGAAGTTCAGCCAGAGATCACTAAAGTGTTAGAAGTGATTCTGACCCCTCCTGAGATCGCTCGAGGTGTTCAAAAGGGCCGGATGTCGATAGTCGGACGTTCTGTAGTGCCAAAGACACAAGTGGTTGTAACATTCGTAGCACAGGATACATCGAAGGTATTTATTGTAACAACGACTGATAATGATGGTCGTTTTGAGATACCAGTTCCAACATCTCTTAAGCGAGGAATATATAGTGTATCAGCAGTTATTGTTAAGGGTGAAGATAAACAAAGTGACACATCAAATGCTCTTTTGATTGAAGTGGGCAGTATCATTTCAGATATGAGTTGGGAAGCTCAGATAGCATTTATACTTCTCATTCTTATCATTCTGTATTTGTTACTTCGAATTAATTTTCATTTTAGAAATATTCGATCAAAGATACAACGTGATGTATCTGAAGCAGAAAATACTCTCCATGAATCTTTTGATGTGTTGCGTAAAGATATGACAGAGCGTGTTCATGAGAAGACATTAGCTGCTACACGTAAAGAGGTTAATGAAATTACTAAAGATATCAATACGGCTGAAAATACGATCCACAAAGAAATTAAAGATATTGGAAAATGATGCGAATCAGATTAAGTATATATGTAATAGTAGGTCTACTGCTGAGTACGAGTAGTGTGCCTTTACATGCCCAAACTGTTTCTGTTGACGCTTCGAAGCTTGTCTCTCGTGTTGAGGTTCAACTCTCTCCTCGTACGGGAAGTTTCGTGGAAGGATCAACATTTCAGGTTCCGATCCTTGTGAACACTCGTGGAGCAAGTATCAATGGGATTGAGATTCGATTGAACTATGATAAGAATAAACTTTCGATTATGTCACCTTCAAGTGGTACTTCGATTGTTGGAGTGTGGGCTGAACCACCGAAGTATGACAACACAAAAGGAACAGCAAGCTATGTTGGTGTTGTTCCAAGCGGTATTGTCACCGGTTCAGGTCTTATTGGTATGGTGACATTCAAAGCAATCGGTACAGGTCATGCTGTTATTTCAATCAACTCAAACTCAAGAGTATTATTGAATGATGGATTGGGAACTGAGGCGGGTCTTGAAGTTGGACGAGCGGAGTATACGATACTACCAAAGTCACCTGAAGGTGTAAAAATCTTCTCTGAGACACATCCAGTACAGTCAGATTGGTCTAACAATAACAACCCGAGTTTTTCATGGGAACGTGATCCAGGTGTTGATGGTTTTAGTTATGAACTTGATAATAAACCTTCAACAATTCCTGATAATACTGTTGAATCAAATGACACTTCGAAGTCATATGATAATCTCACTGATGGTTTGTGGTACTTCCACATTAAAGCAAAGAAGGGTGTTGCGTGGGGTACAACCGGACATTATCTTATACGAATTGATACGGCACCACCAGCTGAATTTACCCCTGAAGCAAGCTATCTTCTTGCTGCAGCAATGCTTGTTGAACGAACTCTCGTTTCATTCTTTACGACTGATAATCTTTCAGGTATTGATCACTATGAAGTTGGTGTGATTGATAAGAACCAACCGGTAACAGTCTCTCCAGTATTCGTTGAATCAGATAGTCCTTTCCAAGTACCAATTGTAGCTGGTTCAGATATGCAGGTGATTGTACGAGCAATTGATAAGGCAGGGAATGTTCGTGATGCATCAGTTGATATTCAACCTCCTTTTGTTATAACTAAATTCATAAAGGATTATATTGTCTATATATTGTCAGGAGTCATCCTTGCAGGCCTTGTCAGTCTCATTATCCATTACCTTGTAGGTCATCATGTTATCCGCTATATGCGTCGTATACGAGCAATGGACAAGGCGGATACAGCACAAGGTGAAGTACCACCTCCTGTTGTACTTCCAACACCACCTCATAGTGATGTTATGGTGATACCTCCTAAAAACCCTTAAATGTTGAATAAAAAGGGTTTTTAAGGTACCATTTCCGACACAATATGTAAAAGGGGTGAGTAAACCATTGCGGGATCATCTAGTGGTAGGATGCAGCTCTCTGAAAGCTGTCACCTTGGTTCGAATCCAAGTCCCGCAGCCAAGTTGTGTAAGGTTGATTGAGGTCTCTGAAAAAGATAAGTATCGAAAACCAGTTACGGGCTTGAACTTATCAATATCGCGATTTCCTATGAAGAAAAATATAGCTGTAATCATTATAGATATGCAAGATTTCTTTCTTAGAAATTTTCCCGTCTCTATTTCTAATAAACTTTTAGATAATCAGAAAGAAATTATCAATATTTGTGTAATAAAGAAATTACCTTTTATACTTCTTGAATACAAGGCTGGAGGTATTATTAGAGGTGAAACCACCTTAAAATTAAGGAAATTGCTCAAGAATTCAAAGGTGATTATTAAAGCAAATAATAGTGGTTTTACTCATACTAATCTCGATGAAATACTTAGGGATGTACACATCGGAACAGTTCTACTTATGGGATTGAATGCTAACGGCTGTATTCAGGATACATCTATTGGAGCTCTTCATAGAGGGTATAAGGTGATTACATCGAAAGGTATTATTGCGAGCTCATCGCGAAAAGATCTCACTCTTTCTAAAAGGAATGAACAGTGGTTCAAAAATAATACTATTTTCTTTGAAGATACTGATGGACTTGTGGGTTACCTCAAGTCAGTATAATTTTTAGAAATAATAAAGCCCTATACTGTGTTAAGATGTATTTATTATGCAAGAGAATAATCAAAGCTTTAAAGTTACAACTAACGGTAAGGCGCCAGCTCCTAAAAAATGGTTCATCCTGTTAGTCATAAACGCCATCTTGGGAGGTGTGCTTTTCTTTTTTGCGGTTGGGGTAGCTTGGGATCCTCCAGCGTGGTTTCGAATTATACATGGAGATGTAGTGTTTGAGATTCTCGGTTTTCTTTTAAGTGCTTCTGCGCTCGTATTTGCTCTGGCTTTTATTATAGATTCTTTAAGATTGATTTTCGGTAGGTTTAATAAGTAAATAGAGTTTACCTTCGTTGTGCTGTATCAATAGCAGCTACGTCAATACTCTCCCCACATCCTACACTGTGCTACACTAAAGACATGAACACATACAATTGGTACTCACAATTAATAAAGCCGAGTTGGTCTCCACCGAGTTGGATTTTTGGTCCAGTATGGACAGTCCTTTATGCGATCATTGCTATAAGTTTTGGTACAGTTTTTTATAAAGTATTTACTCGACAGATTCCATGGATAGTAGCACTACCTTTTGTGCTCAATCTTGTGTTCAATTTTCTCTTTACACCACTTCAATTTGGTCTTAAGAATAATCTTCTGTCAGCGATTGATATACTCTTAGTTCTCGGAACTCTCATATGGTCATTGTGGGCAATCTGGCATACGACAGCAGATGTACGCTGGGTTGTGTATGTGAACATCCCATATCTCTTATGGGTCTCGTTTGCGACAGTCCTACAGTTAACTATAACGTATTTGAATAGATAGTATTCAACAAAAAACCACCAGATAACTGGTGGTTTTTTGTTGTTGAGTGAATCAACTAATGTACTTACTCAGAACAATGTCCAGGACCTGTTGTTCCTTCATTGTAACTTCCGAGAATACCTGCGAGAGTTGTCCAAGTTGTTTTTTGAGCACCCTTAAGATTTGCTGCAGCTGCTGGTGTTGTTGAGTTCAAGAGATTACCTGCAGATGTAAGGGCTGCTGTTACTGAAGCTGGAGTACTTGCACCATTCAACTTGTTGAGTGTTGCTGCCATGAACTGGTGAGCGAGGTTATAGTACACATTTCCTGCTGGAGCAGTCCAGAAGTTAGTGAACCATGATTTGCCACTTACACCAAAGAGAGTATTTTCTGCTCCTGCACCAATAAGGTTCCATGCATCATCAGGTCGTGCTCCACCTTTGAAAGAGACATTGTGAGTCTTCCAGTATCCTTGAGTGAGGGTACAACCAAGTGAACATGCTACTGTTGCATCAACTGTCCATGTTTTTGAACTTGTTGCTGCGGTGTCGTTTGTTGTGAATGTTGCTGTGTTGCCATAGTTTGTGATACCGCAAACAAGATTTACATCAGCACCTGCATCTTTACCAAATGTGACAGTGTAGGTGAAGTTTTTCTGAGTGTCAGTAGCACATACCCGCTGCTGTGGTCCTTTAGTATTTGTATCTGAAAGGGTGACACATTCGTCATATTCATTTGTTGGAAGAGTACTGAAGGTAACTGGAGTTGATGTCGAACTTCCGATAGCAAGACCACTTACCGCAACTGTCGCTGTGTTTGTTTGATCAACGGGACCTGTGAGAGTCTGGTTGTAGGTACATGAAAGTGAAGAGCCTGACGGGAGAACATAAGGGAAGGTTATTCCACAATCAAGTGCTACAGAACCAGCTGTACTCATGACATCACTGATACTTTCGATAGTTGCACTTGGGTTATCAAGAGGGTTTGTTACAGTAACTACTCCTGAAACATTCCAATTACTGTCAGCTGATGTTGCATCAACTGCGACAGTGTAGTTGACCGGCATCTGTTGACCATCTGCAAGGGTGAGAGTATTTGTGTCGGCTGTCTTGTTGATTATCCAGTTCCAATTTCGATCAAACGCTGTTGTCGCTGTCTTTGTTACTATGAGAGGTTTGATACAAGGCCAGTGTGAAAGTACAAAGTTTCCACTGTAACCTTCGGGTACTACTGCTGAAGCAGAAAGTAGTGTATCAGTGAGAATACCAGGGTAGAGATCTGGCATTGTTGAAGTTGCCAAGAGATAGTGAGCATTTCCACCGGTGAGTTTCCAGAAAGGAATCTCAAATGTTCCAGCATTAGCAAAGGTTACAGTGATAGACGCAGGCTGTGTTCCAGTTGTGATTTGATTAATATTGAAATGCCACTCTGTCTCGTATTCTCCAGTAGTCTTACACATACTACCTCCTACCTTTGGTAGAACACCTGAGTTAGAAAGTTCGAATGCTGAAGCTTGTGATACTCCAAAACTAAAGAACGCAGTCATTATTAGGCTCAAAATAGCGATTTTGTATATTTTCATTGATAAGTTATTAATTCCTTTATGTTTCTAGTATATAGGAAGCAGGGGTTCTTTCAACGGGTTGACTCAGTGATATAGCGTGGTACTGTGTTTGGTAGAGATCCTTCATAAAGTTTATGCAATCAATACCTCATCTCGACGCTGCCGATATATCGAGCCGCGTGCAGTTCTTTACGAATATCTTTGGGGCAAAGCCAGCCAAGTTTGTTCTGGAGAGTTGTGATGGTTTCAGTGTAACCTTCTCGGATCCTTATGAGAGGTTTGCTTTCGTTGATGAAGGTCTGGTTCTTGCTCGTCTTGCTTACGATGGTGAACAGGTGGGAATTTCAGCTACGAGCTACACAGCTGAGGGAGGGGAAGCATATTGCTTCTATTTCCGTCTATATCAGTTGGGACTCTTTCAAAAAGCATTAGCTACGGTTTCGTATACCACGACGAGCACGCGCACGTATCGAAAGATAGGTATTCCCACACGTAATCCCTTGGAGTTTACTTCTCCCGAAGATGCGAGAATGTGGCTTGAATACATGACGAAATTTTTTGCAGGAGTCACACAGGCGATCGAATAGCTTGGGCGACAACATGCATGTTAATTGGTTCTCTTTTTATTTTGTAGCAATGAGATGATTTCCTATCAGGAGTGGTGGTATAATCTGTGTACATTTCATAATGATCGGGATATTGCTTACAACTATCGGGACGTTTTTCGATGAAATTTCTTCTACAGCAGGGAAATGGAATATTAATCATCGTAAAGAAAGTTTATATACTTTTGGTTTTCTTAATCTCTTTTGGGCGTTATTGTTTTTTATTATCTTGGCGATAGTACGACAAAGCTTTGTGTTCGATGTGGCGTCAGTACCTCTCACGATTCTTTTTATTATTGCTGAGATTGCTCAAATCTTTTCGACGCTCCATGCCATTGTTATTGCAGAGCGTAGTACATGGGGATTTTTACAAGTATTAACAATTCCTTCGCTTCTTCTTGTCGATACCTTACTCGGATATCAGCTTACTCTCGATAGTTTGATAGGTATTAGTATTATTATCATCAGTTTGCTATTTCTCTTTATAAATCATGGTTTGAATAGTAGAGGCATGGGGTATATTCTCTTCAGTACCTTCAACGCAGTACTCACCCTCTCGCTCTACAAGTATTTAATTACAAATTACAATTCAGTTGAGGCTCAGCAAATTGTTTCAATTCCGTTTTTCTTAATCTTTTTGTTTATTATGGCTCGGTGGAAGTCACAAGAAAATCCTTTCAAGTTTCTTTTCAAAAAAGAATTTATTGTTCAGTCATTTTCTAAAGGAATCGGTGGTATGTTGATTAGTTTTGGATACCTATATGCACCAGCTTCGGTGATTAGTAGTGCACGACGAGGAACAGCAATCATGGCGGCTATCATTACAGGGAATACCTATTTTCATGAGAAGCATATCGTTATAAAATTACTAGCATTCGTAGGTATTATCTCCGGTCTGATATTACTTGTCGTTTAGTGTATGATCTTCTTATTTAAAGGAATTATTCTTGGTTTTTTGATAACCGCACCTGTGGGACCTATAGGTATTTTATGTGCTCGTCGAACTCTTGCGGAGGGAAGGATGGCGGGCTTCCTATCAGGGCTTGGAGCGGCCACTGCTGATGCATTCTATGGTGTGGTGGCTGCTTTCGGTCTCACAA
This sequence comes from Candidatus Tayloriibacteriota bacterium, assembly GCA_016215455.1. GTDB lineage: Bacteria > Patescibacteriota > Minisyncoccia > Phycocordibacterales > PALSA-1337 > JACRJP01. The sequence goes on along the minus strand of JACRJP010000003.1, from coordinate 176,204 downwards.
GTATTTCTTCATTTCTGTTTGATTATCAGATGCCGATACGACTTGTCGGGGGGATATTCTTTATATATGTGGCAGCAAAAATGTTCTATGCAAAACCGTCTGATAAGATTACGGATAAGCTCATGGAAGGATCATCTTTCCGAATTTATCTTTCAACCTTTATTCTCACCATCACTAATCCTCTCACGGTATTTGCTTTTATTGCTTTTTTTGCAGGATCAGGAATAGTGGCAACTGATTATTTCGCAGCTTCACTCGTTGTGATCGGTGTATTTCTTGGTGCAGCACTATGTTGGCTCTCACTCTGTGTCGTTGTTGATCTTCTGAGACATCGTTTTAATGGAAACAGTCTTGTTTTGGTTAATAAGGTGTGTGCTGTTCTCATTGCATTGTTCGGGGTATTTTCGTTGGCGAGTATTTTGAGGTAGAAGGTCATTGCTTTTTGTCTGTATATTGCTAGAATACTTACAATAATATACGAGGTATGACAAGTGTACCTTCTATTGTCATTATGAATGAATTTGACCATATTCCTACTCATACTCAGGTCTCAGACGAAATAATTGGAGTCCGTCATCTTGAGGATTACGATAGACTTGTATCGTGTAATCGAGATAGTTCTCTTAAGCCAGATCAAGAAGTAAAGGCACGTGAGATATGTGAGGGGATTATTACTATGTGTCATGAAAAAGGTGTAAAGAAGACTCATATAATGAGTTCCACTAAGAAGAGGGCACTTGAAACAGTAGATCTGATTATCGGTAGTATTCCTGAGGATATTAAGTTCGAGGTCGAGCCAGATACGCGTCTCAGAGAGCTTGATCAGGGTGTTATTAGGTTCCCAGAGGGCTTTAAGGATGGGGATTATTTTGAACCACTGAAGTATGCTTGGGATGCATACTGGGAGCAGACTTTTACGTATAAGAATCTATTGTATAGATTTGGAGATCATTGTGATAAAGATGGGAAGTTACGCTACCCTGCTCTCGAAGGACATTTTGAAAGTTTTGGTGAAAATTATGCTGAGTTTGCCTTTCGGCAGTATGACTTCCTTTACTCATTGAGTCAAAAAACAGAGGAGTATCGAGATTGTTTACCTGTAATAGTTACACACTCGGCCACCCTTAGTCTTATAGCCGAAATTATAAAAATTACTGATGAGTTGGTGCATAAGATTCCTCAACACGTTCCTTTGGGTGAATTACCTCAGATGACATGGGAGAATTTTCCAAAAATAAAAGATATTTTGCCAACACAGCCTGAATTTGGTTATTTGGGTATGTTTGATGTGCGTAAAGTATTTCAACCTGAAATAGCTGAGATCATAGCAATAGAAAGGGATGTGTTGCAAGCAAAGCTTATGCAAGCCCGATAAATTTATGTCAGCCTATTACTTTCTTGAGTCAAAGGAGAAGTCAGCTAGTGTCTTGCAGATGCTTATAGATCAACTTGGTTTACCTACAGTTGCATCTGATCTTTCCATATATCTTGAAAGTCCTTCGAATTCTGATTTATTACATATTAATTTCACTAACAATATTTGTGGGTTTAGATACTTACGACGAGATGAAACTGATAGCAAAGTTTCTGAGCGACAGCCGTTCATATATCTCCAAAATAAGAACATTAAACATTTTCTAAAGTTCACTTATTCGATTGGTTTTAATCAGTGTCATATTGGCGAGATCAGAAAGCTTGATTTTTTCGACGTTCACAAAAAGATTATTGCAAGTATAGGATACGCTACATTCGTAGGAGATCTTCTGACTGTGTACCAGGAAGACTTGGTAAAGGAGGTTGTTGGGCAACAAGAATTAAATCCAGTAACTCGCTCGGAAATGAATACAATTACAGATAATCTCAATCTACCAGAAGAAACTTTGTTTGATCAACTCGGCACACTTAATCCTAAAATACAAAATTTTGCTAAGAGATTCGGGATAGAAACAATAATGGATGTTCCGAGTCTACAGGTGAAGGTTAACTCAATGAGTAATAATTATGATTTTTATGAATCTGAGTTTAAGAGATTGGTTGATACCGAGCTTATTGGAAAAGATAGTATAAAGAATACAAATTATTTTAAACCTCTGTCGATTATCATTCCATGTTTTAACTCGGAGAATACAATTGTTAAAACACTTAAGTCTATTGAGTCTCAAAGTCTTTCATTGGATCAAAAAAAGTCTCTTGATGTAATTTTGATCGATGATGGTTCAAAGAGTAATTTGTATGAATGTATTAAAGATGATATTCGGTCTCTCACAATTCAACCTCGTATTATTCGTGTAGAAAATAATATTGGACTAGCTGGTGCGCGCAATATTGGTCTTGATATAGCACGCTACGATACGGTCTTATTTTTGGATTCAGATATTCTTCTCTCACATAATTATTTACTTGAGCACTCGACAAGAAATCAAGTTATTCCTAATGCTATTTTTGTTAGTTTGAAGAAAAATATTGAAGATGGAACAACATTTACTAAGGGTGCATCTCTTGATGTGGGTTTGCCTGTATCGTGGGATATCGATGATATGCGATTAAAGAAACATCTTGTTAAGGATCAGATTGGGATACATCATTCTGACCATACGACATATATTGAAATTTTGAATGACACGAATTATTTCAAGGATTTTGGTTTTGGACGACATATCGGATGTTTTGATCTTCCGGCTATGGTGATTGGTCATAATATGAGTATGAGAAAAAAGACAGCTCGATCAGTAGGAGGGTTTGATACAAGTTTTGTGGGCTGGGGACTCGAGGATACTTTTTTTGGAGTAAAAGCGATTGCTGGCGGTAATTATGTGGTACCAGTTATTGCGGCAAGTGTGTATCATATTAACCACGAACCGCGTTCAGGTTCTTCTGAAAATAAGAAAAAAGAGTTTGAGAAAAATATAGAGCGCTATAACAAGCTCATTAACACTAAACTCGATGAATAATTACACACTTTTTACCTTTACGACAAAGGGAGTTACCTATACATCTCAATTCGTTGAGTCGCATACATTGCCTGAAGGAGCTTATATTACTACACCTTTTAATTTTCCTTTCTTGAGTAATCGAGTTATGTTGATACTAGATAAAAATAATTGGTGGAATCCTTTAGGCGGGCATCGTGAAAATAATGAGACCTGGCAGGAAACATTACATCGGGAAGTACAGGAAGAAGGTGGAGTAAAGATTGCACATGTTGTGGTTGTGGGGTATATAAAAATTAGCCATGCAGACCCTTCTTCGCCATATCCAATGGATAGTATTTTACCGATTACGTATTCAAGTATAGTCAGTATTGATAGTGAGTGGAAACCATTAGAAACAAAAGAACGACGCTTGTTATCAAAAGATGATGCGAGTGCTTTACTAGCACTTCGTACAGATAATAATCAAATACTTGAGATATTTAACTACATCCTCTCGGTCCGTAAGGCACGGTCTCTGAGTTATGAATTTTTATATCACACTAACACGATTTTACTGCAGATACCTATTAGTCAAATATACGGTTTCGTTAGTAGAGATAATGGAGATATTTGTATAGTGCGGGATGCTGGAGAGAAACATTTTAGTTTGCCTGGTGGCGGATGTGAAATAGGGGAAACACCTGAAGATGCTCTGCGTAGAGAAGTACAGGAGGAAGCGCAATGTGATTGCGAGTTTATTTCTCTTTTGGGTTCTGTTGAAGTAAAAGGTTTTCTTGGTGAAGAATGTATCGAGCACTTTCAGCAGGTAAGGTACTTTGCGAAGCTTAAAAATATACAAAATTTTATACCGCATAAGAATGGTTTTGAGATAGAAGAGCGATTGTTTGTGCCTTTAAGCGATGTATCGCGGTATGTGTCTTGGCTCACTACAGATATTGGAAAAATAATTTTTGATCAGTTGTGCCAAACCAAGAGATAGCATGAAGATTTCCATTATCCAACCGAGAGTTTCGTATTACAATGGAGGCGGTGAACGTCGCCCACTAAGGTTAATACAAGAAATGGTTAAACGTACAAATATTGAGGTTGAATTATATACTACGAAACCTGTATATACAGCAACTGAAAATTATATCAATTTTAAGAATAATACTCATGGTAAGGTTACAATTTTCGAATATGATGTACCATTAGAGTATCGGTATTTATACGATATTCAACCAGGAAGTGATCGTAGTCGTTGGAATACAGAGTCGCGGTATTTTAATCAACTTATCCTCGCTGACCTTATCAAAAATAAAAGTGACGCTATTTGGAGTCACTACTTGTATGATGTACTTGATCGACCAACTGACCGTCCTAATATTCTTAATTTGGGCGGATATCCTCGCGACATGGTGGTAGAGGATTCATTGTTTGATTCATTTGATGCTACGGTCTCGATTAGTAAAAATGTTGAATTTCAATGGAATAAAATCTTACATCGACCGTTGCGTCGGAATTTTGTGGTTTACCCAGCCGCTAATATTAATAAAGAGCCAAAGTTGATTGATGGATTATTTTTAAATAAAGGTCCAAATATAGTTTTTGTAGGACGTCTAATTGAAAGAAAAGGTTTGCAAACTCTTTTTAAATCATTACGACTCTTGAAAGACAAGAATTATATCTTGCATCTTTATATTTTAGGCGATGGTCCATTCAGGGCGTCGCTTGAGAAGTTGATGTGTGAGTCTGGTCTTGAAGATGTTGTGCATTTTTTGGGGCATGTGGAATATCCTGAAGATTATTTTATGAATGCTGATATGTGTATCTTTCCATCGTATGATGGGGAAGGTTTGATGAATGTGGTTATGGAGGCAATGTACTGTGGTGGAGTGGTAATTACTACTGAGAATAATGCTAATGAGGAAATTATTACCAATCATAGTGACGGGCTGATTATTCCTCAGAAAGATGAGCAAGCCCTTATGCGGGCCATTCTTTTTGTTTTAAAAAATCAAGAATGGGCAGTCGATGCTCGCAAGGCAGCACGCATAAAAATAATGAAGGATTTTACGTGGGGGCGTCACATTGCAAGTCTACAAGAGACACTTCATAAAATTATTTTTACGTAAGTATGAATCAACAATTTATATATATAGTTCGTCATGCATTGGTTGAGTACACCGGTAATTCGTCAAAAGATCGGGTTATTTCTCTGTCTACATTAGGAGGGCAACAAGCTCTGGATCTAGCATCTAAACTATTAAGTATACCTACACCGGTTGAGGCCATATATTCGTCTGATTTACCGAGAGCAATTGAGACAATTCGACCTTTTGCAGAAAGTAAAAATATGACAATACATCAAGATTCCGGATTTGCTGAACATAATTATGCCGGTAATACAAAAAAATTCCATGAAGAGTCTATTCAAAATAGAAATTTTAAATTTCCAGGTGGTGAGAGTCTCGAACAATCGTCACGAAGATTTTCAGATGCAATTGAGAAGGTTGTGCTGACGGGTGCACATACGATTATTGTATCAACACATGGATCTATTTTTGCTGATTTTTTAATCCGTCGATTTAACGTAGATATGAATTTTTATTTTCAGATTTCTTGTCCAGATGTATACGTGTTGAAGTATGAGGATGATTTATTAAAAGAGTATCGAAGATGTTCTGAATTGTTGCCATTTTCAACTACAATCCCGATTCATTCTTAAGGTGGTGGTGACACCCTTGGTCATGATAAAATGACGAGTATGTTTAAAAATATTGCTTTTACCGTGTACGCAGTGACTAATATCAAACGTTCTCGTGCCTTCTATGAAGGAGTTCTTGGTCTCAAGCCAAACTCAGAATTTGATGGTAGTAATAATTCACCATGGGTTGAATACAACATTGGCGAAGGAACAATATCGATCGGATGTTCTCCTGATTGGAAGCCATCTCCAGACGGTGCTGTAGCTGCGCTTGAAGCAAATGATTTTGACCTTGTTATCGCACATCTCAAGAAAAACAATGTTGTGTTTAAGGTAGAACCGTCAGTATATCCAACCTGCAGTATGGCGGTTATTGAAGATCCTGATAAAAATAAAGTTCTCATTCATAAGAAGAAGGTCTAGTCCTTGGTTGAGATTGCAATGTGCACATTTTTGAGGAGCTTTGACGTATACCATATACATGATTATGCAATATAATATTAAAAAAGTAGTGATATTTTTGGTTGGAGCAGGGATTTTAGTTCTTGGTAGTACATTGATTGTTAATTCATATCAGTCTGATAGTTATGGAATACAATCAGCATCAAATGTACAGGATATCGCATCTTCAACTCCGCAAGGAACGTATACCTTACTACAAGTAGGGACTCACGGTAGTGCTGCGGATTGTTGGACGACAGTGCGAGGGAATGTGTACGATGTAACAACATGGATCGGAAAACATCCAGGAGGACAGGAAGCTATCCTTGGAATGTGCGGTAAAGATGCGACTGCTGCTTTTGAAGGACAACATGGTGGAGAATCTCGTCCTGAAAAGGAGTTGGCAAAATTTAAAATAGGTATACTTGTTAAATAACTTCTATGAATCCATACACTGATCGATTAACAAAATATGCTCCAATTGTAGTGCGTATTGGAGTATCTCTTGTATTTTTGTGGTTCGGACTCTCTCAACTATCAAATACTGCAATGTGGGTACAAATGATCCCAGACTGGGTGATATCTCTTTCGGGCTTGAGTGCAACGACTATCGTTCATTTTAATGGTTCTTTTGAGATTGTATTCGGACTCGCATTGCTCGTAGGGTTGTGTACACGAGTGACTGCATTTTTCCTTGCGCTTCACATGCTCCACATTACTCTTACCGTTGGATATACTGCTGTTGGTGTGCGTGATTTCGGTCTCACTCTCGCAGCCTTTTCGGTGTTTTTCCACGGTCTCGATACGGGTACTTTTGATTATTGGATGAAGAAAAAGCAGAATATATCGTAGTAATGTCACATACAAGATGGTGGGTATATATTGTTGAATGCAAAGATACTACTTTGTACACGGGTTGTACAAATGACCTTGAGCGACGAATACGTCAACATAATACATCTACACAAGGCGCCCACTATACTTCATTACGTCGCCCTGTGATTTTGAGATATTCTGAAGAATGCGAAAATCGCAGTAGTGCTCAAAAGAGAGAATATGTGATTAAGCGTATGACACGATCAGAAAAGGTGGCATTATTGAGATCCTTGACTTGACCTCATCAAAAATGTAAGGTGATTGGTAGATGCAGTTAACAACCTTACTGATGTAGCGATGAAGAGAGTTTTTTCTACAAAACTTCATTTCCCTTACACTTTACATTTTGGTGGTCAATCAATGCCAGACTTGGTTACCCGGATGGAGCGGCGAATTAATGTGCCATTGAGTCCTTGGTTGAAGGCGGCACTTGCGTCAAAATCGTTTCAAGCGCATTCCGCACTGCAATCATCGACGGTTGTGGCACTAACTCCGGAGGAACTCGGACTTACGCAAGGCCCTGGACGTGTTCGTTTTTCACACGTCCTTGATCCTGAGGTGCGACGGAAAAAACATTTGTCGTTATGCTCGCATGATGTTGCCTTCGCTCTCTTCCTCAGTCTGCAAGGAAAGTTCGAGGGTGAACGATTGTTGCTCATATCGCTTCCTTTGCACGATCATCAACAAGATCCTGTTCTGCTTGAAGTTGGGGACTCTATCCCTGGTGTTCAGGCGGTGTGGGCAAAGCCAACATTCCCGACACTCTGGTATCAGAGGTTGTTGTTTATCGGGAATTAACACTCCCCACTTTTTATTTATCGCAAATACGTAATGTCTCGAGGGTAGAAGAGGTTGATAGTCCATTCAACAGCAATCTTGAGACGCTTTCTCCATGAATGAAAATTAAAGAGATATACAGTACGCCATACCCACCACATCACCGGTCCTCGGAAGTTGAAATTAAATATTGTTCCTGCTGCATACCATTGGCCGAGAGAAATAAGTAAACCTTTTGATTTATAGACAAAAGGGGATTGTGGTTGGCCTACAATCACTGCGTGGATATTTTTTGCAACAGTTTTTGCTTGTTGAACGGCAACCTGAGCAAGCATTGGAAGAGGAGTTGTTGCAGTTCCTGCTGGTGTAAAGTTTGCGACGTCTCCGAGACACCAAATATGGTTATTACCTTGTACTTGGAGGAATTGATTTGTTATGACACGTCCTCCTTTGTCACTGGTAGCTCCAGGAATTTCAATACGTAGGGGTTTAACCCCAGCTACCCAAATGACAGTATGAGCAGAATGCACTGTTCCATCAGCTAAGGTGACACCATGTGTACTTACTGAAACTGCTTGAGCGTTGGTAAAGACATTAACATCCTTTTTGGTGAGTTCTTCATGTGCTGCACGGCGGAGGGCTTGAGGAAATTGAGGGATGAGTTCGGCACTCGCAGCGATGAGTGATACATTAATATCTTTTTGAGAGAGTCCTTGTGTCTTACCGTATGCACAAATTGTTTCTTCAAGGTATTCTACAATTTCTGCAGCGAGTTCGACGCCAGTCGCACCACCACCGACGATAATACACGATAGGAGATGACGACGTTCGTTTTCATCAGTAGTAAGCGCTGCTTTCTCACAAGCTTCGATAATACGATTACGAATTGTTATTGCATCAGAAAGATCCTTGAGAGTGTGAGTATGTTTTTCGGCTCCAAGTACACCGTAATAATTAGTCTCTGCACCTGATGATAGTACGAGATAGTCGTAGGGAATTTCTTCTCCTGAAATGGTGATAAATTTCTTTTCTTCTGAGATCGCTTTTACTTCTGCTTGTAGAAAATGGACATTTGAACCACGGAGAATTTCGCGTAATGGTTCAACAACTGATGTTGGAGTGAGTCCTCCTGAAGCAACTTCGTGAAGAAGGGGAGTAAAGAGGAAGTGATTATTTTTACTTACCAGTGTTATCTCAACCTTATTGGGATCAACTAGTGCGGCTAGATTTTTTGCAGTGTATGCACCACCGAAACCTCCTCCTACTACGACAACTTTAATTTTTTCTTTCATGGGGTTATTTGTACTTTCGGTGATGTTCATGGTGAATATAATACCAATTCCTTAGAGAACAAGCGAGATCCCTGCCACAGAGCCCAAGAGAATGGTAGAATGCTCCTATTCATATGACCCAACAAGAAGCACTCGATATTCTAAAACTTGGGGCAAATGTCTATATCACTGGTCCAGCAGGGTCAGGTAAGACATATGTTCTTAATAAATACATCGACTATCTCAAAGATCACGAGGTTGATATTGGCGTTACTGCATCAACAGGAATTGCCGCTACACATATGGGAGGAGTAACGATTCATGCATGGTCTGGACTTGGAGTACGTGATTCTTTAAGTGAGTATGATCTGGAAGCGATGCAAGAAAAACAGTATTTATGGAAACGTTTTGAAAAAGTAAAAGTACTTATTATCGATGAGGTTTCAATGCTGCATCATTTCCGACTTGATCTTGTTGATCGCATTACAAAAATGTTCAAGAGGAGTAATAAGCCATTTGGTGGTATTCAAGTAATTTTGTGTGGTGATTTTTTCCAATTACCTCCGGTATCTCGTCTGGGAGAGCAAGAAGCTCATTTTGTATATCATTCTGACGCATGGAAAGATGCTGGTTTTAAAGTATGTTATCTCGAAGAGCAACATCGTCAAACTGATGATGCGCTGACTCGGGTCCTGAATGATATTCGAGCAAATCGAGTTGGTGAGACGACCATGGAACATTTGAGAAAATGTTATGCACAGAATAAAAAGAATTCATCTACTGGTATTGAACCAACACGTCTCTATACTCACAACATTGATGTTGATTCAGTGAATGAACGTGAACTTACGAAACTTTCTTCAAAAGAGACTGTCTACGATATGCATACCCGTGGACATGATACCCTTGTATCTATTTTACAGAAAAGTTGTTTGGCTCCAGAGCGATTACGATTACGTGTTGGAGCAAAGGTGATGTTTGTAAAGAATAATTTTGAAGCGGGATATGCTAATGGAACTTTGGGAGTCGTAACGTCACTGACATCTTCAGGACCTGTTGTGAAAACTGCAGGTGGCAAAAGTATTCAAGTTATTCCAGAAAGTTGGAAGATTGAAGAGGAAGGGAAAGTGAAAGCAGAAATTAGTCAGTACCCATTACGATTGGCGTGGGCGATTACAGTCCACAAGAGTCAGGGTATGAGTCTTGATGCGATTGAAGTGGACCTTTCAAAATCATTTGAAAAAGGAATGGGGTATGTGGCATTGTCACGAGTTCGTACACTCGCTGGGCTTGTTATTCTCGGACTTCATCCAAAAGCTCTTGAAGTAGATGGAGACATACTTGAGTATGATGAAGAATTACGAGAGCTATCAAAAGAAGCAGCTGCGGAGATTCGAGGAATGGAAGATATGAATGCTCGGCAAGAGAAATTTATTGCAAAAATTGCAGGAGAAGGAGTCTTTGATGCAAAGGGTAAGAAAGTGGCAAAGTCTAAAAAGGGGAAGGGTACTTCTGGTAAACGAGGGGAACTTTCGACATATGAAACAACTCGTTCACTTTTGGCGAAAGAACTTTCTCTTGCCGATATTGCCGAACGAAGAGGTATGACTGAAGAGACTATTCTGACACATCTTGAAAAATTAGTTGAAGCCGATCCTCTCGCTCTCATGGAGATTGAGTATTTACGAGACACTGTTCCAGCTCGACGTTTTGGATATATCAAAGAGGCGATTCGAGAAGCTCATGAGAAGTATGGTGATTGGCGTCTTGCTCCAGTTAAGAATATTCTGTCAAAGGGTCCGATGGCAAAGATGCTTCGACCAGCTGTTACCTATTTTGAAATTCAGTTAGTGAGACTGTTTATGAAAGCCAAGAAAGAGTAGCTTTTTTGGAGGTTTTTATTTTATAGAACTAAAAAATGTGTCGTAGTTACTTATCCACAATTGACGGTGAACAGTCGTTCACCTATACTTTGTATATCAATAAAGGGCGAATTATTAGAGTACATAATATACAATATATGAGTAAGCACACATTAATCCGTGAGTTGCAGAATGAGGTAAAGCATTTGAATGGGGTGATTGATATGAGAATTATCAAAGGACTTCCATATAAAGCAGAAGCACGTCGTCATAAGTTTCTTGTGTCTCAGCTCGCATCTCTTCGACGACAGCCAGTACCATCACAGTCATGGATGGGGAAGATTGGTCAGTTTGCTTCAATGTTTTTGTTTTAGGATAAGTTTGATTTCATCAATATCCATATAGCATGATCGATTCATATAAAAGTAAAATTATTTCTTTCTATAAAACTCGCAAACGCATGCCGAGTTACCAGGAGATTATGAGCCTCCTTGGTTTTAAATCGAAAAATGCTGTATACAAGCTTGTGAACAAGCTGGTTGCGGAGGGTGTTGTTTCAAAAGATTCTCAAGGAAGATTAACTCCTAATAATTTGATCGGCGAGATTCCACTTTTGGGTCTTGTTGAAGCGGGAATTCCTACAACAGCAGAAGAATCAGTGCTCGATACAATGAGTCTTGATAGCTATCTCATTAGCGATCCAAGTAAAACATATATTCTCGAAGTTAAAGGAGACTCAATGATTGAAGCTGGAATTCAAGAAGGTGATCTTGTTATTGTTGAAAGAAAAAACGAACCAAAGGATGGTGATATTGTTGTAGCAGAAGTGGATGGTGGTTGGACAATGAAATATTTACGTAAAAAACCAGGCAAGCGACTTTTTCTTGAACCAGCAAATAAAAATTACAAACCAATTTATCCTGAATACGATTTAAAAATTGCTGCTGTTGTAAAAGGAGTCATTAGAAAATATTAAAATTATTTTTATTTTTTACAAAAATAAAAGTTATACACTTTTTTTATTTTATTTTCTACATAAAGTGATATCATTACACAAGTAGCCGGTCGAATACTTTAATTAAGTTAAAAATATTTAATCCTCCATGGCAAAAGCTAAAAAGCGAGTAGTAAAGAAGGCAAAGAAGTCTTCTAAGAAAGCAAAAAAGACAACAAAAAGAAAGTCTCGATAGTTTAAAGAAAAAATCACTCATATGAGTGATTTTTTCTTGTCGATATATCAAACCCGATCAACTACATCTGTGCTGGTGGAGTAACTTGGCAGTTATCACACTTACACTTTGCGTCGAGTGAAATCTTTCCTGCACCATTCAAAATGAAACCTATAAGACTTGCAAGAAGAACAAGGTCAAATTCGTAACCACCACTGAATCCTTTACTCAACTTTACAGTGAAGATTGCAACGAGCATGACTACTGCAAGTAATACTGAAGCAATGTGAGTACCAATACCAATAATGAGAGCGATACCTCCAAGTGTTTCAACAAGAGCCACTACCCATGCAAAGAATGCTGCGGCAGGGATTCCAATTGCCTGAAAGAAGCCGATTGTTTGATCCATTCCTCCGAGTTTTTGAATTCCGTGAACAAGAAACACAAGACCAACAACAAGGCGAAGTACAAGTACTGCCGCATTTGGTCGATGTCCTACAAGCTTTGATACAAAATGCATATAATATTAATTACCTGAATAATTTTCACATTATACTATATTTAAGATGTACTGAGCAAAATAAAAAGGGTCTACAAAACATGACGAGATATGCTAAACTGTCTCCATGACACTCGTACAAGAACTCGCACCGAAGATTCTCGCAGAAGTTGAAAGGGCTCAATCGATACTCCTCCATTTTCATCCAAGTCCTGATCCGGATAGTGTAGGAAGTGGGTTAGCTATGATGCACGTACTTAAGGGAATGGGTAAAAAAGTAACTGTAATCAAAGGAGATTCAGACATTCCTTCCGAGTTTTCTTTTTTTCCTGGTATTGATCAAGTTCTTATGAAAAATTGGCATGAGATTACGCCGGTAGATTATGATCTCCTTATTGTGCAAGATGCAACGATTGCTCGTGTGAGTAGAATTGTTGATGTTACATTACCCCTTGAAATGAAGGCGGTCGTCATTGATCATCACGTTAGTAATCCTGGTGGAGGAGTTATTGATCTTATTGATACTGCGTATCCATCAACTTGTGAAATTCTCTATGACCTATTTAACGAATGGAAGGTTTCTATTACTCCAGAGATCGCACACTGTCTCATTATCGGTATGTATACTGATACCGGAGGATTTCGACATGATTCAACACGCCCGTACTCATTAACTGTTGCAGGGAATCTTGCAGCGATATACCCGCAGTACACAAAAAGTCTCGCACAACTTTTTAATTCGCACACAAAGCCATCAATCTTGTTTCAGGGATTGGCATTAAGTTCGCTGAAGGAGTATGAAGGAGGTCTTGTTGTATCTGCTGTTTCGTATGATGATCTCATGAAGCATGGTATTACTGAAAATGATACAAGTGCTGGAGATATTGCTCAGACACTTAAGTCCGCTGTGGGATGGAATGTCGGAGTGTCGGCTATTGAGATGTCTCCAGGGAAGGTAAAGATGAGTTTGCGTACTCGTGATTCAGAAAATTTTGATCTTTCTGTGCTTGCAGGGAAGTTGGGGGGAGGAGGTCACAAAGGAGCTGCGGGAGTGTATATTGAAAAACCACTTGCCGAAGCTGTACAAATATTTGTCGATACATTTAATATGTACAGAACTGAAAAGGGACTGTAAAATATACATACTATGAAATCAGCATCAATCGTTATTATTGTAATTATTATCGGAATTGTTGGGGCGGTTATGTATAGTGGAGAAAAAAAATCAGGAAATGATACGTTTCTCATGATGACGCCAGAAGCAACATCAACACCTGTGCAGCAGGGTATTGCTGTAGGAGAGCCAACCCCAGGAGTGCCATCAGGATCACAATCAACAACAACAAATAAAATGAACAATATTGTCACTATCGAAACAAATAAGGGAACTATCGTTATTGAACTTTATCCAAAAGATGCACCAAAGGCAGCAGAGAATATGGTAACACTTGCAGCTAAGGGTTTCTATGATGGAGTAATATTCCACCGTGTTATCAGTGGATTTATGATTCAAGGAGGTGATCCAACAGGAACAGGCCGAGGAGGTCCAGGTTATACATTTGCTGATGAACTGGATGCAACGACACCTTCATATCAGAAGGGGTATGTTCGTGGAGCAGTAGCTATGGCAAATGCAGGTCCAAATACTAACGGTAGCCAGTTCTTTATCATGCACAAGGATTATCCACTTCCTCATAACTACACTATTTTCGGACAAGTAACTAAGGGAATGGAAGTTGTTGACGCTATTGCTGCTTCAAAGGTAAATGCGGAAGATCGACCTCTCGAAGATGTTGTCATGAAGAAGGTGACAGTGAGTGCGAAGTAGTCTCTTTAGAAAATTTTAAATAAAAGCACCGTGCAAGATTAGCGTTAGCTTTTCTTGCACGGTGTTGCTTTTGGGAGGGAAATTACTCCTTTTTCATGATGAACGGAACGTCGTGTCCGCCAGTCACCCCTCCGTGGTGGAAGAATTGAAGTTCAACCACGTCTCCGACTTTATGGTCGGCGTCTTTGGTGAAGAATGCCAGGCGCTCGACTGGTTTGAGGCCATTGCCTCGTTCTACCGAGATGATTGCCACCTTCACGGTGGTATTTGTCGGTGCGTCGGGGACTTGGAGGAATTCCTTGATCGTGGCGGTCTTCGCGCTCTGATATTGAACATACTCCCGCCGGTCGTTTCTCCAAGCACCGGTCGGTTCAGCGTTTAAGGTGGTCCACATCTTTTTGAAAGGCAGTGCGACCACAAGGGCGCAGAGCACTGCGAAGACGAAGACGGCGATAGGCCAGTGGTTTCTGAGCAGGTTTTTCTTCATAGGGCAATCCATTCTGTGAGCTGCTTTATGCAGCGAGGCTTACGGTGTTACTTTTGAGTATATTACCATATTAATAACTAAAAGTCAAGTAAGAGAATGATCCCATATTAGGAGGCTCTTTTAGTAAAATGAGAGACATATTTTTACTGTCTATTTACTGGTGAGTCCGGTATAATAAACATCCATACTATTAACTAACATCTTATACCATGATTAACAATACAAAAGACCTTAGCAAGGAAGCGCCGCGAAGTCCGAAGTTGCAACTTGATGGATTTGTCATTATTGCTCGAACAATTGATAAGTGTCGTGCAACGATTGCAGGAACACCTGGAGAGTATCACTTTGATTGTCCTCTTGATAATACATTGTTTAGTTTTAAGGGGATCAAGGGAGCTGATTTCAAAGCTTTTGTTGAAACAGGAGCAGATGATGTAGCGATTGTTGAATGGGTAAAGACTCATGGAACTCCAAAGACTGATGCAGAAATTGCTGCATGGGTAGAGGTAGCATCAAAGGAAGCATTTGCTGATAATGTAGATAAGCGAGCATGGCTTCTTGGAGAATTGAAGAGAGTTGGATTACCAGAATCAGCAACACTCTTTGATTATCTTGATGCAGATGATGCTCAGTCATTCACAAAATAGTATTCCAAAATGGTGTAATGCCACACTTATTGCACGCGAACTTGTTGCGGCAGATATAGTACTACTTCGGTTTGAGATTGTAGGAGCTTCATATGTTCGTCACATACCAGGTCAGTACTATGACCTGCGTATTGTGCTGCCAGGCGGTGTGGTGTCAGAAAGAAGTTACTCTATTGCTAATGTGCCCAATGAAAAGGGAATTATAGAATTCGGTATACAACTTATTGAAGATGGTGAAGTTTCTCCGTTTCTTTGGAATCTTACCGTTGGAGATGTGATTGATATGCGAGGTCCAAGTGGAAATTTTGTGTGGAATCCTCTCGAACCAAAATTTGCCTGTAAGCACCTCATTCTTATTGGCGGAGGAAGTGGCATGGTACCTCTCATGAGTATGCTACGGCAGTATGTAGAGATGAAGAAAATTGAACCTCAAACACCAGGATTATGTCAGAGGGTGTATGTTGTGGTGAGTGCTAAGAGTATCGCTACTATTCCGTATCATGAAGAATTAGAAAGAATTGCAAGTAAATTTCCTGAGGTGAATCTTACTATTACGGTGACAGGGGATGTGTTGGAAGAATGGAAGAGGTATACAAAAAGAATCGATGAGGAGGTGTTGAGAGAAGTGCTTGGTGATACATCACCTGCTAACGCACGAATATATATCTGTGGACGTAACAGATTTATTGACACCATTACTTCCTCACTCGTTTCGGTCGGTTATTCTTTGGGGGATATACGGACTGAGCGGTTTGGATAGATTGGTTTATTGGTATTTTAATAAAAAAGGTTGTTCCATTCATATCTGATTTTGTTTCAATGAAGCCATTGAATTCTTCAGTAATAATTTTTTTTATAATAAATAAACCTAATCCAGAATTCTGTTTGGTACTAAAAGGTTTTTCAAAAAGAGCTTCTTTGAAAATAGGCGGAATCCCTGGTCCATTGTCTTGGAAATTAATACAATAAAAATCTTTTTCCATATATGTTTTTATGATAATCATACCTTTCTTTTGTGATGTTTTTTGAAAAATATCTAATGTGTTTGAAAGTAGATTAAATACCACTTGGTAGAATCTTACCGAAGGACCAATTAGCTTGAGACTTAAGTTTGTATTAAAATCTATTTTAACCTCAAGTTTATAAGCTCTAAATTCTGTCATGTCTAATGCGTAGTGAATTTCATCTTTAGGATCAAAGCTTTCTATGCTAGGTGTACTTCTAATATTTCTTTCAACAGAATTAAGAAAACTTTTCATCTTCGCGGTTATTTCTAGAAGTCGCTTTACATGGGCTTCAGTTTTTCTAATATTGTATGAGTTGGGTGTAAAATTTGTAATTTCTTTTAAATATAAACTGATGGTTGATATTGGTCCGATAATATCATGGAAGATTCCTTGTGCAATTTTTCCTAATTCAGAATGTTCATGAAGATCACGAAGGTGGTTTATTTGTGCGTCACGAATCTCTTGAGTTCGTTTTTCAATTTTTATTTCAAGGAAGTCCTTTTCTTTAATTAGTAGCCTTTCAGACTCCTGTGCTTTTAATAGAGATTGTTCGATTTCTCTACTAGAGATCCAAGTAATAATCATTATTAGTAACAGTATAGCTATGTATTCGAATACGTCTTCGACGCGAATTGGGTATGTCTTCCATAAAGCTATATTTCCGGAGATAATCTCCATACCCCCAATAATTATAAGTATTAATATAATCGTTATAGTTATTAGTAAAGAAAACTTTCTATTTATTAATATTCCTGAAGTTATAATGATAAAAGAATAGGTAAGTAGACATGCAGGAAGGCTAACACCCCAAAATAAAGAGGATCCTATTGCTGCTCCTAAATAAATACTGAGTATTAAGTATGAAGATAATGTTACATAATTTTTCTTACAAATAATGTAAAGAAAAATAATAAATAAAAAAACTAAGTTTGTTATAAAGAGTGGCACTCCATCATAGTCACTTTTATATATGAAACTATCTCTGATCACCGTGTAATTTAAGTATCCTATTATGAAAATTGAACCTAAAAGAATTAGTGAGAGAATTTTTCTTTTTCTGGTTATTTCATCATTACTAATCTTTTTTGAATCTTGTATCTTTTCTATAAAATTATTCATGATCAGTTGCTGATTATTTTATAGCCTCTGCCTGGTATATTGTGAATCAATTCTTTTTTACCACGAGACCCTATCTTTTTTCTGAGATTTAAAATATGCGCTTCTATTGTATTTGAAAAAGGGTCAGCATTAATATTCCATACATGTTCCATAATCATTCCTCTAGAGCAAACATTTCCTTTATTGAGCATAAGATATTCCAATAACCCGAATTCTTTTTTTGTAAGATATATACCTTTATTTCCGCGTCTAACAATGTGTTTATTGCTATCCAAAAAAAGATCCTCTACCTCAAGAATTTTATTAGATATTTGTCTAGGTCTTCGGAGTAATGCTTGTATGCGTACGCGTAGCTCATCAACGGAAAAGGGCTTATCTATGTAGTCATCAATTCCTTCGTTAAATAGGTTAACTTTATTATCAATTGTATTTATTATTGATAATAGTAATATTGGAACATGCTTTTTTGAATGCCGGATTTCTCCACAAACTTGTAGTCCATTCTTTTTCGGTAAGGAATAATCAAGGATTACAATATCGTAATCGTTGGTACGAGCAGCATACGAACCACTTTCTCCGTCATTAAATATGTCTACTGAATAATTTTCTTCAATAAAGATCATCTTAAGAAAATCACACAAATCTTTGTCGTCATCTATAATTAGTAATCTCATTACAATATTATATAAGAGTCTTATTTAAAATAGGTAATCATTTGCTTATAATTTCTTCATAAATATTTTATCTCTCACTTTTGAGCTGTTTTGTATATGGTATAATCCCTCTATATACGCTCCCATGCATCAGATCTCTATTGAGCTTTTTCATATGTTGCGGGCTACTATTGAACAAGGTGGGTATTGGCTCATCTTCTGTGTTTCGCTCGTCGAAGGAATACCTCTCTTAGGTTCACTCATTCCAGGGAATACTCTAATTGGAGTCGGGGGGTTCTTTGCTCACCTTGGGGTACTTAATGTTTGGTACGTTACCATTCTTGCTATCATGGGTGCGGTTGTCGGAGATATTTTTGGGTATATTCTTGGTAAGAAATACGGGTACGATACACTTGTTGCTTTGGGTAAGTACTTTCTCATTAAAAAAGAGCATATTGATAAGGCGAAGGGTCTTGTTGCAAAGCATACAGGGAAGTCGATTCTCATTGGACGCTTTAATCCAGTAACACGATCACTTATGCCATTTGTTGTTGGAAGTAGTGGAGTGCGTATGAAGCTTTTTTGGTTCTATGATCTCATTGGATGTTGTACTTGGATTGTGGGAACAGTTGCTCTTGGATATATTTCAGGAGCAGGGTATCTTGTTGTGGCGAAATTCTTCGGAAGTTTTGTACTCGTTGGACTCATTATTGTTCTTCTTTTGGTATGGGGTTATCGTTTCATTAATACTCGAGCACATATTTTCCGTCGATACGAATTGGGAACACTCATTGTAGTACTTCTTGCTGTATTTGGATTCTTTTTGACACTTCAGGATGTTTTGAATTCTCATTCATTCATGGCTAATCTTGATGTGTGGGTGAATAGTTTTGCAGCAACAAAAGCTATTGAGTTCTCTAGTATCTTACGAACCGTTAGTGTGATATTAAGCCCATTTCTTTTCTCGTTATGTGCTATTGTGTTTGCTTTCTATCTTTTGATAACTAAGAAGTGGTCAAGGGCGTTTCTTGTTCTTGCATCATTTGGTGGAGGGTTTTTGATTAACACACTTCTTAAGTTACTTGTTGGTCGTGTTCGTCCTGAGAATGCTCTTATTACACTTACTGATTATAGTTTCCCAAGTGGTCATGCGATTGCTGGAGCAATGTTCTTTTTCCTCTGTATTTATTTCTTTACCAAAAAATTCAAACACCTCATTGCTCGTGAATTATTTGTCACAGTATGTTGTTTCCTCATCCTCCTTACAGGAGCTGCGCGAGTCTTCCTTAATGTCCATTGGTTAAGTGACGTTACAGCTGGTATTACTCTCGGACTTCTCTGGACAGGTCTCATGGTTCTCTTTACACGTTTTATAGACAGAGTGATGCGATAAATAAAAAAGGAAACAGAAGGTAGTAGAAGCGCTATTCTTCACCTTTTAGTTTTGGAAGGGGTGTGGCGCCTGCTAAAAAGAACGAAGCAAGCAGAAGAATTCTACCTGCATGCTCAGTGAGTATCTGGATGGTAAGTGGGAGTGCTGCTATTTTCACGACGATGACGAACATCATGATAGTCCGAATTGTTGCGGCCAGTGTTATCTGGAAGGCGTTAAACCCAGTTTTGTTGTAGTGGTATTCTGCCACGTTAATTATCCCAAGTCCCATGATGAGGTTGAGCCATATGGAAATAATAGCTAGGAGTGATATCTCAGGAGAGAGCAGTATGCTCGTAATTCTCACTAATCCCGCTGTGAGACAGAGATAGAATGCGTAGAAGAAGTTTCCTCCACCAGGGCATTTCTGGAGCATACCAGCGACCCGTTGAAAGCAAAAGGTGAGGATGTAAGCGTCGACCTTCAGGATTCTCATTGTGCAAAGGGGTATTTTTCTTGTACGACTATATCGATGAAAACTTTGTATGTCAACGGGGAGAGGGGTGAATAAAAATGGTCATGAAGACCAGCACAAAGATCACGTCGGCGCAGGTGCTGCAGTGCCAGGTTGCAGTATGCTGGTCAGTGATTCTTTGACTTCAGACAACCATTTGCTGAACTTACTCGTTCCCGGTGGAAGAGGAGTGCAACAGGTAAGGTAACAGGTCGCCAAAAACAAGATATCCTCGAGTGATCCGCACATTATTCTTAGATCACGTATTGAGGCTATGTTTATTAAGAGTAATAGGACCGATGGTAGGTAGATATAGATCATGATACACCGTATAAACACTACCGTGGGTTCGACTCGAAGAGGATTCATCGAAAGGGTCGAACTCATACGACGATACGACTGTTCTTGTCGGTGTATTATTTGTATCCACCACCCTAGTATGAGCATTGCTAAGGTGATAAGCAAAAATTTTCTCTCTGAACCCATGGCGTAGATTATGCCAAGTATTTTTGAGAGAACCAGCGAGTAAAACGCCAGAGAAAAATTTGTCTTCCCAGTGAGTCTTTGGAACCAATGTGAAAATGGTTGGAAGACACTATCAAAAAGCCAATTATCAATGAAGCGTGCGATCATTATCTAGAAGGGCTCAAGGTTTGTTGTAGGTCGGAACCTATTTTTTCTGACAAAATAATACCTATACTATTATATATTGTCAATATTTGTTGAATAAAAATGGTCATGAAGACCAGCACAAAGATCACGTCGGAGCAGGTGCTGCAGTGCCAGGTTGCAACAGACCCGCAACCCATTCTTTGGCTCTCGACATCCATTTACTAAGTGTGCTTGTTCCCGGTGGAAGAGGAGTGCATGAGGCAAAATACATCACAATAGGGAACAATACACGATTAAGCTTATCGAGGAGTATTATTTCAGTGACTTCTCCACGTGAGATCATACCGGCAAGGAAAGCTAAGCCAGCTATCGCGAAACCTGATATTCCAATTCTGACTACTCGCATAGTCGCGTTCCTTCCCAGGACATTGAGGTATATGAAACCTCTCGAGTCTGGGGTGGTGTCTCTTCGACCACCGTTAATCACCCAGGTCATACCAACTAATTTACCAAGATTCATGAATAGTAAAAAGGTTACCATTCTCCAGTTGGGAGCATGGCTGATACTCACGATGAGTTCACCAATGACATGGACTACGAGAATCCAAAAGGCGAGGAAGAAGTTGTCTTTTCCTGTAAACCTTTGGAAACAGTTAGAGAAGCGTTGAAATACGTTTTCAAGCAACCAGATATCGAAGATGCGTAGATGCATATCGAAGAAGAGGTGTGGTGCGAATTTCTGTGAAAAACAGTATCGTATATACTTCGTGTTGTCAAACAATATTAAATTAAACTCTTTCCTGTCATTGCTTGTGGCTGAGGAAGATTGAAGAGGGCGAGGATTGTTGGTGCGATATCTGAAAGTCCACCACCATCACGAAGTGTATATCCTGTTGATGTGAGGATTGCGGGTACTTTGTTGAGTGTATGTGAAGTATGCTTTTTTCCTGTTTCAGGATCAATGTTTGTTTCAGCGTTACCGTGATCTGCTGTTATGAAAGCTACACCACCACGTTGTTCAAGTGCTGTAAGGACACGACCAAGCTGGAGATCAACCTCTTCAACCGCCTCTATGATCGCGGGTACATTTGCTGTGTGTCCGACCATATCAGGGTTAGCAAAGTTGATGAAGATAAAGTTGGTACCCTCATTAATCTCTTCAATCGCTTTGTCAGCTATACCTTCTGCACGCATTTTAGGTGCAAGATCATGAGTAGCAACGTCTTTGCGACTATCAAGAAGGATATGTTTTTCTCCTTCATGAGGTGTTTCTTTACCGCCATTCAAGAAATATGTTGCATGAGGGAACTTTTCTGTTTCTGCAATGTGAGCTTGAGTGAGGTGTCCCCGTGAGACTTCTGCTGCGAGAGTTGTCTCTATCTTTGAAGGAGGGAAAGCAATGAGACATTTGAATTCAGAACCATATTCGGTAAGTGTTCCAAAACAAATATTATCAGCTTGTTGTCGTTCCATGAGTTTCTTTGA
The DNA here is from genome assembly GCA_016215455.1 of Candidatus Tayloriibacteriota bacterium. Lineage (GTDB taxonomy): Bacteria > Patescibacteriota > Minisyncoccia > Phycocordibacterales > PALSA-1337 > JACRJP01. Next base: position 153,966 of record JACRJP010000003.1, on the reverse strand, counting down.
CAGCATACGAGCTCGGTCAGCACGGAAGTTGTAGAAGAATACGGCATCATTGTTTGTGATTGCACACCCTTTGCCTTCATAGTCGAGACAGACAGTTGGTTCGAGATGTTCATCGAGTTTTCCTTCCTTGTAGAGTTCATCCACATATTGTGAAGGTTTGATTGTACAGACATTACCTTTGCATTCAAAAAGAGCTTGTTCTGTCTTTGCAAGACGATCCCAGTTATTATCGCGGTCCATGGCATAGTAGCGACCTGATACTGAAGCAATTTTACCAACACCAATTTCCACGAGAACATCTTCGAGTTCTTTAATATATTTTGATGCACTTTGTGGAGCTGTGTCACGACCATCAGTAAAAATGTGAATAGCAATATTGGTAACATTATGAGCTTTTGCTGCTTTGAGGAAAGCATAGAGATGTTTCTGGTGACTATGGACACCACCGTCACTCAAAAGTCCTTGGACGTGAAGGGTAGAGTTGTTCTTTTTGACATGCTCAAAGAGTGCGAGAAGGGCAGGATTATTTGCGAATTCTCCTGTTTCGATAGCTTTATCAATTCGTACAAGATCAGTATCAATTACTTTACCTGCACCAATTGTTTGATGACCAATTTCACTATTACCCATTTGTCCTTCAGGAAGTCCAACAGCGAGTCCTGATGCATCAAGGAGAGTATGAGGATATGTTGCCCAAAGCTTATTAAATACCGGAGTTTTTGCTGCTTTGATGGCATTGTGTGTAGTGTCTTCACGATGGCCCCAACCATCGAGGACAATGAGAACGGCTTGTGATACTTTTGCACCAGAATTTGTGTGGGTCATGAGCAGTATTTTATCAGAAGATTGACACCTGTCTATGATATGTCGCCATATCAGACCACAGTTTTTTGATGATTGCAGTGGGCCAGAATAGAGCCTCATTTTGGATCACGGTTTTGACGACTTGAGAAGGGTTATGACAGAAGCAAAAAGGACTTGCAGGCGAGGGTATACTATCCACACGTGATGAGGTATTTATTCTAACGCCAAGTCACACATACACTATGTCAGATGTAAAACCAGCAGCTAAGCCAGCAGCACCAGTTGCACCAGCAACTAAGTAGCTGAAGAACAAAAAGCCCCATTACTGGGGCTTTTTGTTTGTTTGAGATTTATTACTCAGTCTTGAATACCTTTGGTCCTCGGAATACTGCCTTCTTTCCAAGAGCTTCTTCAAGTCGAAGGAGTTGGTTATATTTAGCAACTCGGTCACTTCGGCAAAGTGAACCTGTCTTGATCTGACCTGTTCCAGTCCCTACGACGAAGTCTGCAATAGTAGTGTCTTCTGTTTCACCTGATCGGTGAGAAATAATTGAAGTGTAACCAGCTTTTTTTGCCATATTCACTGCATCGATTGTTTCTGAAACTGTTCCGATCTGATTCAGTTTGATGAGAATAGAGTTAGCTGTCTTTTCATCAATACCTCGCTTCAAGCGTGCAATGTTGGTAACAAAGAGATCGTCTCCAACAATTTGTACTTTCTTACCAAGTTTTTCAGTCATGAGCTTGTAACCATCCCAATCATCTTCTGAAAGACCATCTTCAATTGATACGATAGGGTATTTTGTACACCATGCGACATAGAAATCAACCATTTCAGATGAAGTGAGTGTGCGACCTTCTCGTTCCAAGAAATATTTACCATCTTTATAGAGTTCTGTTGCAGCTACGTCGAGTGCGAGAGAGATATCTTTACCTGGAGTGTAACCTGCCTTAGTGATTGCTTCGAGAATAATTTCAACAGCAGCTTCGTTTGATGGAAGTGATGGAGCGAATCCTCCTTCATCTCCAACTGAAGTGCTAAGCTTTTTTGAATGAAGAATCTTCTTCAAAGTGTGGAAGACTTCAGCACCCATACGAAGTGCATCACTGAATGTCTTTGCGCCGATTGGCATGATCATGAATTCCTGGAAGTCAGTAGAGTTTTCAGCATGTTTACCACCGTTCAAGATGTTCATCATTGGAACAGGGAGCTGGATAGTATTTTTTGTCTTTGCGATCTTTGCGAAGTATTTGTAGAGAGGAGATTTTTCACTCTTCGCTGTTGCATGTGCGAAAGCAAGAGAAATACCCAAGATAGCGTTTGCACCGAGCTTACCTTTATTCTCAGTTCCATCGAGTTTGATCATTGCGGTATCGAGTGATCGCTGGTCAAAATCTTTTCCAACAAGAGCTTTAGCAAGAACGGTGTTGACGTTCTTGACGGCCTTCACAACCCCTTTGCCAAGGTAACGCTTCGCATCACCATCACGGAGTTCTACGGCCTCATGAGAGCCTGTAGAGGCTCCTGAGGGTACTGCAGCTCGTCCGAATGAACCGTCCTTGAGGATAACATCAACTTCTACTGTCGGATTACCTCGTGAATCAAGAATTTCTCGTCCAATAATCTTTGCAATCTTCGCCATGGGTTTGGGTGTCTAAATTATGTATAAATACTGAAATAAGCGGGATAATTATAACGAACCGTAGAAAAATGACAAATTGTATGAAGTACGATATTGTGATGCTATGCAGAATAAAAACTCAGATATAACAGCAGGTGGAGGTAATAAAGATACCTCATGGGGGAAAGTTGCCGAGTGGTATGATGACCTTCTCTCAACTGATGGTGATTCGTACCAAGCTCAGGTAATTTTACCGAATCTCACACGACGTTTGGCTCCAAAGAAGGGAATGGCAGTTCTTGATCTTGCGTGCGGTCAAGGTTTTTTTACACGGGAGTGGGTGAAAGCAGGCGCGACGGTGGTGGCGTCTGATATCGCGGCCCCACTCATCACTCTTGCTCAAAAACAGAGTCCTGTTCCGAGTGCGTACCATATTGCACCCGCACATGATGTATCTTTTGTACAATCAGGCACGTTGGATGCCGTCACTATTATTCTCGCTCTTCAGAATATTGAAAACCTTTCAGCTGTTTGTGCCGAAGTCTCTCGTGTACTCAAACCTGGAGGAATCTTCTATATCGTACTTAATCATCCAGCCTTCCGTATTCCAAAACAATCTTCGTGGGAATGGGATAAAGTTGGGAAGGCTCAGTATCGTCGTATTGATGCGTATATGACTGAGTCTCGATCAACGATCGACATGAATCCAGGAACAAAAGAATTGTCGAATAAAGAACACACCGTTTCATTTCATCGACCTCTTCAGGTATATGCAAAACTTCTTGGTAAGGCTGGTTTCGGTATTACGCATATTGAAGAATGGATTTCTCATAAGATGAGCAAACCAGGTCCTCGTGCTGAAGAAGAAAATCGTACACGAAAAGAAATTCCAATGTTCTTACTTCTTGAAGCAACGAAGATTAAATAAAAAGCGAGAAAATTCTCGACTAGCCTGCCATTTCTTGTTGGTGCGAATCACCGTTTTGTGCTGGAAATGAAACAATCTTTCTTCCGAGTGATGCCAGGAGATAGCGATGTAGAAGCCCTTGAGCGCCAATGTTCCCGGTGAGCTCCTCAACGAACTGCCTCACGTTATCGCAGCCGTAATCTGCTGCACGTGCAGGGTCTTGTTCAAGATCTAGAAAGAAATCAATGTTTTCACGAATCAGGAGTTCTGCCCGTAACACGTAGAAGAACCTCAGCCACGGCTCATCAACATCATCGATGGTGAGAACTTGCCACATTTGTTCCATGTAGCGTGTTCTTCCGCAAAGCATTTCCAAGAATCGTTGACCTTGGCGGTCAATGCCAAACCAGTCAGCTAAATGGAAGTTGCTGGTATTTCCTGGCCGGACCTCGCTCTCCTTCATCCGTCCAATGACGAGTGAATCGTGAGGTGGGGGACGTTCGGGTGTTGATGTGGTGAGGAAGAGATCCTCGAGTGCATCTGCACAATTGTCTTGGTTAGCGTGAGATTGTGAACGAGCCACTAACCCTTTGCCACACCAGACCTCGAATGGAGTTTCACTCCTTCTTGGGGTTTTGATCTCGCGAATAGGGTAGACCGAGTATCCTGCTACTTGGAAAAGTGCACAACGGACACCTTCGAGCATGTTGAGTTCACCCATGAGACGTAAAAGTTCTGATTTTTAAGTATGTGTCTGTTTTTATTTTTATCATGCATATTCACTTATGTCAATGTAGCAGTAACATAGTTTCTGTATGCTACAATTATTACATGAACATAATTCTCTACACAAAAACTGGGTGTCCATGGTGCAAAGGAGTCCTTGAATTATTTGCTGAACACAAGATTGAATTTGAAGAACGCGAAGTTCTTGGTAATAAAAATTATTTTGATGAACTTGTTCAGAAATCAGGTCAAACAAAAACTCCAACTCTTGATATCGATGGTCAGATTATTGCTGATTCAGATCGTGAACAAGTTACAGAATTTCTCAAACAAAAAGGTGTGCTTTAGTTGGTGTCGGTAATTCGGGTACTAAAGAATGCGCCGAGCAGTGTAAATACTCCAAGGATGATAAAAAGGTGTTGATACTCAACAAACATGAGTCCGATACCTGTAATTGCTGGTGCTATGAAGTACGACATAGGACGAGTGATGCGGAATATACCAAGGAGGTTTGAATCTTTTTCCTGTACTTTTTTGAAGAAATACGTTTCGATCATAATCTCAGCCATTGCCGCTCCGATACGAGTGATGAATAGCATAATAGCCCACCAAATGATTGAAGTGTGATCAAGGAATGTAAGACACATTGTTGAGATACTGAGAAGTATGAAACCTGCACACATAAGTTCTTTTTCACCCCATTTTCGATCAGATAGTTTACCAAGAGGATATTCTACGAGCACGAATGGCAAGAGCATGATGGTAAAAATGATACCAATATCATCCCAACCATAGTGGAGATATTTGTTGAGATAGATAGGACTGTACACAATCATCCACGCATAGAATGTTTGAAGGGTAATGTTTGCAAGAAAAAGATTACGAAGGTCTTTATTAGCAAACGTAGCGTTGAGTGACTGACGAATTGATAGTTTTGAATATACAGGGTCTTTGAAATGAGCGAACCCTTTATTCACCAAGTATATAAACGGAAGTAGAAACATTGCTGACACAGTGAAAATTTTTGCGTAGCCACCATCTTCAATCAATGCTCCAGCAAACATTGGAGTGAGGAGCCATCCAATATTCACGACAGTCATGTAGAGACCTCGAATACTACCAGTATGCTTCGTATCAGAGTCTGCCTCAAGGAAGATATCGAGGTTGAACGATGTGAGATTCATGAGTACGAGTAGACACACAAAAAGCGGACCTACAATAGCAAGACTTCCGCTATTGATGATGCCGAAGATACATATGAATTGGAGCAGTGAGAATACAACTGTTGCTCGATAGAGACCAAATCTCTTTAGTACGTAGTGTACGAGCAGAAAACTCACAATCGTAGAGAGGGATACGATGCTGTAGATGAGACCAACTGTTTGTTCGTTCGTGAATGTATTGAGGAAACTCGAATTGATGTATGTCGGCAACGTCTGGCTTATGGTAATGAGAAAACCAATAAAGCAGAGTGTGTACAGTTTGTGATGATGGCCTAGATGCGCAACATGATGTTTCATACGGGGTGTATGAAATTATAGCACATCATTTTTTGAGACTCTCTCGACGTGTTTATATCGTCAAAAGCACGGGGATAACAATCGGACGTTTTGCTGTCTTTTGGAAGAGATACTTACTTACTTCGTCAGTGATGTTTGCCTTAACATAATCCATGTTGATTGGATTCATACCCTTTGTTGAATTCTCAATAGTGTTCTTAATGACAATACGTGCACCATGAAGGAGTTCCTGTGATTCACGAAGGTATACGAAGCCTCGAGAGATAATATCAGGTGACTTCTTAAGTTTACCTGTCTGGGCATTTACGATTGCAAAAACAATGAAGATTCCATCCTGAGCGAGCATTTGTCGATCACGGATAACAACTTCTTGAACGTCTCCAACTGAGAAACCATCAACCATGACCATTCCTGATGGAGCTTTTTCTTTGAGTTTAACAATCTTTGTACCACCTTCTTGAATTTCAATGACAGAACCGTTATCAGGAATAATAACCTGATCTTCAGTGAGTCCATTAGTTTCTTTTGCAATTTCACCGTGCACACGGAGCATGTAGTGGTAACCGTGAACTGGCATGAAGAATTTTGGATTAATTTTCTTATGAATCCATGCTGTCTCATCACGGTTAGCATGTCCTGATGAGTGAACATCAGCAATCTTGTAGTGGATGATGTATGCACCTTGTCGAGAAAGGTTGTCTTTGAGCTTCTGAACCGATCGTTCGTTACCAGGAACAATAGATGAAGAAAGAAGAACGGTATCACGCTTTGTGATCTTAATGTACTTATGTGACTTGTTCGACATTCGCATCATAGCTGCAAATTCATCTCCTTGAGCACCTGTTGCGAGAATAATAACTCGTTCAGGAGGGAAGTTGTCGATTTCTTCTACAGTAATGAGAGTATCTTTCTTCGGCTTCAAGAGACCAAGTTTCATACAGATCTCAATGTTTGTTTTCATTGAGCGTCCTTCTACAACAACTTTCTTGTTGTATTTCTCTGCGTACTCAACAATCTTGAGCATTCGTTCGAGAAGTGATGCGAATGTTGCGATAATGAGACGGCCTTTAACAGTTCGAATGATTTCTTCGATATTCTTGTGAACAGTTTTTTCTGGAATAGAAAAGCCTGGGTTTTCAACGTTGGTTGAGTCGGCCATGAGAAGGAGTACCTTTTCTTTCTTGAATTTTTCGTATTCTTTCTCTTCCTCATCAGTAGGGATACCATTATCGTGATCAAGTTTAAGGTCACCAGTGTGAACGATTGATCCAACAGGTGTTTCAACAATAACTCCCATAGCATCAGGAATGGTATGTGTTACCGCGAAGAATTTAATACGAAGGTCTCCAATACGAATTGTTTCGTCTTTCTCAACAATCTTGATGTCGAGAGCTGGTTCATGAGGGAATTCTTCCTGGCGCTTCTTCACCATAACTGAGGTGAGGTTACGGGTATAGAGAGGTGGGTTACCAATACGAGGCATTACATATGGAATACCTCCAATGTGATCAAGGTGACCGTGAGTGATGATAACTGCACGAACTTTCTCTTTTCGTTCCTCGAGATATTTTGTATTTGGAAGAATGTAGTCGATACCAGGAGTATTTTCATCTTTGAATTGGAAACCGATATCAATTACGACAATGTCGTTCTTGTACTCGATTGCAGTCATGTTCTTTCCGATTTCTTCTACACCACCGAGAGGAATAATACGAATAGCATCCGGTGCGAGAGCTGGAATAGTATCTTCTTGTTTTCTATTGTGCTGATTATCATCAGGTGATGATGTGCGGTGTTGTATTGGTCCACCTGGGCGTCGTCGCATTTGTCGGCGACCACCACCATGTTGACCTCCTTGTGGACGTCCTCGGCCACCTGGTCGGTGTGTTCGATCAGGACGATCTGCTGTTGCTGTGTTCGATGGAACACTCGGGGCTTGTGCTCCGGCGGTCAGTTGTCCTATTTTTTCATCTAATTTTGTGTCGTGTGGGTTCATAATATTTTTATTGTGTAATTCTGTTTAATTTACTGTGTTGTGGTATCTGCTACGAATATCTTCCATACATTATCTGTTCTGATATACCAGTTGCGAACGTTATTCCATCGGTCTGCTGCCATTGTAATGTCCTGTATCGCCACTCCCTTGAGAGTCTTGGGTGTGATGTAAATAAATTCAGGGGAATAAAGGAATACCGCAGGAATGTCATCGCGGATAATACTTTCAAATTCGTGGTATTTCGCAATACGAGCTTTCTCATCATTTTCAATTCGTGCATCTTCGAGAAGTTTATCTGCTTTTGCGTTGATATACATTGCGATATTGAGACCTGTACCGTTACGTTGTGATGAATGCCAGAAACCGTAGAGATCAAGATCACGACCAATTACTTCTCCAAAAAGAAGAGCATCAAACTTTCGTGGTCGGATAATATTTTGTGATAGATCACCTGATTCAAAAACTCGTACAGTTACATCTGCCCCAACCTTTTTCCATGTTTCTTGTACAAGCTCTGCAGCACGTTTGAGTTCGGGTGCATTGGTTGTTGATATTGAAAATGATAGTACCTGTGTAGCCGTCTTACTCTTTTTTACGTAGATACCGTTACTATCAAGAGTCCAACCAGCTTTCTCTAGGATTGCTCGAGCTTCTGCTATACGTTCGGTTGATGAACTCGTCACAGAATCTTGACGTGGGGTTGCAAGCGAAGATGGAAGAGGACTGTCAATTGCGATTCCATAGCCATTAAGTACTTCTTGCACAATCGCTTCACGGTCAACTGCGATATTGAGAGCCTGACGCACTTCTTTGTTAGCCAGAACAGGTGCTTGGTTTTGATTAAAAAATACTCCGAATATACGAGGAAGAGGACTTCGTTCTACAACACTATTTGTCTGTTCTTCACTGATAGTTGCTGCTTCTTTTGGAGAAATTCCATGAATCGCCTGAATATCACCTCGAGTAAGTGCCTCGATGAGGGTTTTTTCATTTGGATAAAAATGTACCGTGATTGTACTTATATATGGAGCGTTTGTTGCATATTTAGAATACGGTACCAATGTATAGTATTGAGGAAGTCCTCCATTGTCTCGAGTAATATCCTCAATTTTATAAGGTCCTGATCCTATTGGTTCAATATTAAATTGACTGAAAGTGAATTGATCACTTCCTTCAACATTCTTCCAAATATGTTTTGGGAGAATACCAATTGTGGTGTTATCAAGAAATGGTGTATATGGTTTCTTTAAAATAAACTTGATTTGACGTGCATCAACTTTTTCAACAACAACACCTTCCCAAGCAGCTCGTCGAGGACTCTTAAGTGTAGAGTCTTGAGCTTTTAGAATAGTAAATTCGATATCATCTGAAGTTACTGAAGTTCCGTCATGAAATTTTACCGTATCCTTGAGGGTAAATGTGTATACTAATCCGTCTTCAGAAATAGTGTAACTTCGGGCGAGGTCAGGTACGATTTTTCCATTTTCGTATTTCATGAGACCTGAATAGATGAGGTTGGTAAGGTCTCGATCAGTATCTGTAAGGGCAAGGATCGGATTAATAAAACGAGGGAAACCAACAACACCCTCAATGTGTTCACCTCCACGAGCTGGAACAGGAACCATGAATGATTGGTTGATATTCCATAGCATATAGAGAGCTGTGATTCCAGCAAGTAATGATAAAACACCGAATAAAAACTTTTCGGTAGCGCCGAAACTTTTAATAATCCGCGTGAGCTTATTACTGCCCGGAATACGAATTTCTTTTTGACCTGGAGGAATTATGTCGTTCACGATATATCCGATTAACGGAGTTATAGTATGAAACCTAACGTAGTTTGCTTAGTATACCAAAGATGCAAGGGCCGCAACAACAAATAGCACTGCAATAACAATACTTGTGATGAAAAGTGTCTTTTCAAAACCTCGTCGGGTATGAAATGCAGAGCTGAAATTGTCGCTACCTCCGAATGCGCCACCCATTTGTGCGCCTGTTCGCTGAAGAAGTATAGAAACGGCCAAAAGGACCGCTAATATGACTTGTAGGTATGGTAGTGCTGATACGATAGCGTTCATTGGCTATTAGGTTAGCATATCTTGGCTTCGGCTGCAAATACTTTATTAGAGCTTTAGAATATCCTTGCATCTGCCGTACAGTATTTTATACTACGCGTATTATGAAGAACAAAATCACAATAAAAGAAAAAAAAGCTGGTATTCAGCCGCTTCACGATAGAGTTCTTATAAAAGAGTCTATTATTAAAGCGGGTGAACATACTACTGCTTCAGGTTTTATTATTCCAGTGAATGTGAGTGATGATAAAGGTGCTAAAAAGGGAGAAATTATAGCTGTTGGTCCAGGTCGCTACGAAGATGGAAAGCTTATTCCTTTGAGTGTGAAAGTGGGGGATACAGTTCTCTATTCATGGGGCGATACTGTTAAATTTGATGGCCAGGAATATTCTATAGTACGAGAAAGTGAGATCATTGCAGTTATCAATTAATTATTCATTAATTTCCTTATATACATATGGCAAAGAAAATTCTCTATAACGAACAAGCACGGAAAGCTCTCAATCGAGGGGTAAATGTTGTTGCTGATGCTGTAAGGGTTACAATTGGTCCACGTGGACGCAATGTTGTTCTTGATAAAGGATATGGAACTCCGACTATTACTAATGACGGTGTTTCAATTGCTAAAGACATTACTCTTGCAGATAAGTTTGAGAATATGGGGGCTGAGATCATAAAAGAAGTTGCAACAAAGACAAATGAAATTGCAGGAGATGGTACAACAACTGCAACTATTCTCATGCAGGCTATTACTAATGAAGGTATGAAGCATACAACTCTTGGAGTAAATGCTATGGCACTCAAGTTTGGTATTGAGAGTGCTGCTCAGTATGCAGTTGAAACTCTCAAGTCTATAGCGAAGCCAATCAAGAGTGATGAAGAGATCAAGCAAGTAGCAACTATATCAGCTGAATCTTCTGAGATCGGAACCATAATTGCTGAAACAATCAAGAAGGTTGGTAAGGATGGTGTTGTTACCGTAGAAGAATCTCAAACGGTGGGAGTTGATTCAGAAGTTGTTGGCGGAATTGAACTTGATAAGGGATACATCTCTCCATATATGGTGACGAACACTGATCGTATGGAAGCTGAATATAGTGATCCTGCAATTCTTTTGACTGACCGCAAGATTTCATCTATTAAAGAAATTCTTCCTCTTCTTGAAAAATTAGCTCAAACTGGCAAGAAAGATTTAGTAATCATTGCAGAAGATGTTGATGGTGATGCACTTCCAACATTCCTTGTGAACAAACTCCGAGGAGGTTTCAATGTACTTGCAGTTAAGGCTCCAGGATTTGGTGATCGAAAGAAAGAGATACTTGCTGATATTGCAGTAACAGTTGGTGCGACTGTGATTACTGAAGACGTTGGATTGAAGTTCGATACTGTTGGACTTGAGGTCCTTGGAAAGGCTCGCAAAGTTGTAGCAACAAAAGATTCAACTGTCATTGTTGGTGGAAAGGGTAAAAAATCTGATATCGATGCACGAGTCTCGCAGCTTAAGGGCCAAAAAGAAAATCTCACTTCAAAGTATGATAAGGAACAACTCGAGCAGCGTATTGCTAAACTTGCTGGCGGTGTTGCGGTTATTCGTGTTGGAGCTGCAACAGAGACTGAGATGAAATATCTCAAGCTCAAGATCGAAGATGCGGTCAATGCAACTAAAGCGGCTATCGAAGAAGGAATTGTTGCTGGCGGAGGAGTTGCTCTTGTAAAAGTTGCTGCAAAACTTAGTGAATGGCTTACAAAAAATAAAGATACTGCAGGGGTTGAAGTAAAAATCGGCTACGAAATTCTCATTAAAGCCCTCGAAGCACCTCTTAAGCAGATTGCAATGAATGCTGGTAAGGATGACGGTTCTGTCATTGTCGATAAAGTAAAAAATGGAAAGGGAAATGCAGGATACGATGCTCTCAAAGATGAGATGATTCCCGATATGATTGCGTCAGGAATTGTTGATCCAGTGAAAGTTACTCGAAGTGGAGTACAGAACGCCGCATCAGCTGCTGCTATTCTTCTTACAACAGAAGTTGCTATAGCTGATGAACCAAAGGAAGATAAATCTGCGGGAGGAAACGGGGCAGGTATGCCAGGTATGGGAGGGATGGACTATTAGTTGACACTAATTTTGCAAGGGTATAGGGTTTAAGGAGCTTAAAGTTCACTGTCCTTTTCAATTCCCTTATGAATCCTCCCACTCCCTGTAAACCACTGGCCATCTTTCGGTTTTGCGTTCCGGTCGACAACATACTTCGACGGAATCTCGATGTAAACGAAGGTCAGCCCAAAATTCCTTTCGAGATTTCTTTCTCAAGCGCGGTTCTTGCACGAATGTTTGCGTGGTTCGAGCTGATGGTTGATGGCGAAGCCCAACCAGTATCTTGGGTTTTATGTAATGGCGGATTGTTGTCTCCGTATGGACCATCGATAAACACACAAGGTTTGCCAGTGCATCGGATTGAGATTGATCCAACTGAACCGGGAACCTATAGCAGCCTCACACAGTTGCCTTTTATCAAGCGTGCTCACGCTTTAGGTAGTAGGCAAGAATTGGAGAAACTGCTACAAGCCTTCATGATTCAGGGACACATCGTGTCTGAGAGCGGACAGGGTAATGTTATCCGACTCAAACTCGATGACAATCTCGCGTGGTTTGACGTAGATACCCATCGCTTGTCAACCTAGTCAGTATCTGAGCATTTTTATGTAATTTCAGTTTAATTCTGGTATAATGTGTATTGTTATTGTTTAATCAACTCAAAAATATGAAAAAAATCGGATATATCATTCTTGCTATCGTAGTTGTGTTCGCACTGTATGCTTGGATGTCATACAACAAACTTGTGACTCTCAATGAAACAGCGACAACGCAGTGGGCACAGGTAGAGACACAGTATCAACGACGTTTTGATCTCATTCCTAATCTCGTTGAATCAGTAAAGGGAATTATGGCTCAAGAAAAAGAAGTATTTGGAGCATTGGCAGCAGCTCGTACTCAATATTCTGGAGCACAAAATCAGGCAGATAAAGCGACTGCTGTAAAAAATGTTGAATCAGCACTTGGTCGACTCTTGGTAGTTGTTGAGAATTATCCTACACTCAAGTCTTCTGAAACAGTACAGACACTCATGGCTCAGCTTGAAGGAACAGAAAATCGGATTTCAGTTGCTCGAAAAGATTATAACGATACAATTCGTACCTACAATCTTTCAACAAAACGATTCCCAAGTTCAGTCATAGCAGCAATGTTTGGCTTTGATGAAAAAGTCTATTTTGAAGCTGATCAAGCAGCTGCAGCAGCACCAAAGGTTGATCTTAAGTAATATCTCATGAGGTTTTTTGTACGACCTATTTATGTCGTCGCACTCTTTTTTGTCGTTACTCTCTCTACGGCAAGTTTTGTTCATGCATATAAGAGTCCAGGAAATCAAACAGGGTATGTTTCTGATTTTGCTAATATTCTTTCGGTAGAAACTCGTGCTGATATTGCTCAAAGACTTTCTCAGTTTCGTACTGAAACAAGTAGTGAAATAGCAGTTGTTACAATTCCATCTCTTGAAGGTGATGCTGTTGAGGATTACGCCAATGCTCTATTTCGAGATTGGGGAATTGGTACAAAAGAAAACAATAACGGTATATTACTTCTCATTGCTCGTGATGATCGTAAGGTTCGCATTGAGGTCGGATATGGACTTGAAGGTGCTCTGACTGACGCACAATCAAATGCAATTATTCAGAACGATATTATTCCTGCTTTTAAGGCAGGGGATTATGATACAGGAGTTTCAGCTGCTGTTGATCATATTATAGAAGCAACTAAGGGAGAATACATAGCTCCTACCACATCGTCACAAGGAGGTATAGGTTTTTCTATTGAAACATTAATTGGGATTATTTTATTTCCAATTATCTGGCTTGCGAGTATCTTGTCTCGTTCAAAATCATGGTGGGCTGGTGGTGTTGTTGGGGGTGTCATCGCTATTGTGTCAGGAATCTTTTGGGTGTCGTTTGCAACGAGTGTAATTATTTTTGTTGTACTCGTACCAGTCGGATTACTTTTTGATTTCATTGTCTCGCGAGCTTTTTCAAATTCTCTAAAGTCAGGAAGAGGGGTACCTTGGTGGATCGGTGGAGGACATGGAGGTGGTTTTGGAGGTGGAGGAGGATTTGGTGGATTTAGTGGTGGAAGTTCTGGTGGTGGTGGATCAAGCGGAAGTTGGTAGTATTCATCGAGTTGTTAATGTTGCGAACTGCAAAAGTTTGCTAAAGTAATGTGGTGAATAAAGTTCTGACAATTATAGTTGGTGTACTTCTCGTGATCATAGGTGGTTATGCGATCTATAGCACAGTATCTTCTTCGACACGGCATTTTGTAGCAAGTGATGCTCAGGGTCATCACTCTTCGATGTATTATTACGATAATGTGGATTTTTTTCCTCAGTCAGTACAAGCATTTGAGAAAACAAAACCTCTTGCAGTACCACCTCGTATTTTTATTGTAAATCAACACATCCTTGCTGCACATGTTATTGCACAACAGTTTGCTCTAGTAGCTGATCCAAAAGTTACTAGAGTTATATTAATTACTCAGAATAATTGGACAGTAGGTCGATCTCCCATCATTACCTCTCGCTATGGATGGAAAACACACCTTGGTGACATAGAAGCTGATACTAAATTTATTGATGTTCTTGCACAAAAAGACATAGCTGTTGTGGATGAGGATATTTTCACTACTGAACACGGTATTACAGGAATCGTGTCATATATTGCACATGCATTTCCTCATGCAAAAATTATTCCTCTTGTTGTGAGGGATGATATTTCTAATACTAGTGTTGATGTACTTGCTGATCAGATTTCACAACTTGATATGACTGATACTGTTGTGATCGGTTCAATTGATGGTTCACATTATCTACCTCAGTATGTTGCTGATATACATGATCGATTAACCATACAGGCAATAGCATCCTTTGATTATGAGGTATTACCTCGACTTGATATTGATACCGTACCAACTCTTCGAACAATTCTTAAGGTAGCTGAAGCGAAGAAGAAAAAGACTTTTGTGCAGATAGGGGGAATTAATTCTGCTGACATTGTGGGAGATCCTGAACTTATGATTACCACAAGTTATTTCAGTGGGTATTTTACTGATGAAAAGTTTGTAGAAAAAGAGCCGTATACTCATGTGCTATTTGTCGGGGACATCATGCTTGATCGTGGTGTGGCCCTACATGCTGAGAAGTACGGTGTTGATTCACTTTTTGGAAAGATTGAACGTCTTTTTCTTGGAACACATGCTGTTGTTGGTAATCTTGAAGGTACGATTACTGACAATGAATCAATTGCACGTAAGAATAATTCTATTTTACGATTTACATTTAATCCTCTATTCACTGATCTCTTGAAAAAACTTAAGATCACTGCAGTAAGTCTTGCGAACAATCATTCGGGTGATTTTGGGGGAGATGGATTCCGACAGACAAAGAATAATCTTAATGAACGTGGAATTATTTCATTTGGTTCATCACGAAATGACACAAGTTTGTCGTCCACTTTGTTACTCAATGGAAAAGAAGTGTGTTTGATTGGGTACCACGATCTTTATACGTTTGACCCAACTTCTGTGCTTGCAGAAATTACAGCCACACGTGCGCAGTGTTCATATATAGTAGTGATGCCACATTGGGGTGTTGAATATACTCATGAACCAACGGAACGCCAAAAAACTCTTGCACACAAATTTATCGACGCAGGTGCAGATCTTGTTATCGGTGCACACCCACATGTCGTTCAACCTGTTGAAATATACAAGAATAAAGCAATATTTTATTCACTTGGTAATTTTATGTTTGATCAAGATTTTTCATATGCAACACGACAGGGTCTGGCGGTCCATATCGAATTAGGAAATGAAGAAACACGATATAACCTCATCCCGATTTCAATTAGTCGGGCAGAGGTCGCTGTTGCGGAGCCTGCTGATCGTACGAATACACTTTCAATTGTTGCAGGTACAAATTTACCAAACAAAATTAGGTCTGCTATACTAAAGTCTCAATCATTTATCTTATGGAACCACAATCAAATCAACAGTCAGTAGGTACGCATAAAGGGGTTTTTGTTCTTGCTGTTATTGTATTAGCATTTTTAGTATTTGGAGCTGCGTGGTTGTTGGGAAGCAAGAATGTTGCACCGGTGATATTAGAAAAAAATATTAGTCACACTGCCGTAGAATGGAAACAACCAAAAGATTTTAAAATCCTTCCATCACATATTTCAAATATAGACTATTCTCGACCGAATGCTACTCTAGTTACTTTTGTAGTCGGAAGTATCACGAAAGGAAGGTTTGAGGGGAATTCTATAGCTATTACTACTACTAAATATGGGTATAATTCTTTATATAATAACGAACGTGTCCACGATTATTATTATTCTGTCGTTGATGCACAAGGAAAGCTGGTAGCATGGGATAAGAATTTCTATCACATTTCAGGTCTATATTTCGATGAAGAATCACCTTTCCATATCAGTAAGACAGGACTTATTGATTCGCTAGAACAATCACTTGCTGATCTTTTACCCATTGAAGCTTCAATTAAGAAAGATTTTGAATTTAGAGATAAAGGAAAATTTATTCCGAGTATCAGTTTAAGTTTTGAATCTTCTGAATCCCTGACTGATGTAAAAGTAGGTGTTACTGATTCGGGGTTTGATGTAATTAAAGGTGCTCCAACTCAATATCAAGATACCTCTACTCCATTCCCAGTATCTTCATACAGAGTACGACTTCCTTTTGGGGTGTTGTATTATTTTTCTCCTGAACCAAACTTCATTGATCCTAATGATGTCCCGCAACTTACGTGGACATTGGGAACTACAACAGTGGCGAGTTATCGATATGGCCAGTATGCATATGGTTGGCAGGATTGTTATGAAACTCTCCCGAAAAATCTATTTGAAGCGTCTCTTATTCCGACTGGTATAACTGCTACTAAAGATACTGTGTATGAGGTTGATGCTGCACGATACCCGAAAGTATATGCGTGTCTTCATGAAAAAACTAAACGATATGTTTATAATCCTGAAACAGAGACAGGGGAATATAAGGAAACAATTACATACGCTGAATTCATTACCACTCACCCAATGTTTTTCTGGAAGCATCAGATAGGTGAATGGATTGCTTTTGTACGAAGTGATGTTGTTCCTGCTGCTGAAAAAGCAAAACCTGTAATTTATTTATATCCAACAAAATCAGAAAAAGTGAATGTTAAGGTAGCTCCTATTGGTGGATTTACAGTTACCGATCCTGAATATGGAAATGGTTGGCTTGTACAAGCAGAACCAAATGGTGTACTTACAAATATTGCTGATGGTAAACAATATCCGTATCTTTTCTGGGAAGGAGGTGAAGAGGGAATTGTAGCAACTCCAAAAGAAGGATTCGTAGTAAAAAAAGAAGATGTTGAAGGAACTCTCAATGAAAAGTTGGCACTCTTTGGATTGAATGATCAGGAACGTGCAGATTTTCTAGAATTCTGGGTGCCAAGACTTTCACGTACTCCATACTATTTCATTACCTTTATTTCTGAGTCTGAAATAGATCGTACAGCCCCAATGTCAGTGTCTCCAGCACCGGATTCTGTGATACGAATACTTATGGATTATAAACCACTTGAAAAAGCAATTACTGTTACACCTTTATCAATTACTCCAAAAGAGAGAAAAGGCTTTACTGTCGTGGAATGGGGAGGAATCATCCGAGATTAGGGCTCTACTGAGTAACCTAGAGATGTTTGACTAAGTATTATATAAGTTGTATAATATACAGTGGAAATTATAGAGTAATCGCGTGTGCGGTAACTCTATTGTGCCGTTTTGACATCAACTTCAGACTCCTGTTATTCGATGAATTCAAATTCTTCTCGCCGCGGTTTCAGCTTGATCGAGCTCATGACCGCTTTGGCGTTCCTTGCGGTCATTGCTACGCTAACAATTCCTCCTTTGCTGAAGACTTATCAGCGAACGAGCGGGACGGCGATCAAGAATCAGTATGACGCCGTAAAGTCAGCAACATTCTTGCACTTTGCAAAGAACACAACCTTTGCAACGCGGGAGCATCCGTTGACGTTTCGTGACGGTTTCTGTCTTGGTTGGGATAGCATCCTTGTCTCAGAGCGATTGCTCGACGCAGGAATTTTCCACCAAGTTCGAGTCACTACAGTGATTACGAACGCATCCTACGTCAACATGAACACTCACGCGTTTTATCAGTCGGCTGGGATTCGTCCCGGATCGACTTTTGTAGAGATGGTCGTTGGAGGAGATCTCCGTCTCGCGGAAGATCTCAATGCCATGATCGATGGAATGGCAGTAGATCGAAATGCTGATCTGAAAGGATCGGTGATCTACGATTTTGGCACCAACCAGATCGGAGACATTCATCTTCTCATTCGACCGTGGTTGCGTTGAGAATTTCACGGCGCTGGTCGACTTCGGGTCGGCTGGCGCTTTTTATTTTGAACATGAAGTAATCCACGGATATGGTCTTAGTGAAGAATAGGTGCATGCTATAATTTTGTCATGGAAAGAAAACTTGAAAACTTTGATATTTGGTTTGTTCACTTTGTACGTCGTATCAGTATTCCATTAGCTCGTGTCGCTCTTTTTATTGTTTTTTTCTGGTTTGGAATCTTGAAAATTATAGGGACGAGTCCTGCTAATCCACTTGTGAAGGATCTCATGGAGACAACTCTACCGTTTATGACGTTTGAGCAGTTCATTATTGGTTTTGCTATCTATGAAATGATAATTGGTATTGCTTTTGTTCTTCCTCGATGTGAACGTTTGGCTATTGCACTTTTGTTACCACATATGATGATGACATTTTTGCCACTTATCTTTTTGGCACCAGTGACATGGCAGGGCTTCATGACACCAACAATGGAAGGACAGTATATAATCAAAAATCTTGTCATTATTGCTCTGGCATTTGGTATCGCTGCACATCTCTCGCCAATTCATCTTTTGCAAAAGAAAAAGAGATCTCGTTAAAGTGTGAAGAAGAAAAAACACCCAGATGTGGGTGTTTTTTCTTCTATTTTTAAGAATAGAATGAGAAGTTATCTCCAAGCTGCAAGAATGATTCCCGAAAGAACAAGTGCTACGAGAGTGTATCCTGTGTTAATGAAGAAGAGTTTCTTTGAAGACTTTTGCCAGATAAGGCAACCAGCTGATATAGCAGCAACAAATCCAACCCAAACCCAGAAGGCAAGAACTGCGCCCTGTGTCCATGTGTTTGATCCTACCATGAAGATTACACGAGCAAGGATAAATGTTGTTACGAGAACTGTCGCAAACTGAGCGAGGTAACGAAGAACCATGTCCTTTGTTGACGCTACCTGCATTTTGATAGGGTCAATACCAGAAAGTGCCATCCACTGCTTTCCAAAACCGATTACTGGGGAATACCAGATTGCTCCAAGGCCGAAACTCACAATCGAAGCGACAAGGAATGCCCAAATGTTCACGTTGCACAACATATATGTGTATAAGTTAGTAAGTAATATGCGGTATACTGGTACCGTTATCCTTAATCTATATCAAATACACGTAAAATGCTAGCCGCAACCATTCTTATCGTACTTGGGGTCGGGTTTCTTCTCAAGAATCTTGGAGTCCTCCCAAATCTCACAAGTGTTAACTGGTTTATCTATTGGCCGGTACTTCTCATCATTGTTGGTGTTGTTATGATCGTTCGTCGTCGTTACTAACCCTTTATGCGTTCGAAAATAGGATATTTTTCTCTCGGTGGTATCATATTGGTCGTTTTAGTACTAGGTGTGTATCGTTTTTCATATGCTCCGACCGATAATTTGAGTACACCATCTGCTGATTCGAAGATTGAAGTTGAAAAATACCTCACACGTTTGTATGTCGTGACTTCGGATACCGATCGTGAGATAGGTTTATCGAAATTTTCTTCACTACAACCTGAAGAGGGTATGTTGTTTGTATTTGACTCAAATAATTTTTGGAAAATATGGATGAAGGACATGAAATTTTCAATCGATATTATATTTTTGGATCAAAATTTTAGGGTCATTGGTTTGCATGAGAATATTTCACCTGAATCCTACCCGGCAACATATTCATCAGTTACTCCAAGTCGTTATGTTCTTGAAACAAACGCAGGTTTTATCACTGAAAGAGGAATAAAAGTTGGCCAAACGGTTATTTTTGATCAAAAAACTGTGTACAACTCAACTAAAAAGGAGGTAAATTGATGTTTTTTTAGAAAAAATTACAGGGTAGTGAAGATTTTTTATTTTTTTAGCTTAATTTGTGCCGTATTTTCTTGATTTTTTACGGTGGGAATTTACATGAAAAGTTTTTTGTGTCGCTTAATGAAATTAGGCTTGATCTCATACTTTTTTGAGAAAAAATTGATGTACAATAGTGTGACGTCGGTGAAATTATTAATATAGTATTCGTAGGCACGTATGGCAAAAACTATTAAAAAAACAGAAACGAAAAAAGAGGAGTTTGTAAAAACAATTCAGAAGCGAGATGGACGTGTAGTTCCATTCGAACTCGATAAAATAGTTCAGGCGATCTTTAAGGGTATGAGCTCAGTTGGTGAGGGCTCTCTCAAAGAAGCTGAGCTTGTTGCGAACAAAGTGTACGCAGAACTTGTTCGTATCAAAAAGAAGTTTGCCAACTTCGTGCCGACGGTTGAAGGTATTCAAGATATTGTTGAAAAGGAACTTATCCTTTCTGACTATGTGAAGACTTCAAAACACTATATTTTGTATCGTGAGGAACGTGCAAAGCTTCGCGCAAAGGGTGTTGAAGTGCCTGCTCACGTGAAAAAGCTTGCAGAAGAGAGTAAAAAGTATTTCCGTAACCCTTTGGGAGAGTTCGTATACTATCGAACATACTCAAAATGGATTGATGCAGAGAGTCGCCGAGAGACATGGATTGAAACTGTTGATCGTTACATCGGTTTCATGAAAGAAAACCTCGGAAACAAACTCAAAGAATCTGAATACGAAGAAGTTCGAGAGGCGATTCTCAAGCACGAAGCGATGCCATCAATGCGACTTCTCCAATTCGCAGGTCCCGCTGCTCGAACAACAAATGTATGTGCATACAATTGTTCATATATTGCTCCTGAATCATTCCGTGATATTGCTGAAGTAATGTATATCTCTATGTGTGGTACAGGTGCTGGATGGTCAGTTGAAAGTCAGAATGTTCAGAAACTTCCTCAGATTGCTACACAGACAGGAAAGGTTCTTCCAGTCCATGTTATCGCTGATAGTAAGGAAGGATGGTGTGATGCTTTCGTACTTGGTATGGAAACATGGGCAAGTGGAAAGGATGTTTCATTTGACTATTCATTACTTCGACCAGCAGGTGCTCGTTTGAAGACTATGGGAGGAAAATCATCAGGTCCTGAACCGCTTCGACGACTTCTCGGTTTTACTCGAGAAAAGATGTTGTCACGCCAAGGAAAGCGTCTTGAAAACATTGATGTTCATGACATTCTCTGTATGGTGGGAGATTGTGTAGTGTCAGGAGGTGTACGACGTTCAGCGATGATTTCATTGTCAGATCTTGATGATGATAAGATTCGTCATGCAAAGGACGGTCAATTCTGGATGACACAAGCTCATCGATCACTTGCAAACAACTCAGCTGTATACACACAGAAGCCTACAAACGTTGAGTTCATGGAGGAATGGATTTCTCTCATGAAGTCTGGCTCAGGTGAACGAGGAATTTTCAACCGAGGATCTCTTGCACAAACTCTTCCTGAACGACGAATTAAGGTTCTTAAGGAATATAAAGAATATTTTGATGCTACAGGAACTCGAATCGTTGGTTCTATCGGTACAAATCCTTGTGGAGAAATTATTCTTCAATCAAAGCAGTTCTGTAACCTTTCAGAAGTAGTTGCGCGATCTGATGATACTCAGGAGTCTCTCATGAAGAAGATCCGCATCGCTACTATTATCGGTACCTACCAGTCATCACTTACAAAATTCCCATATCTTTCAAAGCGATGGATCGAGAATTGTGAAAAGGAACGACTTCTCGGTGTCTCTATCACAGGTCAGTGGGACTCTGCAGTTGCTCGTACTCCTAAGGTACTTGAAGCTCTCCGAAAAGAAGCTATTAAGGTTAACGCTCAATATGCTAAGAAGTTTGGTATTGGCGCATCAACATGTATTACATGTGTTAAACCATCAGGTACTCTTTCTCAGCTCGTAGATTGTTCATCGGGTATGCATCCTCGACACGCTCCGTTCTATATTCGACGTATTCGAATTGCAGCAACAGATGCTCTCTTTAAAATGCTACGAGATCAGGGTGTTCCATATCATCCAGAAGTAGGGCAGACTGCTGAGACAGCCACAACCTATGTGTTTGAATTCCCGGTAAAGGCACCACAAGGTTCTATTTATAAGAATGATATTTCAGCGATTGATCAGCTCGAACACTGGAAGAGTGTGAAGGTACACTATACAGAACACAATCCTTCGGTGACTGTTTCTGTTGGA
This sequence comes from Candidatus Tayloriibacteriota bacterium, assembly GCA_016215455.1. GTDB lineage: Bacteria > Patescibacteriota > Minisyncoccia > Phycocordibacterales > PALSA-1337 > JACRJP01. The sequence continues at coordinate 131,738 of JACRJP010000003.1, read as the reverse complement.
GATTCAGAGTGGCTTGCTGTAGCAGAATGGGTATATCGAAATTGGGAATATGTTGGAGGTCTTTCATTCCTTCCCCGAGATAACCATGTGTACCAGCTTGCTCCATACGAAGAAATTGATGAGAAGCGTTACAAGGAACTTGCGGGACGTATGTCACATATTGATTACTCAAAGATCATTACCTACGAAAAGCAGAATGAATTAGATGTGAAGAAGGAATTGGCATGTGTGGCGGGGGTTTGTGAGATTGTGTAAAGAATAACAAATCAAAAAGCCGCCAGTAATGGCGGCTTTTTGATTCTATATACTTGCTATATTTAAGTAAAAGAGGAACTAAGACGGTAACACTAATGTGGTGCACAATTTGATATACTCTATCTATGAATATTGATCATATAGGTTTTAATGTAAGTGATTTCAAGAAGAGTAGAGAGTTCTACATTGCTGCACTTGCTCCTCTGGGATTAAAAATTATTGGTGAAGGAGAGAATTGGGCCATGATGGGTACAAATAAATGTGATTTTGTTTTTGGACAAGAAGGGGAAGTTACTAAGGGATTACATCTTGCTTTTGTTGCAGCAAATCACGAACAAGTAGATACCTTTTATGAAGCAGCCATGAAGAATGGAGCTCAAGATAATGGGGCACCAGGTCTGTGTCCTGAATATAGTCCTACATATTATGCTGCATTTGTGATTGATCCTAATGGTCATAATCTTGAGGTTGTTTGTCGAGGATAGAACTAAAGATATATTTTGACATGTTTACATAAACATGATAATTATGTGTATAAATAGTACACAACTCGAATCAAGAAAGAGGCCGTATGGAATTTTTTGTATGGGCAGTCAGTGTTGCATGTGTCCTCATCGGTATCTACAAGTTCATTACGCGTTGGTTTGTCGATGTCGATAAATATGAATGGCTCGATATTCTCGACTATGAACAATGGAAGAGAGGAAGAGATCTCTGTCACGAGATGGAAGAATTGAAAGGGGGATGGATATCTTACGCCACAGTCTATATCGCGATGGACCATTTAGAAGAGGAGGGTCTTGTGGAACACAAAGATTCATCTGATGAACATGGTCCTTTACGAGAATTCAGGAAAAAGTCTGGAGGACGTAGGGTTAGAAGAGATAAACCGTTAGAGACCCCACGAACAGTTCCTAAGTTTGTATGAATCTTGAGGGGTGTTGCACAGATATACTGCAGTTTTTTATTTTTGTAATTTATCTAATATTGTGGTATAATAGTATGTATGTACCAGACAATCGCGGATGTACGCAAGTACATCTGAGGAAAGTCCGAGCACAGGCTTTACGCAAGTGAAGCAGCAGGGTAGCGGGTAACGCCCGTCTGTAGTAATACAAGAGGTGCGAACAGAGACGCTTGGTTTGGAAACGAATCGAGCACCTGATCTCGTAAGAGAAGGTGAGCTTTTATAGAAATATAAAAGGTGCAACGGCAAAATCCTTACTTCTGTGCAAGGCCGTGCCGGTGTTGTAGAAATATTTCCACCGGAGTGCCGCTTGAGGTGTGAGGTAACTCACATCCCAGAGAAATGATTGTCCGCTTTACTTTACTGTAGAGTGACAGAACTCGGCTTATCGGTACATACATCAAAAAACCACGGCATAACCGTGGTTTTTTGCTAACAGGGTAGAGTAAACTTTCTTGAATAATTCTGATATACTTATGACATTATTATTTAGGACATTGTACCGTGAACACAAATCAGACTATATTTGAGAAAGTTGCTTTATACGCCTCTTTGGTAACCGTTTTTCTTCTCCCCTTATTAGCAATTCCATCGATATCTATTCCGTTTGATGCGACTAAGATGTTTGTCTTGGCAGTAGGCACACTCGTTGCTTTTATTGCACTTTCCGTACATCAGTTGCGTGGACGATCAGTAACAATGGTCCGTTCAGTCTCTGTATACACAATTGTGTGTGTCCCTATTGTGCTCATCATCTCAGCACTATTGAGTGCAGCACAGAGTAAATCTCTTTTTGGTCTCGGTATTGAAGTTGGTACAGCGAGTACCGTCCTACTTTTGGTACTTTTGGGATACGTTATCGCATATATTGCTCGAGACAAGAGTAAAATACTTCATTTCTACACAGCTTTCATTATCTCAGCTGTTCTTACAGCTCTCTTCCATGTTGTACGAGTCGTGTTCGGTCCAACAGCGTTATCGTTCGGTGTTTTCACAAACCCTGTAGCCAACTTCATTGGAAATTGGAATGATGTAGCAATCTACTTTGGTTTGATTGCTGTTCTTTCAATGGTGACAATATCTTTCCTCTCTTTGAGTCGAAAATTTAAAGTGTTTTTGTATGTGAGTCTCGTTGCATCACTCCTCTTGGTTGCATATGTAAACTTCACAACAGTTTGGTACATCCTTGGTTTTGTTAGTCTTGCTCTTGCTGTTACTCTCTGGAATGGTGCTCGAAGCTCTACAACAACACGACAGGCAATAATGAAGGCCCTCCTCCCAATTGTCGTCCTCGTTGTTTCTATTATCGGTGTTACAGCTTCAACATCAATCGGTCAATTTGTTTCAACTAACTTCGGTATCAATCAAATCGATGTTCGTCCATCATGGCAGCTTACGTTTGATCTCGCATACCAGACTCTTCGAGAAGATCCTTTGTTGGGTTCAGGTCCAAATACATTCACTTCTCAGTATTTGAAGTTCAAGCCTCAGGCTATTAACAATACAGTGTTCTGGAATGTTGATTTCCCAGGAGCTATTGGATATATACCTACATTTGCTGTTACTGGAGGTCTTGCAAGTCTCCTACTCCTTGTTGTCTTTATGGTCTTCTTTGTTAAGAAGGGAGTAACGGTAATACGACAAGCTCCAAGTGATCTATTTTCTCGTTATGTTCTCCTCTCATCATTCTTCGGTGCTGCGTTTCTTTGGGCAATGAGTATCTTCTTTACTCCATCTCTTGTTATCCTTACCCTCCTCGCTGTATTTACAGGAATCTTCCTTGGTTCATACTTTATTGATTATCCTACTCTCAAAAAGGTATTCGTATGGCAAGAAAAGGGAATTAAGATGGTCATTGCTTCTGTCATAATGGGAGTTGTGATTCTTGTGTCACTTTCTTGGTTGTATGTGTACTTACTTAAATACACAGCTTCAGTAAAATTCCAGAGTGCATTGGTAACTCTTTCTCGAAATAATAATGATCTTGATGTTGCTGAAAAGGCACTACAGAGTGCTGCGAGTCTAGCTCCTCATGAATCGTACTATCAGGCTTTGAGTGAAATAAATGTTCTTAAGATTAATCGACTTATTTCAACAGCAACAAGTAGTAGTGAACAAGTTGTTACTGCATTACAGTCATATATTACAAATGCTCTTGCTGCGAGTCAGAATGCTGTTAACTATGACGCACAAAATTATCAGAACTATGTTGAGTTTGCTCGAATCTACGAGTCAGTAATGCCGATTCAGATGAAGGATGCGTATGAAAATGCACAGCGTTCATATGCGGCTGCTATTAATGTGAATCAGTTGAATCCATCGTTGTATCTTTCTTTGGCTCAACTTGAAGTAGCTCGAAAGAATTATCCTGAAGCAAAGAAGTACATCGGAGCTGCACTTCAGGTAAAGAATAACTTCACTGATGCAATCTTCCTTCTATCTCAGATTCAGGTCGCAGAAGGTTCTATTAAGGACGCTATCATTTCAAGTCAGGCACTTGTACAACTTAATCCGAATAATCCAACAGCACTCTTCCAGCTCGGTCTCTTGTACTACAATGATAAGAATTATCAGCTAGCAATTGAATCTTTTGAAAAGGCTGTAACAAATGCTCCTCAGTACTCAAATGCTCGCTACTTCCTTGGTTTGAGTTATGCTCGACTTAATAAGTATACAGATGCGATTGCTCAGTTTACTGAGATCCAGAAGTTCAATCCTGACAATCAAGAAGTAGAGCTCATTCTGAAGAACTTGATCGCAGGAAAGAGTCCTTTTACTGATGCAAAACCACCAATTGATAGTAAGCCAGAAACTCGAAAGAAGTTACCGGTTAAGGATTCTCTCGATAAGAAGACTTCATCACAGGTAGATACACAATAAAGACACAAAATGGTTAAGAGGATTATTACTGTACTCAATAAAGAAGTGAGGGGGTTACATGAGGCTGCGTATCTCTTGGCTTTCTTCTCGTTTTTGTCACAGTTACTTGCTCTTGGTCGAGATCGTATGCTCGCTCATATCTTTGGAGCAGGGCAGTCACTCGATATTTACTATGCTGCTTTTAAGATCCCAGACTTCATCACTGCTTTCATAGCATCGGCTGTTTCGATCTCAGTACTTGTTCCATTCATCGTAGAGCGATTAGGAAAAAGTTATGAAGATGAAAAGCGCTTTGTTGACAGTCTCTTTACGGTCTTTTTGTCGGCTATGGTTGTAGCGAGTGTAATTGCTTTCATTGCAGCTCCAATAATTCTCTCGTACATCTATCCTGGATTGACGGTGGCGGCTCATGGGGAGCTTGTTCTACTGACACGCATCCTCTTGCTTCAACCTATCCTTCTCGGTATCTCAAACTTTTTGGGAGGTATTACTCAGGCACATCAACGTTTTGTTGCGTATGCTATTAGTCCTGTGGTGTACAATCTCGGTATTGTCATCGGTATTGCAGTTCTTCTTCCTATTGCAGGTCTACCGGGGATTGTATACGGTGTACTCATTGGTTCGACGCTTCATTTATTGTTGCAGTTGCCATTTATTGTGGAGAGGAAATTACTACCTGCTGTTATCCGTAAAATTGATTGGCAAGCAACTCGAAAAGTTTTCCTTCTTTCTCTTCCACGTACCTGTGCTCTATCATTATCGAGTATATCGCTTATTGCACTGACTTCGTTTGCATCAAAAATGATTGAAGGATCTATCTCTGTATTTTCGTTTGCATGGAATTTACAATCGGTAACCTTATCGGTGGTAGGGGTGAGTTATTCACTTGCAGCCTTTCCGACATTATCTCGATATTTTACTGAGGGGAGTCTTGATAAGTTTGCTGAGAGTATTGTTTTGTCACTTCGACATATTATCTTCTGGACAATTCCTATTACCGTCCTCTTTATCGTTCTCCGTGCTCAGGTAGTACGTACCGTCTTAGGATCAGGTAACTTTGATTGGAACGATACTCGTCTTACTGCAGCGAGTCTTGCGATATTTACTGTTTCAGCTTTGGCACAAGCCGTGATCCTTCTTCTTGTTCGTGGGTATTACGCCGCTGGAATGACCAAGAAACCACTGATCATTAATGCTATAGGGGCAGTTCTCATTGTTGTTGTGTCATACCTCTCTCTATTGTTCTTTAATACTTCAACATTTTTCGCGAGTTTTATAGAATCACTATTGCGAGTAGAAGGAATTCAAGGTACCTCAGTTCTTATGCTCTCTCTTGGCTATACCATAGCAATGCTTATTAATGCGTTGGTTCTTTGGTTTATCTTTGCACGAGATTTTAAAGGTGTCTCGTCTATTATCGGAGATGTATTCTGGAAGACATTCGCTGCTTCAATCATTATGGGTACTGTAGCGTACGAGAGTCTTAATCTGTTTGATAAGATATTCGATATTACAACTCTTATCGGTATTTTCTTACAGGGATTGTTTGCTGGAATTATTGGAATACTCGCTGGTATCATTATCCTCAAACTCTTGAAGAGTAAAGAATTGTCAGATGTATGGACAACTCTTCATACCAAAGTGACTAAGGTAAAAATGGTTGTTTCTGAGCAAGACATTCATTAAAACTGGAGTTTTCTCTTATTTCTGCTAGTATTCACGCTGTATGGATATCTCACGTATACGAAACTTTAGTATCATCGCTCATATCGACCACGGAAAATCTACGCTTGCTGATCGCATGCTTGAACTTACCAATACTATAGAGAAGCGTAAAATGCAGGAACAGGTGCTTGATAGTATGGAATTGGAGCGTGAAAAGGGAATCACAATTAAGATGCAGCCGGTACGCATGGAGTATGTTTCAAATGGTACCCCGTACATCCTTAATCTCATCGACACACCAGGTCATATTGATTTCTCATACGAAGTATCACGTGCTATGAAGGCTGTAGAAGGGTGTTTGCTTCTTGTTGATGCAACACAGGGGGTACAAGCTCAAACCCTTACCACGCTTGGTATGGCGCGCGATGCAGGCCTTCGTATCATTCCTGTGGTCTCAAAAATAGACTCTCCACTTGCTCGTATTGATGAAGTAAAATTAGAAATCGCAACTCTTCTTGGTGTTGATCCTGACTCTGTTCTTGGGGTGTCGGGTAAGACAGGAGATGGTGTACTCGTTCTTCTTGATGAAATCATTAAACAGATTCCACCACCAGTTGATGATAATGTGGGGAAGAAAGATTTTCGATCACTTGTTTTTGATTTTCAATATTCAAACCATAAGGGGGTGATTGTGTATGTTCGTGCAATGAACGGGGAAGTTCGTCGTCATGAAAAACTCGAATTTAAGATTTCAGGTAAGACATTTCTTGCTCTTGAAGTTGGAGTCTTTAAACCTGATGACACTCCCGTTGAGGTTATTGGTCCGGGAGAGATTGGATATATCGTAACTGGTATTAAAGAGCCGGGTGTAGCTTCTGTTGGAGACACTGTTGGGCATGAACGTTCAACATTACCTGCATTGCCAGGGTACATGAAGCCGATTCCAATGGTGTGGGCTTCTATCTATCCTGAAAGTCAGGATGATCTTAATATTTTGAAACAAGCTCTCGGAAGACTTTCACTTTCTGATTCTTCGTACACGTATGAAGAAGAATCATCAGGAACACTTGGTCGAGGATATCGTTGTGGATTCCTTGGAATGCTCCACCTTGAAATTATCACCGAACGACTCCGTCGAGAATTTCATCTTGATCTCGTTGTGACAACTCCAAGTATTACGTACTATATTAAATATAAGAATGGAAAAGAGGATGTAATCTACTCACCATCTCTTTTTCCTGAAGATAATCTCATTGCTGAAGTTCAGGAGCCATGGATTCGTATTAAGATCATTACTCCACATGAATATGTTGGAAAAATAAATACACTACTCTACGAACATGAAGCGATCATAGGGGATTCAGATATTTTTGGTGAGAGTCGAGCGTCGATTGAGGCCGATATGCCATTACGTGAACTCATGCGAGGCTTTTTCGACACACTCAAGAGTTGTACCTCAGGCTATGCGTCTATCTCATATGAAATGCTTCCAACTAAGATTGCTGATGTAGTTCGTTTAGATCTCTTGGTTGCTGATGAACCCGTTGTACCATTTACTCGAGTTGTTTCTCGACGCCGTATGGAAGAAGAAGCAAAGATCAGTGTTGAGCGTCTCGCAAAAGCACTTCCTCGTCAGATGTTCACGGTTAAGATTCAAGGTAAGGCGATGGGTCGTATTATTGCATCAGAAACATTGTCAGGTATGCGTAAGAACGTCACACAACACATGTATGGAGGTGACATTACTCGTAAAATGAAACTTCGAGAAAAGCAGAAAGAAGGAAAGAAGAAAATGGCCGAGATGGGTAAGGTCAATATTCCTCAGGATGTATTCATCAAGATGATGAAGGCTGATTAAATAAAAATCTCAGATCCTTAAGTCCTCAGCGGAGAGCCGGGGAGAGGATTTTTGAGTTCAACACCATCTGTTCGCTTCCCATGACATTTGCTATTGCATGGTTCACAGGTGTATACGGTCTGAATGCAGCCCCAGACGTTGATCAAACTGATGTGAGTTGCCGGAAGGTCACTTTGACATTCCTTGAGTTGGCATGCATGGGTGTGGGGTTTGAGGGGAAAACTGAATGAATGAATTGAGTGAAAGTTGTTTCCAAACTTTCTCCTGACCAAAATTTCAATTGGTTCAGACTCAATGATTTCGAGTTCACTCTCCTTAAAACACATTACCCGAGGACAGTCTTTGTAGTTTTGGGGAGTGGGCTTTTTGGTCGCCCACATCTCAAGAGCGTGTCGATCACCGAAGAATTCGTGATCGGGAACTTCCCGGTCGAAAAATACAGCGATCGTCCCGTCTTCGGGTCTCAGATCACTGTTCATGTCCATGATTATGCCGTAGCACTCATGGAAACGGGTTTCAGTGGCGTCAATCTTTACGATCGAACCCACTTCCAGTTTCTTGGTGGTAGAGGAGGGAGCGACAGCGGTGGAGGTCATAGACTCAGTGGTATAGGGAGGACAAGGTGTCTGTCACCATGCTAGTCTTCAAACAGAATATAGTCAACTAGAAACTTAAATTCCAAAATATTTTGCAGCTTTCGTGTATTCAGTATCAAATAGTGTGTTAAGGAGGGGGTCAATATTTTGACATTGATCTACGATGAGTTTTGCTCCCATGACGTATTCGCGCTTACTATCAAAAGTCCAATCTTTAATAGGATCAGTCGCAACAATACGAACGTTAGATGTTTGATCGGCTATTTTAATTTTTTTAATGCTATGACTTTTACTCGTTATTCTTTCTGCTTGAAGACTTTTTCTTTTTAGAGCGGGTAGGCCTTTGAGGTCATCTTTATCTGTGAGGCCATCGACGATATTTGCTATTTCGTCCCCGAATTCTTTTTTAATTTGTTCGATTGTTACGGAAGTGTCTTCAACTGAGTCATGAAGCCAGGCCGCGGCTATTTCGGTAGTAGTTCCACCTGCTGCCCAAACAAGATCAGCTACTTCCTGTAAGTGTTCGACATGAGGACACATATCACCTGATTGGGTTGATATGATAATTGACTTATGAGCTTCGCGTGCAAGTTTACGCGCACGAAGGATAATTGAACGGTCCTCTTGAGTCATGTCGAGGGTTGATTTTCTTAATAGAAGAATGATGGAACGAGAGTCAACACCAAACTTAGTGCAATAAGGATACTGACAATAATACCGAAGGCCTTAATGTATTTCTGGTTTTTTGGATTAAATATCATAGTACGATGTAGTATACTATATCTATGTCAGTCAATCTAGATCGTGGACGTTCCGTGAAAAAATGGTTATTTTCACCCATGTTTCTTTTGTTATTATTCATCGTTGTCTTATTCTCACTTCGTGGAGTATACAAGGTATATCAAAAAGAAACGATGAGTCGTGAGTATCTTGAGCGAGCTCAAAATGAACTAAAAAAAGTACATGATCGTGAAGAATCACTCGCAAATTCTGTTCAGTACCTCAAAACAAGCCAAGGAATTGATGCTGAGCTTCGTACTAAGTTTCGTGTGGTAAAAGAAGGGGAAGAGGTGGCTGTGATCGTCGGTGCACCTAAAGAAGCTACTACAACAAGTACCCAAGTCGCTGCTCCTGTTGGAATTTGGCAGAAAATTAAGAATTGGTTTTAAATAAAAATGACCGAGCTATCTTGGCAGCATACGGGCAAGAAGTCTTGGGTCGACCCGGTAAGGGGTTTCGTGACCTTCAAAAAAGTGATGAGCTCGAATGAGATGTGGATGAAGATCAGAGAAGACAATGACCCATTTTAAATCTACAAACCTTTTGAGGTCATTGATCGGGTAACCATTTGTAGTAAAGGAATGATACCAAGCTTGGATTTCTTCCCAATGATCAGGGTCACACAACCAAATTTCAGTGACTTGTGGTTGGTAATCAAAGATCGATTTTGTGCAGAAGTCTCCAAATGGACAGATGGGACTGTGGATGTTTGTCCAACGTATAAGGGGGCAGCCACAGAATACATCATCGTCTGTCGCGAAGACCTCGTCGATTAGGGCAGCAAGTTCTTCGTGAGTAACTTTCAGCTCTCTGAGGAGGTTTTCATCTGATTTGATGATTTCTTCGACTGATTCGTTGGGACCCTTAAAACCATAGATGAAACTAGGTGTGGGATTAAAGGGTGTAGCCAGCCCACCCAACATGCTGTAGTTTGTGGTGGTATTAGTCCTGTATTTGCGACGTGCTGGTATCAGGCGCTTCACCATTTTTTTGAATAACCGAGGAGTGTCCATGGTATGTAAGAATGTCCATTTTTGATACTACACTATCTTATGGCATTGTCTATATGCAGATTTTGCTACTTAGTATAATCTGGTATAATTACCAAACTTATAAATTTAACGTAACAACCATGAAAAACGTCACTATCTATTCAACACCAACATGTTCATATTGTAATATGGCAAAGGATTATATGAAGAGTAAGGGAGTTGCATATACTGAAATCAATGTTGCGACTGATCTTGAAAAAAGAAAGGAAATGATTGAGAAGACTGGTCAGATGGGCGTACCTGTTATTGAAGTTGATGGAAAGGTGATTGTTGGTTACGAAGAAAGTCGCCTTGCTGAACTTCTTGGTACTAAATAGCCAAATTTTCTTTTGGCCGGCCCCCGTAGTTAAATGGATATAACAGTTCCGTCCTAAGGAATAGTTGCCCGTTCGATTCAGGCCGGGGGCACAGATTATTGTGAATAAAACTGGATTTTTAATGGTTTTTTGGTATACTCATTTCCATGAGTCCTGAGGAGAAAGCACTTCTTGAGCGCACGTATAGGCTTACAGAAGAAAACAATGACATGTTACGTTCATTGCGCCGAGCACAACGCTTCGGCACAGCATTTCGTGTACTCTACTGGACTCTTATCATCGTGACATCATTTGGTGCGTACTACTTCGTTCAGCCGTATCTTAAAGCAGCAAGTGGTGTATATGGAACTGCAACAGATAGTGTTGCTCAGTTTAGAGAGCTCTTGTCAGATTTTTCTAACACGACTAAATAATAAGAGGATAAGATCAAATATGCCGAGATAGCTGTTTTGGTAGATAACGTGGAGGCTGTAACTTATGATGTAGAATAATAAATATGCCGAGATAGCTCAGTTGGTAGAGCGCTCCCCTGAAGAGGGATAGGTCACCAGTTCAAATCTGGTTCTCGGCACCATAACAAAAAAAGAACATCTTGCGATGTTCTTTTTTTGTTATATTGTTTTTACTTTGAGTTTTGTCTGTCGTCCCTTATCAAGTTTTGGCATTTTGATGATAAGTAGGCCGTGCTTCTCAATCGCTTCTGATTCTTCAACATCCACTTCTTCGGGAAGAGTAATTGAACGTGAGAAGGCGCCCCAGTAGAGTTCTTGAACGAAATAGTCATTTGTTTTCACACTTCGGTCTTCTTCTCGCTTTCCTCGAATAGTTACCAAATCTCGTGTGATAGAAATATCGAGATCTTCAGGGCGTACACCTGCAACCATAGTTTTTATAACAATATGCTCTGCTGTTTGATAGACATCAACAGTGAGTTCACCTTCTTTTTCTTGCTCAGTATTTTCCCAAGCATCTTTCTCGACTTCCTCACTAAGGATAGGGCTTTTTGAAGAAGGGCGAGTTTCGAACTCATTTTCCTCAAGTTTGACACTTCCAGTTAGACGTTCGAAGAATGATTTTTTCTCTTTTGGCATAAAAAATTGTTAAATAGTTGTTGGTGTCGGTTGCACAGCTTTCACTTTCTCGAAGAGGAGTATGATGATGATAACTCCAATCCAGACAACACCGAAAATCTTCAAGGTATCAAACGCTGTTGCACTTATTATAAATAAATTAAAGGTAGTATGCAATGCTGTTGCTATGATAAGTCCTGTGATAAGAGCGAGGAAACGACCAAAACCTTTTTTATAGAATGCGAGCCCCATGCACATACCTACTGTTCCTGAGGCAACAACATGGAGAAGAGTTGCTCCAATGAAACGTAGGTTACCTGTAATAATTGTCTTTGCGATTGCTCCAGTTGATAGGGGTCCCATGATAAAAAAAGCATTTTCAAGAGCAGCAAAACCTAATGCAGCGGTGATCATGTAGATCATTGCATCAATCGGTTCTTCGAGAATGTTGGTACGGAGGGCAACAATAAGTGCCGCGAGGTATTTAAAGATTTCTTCAAGTGTTGCCCAGATAAGGTATTGGTGCTGAGTATCAGAGATATATTTTGATGTAAGGATTTGGAAAGGAAGAACAGCAATTACCGCCACCATACCTGCACAGAAACATTTTGCGATACGAGAACGAGGTTCAGGGTGAAGATTATCTTCACGCAACCAAAACATAAGCCAAAGAATAGCGGGGATGACACCAGAAAGTAGTCCGTATAGAAAGTGCGTAAGCTCCATGTCCTACAGTATACCGCAGAGATGCAAGGTTATGCAGGCCAGTTTTCCACGATGAGGTGCTGCTTGTCTTTATGTACTGGAAGAAGTCCCCAGATCTCTTCAGTTACGAATGGCATGAATGGGTGGAGTGCTTTGAGAATACTGTAGAGAGTATGAAGAAGGAATTGTGCTCGAGATTTTTGATCTGCGAATGCAGATGTATCTTTGTTTGCAAAAATCACCTTACTTTCTTCAAGAATTTTGTCTGCAAACGTATGCCATGCATAGTGATAGAGTTTTTCTCCTACGAGATAGAATTTATATTCCTCCATTTCCTTGGTAACTTCAGAAAGGAGAGCTTTAAATTCAGTGATGTACTGTGTATCAGTTGCTGACCATGCAGTAAAGTTTGGATCGTAGGTATGACCTTCGGTACTACCAAGAACGAAGCGTGTAATATTCCAAAGTTTATTTGCAAAATTTTTATATCCCTTCACCTTATCTTCTGAAAGCTTTGTATCGTTACCTGGTCCGGTACCAATGATGAGTGAGAGGCGAGTGGCGTCAGCACCGTACTTCTTAACCATATCGAGAGGGTCAATAATATTACCAAGTGATTTACTCATTTTGCGACCCTGGCCATCACGAACAAGCCCGTGGAGATAGACGGTTTGGAAAGGAATCTCACCTAAGATATAGGTACTCATGAGAATCATACGAGCAACCCAGAAGAAGATAATGTCGTAGCCTGTTTCAAGAACTGATGTAGGGTGATACATCCGCATTTTGGCGAATTCTTTTTCATCGGGCCAACCAAGAGTAGAGAATGTCCAAAGACCTGATGAGAACCATGTATCGAGTGTATCTTCATCTTGTTTCCAGTCAGAGCCTTGTGGAGCTTCGATATCACAGTAAATTTCTTCTTTGCCATCTACTGTTCGATACCACACAGGAATACGATGGCCATACCAAATTTGTCGACTAATACACCAGTCACGAAGATTATCAATCCAACTGAAATATGTTTTCTCAAAACGATCAGGAAGGATTTTAATACCATCTTTTTTAACTGCATTCTGCATGAGTTGTTTGAGAGTGGTCTTTTTTCCGTTATGGTCGAATTCTTGATTAACACCAATGAACCATTGATTCATAATCTGAGGTTCAACGAGAGCTCCTGTACGTTCTGCTGTCGCAACACGATGAGAATAATCTTCTTCTTTTACAAGCAAACCTTTTGCTTTTAGTTTTTCAACGATTTTTCCTCGAGCATCAGTAATTTTCATTCCAGAGAATTCGCCGGCAATAGGGAGAAGTTTACCGTAACTATCAATGATCTGCTCCTTATCAAGTCCATGACGTTCAGCTATTTCAAAGTCGACAACACTGTGCCATGGAGTAATCGTCATGACACCAGTACCGAATGTCATATCGATAGCAGTGTCTTTGATAACTGTTGCGGTGATTGGGCCATTGATCCACTCGAGATCAATTTTCTGTCCATGCTTGTATTCTGCAAAGCGTGTGTCATCAGGATGCATTACAACATATTTGTCACCGAACTTTGTTTCAGGTCGAGCGGTACCAATAGTAAAAGGTCCGTATTTGAAATAATAAAACTTTGTAGTTTCGTCTTGATACACCATCTCATCATCAGAGATTGTGGTCTGACCTTTTGGATCCCAGTTAACAATGCGGTGACCTCGATAGATTAGACCATCGTCATACATTTTTTTGAAAGCGGTACGCACTGCGATATTACGTTTCTCATCGAGAGTAAACGCTTCACGTGACCAGTCGATTGATGATCCCATCTTTCGAACTTGATTAACAATGGTGTCATGACTATCTTGTGCAAACTTTTCTACACGCTTGAGAAATTCTTCTCGACCAAGATCGTGACGACGTTTCTTTTCTTCTTTGTATATAATTCCTTCTACTTTTGATTGAGTCGCGATAGCTGCATGATCGGTACCAGGAAGCCAAAGAGTTTTCTTGCCCTGCATACGAGCATAGCGAATCATAATGTCTTCGATGGCAAGCATCGCTGCATGACCCATATGAAGTGTACCGGTTACGTTTGGTGGGGGAAGAACAATAGAAAAAGGATCTCCTTTTTGATTTCGTTCAGGGAGGTTGTCGGGGTTAAAGTAGCCACTTTTAGGTGAACTCTTTTCCCAAAGTTCATAGATACGATCTTCGGTTGAAGCTGGATCGTATGGCTTGAGAAATGCGTCAGGAATATTCTGGGGAATAGGTGTCGCAGATGCTGGTTTCTTTTTCGAGATGTCGTCGGTCATGAGAACTATACTAGCAAAATATGATTGAAAAATATAGCGGGGGATAGGAACCTTAAAAGAGAATGAAAAATAAAAAAGAAGAAACCCCAGGATGTGATCCATAGGGCTTCGCAGAACAGACTGTTCAAATCGACAGGCTCCCTGACACACGGTTTACAGGATGCCTAACGACCGCCTCCGCACACGCGGTGGCCTAGAGGAACAATTTCTGTTTCTGCTGGTTAATATAATAGCATATATAAGAATATTGTCAAGTTTTGGCTCTGGTGAGCGAAAAAATAGTAATAAAACATCTGTAAGATCTTGTCGAGGAGACACTTGACAAAGTATAGATATGTGATAAGATACTTTGCAGACTGCCGACTGGTTCCGATCTCGTTCGGATACCAAGTAAACTGTGCAGCTCGATGTGGCATTCGTTGCCACTTTGCTCATCGACTCAATACTGTTACCGTTCCTATGAACACCAAATCGTTCCGTTTCGTGCTGGCCGCCTTGGTCAGCCTCGTCTTCGCCTTCACCTCGATGGCCGCTTCGCGGACCATCCAGGCGGGTCGAATTTCGGCCCCCAGCTACGATGGTCCGAAGATCGCCAAGCAGGCGGTCGGACAACCCTCGAGCAATTACGCCATCCAGGCGTATCCCTTGGAACTGCCGTGGCTCAGTGCTGCGGAATCCACCGGAACTGAAACCCAGATTATGAGCGATTGGCGCTCTGGGCATCTGCACACCGCGCCGATTACTACTCCGTCTGGGTATCGTCTCCGTCAGGAGCCGTATGCCTGGTGGCACTATGCTGTGGCCGTGAATGGCTACAGCACGTGGGGTGGCACGAACGCCTCGGGTGTGTTTTCGGGGAAACCCGGACTCACTGCTGCTGTCCTCGTCGTGGTGACTGCTCTCGATGACGGCGACGTCAACTTGAACATGCTCTCGACGATTTGCTCGTCCCCACAGGATGGGCAAATCAACGAAGCCCGGTCCTTTGGTGGACTCGGCTACGCGAAGACGGCGATTGGCGTTCGTCGCGACAACTCAGTGGTGGACTCGGGCTCGGGTTCGCAGGCGGTGCGGCAGTTTGCCGTGATCGTCTATCCTCAGCTCTACGCCGCCTCGAATGCGACTGAACTCCAGGCTATTAAGTCCTGGATCGAAGTCGAGAACGGTGGCACCTTCGCGATCAACATCGACTGCCGTGTTAATGCGGGCATTGCCCTCACGACACGCGCAGGCTTGAGCACACGTCAAGCGGCGCCTTTGCCTGCTTTGACTGCTGTGCACAGTGGTGCCAATGTTCAGATCAATGTCCCCGGAGGTGTTCTGGGGCACGCCTACCTCGTTGAGGGGGCGAGCAACATTGACGACACGGTTTGGACACCTCTCGCCTACATCGGCTCGGCGGCCCATCTTGAGCTCGTGGTCGATTGGCAGCGTGGTTTTCTTCGGCTGAGGGAATAGTGGGTTTTTGACCCCTTCCACTCAGTTCAGCGTCGTCCTCCGGGCCGACGCTTTTTATTTACAATACTATTGACAAGTATGTATGATGTGATATAATACTACTTGTTACAGTTTATCGGTAACACTTATACGCATGAATACATTTATGAATAAAATTACAAAGTTTTTGGCCTATGCTTTTGTGGTGGCCTTTGCATTGACTGCTACTGTAGCAGATGCAGCTCCTGGAACAGTTTCAGGTGGCTCAAGTGCTTCAGGTGGCCGCACAGGTAGTGGTGTTCGTTCATCACATCGAAATCCTTCAGTGATTTCAGGTGGCTCAAGTGCAATAGTTACATATGCTCCTGGAACAGTTTCAGGTGGCGTGAGTGTTTCATCACTAACTCTCATCCCAGGTGGTTCAAGTGCTTCTACTTCAGGAGCTCCAGCAACTATCTCAGGTGGAAATAGTGCAGTTACTGCGGGTGCTCCAAGTACAACTTCAGGTGGTACAAGTGCAACTAATATTGCTTTAGCACCTAGTACAACTGCAGGTGGAAACAGTGCAACAAATCCTGCTTCAGCACCAAGTACAACTTCAGGTGGTACAAGTGCAAGTACTGATACAACAACTCCTTCTACTCCAGTAGTTAATCCTTCTACAGGATCAACAGGTGGACGATCAGGTGGTGGTTCAGGATACTCAGCTATGAAAATCACTGATGTTATGATCTCAAAGATCAGTAACACTCAGATTAAGGTAAGTTTCAACACAACTCCTAATGCTCAGGGTCAACTCGTTTGGGGAACTACATCAGTGAAGAATCTTAATGGTTCTACATTGTACGGATACTCAAATGGAACACAATTTGATTCTGCAACATTTAACCATACAGCAGTTATCACTATTGTTCCTGGTACTACATATTACGTTCGACCAGTTGCTAAGATTGGTTCAGGCGTACTCTTCGGTACTGAGATTGCTCTTACTCCAGCAGTTGGACAAGTTATATCAACTCCATCAGCACGACCTGCAGTTGGAACAGATACATCAGGTGGTGTTGAAGTAAAAATTACTCTTCCAGGCACAGAAGAAACAGGAGGTGTTATTGCAGTCGCAACAACATCACCAGTTTCATCAAATACTGCAGCCGCAGCTGGCTCATCATTTGGTGCTAAGATTGGTAAATTCTTCAAGAATATCTGGAACTCTGTTACTGCACCTATTTGCCGATAAATAATCTCTCAGGTACGTACACTAGATAATAAAAACACCCTCATTCACTGAGGGTGTTTTTATTTGTACTATCCTATTTACCACCGTCTAATCTTAAGTTACCCAAGGCTCGAGTAAAAGGAACTGGCTGTTCACCTCGAAGTACGTGAAGACTTCCTGCAAGTGCGATCATGAGGGCATTATCTCCTGAAAGGTGCTGTGTTGGTATGTAGAGAGATATTCCATATTCATTTGCAAGGCGATCAAACATCGTTCGTAGGAGTGTATTAGCGATAACACCGCCTCCAACAATGAGTGTTTGGACTCCTGATGCATCGAGTGCTCCACGCGTTTTTTTCTCGATTACTTCACACGCTGCATCCTCAAATTCTCGACACAGTTCATTGATAAAGTTTTCTGAAAGTTCTTTTTCTCCATTGTGTGATGTTTCTTTTACCAAATATAAGACAGCTGTTTTGAGTCCTGAAAATGAAAAGTCGAGATCTTTTGAGTGAAGCATAGGGCGTGGTAGATCGATTGTATGTGGTAGTTTGGTTGTCCGGGCAATCGCTGCTCGTCGGCTCACTTCTGGTCCACCAGGATATGCAAGACCAAGGATGCGTGCCACTTTATCAAATGCCTCACCGACAGCATCATCTCGTGTTCGACCAACGATTCTGTAATTACCAAGATGTTCTATTGCAACTAATTCAGTATGTCCGCCACTTAAAAGTACTGCTAAGGCAGGGTAGGTAATTGTATGAATTGTATTCCATGTAGTTGTTGGGTTTTCATTAATGAGAGTTGAGACAATGTGTCCTTCCATATGATTTTCTGGATATACAGGAACCCTCCAGAGTTTACCAAGTGCTTGTGCAAAGTTGATACCAACCCAAAGTGCTGGTTCAAGACCTGGTCCATAGGTAACTGCGATAGCATCAATTTTTGGTTGGGATGTGATGAGAGATGAAGCAAGAAGTTTGTCTTTCAGTACAAGTTCTTGTTCAAGTATTTTTTCATCAAGTTGTTCTGTGACTGTTTTTGTTGCTATGCCACTTTGTGTGATGAGTTTTTCAAGAAGTGGAACAAGATTTTCTGCATGAGCGCGTTTTGCCATCATAGGGAATACACCCCCATATTCTTTGTGAATATCAATTTGAGAATGAATAAGAGAACCGAGGACGCGATACTCAATTCCTGTTTCAGTAGCACGGCTTTCTAGGAGACAGACGGCTGTCTCGTCGCAACTTGTCTCGATACCTAGGATGATCATGAAAAGATAGTAGCATTTACTAGCTGTTTGTGGTAGGTTTCGCTGTAGTGTTATTTGGCTCATTCTACCTACACTTCTTATGGACGAAGGACTCATATTTGTTCTTTCTGCTCCTTCTGGAACAGGAAAAACTACCGTTGTTGAACGGGTTGTCACCACTCTCCATCCTCGGCTCACTCGTGGAATTAGCACGACGAGCCGAACTCCTCGTCGTGGGGAGATGGATGGTGTTCATTACTACTTTCGGACACGCTCTCAGTTCATCGAGTTGATTGCTGAGGGAAAGATTGCCGAATACGATGAGTTTCCTCCCGGAGGAGAAGGATCTTTCTACGGCACTGAATGTCGTGTGATCGAAGAACCATGGTTGTCGGGCAAACATCCTTTCTTGGCGCTTACGTGGCCGGGAATGGTTAATCTTTCGAAGAAGTATCCCAACCAAGTGGTCAGTATTTTTATGGACGCTGAGAGTCCAGAACACATTGAACGTCGCCTTCGTGCGAGGGGAGATCTTCCTGATGACAAGATCAGGAGTCGTCTGGAGTCTGGGGCCGAAGAGAGAGCTCAGGCATGGCGATTCTCCCACTTGGTGATCAATCGAGAAGGACAACTGGAAGAGACGGTGCAGGAGATTGTTCGGATTGTGCGAGTGCGTCTTGCAACTCTTGAACGCTAAACCGTGTCTATTTTTATTTATTAAACCCTACAGAACTTATGTCCTTTTTATTATGCGCGCTAATGGTTGCTAGTTCTTCAGCCGAGATGATCTTTAGAGAGAATAGCCAGTCTAAAGTTTCTTGAGTCAGGATATTTTTTGTTGCAGTATCATCGATATATTTTTCTCGAAGATAGGTGTTGCGGTGAGCAAGAATATCTTTGTTAATATCCTCGGCAACTTTGTCAGAAAAAAATACGAGACGCCCACCTTGATGAGTGTGAAGGATGAGATATTTTGTCTTTATAAAAGCGCTATAGATCGCTAGTGCAAGAACAATAGGGGTATAGATGAGTGATCTTGTGAGGTTAGAATCTCCTTGCGACAGGAGACCTGCAGAACCTAATGTTACAAAGTAAATTACGAGGAGAAAGATTGCTGTACGGATGTAAATATTTTTCTTGAGTGAATTTGCACTCCGTATATATGTTTTTTGATTTGAAATTTCTCCGTATGAGAAAAAGACTTCAGTTACCTCGTCTTCTTTTTTGAAGAAACTTGTTTCTGTAGATGTATAGGTCAGTCCTGTTTTTTGAAGATCAACTTCAATCTTACGTTGGATAAGGAAACCTTTTTCTTGTGTATATTTCATATAGGTGGGTGATACAGGGCTCGAACCTGTGACCTCAGACACGTCAAGTCTGCGCTCTAGCCAACTGAGCTAATCACCCGATGGCAATACTGCTCACTAAGATACATTAATTTTCTTTGTATAGCAATATTTCCGCAATTAACAACGCATACTCCTTTATAATCATAATATGTAGGTATATTGACAGTGCGTTTATCGAAGGCACTTTTCATAAACAATTCTCTTGATACACAGAGTTGTTCGGTCCAAAATTTAAGAAGTTTATCCTCATTTTGATCAGCACGTAAGTGAAGTCGATATCGAAATCTTTTTCTATCTAGGGAAAATAGTTGCTCCATAGATTTGATAAAAAACTTTAGTATTAATGGGTTTGTATTTCCCATGCCGGTCCCACCTGTCTTTTTAAACCCTTCTCCCAAGTACAGCATTGATAAATTGGTTAAAAGCGATGAATATTCATTGCAATTCATATTCATTAGTAGATGATCAATCTCTTTTTGTGAGATATCTTTTTCTGTCTGTTTCTTTTGTTGATTAATGATGAGGGCTTTTGAACGAGCATATTTTAATGAGTTATATTTTTTGATATGTAGTCTACATGATTGTCTTTTGGTTAATATTATATTTTTAAACCAGCCACTTAGAGTAGATTTTGGAATATTAAGAGTATCTTTAATTTCTTTAAGAGACATTCCTTTTTTACGTAATTTTAGAGCTGAGTTTTTGGTGGGTATATTGTATTGCATCTATTATTTTATAGCACATTTCTTATGAAGAAATGATAAAGAAAAAATAAAATATTTATGAATTTTTTAATAAAAATCTGCCTTCCTTGCGGATAGCAGTAACTACATTGTTGGAGAATTCGACATGCGTAGACCCCGAGCAATTCCTAAGGCTTCAAGTAGTTTGATACCGTAATAGGTAATGTCAATTTCCCATGGCGTATGTCCTTGTCGGACAAGATATTGGTGTTTGTGGTGGTTGTTATGCCAACCTTCACCAAGGGTGACAAAGATAGCCAAGAACCAATTGTTGAGGCTCATGTCACCTGTGTCGGCGTAGCGTTGTTTGCCCCACATGTGGGAGATCGAATTAATCGTGAATGTGCCGTTGTGAAGTATGAAGGTGCTCAAGAAGAACCCCACAATCATCATCTGCCAGCCATTTGTCCCATAGTCATCTCCTAGAAAACTGCCCAACCAATAACAACCAACGGCGAGTAGTGTTGGAGGAATGATATAGATGAGCTTGTTGTCAAAAGCTCGAATCTCAGGATAACGTTTCAAATCACCAATTCGACCCCAGTCAGTTTTTTGGCTATTGATTCGCAGGAACCATAGAACATGTGATTCAAGGAATCCCCACCAAAAATTGGAATGGAAGTCTTTCTCAGTGTCAGAGTGTTGATGATGATGTCGGTGGTGAGCCGCCCACCAGCAGGGTCCGTTTTGGACAGCAAGGCAGGTGAGTATGGCAAAAATGAATTGCCAAAAGCGATTCACACGATACGACTTGTGTGAGAAGTAGCGGTGTAGAAACGCCGTTACAAAAAACATTCTCACATAGTAGAGAAGAATAGCGACAGCAACTGAGATTGAACTCAGCCCTGTGAAGAATGGGCCAATGATTCCAGTTGCCCATAAAGTCAGGAAGGGAATACTCCCCCTCCAATCGATAGGACTTTCTTTTGTATGCCGCAGTGCCGGCGATGTCATAGTTGTTCCTTAAGGTAGTCGATGTTCAGTCAGAAAGAGAAAATCTGCCGAATATTATAGCATTCGTATTTATCAAGATTATTTTTCAACTCGTTCAAATCGGGGAAATCTTTTTCCGTCACGTTCAATAGTCTCGAGAAACATGTGTGCGGGGCGAACCCACAGAGAATTATTATCAATTTCACGATATACCACCATTTCTTCGAGAGTCTCACTGTGTTTGCCGATACCAATGACTTCACATTGCATACCTTTGAAGTGTCGATATAGACCTGGTGTTGGAAGATTATTGTTCATATTATTTTTGTGGTTGTGGATCCCAAACTACTCCTGCATCTACAAGTGCTTGGTAATGTTCGGGACGTTTACGATAAATATACTCCATTAATTTACCACGTATTTTACCATTTTCTAAATCGACTCTTCCTTCTTTGTGAGGTAGGTGTATACTTTAGGATGATACGCTCAGAAAGAAGGAATAATCACATATAATCATGAAAAATTTACTATATATAGCAATTGTAGCTGTTTTTACACTCAGCGGTACACCGGTTTTTGCGCAGGTTGATATTCAAGGTTCAAAGAGTGCAAATTGGATAGCAGCAGGTCAGTTTGAGTATACAAATGATAAGAAACCATTCCACGATATTCAATATGATGCAGTTCCAAATCACTCTATCTACTACCAAGTAGATATTAGTCCTACATATTTCCTTACAGGAACAGGTAATAATTATGAACCCGCTTTGACACCTCAAATTCCTATGGAAAATCTTTCTTTTTGGGGAATTCAAAAAGGTCAGTCAGCTTCGTATGATGCTGCAGCAGAGTTTGTGGTTACTTCACCTGTAATACCGACATATGTTAGTGGTCACTTGTTTAATAACTCTATTCGAGAGATTGGTGTGACTTCAAACGGTGTTGATCATCCTCTATTTACCATGAACGGTCTTGATACTATCAGTGTGGAAAATAATACTATCGAACCAGGAACATGGAAGTGGTACGTCATCACAAGTGATGGACGTCGAAAGGACGGTAATCAGCAAGTTGCCGCACCATTCTTGAATACTGCAACAGGCGAAATATATGTTGCTCTCAATTCGTTTAACTTCTGGGCTTTCTCTGGAGTCTTCCTTCGACTCGACCCTGTACTATAGTTCTACTTTTTGAAAAATTCCTTCAATTTTTCTTCACCGAGAGGTCGATCACCTTTAGGGATCTTGAAGCTGTCTCGCAGCTCTGTCCAATGATACTTGTTCCACATCCAATTGATGATGAATACAACAAGCATTGCAATGAGAGCACCACAACCTGCGAGAAGCATGTCTTTTTGAGCATCCCAGATATCACCTTGAGAACCAAGGAAGGCTAAGCCTGCCAAAGGGTCTACATTACGCGCCGTGATCCACTCAATGATTTCGTAGACAGCCGATCCTGCAAGTACAAGGTCAACAGGTAAATAATACGACCAGAATCCTTTTGCTTGAGAAATTCTCATAAAAACTTCACGTACTGGATATGCAAGAAGGAGACCAAAACTAAAATGTACGAGACGGTCATACATATTTCGATCTGACCCAAGCCACTGTTGCAAGGTGTCACCGAAGGGTACTTCAGCATATGTATAGTGAGATCCGATGACATGCATTACCATGAAGAGAGTGATAAGAGTGTAGGATGTATCTGAAAGTTTGAAGTATCGTCCAAGGATGAGAATGATGGGGACGAAAATGAATACCAGATAATTTTCAAGAAGCCAATCATGAGGAAAAAGTGGGTTAATTGCTGCCCAGATCCAGACGAGAACAAAAATAACAATAAGTGTAATTCTATATTTGGTCATGAGATAAGTATAGCAAATTTTGAATTCGTTAAAGGTATTGTTAGTATAATGATATGAACACCTTCCTACGTTTGTTAAGAAAGTTTGTGGTGTATGCCGTACTTGTTATTATTAGCTGTAGTGTTCTTGTATTTGTGATTACTTCGTTTGTTACCACTCCTTCAAACGATCGTAATTGGAATGAGGATCAGAAGATCCTTCCGTCCGCTGAGGTGCAGGGCGATAAGGTTATGATTCGTAATATACGAAACTTCTCATATGCTTCAACAACAAGTTATACCGCTCATTACTATGATAAAACATTTGATCTCAATGAGATGAAAAAGGTGTGGTATGTTGTTGAACCTTTTTCTGGAATACCTGGTTCAGCTCATACGTTTTTGAGTTTCGAATTTGAACGCAATCAATTTGTTTCTATTTCAGTTGAAATTCGTAAAGAAAAAGGGGAGGCGTACCATCCATTCAAAGGATTGTTTAATAACTATGAATTGATGTATGTGATTGCTGATGAATCTGATGTGATTAAATTACGATCAAACTATCGAAAAGATTTGGTGTATGTGTATCCGATTAAGACTACTTCAGAGAAAGCCCGAGCATTATTTTTAGATATGGTGAGTCGTGCAAATACTCTCAAGGATCATCCTGAATTTTATAATACAGTGACGAATACCTGTACGACCAATATCGTGCATCATGTTAATACAATCACTCCACATAAAGTTCCATTCTTTAATCTACGCATACTTCTTCCTGCTAACTCAGATAAGCTTGCGTATGGTCTTGGACTTATTGATACTGACCTTTCTTTTGAAAAAGCACGAGAACGTTTCTTGATCAATGATCGAGCAATGAAATATGCTAATGATCCTGATTTCTCAGTAAAGATACGAGGAGAGGAGTAGTGTGGTATTCAGTGCTGGAACAGGATGTTCTTAATTTTGGCGGAGAGAGGGAGATTCGAACTCCCGAGAAACTTTCGCCTCTGCCGCTTTTCGAAAGCGGTGCTTTCAACCACTCAGCCATCTCTCCATACTTTTACGATAGCATCTTTTGTTGATAGAGCTCAAGAGCTCCTCGATCAATGGCGTTGAGAGGGATTGTTGAGATGGTATCCAGAGGATGCCACTCTATACCAGCTCCTTCATTGAGATGAAATGTTTTTGCTGGATCATAGAGTTCGGTAAACACATGTTGAATACCTGTTTCTTGTGTTTCAGGAAGGGTATACGGGTGTTCTCCGACGTAGGTTGCATTGGTTACGGAATAATCGAGTTCTTCTTTAAGTTCTCGGACTAAAGCTTGTTCGGGAGTCTCATTATTTTCGAGTCCACCTCCAAAGAAGCTTAAAAGTCCTGCAAAGCGTTTGGCGTCAGCAGTACGGCGCTGAAAGAGAATCTTACCATCCTTATCAATTAAGATAAGGGAAGAAACGTGCCGGGTAGTCATATATTTGTATAAAGGAAACTGTACCTCTTTTTGTCAATTTCATCAAGATGTGCTATGATATTTTCCGTCACAGAAGCTGTGTGAACATCGTACGGCCCTATCGTCTAACGGCTAGGACGAGAGCTTTTCAAGCTCTAAACCAGGGTTCGATTCCCTGTAGGGTCACAGAGATTATTAAACATAGAATCTGACAGTGTCGGAGCAGGAGGATTCCGAACTAAGTAATAGGTATTAAAAAATTCTGTTATTACATAAAGTGCTAGTAGGGTTGAGTGATGGTTAATTTCCTGACTCTTTATAGAGGCGAAGAGCGACATCGTAGGTATCTGACAGCAAAGGTCTGTTTCTGTGTGCGTCGGTAACGACAGGTTCCTTACCGTCTTTAATTCGCATCAGTGCTTTCCTGTAGAACTCTTGTGGAATCAAACACTCCCTATCTTGGGAGTATCTTTCGAGAGCTTGGATATACTCATCGTCATTCATATGTCTAGTGTATCTTTTAATACATTACGGATTATTTCGTATACCGTCAAGGTATTGGTCAATAGATCGTGAAATAATGATATATTTTTTAAATGAAAGAATTTTTTCTAAAAGCAGAGCAGATACAACAGATTATTCCTTCGGGTGAGTATTGTATGGCAACCGACGAGATAACTGTTCAAGGTAAAAAGGTTGGATATATGTATCGACAAAATCCACGAGACAAAGGAGATAGTGGCTGGTTCTTTTTAAGTGGTTCAGAATCCCAAGAGTATTTGGATAATCCTAATAATTTAGCTATCTATGATGTTAATACAATAGCTAATTACGACAGAGATATTATTCCGTTATTAGATTCAGTGGTTGGTTCTCAATACGAAAGGAAGAGTGGTAAATTGGTAAAA
Organism: Candidatus Tayloriibacteriota bacterium; assembly: GCA_016215455.1. GTDB lineage: Bacteria > Patescibacteriota > Minisyncoccia > Phycocordibacterales > PALSA-1337 > JACRJP01. Next base: position 106,160 of record JACRJP010000003.1, on the reverse strand, counting down.
GTACTTTAGCTTTACTTCCGTAACGTTGCAACGAGAATTGCTGGATCAATAAGTACATCGAAGGCGTCAAGAATTGTAGGAACGACAATATCAGAGTTCAGTAGTGTTTGAGTGTGTACACCCTCAGCTTGAAGTGTAACGATTCTAAGTCTGACAGTTTTCATTAATTCGAGATCAATGAGACCGTTACCAATAGTAACGCATGTAGATGGAGTAAGCTTAAGAGCTTCGTCACGTTTTGCTTCTCCTGTTTCTGCTAGGATCCATTCAATGCCAAGTTCAGATGCTATTGTGTCTGCGTTGTTGCGAGTGTTGCCAGTGAAAAACAAGACACGATAGCCAAGTGTCTTGAGCTGAGCAAGTCGTTCTTTGACTCCCGGAGGAATGATTCCTTTTACCGTGAGGGTGCCATTAAGATCAAGAATGAGTGTTGTGAGCTTGAGTTCACCAACACCAGGGATATTGTATATCATATTAGGTATAGTAAGACAGTTGGACTTGTAATGCAAAATTTATGCTATATTACGTATATAGATTATCGTTATAAACACATATTATGTATATCATCATTGCGATTGTTGTGTTTTTGGTCATTACAAGCATCCGTCAGATTAACCAGTATCAAAGAGGGGTTAAATTCACCTTTGGAAAGTTTACCTCTATCATGGAACCGGGTTGGAGAATCGTATGGCCAGTTATTCAGAGCTATCAGAAAGTTGATATCCGAACAAAGGCTGTTGATGTTCCTGATCAGAATGCGATTACAAAAGATAACGTATCAGTTCGAGTTAATGCTGTTATTTACTATAAAGTAAGTGATGCAAACAAAGCTATTGTTGAAGTGGAAGATTTTCGCTATGCAATTTCTCAGTATGCTCAGACAACAATGCGAAATATTGTTGGTGAGGTAACACTTGATGAACTTCTCTCAAGTCGCGATAAGATTGCTGATCGAATTCGAGAAATTGTCGATATGGAAACAGGTGCGTGGGGATTGAAAGTCCAGAATGTAGAATTGAAGGATGTAAGTTTGCCTGCTGACATGGAACGCACAATTGGTAAACAAGCAGAAGCTGAACGAGAAAAGCGAGCTGTTATCATCAACTCAGAAGGGGAATTGGCTGCTTCTCAAAACATCGCTCAAGCTGCAGAAATGCTCGCTAAGACTCCAGGAGCACTTCATTTGAGAACACTACAGTCAATCAATGATATGGCATCTGATCAGAGTAATACTGTGGTGTATATGGTTCCAGTTGAAGCTCTCAAGGCACTTGAAGGATTTATCAAGAAATAATATATGGATGAAGAAAAAATCTTCGGTCCGTTAACTCTCAGACAATTTATATACGCAGCTATTGGTGCTGCCCTCTGTTACATTGTGTATACCAATATACAATCTCCGTATAACTTTGCGGCTGCTATCATCATTGCAGGTATCGCTATTGCAATGATTCGTAATAATCCAGGGGTCATAATGGATGAACAGTATATAGAATTAAAAAAGCTTCAGAGTCAGACTCCTGAAGAATTTGAGAAATGGATACAGAAAAAACTTGCTGAAGTACATTCACAGATTGCTATGAGAGAAGAAAGAGGATTGAAACCTAATCCCAAGTTAGAAATTGTACGTAAGATTCTTGAGAGTTCTCGGGGTATAAAGTAGTCATTTTGCCATAAGTGTGGTAGTGTATGACCTCAATAACATATATGGATAAATTTACTCGAGGTGGGCGAAATGGCGGTTTTAAAGGGGGATTTCGAGGAGGAGGTAAGAAGTTTGGAGGTAGAGGATTTAATAAGGGAGGAGCTGATCGTGGCCCAGCAACAATGCATGCTGCAACATGTAGTAGTTGTCATAAGGCGTGTGAGGTGCCATTCCGACCAACAGGTGAAAAGCCTGTATACTGCCGCGATTGTTTTGCTGGACGTGCTGCTATGGGTGGAGACCGATCAGATCGACCAGATCGACGAGAACGACGTGACTTCAAATCACCTGGAGCATATTCAACGCCAAGTACTTCACAAAGTAATGGTGGAAATATTGATGAACTTAAGAAACAACTTGAAGGAATCAATACAAAACTCGAGAAACTCATTTCTTCTGTCTATAACCTCTCTCAAACTCTCACAACAGAACCTGTTGTAGAAAGTGCTCCTCTTGTGAAAGAAGTTACAACAAAAAAAGCAAGTAAAAAGAAGTAGAGACGAGGTGGAGATTGTGATATACTCATTTTTACATTTATGATCGATATTGTTGTATTGGCAGCAGGACAAGGTAAAAGAATGGGTGGTCCTATACCTAAGGCACTTGTTCCAGTGAAGGGTCGCCCTATGGTCTCGTACGTCCTCAAGGCACTCGAAGAAGCTCAATTAAATGAGCCTGTTGTGGTGGTGGGATATAGTGCTGATAGTGTACGAAAAGCTCTCGGAGACTCATTTCGCTATGCAGAACAAACAGAACAATTGGGTACAGGACACGCAGTTCGAACTGGTCTGTCTGCGGTCAATGAGGATGCTCAGGCGGTTATAGTTGTGTACTGTGATCAACCTCTCATTAGTTCGGAAACACTTCGTGCATTAGCTGCTACACACAAGGATACAAAGCCTGCCATTACTATGGCTACAGTAAAGGTAGATGACTTCAATGAATGGCGTGCTCCATTCTATGACTTCGGACGAATTGTGCGCAATGCACAAGGTTCAATTGAAAAAAGTGTTGAGAAAAAAGATGCAACACCTGAACAATTGGCGATAACAGAACTCAATCCTTGTTATTTCTGTTTCGATAAGCAATGGCTCACGGAGTCTCTTCCGAAACTTTCAAATACTAATTCTCAAAAAGAATACTATCTCACTGATCTTGTTGCTTTTGCGATTAAGGAAGGTAAAACCATTGCTCATGTAACTATTCCTGCTCATGAAGCTTTGGGTGCGAATACCCCTGAACAATTGATGGTCGTCGAGAAGTTTCTTGAATAAAAAAATCCCCACATTCAGTGGGGATTTCTTTATATACTATTTAGTCGTAAGGTGTACGTAAATATCTTCGAGTGCCTTTACAGCGTCTCCTGCAGCAATGTTGTTTTGATGATAGAGGCCATCAGTACAATCACCAGCAGCCCAGATTCCAGACTGTGATGTTTGCTGGGTTCGTGGATCAACCATGATATGGTTCCATTGGTCGAGCTTTACTGTATCTTTAACGAAATAGGTAGTTGGCACTGATCCAATCTCAACGAAGATACCAGTTACTGAAAGAGTGACATCTGTACCTGTTGTGTTGTTGGTATATACAAAACCAGACACAAACTTCTCACCAAGTACTTCTTTAGAGATAGCGTTGGTAATAATCTTTAATTTAGGATTTTCAGAGAGTTTTGCTACAGTGACAGGGTCAGCACGGAATGAACTTCCTCGATTGATGAGTGTAACACTTTTGCAGTATGCCAAAAGCTGAGCAGCACTTTCAAATGCAGCATTTCCACCACCAACAACAATCACATCTTGATCTGCAAAGAGAGGTCCGTCACACGTAGCACAATACGTGAGGCCTTTGTGTTCAAGGCGATCAGCACCTGGTATTTCAAGTTTGCGTCGAGCACTACCTGTTGTTACAAGTATGGTTTTTGAAGAGTATGAACCTTTATTTGTCTGTATATCAAATGTCCCATCAGTATTTGTATGTACCACTTCACATGATTCTCCAGCTTTGATATCAACGATGTCACCAGCGTATGCTTTGAGGTGATTTTCAAGATCCTTAGAGAGCTGTGTACCACTAATCTTTACGGTACCAATCCAATTCTCAATACCTTCTGAGACAGAGCTTTGACCAAGAAAATCTTTGGTAATGAAAAGGGTCTTCAAACGCTTTCGTGAAGCGTAGACACCAGCTGCAATGCCGGCAGGACCACCACCAATGATTGTAAGATCGTATATCACTCGAAGTTATTACTTAATCTTTGAACGTCGGAGAAACGCTGGAACTGCACCCCAATCATCGTCATCATCGTTACGAGAAGTGTCTTTTTTTTCTTCTACCTTCACGTCTTTGATAGGTTGAGGAGCTGGTGTTGGAGGAGTTACACTATTGAAAATACTCTTCTTTTCTTCTCGTGCTGGTGCAACATCAGATGACTGAAAAGGTTTCTTTGCTTGTGGTGCAGATTGAGTTGCGGGAGCCGCTGCGACACCGTTAGTTGATTGATTAAGAGAACTGTCTGGGAAACCTGCAGCAATGACTGTAATACGAATTTCGTTTTTCTTAAGCTTCTCGTCGCGGATTGTACCGAAGATAACCTTTGCCTGAGGATCGATTGATTCTGTAATAACCTTAGCAGCATCTTGGATTTCGAACATAGTGAGATCTTCACCTCCAGCAATAGAGAAGAGTACACCCTTTGCTCCGTTGATTGAAAGATCGAGAAGAGGGGAATTGATAGCCATTTTTGCAGCTTCCATAGCACGGTTTTCTCCTGAAGCACTTCCAATACCCATGAGGGCTGAACCTGCACTTTCCATGACTGCGCGAATGTCGGCGAAGTCGATGTTGATGATACCTGGAGTAGTGATGAGATCAGAAATACCTTCAACTGCCTGACGAAGTATTTCGTCACACATAGCGAAGGCATTCTTCATTGTTGTGTTCTTATCAATGATTGAGAGAAGTCTGTCGTTGGGAATAACGATAATTGCATCAACTTCTTTTCGAAGTTCATCAAGAGCTGCTTCAGCAATCTTTGATCGCTGTTGACCTTCGAAGAAGAATGGTCGAGTAACAACACCAACAGTGAGAGCACCGAGTTCTTTTGCAGTACGAGCAATGAGAGGACTTGTTCCACTTCCAGTTCCACCACCAAGACCACATGCAACGAAGACCATGTCCGCACCTTTAATAGCATCCTGAATTTCTTCACGAGTTTCTTCAGCAGCACGACGTCCCATCTCTGGATTCATACCAGTACCAAGACCTCGAGTGAGGTTTTTACCAATATGAATCTTTTTCTTTGCGAGAGATCGGTGAAGATCCTGAGCATCTGTGTTAATCGTAATGAAATCAACTCCTTTTACTTTGGAATTGACCATGTGATTCACAGCATTTCCTCCGGAACCTCCGACTCCGAGGACTTTGATTCGTGCGAACGCTTCTATTTCTGGGGTGATGTTGGGCATGTTGGTCGTTACTTACGTTATAAGTCCCCCTATCATACCAAAAACGCTTAGAAAAAGGAAAGAGTCTATGCTTTGACAAGCTTTTAATAAAAAGGTTTGTAGTATAAGATTATTATATTAATAAATAGAACATATACTATGAATTGTCAAAAGTGTGGCCAACCTGTTGGAGAAGGAACAAAATTATGTGGAAAGTGTGGGGCGCAAACAACAGGAGAGTCTCTGACAGCACGTCATTCGGCGACAATATGGCAACGTTTAGTTAACTATTTGATCGATCGAGTTGGATATGGAATTCTCGCCGTGATTTTCATTGGTATATTTGTTGGAGTAACTTTTCTATTTTCAGGACAAGGATATTCTGCAAGAACAACATTCTTTATAGCTTGGCTTCTTCTCATCGTTGCATACCCTGCCTATTACATCTTCTTTGAAACTATATGGCAGCGTACTCCTGGTAAGTGGGCGAGTGATACCAAAGTTGTTTGTCTTGATGGTTCTAAACCAAAGTTTTGGAGAGTTGTTGGAAGAACATTTGCACGTTTAATTCCATTTGAACAGTTTTCGTATCTTTTTGGTGAATATCCATATGGTTGGCATGATCAGATAACCAAAACAATGGTGGTTCCTGCTGAATATACACCAGAAGAGATTGCTCAGATTAATCCACGTGAGAAAGGCAAGACACACCCCATTGCTGTTGTCATCGGGACTGTAGTTATCCTACTTTTCATCATAGCAATAGTAGGAGTCTTCTCGAGTGTTGTTCTTGTTGCATTGGATACAGCACGAGCTAAGGCATATGATGCAGGAGTTCGAGCAGCACTTATTCAGATGCGGTCAAATTATATAGCGAGTGACCCTGGGGTAGAAGGAGGAGCGATTAATTTCTGTAACGATCCCCAGATGATTGCAACACTTAATAAGTTTCTAACAACACAATATCAGTGTTTTAATAATGAGAATCACTGGGCACTTTCAGTAAAGCTTAAAACAGAACCAGGACACTGGTGTGTTGATGATGTGTCTCTCGGTGGTAGAGTACAGCCAAAAGCAATCTCATCTTTCTCGTGTGATACAGAGTAGTCAGTATTGAGGATAATCTTACGGGAGAAACTGTTTCAACCAAGCAATGATATTGTTTTTGGTTGTGCGAACAAGACGGGCACCGCTATCAAGAGAGGGTCCTTCATCAGCACTGATACCAAAGAGGCACAAACCATATGCTACGGCCCATGTAGCGTCTTTAAAGCTTTCTCGAGAGTCTTGAGAGCTCATGACACTTCCTATACGTGAAGGGAGTCGAAGAGAAATCTTTGCCATGTCTTCAATACTACCTAGACCTGCACCACCACCGGTGATGATAATACCTGCTGGAAGAAGACCACTTCGGCCAATCTTTTTGAGGTGAGCTTCGATGAGATCAAATATATCTGAGAGACGAGCATAGATAATTTCTTCGAGTTTCTTTCGAGGATATGACGTACCAGTAATTGCACCAATTTTAATTTGTTCAGCTTCTTCAAGAGGGACTTTGAGACCAAGGGCAATGTCGTTTGTAATATCGGTAGAACCGATAGGGAATACTTCAAGTGAAATTGGAATATTATTTTCAAATACTGCAATTGAAACAGTTTCAGCTCCAATGTTTGCAAGAACACAGCCTGCAATTTTTTGAGATTTTGTGAGAGTTACAAGACTTGCTGCGAGAGGAGATGCCATGACATCTTCAACTTCAACACCAGCTTCTTCAACAGCTTGAATGAGATCATTCAAGTGATGTTCGAGACAAGTAATGAATAGCATCTTTACTTCAAGACGCTGAGCTTTCATACCTTCTGGTTTTCCAAGCACTTTTTTCCCATCAATCTTATATTCCAATGGAACAGAGTGAATGATTTTACGATTGAGAATCGCAGAAGCTTGTATGTCATGCTCACTTTGTTCGTGAGCTTTTTTGACATCGAGTTGGGTAATTTCATTATCAGCACGAGTAACAATCGTTGCTCCTTGTGAAGTAATACTTCCGAGACCAATACCACCAATAGAAATGAAGGCTCGCTTTACTTTTACTTTAGCTTTTCGTTCTGCTTCATCAAGAGCAGCACGGATACTGCGGCCGATATCATGAACACTCGTAATGTACCCATGTCGAATACCACGAGATTCTGAAACACCTGTTCCTATGATGACAGGTGCTGATGAAGACTTCGTTGCAGGGTGTGCAATGACGACTTTAACATGATAGGTACCGATATCGATACCTGTAATTATTGGTCGGGACATATGGTGGAGTGCAAAAGGAACCAGTACTAAATACCAAACTGTTTGCGGAATTTGGCCTCTATACGTTCCATTGTACTACCATGATCGAATCCTTTCAAATGAACAAGTCCGTGGATAAATAAAAAACCAACAAAATTATCATAATCTCGGTCAAATTTCTTTGCTTCAATTTCAGTATATTCAGGATTAAGATATATTTCTCCTTCAGTGTCACTCAAAGGAAAACTTAAAATATCAGTCGGAGCATCAATACCTCGAGTTGTGCGATTAAGGTGATGAATTGTTTCTGTATCAACAATAGAGAAGTCGAGAGTGTAGTCAGGACCAAGGATGGCGTCTTTCATATCGGCAAAAGCCAAGCGGGGAAGCTTGGCTTTTGTTACATTAGTGAGGGTGAACGTAGGTTCCGTCTTCACGAAGTTATTGTAATTGTTACTTTGAGTAACGTGAAGGCTTTTCGGCCATCTTACCCATCTTAATGAGCTCTGCGATTTCAGCCTTTCGGTTGATTGTCTTCAAAGTCTTCATCTTTACTTTGTAAGGAGAGAGAGTTCGGTCACTGTAACGAATACTTCGTACGCGTGGGAGAACTCCTGAACTCTGCACTTTCTTGGTAAAACGTCGGATGACGCTGATGCCATTTTCGTTGGGATTTCTTGTGATTTCTACGTTTATCATGAGGTTTTTAGAATACCATATTAGACTGTTTTTGCAAGGCCTTCGACGGAAGGTTTAAAAATGACTCAACTGAGGCTTATTCTGAAGCTTTCTTGAGGTACACCGCCAAATCCTCAATTTTGATAGTTTCCTGAGAGCGAGTAGCGGTATCTCGGACAATTGCGGTACCTTCCATAGCTTCTTTTTTACCAATGATGATAGTGAAGGGGGTTTGATTTTTTTCAGCCATAGATACTTGAGCCCCAAGTTTATCTTTTGGAAGTGACTGATATACAGGGATCTTTGCCTTACGAAGAATTTCAATTACCTTAAGACTTGCGAGTTTTGCTTCAAAGCCAAGTTGAATAAAATACACTTGAGGGATTTTTGTTTTCTTTACTTCTTTGCGAAGTTCTTCGCGTTTACCTTTAATAAGTATTGAAAGACCAACTCCTGGAATTTCTCGTTTGAATTCCATCTTTTTTGAGAGTCCGTCATAACGAACTCCGATAGCAAGGGTCCGTTGTTCTTTCGGTTTTGTTTCGTGGTCAAGATTAATAATTTCAAAAATAGTTTCTGAACAATATTTTCGATTACCAATGAGACCGTTATTGATACGGTAGGGGATATCGAGAGCTTCAAGATATTCGAGGACTTCCTGGAAGTGTGCACGACTCGATTCCGAAAGAAACCCCATTGATTGAGGTGCATTTTCATTCAATTGTTTGCAGCGGTCATTTTTACATGCAAGAAGTTCAAAAGGATCTTTCTTCAAAAGTTGACGACATTCTGTGTGGAGATCATTGATGTGTTTACGGTAGTAGTTTGTGAGATCTCGAGTAAAGCGTGCCATTGAATCCTTATCACCAATACTATTGATATCAATACAGATATTTTCATAGCCTTCTTCTGCGAGAATTGCTCGAGCGATTTGAATGAGTGTTGCTTCAGCTACACTTTTGCTATTACCCAAGATTTCAATATCACAGTAGCGAGGATAGTCACTTGTTTTTTTGAGTAAAGGATTTTTGAAAGCAGATTTGAAATACAACATCACAGGTTGAGGAAGTGTATGCATCTCTTCTTCAGTGTATGTACGTAATAGGGCAACTTTTTCTTCGACATGGAGAGGAAGTCGGTCACCCTTGCCATTATCATCAATATAATCGTGATCAAGGAATTCCTTTGCAGTATCAATATCAGTTTTTTTGATTTCGATTGGAGCGTGAGGACTACAACCATAGTACAAAGCTATCTCGCCAATTTTGTCGAGATGATTGTGATTGATAGTACCTTGATCTTTTTTATTCTTGCTTTCTTTTTTCGGGCTACTTTTGGTTGTTTTCATGGTCGTTCGTGATAGTTCCTGGAAATATGTCTATCTTACTTAGTGGTAATAGGCGGAGTAGTGGTCGTCCTACAATTAATTCACGATCAAGCGGTCCCCAACTTCTCGAATCAGAACTCTGTGATCTGTTGTCACCCATGACGAAGTATTCGGTGGGACCAAGGGTGATTTGGTATGTTTCGTGAGAGATGTGATTGATCTGTACGTAGTTTTCTTCGAGCTCAAATCCTTCGGGATATTCTGCGTTCGTAATTGTTACCTTACCGTCTTTGATCATAATGTTGTCATTCGGTAAGCCAACAATTCTTTTAATAAAGTAAGTACTTGGGTCTCTTGGATACTTGAGAATAATAACCTGACCACGTTCAGGCTTATGAAAACGGAAAGAGAGTTCATCAACGATAAGATATTGTCCTGTTGTAAATGTTGGATCCATTGAAGCTCCGTTTACAATGAATGGTTGAACTATGTAATAACGTATTGGAAAGAGAATCGCGATGATTATGAGAATAGTGATAATTAATTCTCGATACGATTCTTTTTTTTCTGGAGCAAGTGGTGTCATGGCACAATTGTAATACGTCGAAGGCCTTTGACACAAGACAGTTGTACGTTTCGTGCTGCTTGTGTATTATTTGTACATGTCATACATCATCGCAGGACTCGGGAATCCAGGAGAAGAATATAAAAATACACGACATAATGTCGGAAGAATGGTTCTTGAGGCTTTTGCGAAGGCTCACGGAGCAGAAGATTTTGCTACTACAAAAAAAGTTCAGGCTCTTACAACAAAAGTTGATCTTAAAAAAGGAAAACAACAAGAATCTTTGCTTCTCATGATGCCTGAAACGTTCATGAACAACTCAGGGAAGGCTATTGGACCACTTGTAACGACTATGGGAAAGGTAAGTCCAAAGAAAGCAGAGAAGTTGATTGTTATCTATGATGATTTTCATATTCCTCTTGGTTCACTCAAAGTTTCATTTAATCGAAGTTCAGGAGGTCATAATGGTGTAGAGTCAGTTATTAAAGCGGCAAAGACTGAAGGCTTTGTCCGTATTCGAGTTGGGGTGAGTCCAACTACAGCATCAGGAAAAACAAAAGTTCCTCATGGTGATAAAGAGGTAGAGAAGTTTATTCTTGGTCCATTTAAGTCTGTTGAGGAAGCAGAACTCAAAAAAGTAATTAAACGCGCAGTAGAAGCTATTGAAACTATCGTATTTGAAGGTCGTGAGAAGGCGATGAGTGTATACAACGCAGGGTAAGTCTCTGCTTACTTTTGAAACTTTTCTGCTCCGATCCATGCGAGCTCAAATATTTTGCGAACCATTTCGTGAATAGGTTTGTCTTCGATAATAATACCAACAAAGCCAGATTCAGTTTTGTTAACAATTGAAACTTTATTTTCAGCGTAGCAAATAAGTTCTCCTTGTAGGGGAATGTATTTACTTGGTACATATCGTAGTTGTAACTTATATGCAGCTTGCACAGTTGTATACATTCGATCGTTAAAGGTGCGATCCTGTGTTGTATCCTGTACGATGCCTCGAGTAGTAATTTTTAATTTTTCTTTTGTTGCTACATATTTTCTAAAAAAGTCTTTAGGAAATATATCTTCGAGTCCTCCTATGTTTGCAAAGCCCACCATTTCATACGCCTTAGTGGTTTTTATATGATCCTCAAAAATACTCATGATTCCACTTTTGTCTTGAAAGAATCTAACAACAGGTTTACCTGGAGAAAGAGAAAAGAGAGCTTCGAGTTCAGGAAATACTTTTTTAGCGTACTCAAGATCTTCGGACGCACGTTGTTTCTTCATTTCTGCAAAGCGAAGAAGTTTTTCGGGAGATTCTGGTTGAAAGAATAGCTTCTTTCTTTTTTCGATTTCAGTTACCAATCCTTTAACAGCAAGGGAAGTAAGAATCTTATATACCGTACTTCGGTTTAATTTTGTTACTTCAGATATTTTTGAGGGGTACCCACCTCCTGTTTCAATGAGATAGCTATAGACAAAAGATTCTTTGTCGGTAAGTCCCGTTTTATTGATTTTGTGGACTAAATCTTCATGGGAGATCATATGCGTATCGTAGCATTTTTTGTTACTTATGACGAACAAAATATACAGAATATGTATTATATCTATATATAGAGCCGTATAATGATGTGTGTATAGATATATTTGACATGTATAATTAATAATTGTCCTATAATTTTAGGGTAAGTATAAATATATGAAATATAAAATTATTACCCTTGTTAGTATTATCGTAATCGTGGTTGTAGGTAGTGTGATATATAAAGAAAAATCAGTAGATACACCAGAGAAGCCAGTTATTAAAATCGGATATATTCTCCCATTATCAGGTAATGTTGCTTTCTTGGGAGAAGGTGTAAAAAATGCAGTTCTTCTTGCTGTCGAGGAAGCTCAAAAGAAGAATACAAAGTATACATATGAAGCAGTTTTTGAAGATGATGGATTTGTTCCTGCACGAACAGTTTCAGCTTTTCAAAAACTTGTGGACTATGACAAAGTACAGGCTGTTGTGACTTTTGCTTCTGCGGCAGGATCTGCGGTTAATCCACTTGCTGAGAAAAATAAAATTATTCATTTTGGTATTGCCTCTGATCCGAATATTGCAAAAGGAGATTACAATTTCATTAATTGGACTCCTCCAGTTGAAGAGATCGGTCTTTTTGTGAAGGAAGCAGAAAAACGTCAAATCAAGAAGATTGCAGTTTTTGGTCAGCAGATTTCTGGTATTACTGAAATGATTAAGGAACTCAAGAAACAAATATCAGGTACTGATATTGAGATTGTGTACGAGAGTGTCACGTCGTTCGGAACAAAAGATTTTAGAACTCAGGTAAGTCAGTTAAAGAATTCGGGTGCGGACTATACTGTCCTCATGATGTTTTCTCCAGAACTTGAAGTACTGACAAAACAGATTCGTGAAGCGGGGGTAAAAATTCCTTTGACGTCGATTGAATCGTTTGAGTTATCTGATAATCCTGGAATGTTTGAGAATTTGTGGTACGTGAATGCTGCTGATCCGACTTCAGGATTTACAAAAATGTATAGTGACAAGTTTCAAAAGAATCCTTCGATAGCAACCCCAAATGGATATGATATTTTAGGCATCATAGTCGAAGCAACAGAATCTATTGAAAAGAAGTCGTTACCAAATACTTCAGACATTACTCAAGCTCTCCTTAGAATTAATAACTATAATGGAGCTTTGGGAAATGGACTCAAGATTGATGCTGATGGACTGGTGGTGTCGAAGGCGGTGCTGAGAATAATTCAAGATGGTAAGTCAGTGACAATACAATAGAGAGGTATATAATATCCTTATTACAAATAAGGATATTATTATGTCTAAATTCGGCAAATGGGTGGTAGGTAGTATCGTTCTTGTAGTGATACTCGTGCTCGCTTTTGGAACACGTACAGAGAAAGAAACGAGTCCGATTAAGATTGGGTTTGTCGGTCCTCTAACTGGGGATGCGTCATCTCTAGGTCTTGCTTCTCGAGCAGCAGTAGAGGTCGCTGCCGATGAGGTAAATGCTGCGGGCGGTCTCAATGGTCAAAAAGTCGAGGTTATCTATGAGGATGGAAAATGTTCTCCTTTGCCAGCAACTAATGCAGCACAAAAATTATTCAATATCGATAAGGTGAGTGGAGTTATTGGTGGTTTGTGTTCAGGTGAGACCTCAGCCTTTGTAAAATCAGCAATGGAGACAAAGAAGATTGTTGTTTCATACTGTTCGTCAGCCCCTCCATTGAGTAATTCAGGTAAATTCTTTTTCCGAACGTATCCGTCAGATGCTCTTCAAGGAAGATACGCGGCTGAATACCTTTATAATGATCTAGGTGCACGTAAGGTAGCTCTAATCTACCATATAAGTGATTATGGGTCTGGACTTAAGGAGGTCTTCATTAATCGATTTAAGGAACTTGGTGGTACGGTGGTAGCAGAAGAGGGTGTTACTGCAGATGTTCGAGATTATAAAACACAGTTAACTAAGATTAAGAATACAAAACCTGACTATATTTACTTCGCTCTTTATCCAGAAGGTGCAACTGTCGTTGTTAAACAGATCAAAGATCTTGGAATAACAGCAAAATTGTTTGCTTCAGAAACATTTGGAGACACAAAATTCCTCGCAAACCTTCCTAAAGCAATAGATATCCTATTTACTGAATCTGTTGCAAATCCAACTCCTGATTTCGCTAAAAAATTACTTGCTAAGACTGGAGGAGATCAAGTTCCAACATGTGCACCTCAAGCATATGATGCAGCTCAGGCAGTTTTTGCTGCGATTAAACAGGTTGGTGTGAGTGATCCTGATAAACTCTCAGACGCTGTACGAGCGAGTGATTTTCAAGGGGTTTCAGGGCATATTCAGTTTGATCAATATGGTGATGTAAAGAATCCAGCTTATCGAGTTCGACAAATTGTTAATGGTAGTCTTGTTGATTTAAAATAATTATCATCCATACAACAAAAAAGACCCTCAATAACAGGGTCTTTTTTGTTGTATGAAATTCTGATAAAGTTTTTGAGATTTTTTGAACAGAATTTTATGGTCTTTTGTAGGGAAGTATTTTATACTCAGCACAATAGAAAGTATGAATATTCAGCCAACACTCAATTCAGCAGACATCACCCTTATCAAGGGTCTTTTCGATGATTTTGAAATTAGATTCGAAAAGAAAATTGATGTTCTTATCGATACTAAACTCGATGCTCGTTTTGAAGAGTTTGCTTTGATGGTTGCACGAGGATTTGAAGATACGAATGGTAGAATCGACAATTTCTATAAAGAATTTGTTGAATTTAAAGAATATACAATTTATCGTTTTGATGGCCTTGAACGAAGGATCGACGATTTGTCTATTACACGAGTAAAATATGAAGATCATCGCGCTTTAGAAAAGAGGGTGCGTAAACTCGAACATAAACTTTCCTAAAATCCTCCGGGGGCATATAATGTAGGCCATGGACATTGTCCCACAACTTATCGTCAATAGTATTATTGCAGGAGCGATTTATACGATGGTGGCACTTGGTTTTAATCTCATCTACGGTACTGCAAAATTCTTTGATCTTGGATACGGCGCACTTGCAGCAGTGGGTGGCTATGCAGTCTTCTATTTTTATAAAACACTTGGTCTTAGTCTCTGGATCGCTATTCCGCTTGGTATGGTTATAGCAGGACTCATTGGTTTCTTTATCTATCGTTCTATCTATGCACCACTTCGTGAAAGAAAGTCCTCAAGTATGGTGCTACTCGTAGCTGCTCTCGGTGCTTTTACTGCACTACAGTCCGTGCTCGCAATCCTTTTTACAAGTCAGTTTCAAACTCTTTCTCGAAGTGCAGGAGATGAACGAGTATTTGAAATAGCTGGTGGAGTCATTACGCAGGTCCAACTTATTATTCTCATCACTGGTCTCGTGCTTATGTTCGCTATGGCACTTACTCTCAAGTACACGATGTTTGGTAAGGCGGTGAAGGCGGTAGGAGATGATGAGGAAGTTTCAAAGATTGTAGGGATCAATACCCGATCAATTATCGGTAAGGTGTTCTTTATCGGTTCAGCAATCGCGGGACTTGCAGGTATATTGGTAGGATTTGATACAGGAATTGAACCAACGATGGGGCTTTCACTTCTTTTAAAGGGAGTTATCGCCTCTATCATTGGTGGTATTGGTAATATATATGGTGGAGTTCTTGGTGCATTCCTTCTTGGTTTTGTTGAGAACTTCGGTATTTGGAAAATTTCAGGAGAATGGAAAGATGCTATTGCATTCGGTGTACTCATCATATTCCTTCTTGTTCGGCCGCAGGGAATATTAAAGAAATAATATGGAATATCTCATCCACATCGCCATACTGATCTGTATCTACGGCATCTTGGGCCTATCGCTCAATCTTATTGTGGGTGTGACAGGGTTGTTGTCAGTGACTCAGGCTGCGTTCTATGGAATGGGAGCATATGCAACAGCAATTCTTCTCACGACAACAGGAATGAATTTCTTTGTATCAGTTATTCTTGGAATGATTATTTCAGGTGTGGTAAGTTTGCTCATTGGTTTTGTTTTGTCGAAATTCAAAGATGACTATTACGCACTCGGATCATTCGGTTTCAACATTATCGTATACAGTATCTTTTTGAATTGGCAGTCACTGACACGAGGCCCTCTTGGTATTCCTGGCATTCCACGACCCTCACTTTTTGGTTTTACGTTCTCAGAAAATATTTGGTTCCTTCTTTTGTCGGCACTTGCACTTCTTCTTGTATATGGAGTATCACAGTATATTGTGAAATCTTCATTCGGTCGCGTTCTTAAAGCTATTCGTGAAGATGAAGATGCGATTCGAGTATTTGGTTACAATACTCTGTTCTATAAACTCGCAATCTTTGTTATCGGTGCAATGCTCGCTTCAATTGCAGGGTCACTCTTTGCAAGTTACATCACCTTCATTGATCCTTCAACATTTACTCTGAACGAATCAATCTTTCTTCTCGCTATCATCATCATGGGAGGTTTGGCGAATAATAAAGGGGCAGTGTTGGGTGCCGTCATTCTCATTCTTCTTCCAGAAATTCTCCGTTTCGTTGGTTTCCCATCAGATATCGCTGCTCAAATGCGCCAGGTGTCATACGGTGTCATTTTGATTCTTCTCATGTTGTATCGGCCGCAAGGTTTGGTGGGGGAATATAAGCTTTAAAGAAGTTTATTAAATTGCACTATGCTAAGTAATAAATGAAAAAGATTAATCCACAACTTACTCAGGATTTTCTTATCGATATTAAAAATCAGGAATCCAAGATTCTTGATATTGATGGTATACAGATTCAAACATGTAAAAATGTTTTTCCTCCCCAGAGTAAATTTTCTCACTCATCCATAGAGTTACATCATGTCTTTGGGGATTTGAAGAATAAAAAAGTTCTTGATATAGGAACTGGTACAGGTATCCATGCTATTAGGGCAGCAAAAATGGGTGCACAAAAAGTAGTTGCAGTTGATATCAACAAGGATGCTGTAAAATGCGCGCAAGATAATGCACAAAGGAATGGTGTAGGAGAAATAGTAGAAGTAATCGAAAGTGATGTATTCGAAAATGTTCCCAAGGACAAATTCGATCTCATCATCGCAAATCTACCCATAACAGACTTTCCTATTGAAGGTATTATTGAATCATCACTCTATGATCCTGAATATCAAATCCACAAAAGATTTCTTGAAGAAGCAAAATCTTATGTATCACCAGAAGGGAATATCGCAATAACTCATATTAATTTTAAAGGTGAGGATGATTTTTCTGATTTTGAAATGATGATTGGAAGATATGGATATAGAGTTCTCTCTTTTGAAGAAATTGATGCAATCGGTTACAAGTGGAGATATTACAAGGTAGGTGTATAACCTCGATATTGTTGTTATTTGGCGATTTTCCACAGATAATCGAAGTTTTTTTGGAAGGCGCTTACCACTACTGGATTGCTGATAGTAAATACTGTTGGTTCGTCGCCCCAAACACCCATGACAACTTCTTTTTTTGAAATATTAACCGTGTAGGGAAGAGTGTAGTTCTCAGATAAGTGTCGAATCGTATAGATAGAGCTGTCAGGCCGGTCACGTTTGATAATCTTTTTAATTTCTTTGTGAGTGATCATTTTGCCGTGGCATTTTTTTTCGATCATTATACGATCTATTGTTTTTGAAAAGAAAAGCCGGATAGGTTGTGATGACGCATACTCCTCTCCCACAAAAGCGATGATCGAAACAGTCTCTCCTTTTTCAAGATTTTCGGTGTGTTGCTCGTATGCCATCTTGAGTCCGTGTACTCCTTCATATGTATTAGTTTCGTTACGCTTATTTTTTGAAATAGGGAATAGTTTAAGATTGTCGGCGAAACCCTTCAACTCCTCGACATTATCCTCAGCCTCCTCAATAAGTTGATCAGGTAGTTCGGCTTGATAATATTTAATGTTGTTTTTAACCTGATATGAAACGAGGCCTTTGCGCACAAGGTTCTGTAGGGAAGCGTAGACACGTGAACTGGCGATCGCTGTCTCGCGTATGATAATACCTGTTTTTGATCTACCGAGGTTATAGAGAGTCCTATATATCTTAATGTCGTTTGGATTGAGTCCAAATTGTTTGAGAATGCGCGGGTAAGGTGTTTGCATATAATTAATTACTCTCCTACTAGGGAGTGTTTGCTTAATTTATATATTAGCATATTATTATAGGATTACCATATTAAATATAATCACTATGTCGAAACGTGTAATTAAAAGCCTTTTTGTTCTCGTTGTTCTGGGAGTGGCTGTTTCTGCTATATATATGCGACAGCCTGCGCTATCTGAAGGTGCTGTTATTAATATAGGTAGCATATCTGCTTTGACAGGTATTGGAGTTGCTCCTGGTGAAGAGGAAAGAAACGGCGCACGACTTGCTGTTGAAGAGATTAACGCACAAGGCGGCATTGATGGTCGTCAACTTGCATTAGTCGAAGGAGATCTTTCATTGGATAAGATGAAAAATGCATCACTCGTAGTGAGTAAATTGATAGATGTCGATAAGGTTGTTGCAATTGTTGGTGCACAGTGGGACGAGCCTACCGAAGCGATCATTCCGCTCATAGAGGCAGCAAAAATTCCTACAATATCGCCTGACGCTACTAATCATGTTGAGATAGACAGAGATGCTCCATACTTCTTTTCAACATGGTACGACAATCGAGTTGGAATTCGAACTATTCTCGCATATGCCAATCAGCATAATTTAAAGAAAATATACATCATACGACCGGTTAATGGCGGTTTTTGGAAGTTCACAGCCGATCTTATTACAGAATATGCTCCACAATATGGTGTGACTATTATTGGTGATATGGACCTCGGTAATCCATTGATTACAGATTTTCGTACTCCTATCGCTAAGGTTCGACAAAGTAATCCGGACGCTGTATTCATTGTTGAAACTGATCCTGCTCAGTGTGTCTTTGCTAAACAAGCACGAGAACTTGGTCTCACTGTACCAATTCTTGCAACTGAAGCTGCGGGTAACTATAACTCATTATCCACATGTGCCCGTGATCTTGAGACATCGTATTTCTCAACACCAAAACATTCGACTGAGTATCAGAAATTTGAAAATGTATACGCTGCACGATATGGACATGTTCCACAGTATCCATCAGCAGTAACTGCGTATGATGCTGTATTTGTTATTGCTCGTGGACTTGAAAAAACTAAGGGGAAGGGAGGCCAGACTTTGCGAGACGCTATCGCTGAGACAAAAGATATGAAGGGTGCCGCTTTGTCAAGAATTTCTTTTGATCAAAAGGGTTATTTGATAACACCTGATGATGCATTTGAGATGCAAACTGTGAGGGGTGGCAAGTTCGTAAAGGCTGAGTAGAAACTCTTTACAAGTGCTTTGTTTAAGCCCAGAATATGGTCATACATTAAATATATGACTAAATTAGGTAAAATCATCGTCGGATTGGTGGTACTTGTGGTGATTATTGTTGTAGGGGTCAGCTTTGTAACAAAGGGTTCGACTTCACGACAGGATGTAGGTGGTACTCAAGAACTCATCAAAATTGGCGCTAATTTCGCGCTCTCAAGCTTCGGTGCCTCATGGGGCGAACCTTCAAAACAAGGAGCGGAATTGGCGGCTTTCCAGATCAATCAAAATGGTGGTGTTCTCGGCCGACAGGTGGTAGTGGTGACAGAAGACAATTATAGTGAGGCAAAGGGCTCAGTCTCTGCTGTCAATAAACTTATTTCAATCGACAAGGTCAATTTCCTTCTCACTGGCTGGACTGATCAGACAGAACCGGTAATTCCTATCATTACTCAGAATAAGATTTTAACAGTTACTGTCTCTGCTGGAGCTGCTGATTTTACAAAGAAAAGTGAGTATCTCTATCGAACATGGCCGTCTGATGCAATTGCTGTAAAGGAATTGGTCGCATATGCAAAGAGTAAAAATTTCAAAAAGGTAGCACTCGTTCAAAGTATCGGTCCTTGGGAAAATTCTCTCATTGAAGTATTTACCTCACTTGCAAAAGAACAGGGAATTAAGGTCGTGAGTCCAGTTTCTTTCCCAATCGATACTCAGGATTTCAAAACACATGTTAGTAAGATTAAGCAATCAAAGCCTGATGCAGTATTTGCTGCGATTACTTCTGGCCCTATCGAACGTTTTCTCCAGCAGTCTGGTGAGCTTAAAATTGGCACACCCATTCTTTACCCAGTTGATGTTGCGGCTCTTGGTGCAACAGCCAAGGTTTCAGTTCCGTATCTTAAGAACCTAATATACGCTATCTACACACCTTCGAGACAAGTTTTCGTTGATGCTTTCAAAGCAAAGTATGGTACTGAACCAGGTCCTGGGGCAGATACAGCGTATGATGCTGTATATATGATTGCTCGAGCAGTTGAAAAAGCTGGTACTACTGATGTGGAAAAGGTAAAGACAGCATTCACGCCATTTGATGGTGCTTCTGGAACAATCACCTTCAACGAATTTCGTGATCGATCAGATGCTCAGGTTATTCTCATGGGCTTTGATGGTGCGACCAGTACGCCGATGAAGATTAAGTAATTATTACTTCTTCGCCACTACCCACATTTGTTTCCACATGAGTTTCATGATGTCGCAGAATTCTTTGCTGTGAATGGTGAAAGCAATTTGTTCTCTATCACCACTGGCAAAGAGACATTTGTCACCATAGATCCAGTAACTCATTTTCCAATCGATTCCTTTGGGAAGATAACGGACTTCTGTGAGTTTTGTTTTTAGATCACTTTCAAGCCACTCACGATCTCGTATCTTTAATTTTCTGTCGCTGTGTTTTTCAATAGAGTAAATAACTACATTGTATTTGTAGCGTTGTTTGCCATGCCACTTAAGAAAATCTTCATCGATACTATCGAGCATATTTTGCATTGGCCACATGAGATATGCCTCCTTGTACTTGCTATTCCACATCATGTCACGGAAGGCTTGTTTGATACCAATGATACCTGAATAGAATTTAATTTTTGGTTGTACTACATTGTCTTCACGAGCATGGGTTGTAATGAAAGAGAGGAGGGAAGCCTGTGCCTTTTTGAATTCTTCTATTTTTTCAGCATGAACTCGTGCTAGTTGTTCATTATCAGACAGTCCAAACATCTTCCCGCGATCGTCACTGTATTCATTTACAAGACTTTTTTCGACAAGTATTGAAAGGGCATCATATACCGATGATTTAGGGAGGTGGAGACGGGAAGAGATCTCAGTTACCTTGGAAGTGCCATGCTGAACTAGATCCACCAAAACTTTCTTGGGAACTGCTTTAAGACCTAAAACATCTAAAAAATCATTATTTTTCATAAGTATTCGCTTTTCGCCGTATTATGGACATATAG
This sequence comes from Candidatus Tayloriibacteriota bacterium, assembly GCA_016215455.1. GTDB lineage: Bacteria > Patescibacteriota > Minisyncoccia > Phycocordibacterales > PALSA-1337 > JACRJP01. The sequence continues at coordinate 85,257 of JACRJP010000003.1, read as the reverse complement.
TACCATGAGTATATACTTATGACAATATGAAAAAAGTAATCATTATAGTACTTATATGTGCGGCGATAGTGGCTATTATCATCAATGTACAACCAAAGAATAACGATACGATTAAGATCGGAGCTGTTATATCTCTAACAGGATTTGCTGCACCATGGGGTGAATATTCGAAAAACGGTATGGAATTAGCGGTCAAGAATATTAATGCAAATGGCGGAATCAATGGCCGACAGATTGAGCTTGTTATTGAAGATGATCATACTGAAGGTAAAGATGCTGTTACTGCATACAATAAGCTTGTAAGTCTGGATAATGTTGATGGTGTCATTGGTGGAACATTTGATTTCACTGCACAGCCACTTATTCCTTTGGCTTTGAATAATAAACGAGCATTCATTTCTCCGGCCAACTTTCGAATTGAAGAAGGATTTGATCTCAATGCTCAGAGCTTTGTTATGAGAACAAATTTCAATCAGCCCCTCGGTGAACTTCGAAGATATCTTGAAAAAGAAAAAATAAACAATCTTGCTGTGGTACATTTACAATCTAGTTTTGGAAAAGAAATCGCAAAGACTCTCGATAGTGTAATGAAATCACTTGGATATGCTGGAATTGTAAATGAAGAATACACTCAGATTGGAAATAACGATTTCAAGACGACTATTGCTAAATTAAAATCTCAAAAGGTTGATGCTGTGTTCTTGGATATGGTGGGTAATGATCCGGTGAATTTCTTGGTACAGTCAAAGCAACTTGGCTTCACCCCAAAAATCATTAGTTACAATGGTTTGACTGATTCATTCGTAGATGAGAAAGACAAGAGTATTCTTGAAGGGGTTGCAATCATTAATTGGGAAGTCTCATCACCTGAATTTACGAAGTTGTATAAAGCGGAATACAATGCTGAGCCGGCAAAGTCTGCTGATAAGAGTTTTGAAGCTGTGCATGTGTTAGCAGATGCAATTGCTAAAACGACTGATGCGAGTCAGGTGGCTTCGTATATAGCACAGAATTCTTTTGAGACTCCAAATGGTGTTATTAAATTTAATCCTGATCATACAACTCAAAGTAATCTCGTTGAGATTCAGGTTATTAGAAATGGGGTACAGGTGAAGTATTAAATTGAAAGTTGTGTTTTGAAAGAAATGGATGTACTACGTACTCACTATCGGCTTCGGCCTCAGAGATTCCCCGCCACACTGGCGGGGTTTCGTTTTTTATACCTAAGGTTTTTTTACCTTCCACACCATCTCGAATATCTGTCGAACCATTTTTGCGAGTTCGGCGTTTTCGATGATGAGAGCTTTTTCCTCTTTTAGCATGATAATGCGAACAATATAATCATCAGCTTCGATTGAAGCCTGGGCAGAATATTCGTTATGGGGAACAGACAAGATATTGTATCCGAGACTTTCATTAAATTTCTGTAACTCTCTATCGTAAGTTGGATCTTTGGGTGTAATACCTCGAATGATTGTTCCTAACTTATGACGAGTAGTCATGTATCTCTTTGAAAGCTCAATGTATTTCTCGTCTATCTTTTCTCCGCTCGCATAAAACGCGATCATTTCTTTTGATGTTGGATGCCGTTTGTCGCTATAGTGTAAGGCTTCTTCGACACCTTTATATCCTTGATAGTAGCTCACTTTAATTTGAGGCTTCACATCGGGCACAAGAGCTTCAAATTGGGGTAAAGATTTCTTGATGCGACTTACTTTATCTTCATACATCTTAATGAGTTCTTCGGGGGGCTTTACTGCGAATAACTGCTTCTTTGCTCGTGGAAGGGTGATAACGATATTTTTTCTGATAAGATTTTGAAGAGTAAGATAGGTAGTTGGCGGCTTAATTCCCGCCATCTCTGAAATAGCATATGCAGAGGCAGAACCAAGCTTTAACAAGGCTATATAGACCGAACTTTCCTTTGGGGTAAGGCCGATATCATTCAGAAGTGTTTCTAAGTGAGACATGTCACAGGTATACCACAAACCAAAAATATCAGCAATTCTGATGATTTTATGCCTATTGCCAAAAAGAGGGTCGTGTTACACTTTGTACATTATTTAATTATCAGCGCTATGAATAAAAAAATCGGGTGGGGTATTGCTGCAGTCATTGTGATCATCTTTGTGGTATGGGGCTTCCAACAAAATTTACAACCAAAAAGTTTTAAGGTTGGTCTCATAAGTATCTTAAGTGGTGACTATGCGGTTGTTGGTGAAAGTTTCAAGAATGGTGTTGTTCTTGCTCAAGAAACCTACAATAAGAATAATCCCAATTCTCAAGTGAGTATTGTTATTGAAGATGATGGTTTTAATGGAGGTAAAGGAGTAAGTGCATATCGAAAGATTGTTTCAGTTGATAAGGTGGATGCTCTCATTAATGCTTCAACACCTACCATTGACTCTATATACGATCTTGTTACAAAAACCAATCTTCCCGTAATACAGTTGGGCGAACAAGGACGTGAACCCGCTGTTGATAATGTGTTTGGTATTTGGCCGAACAGTATTGCATCTGAATATGATTACGGAGTATATATGAAGAACAAGGGAGTAAAAGAAATGTCGATTGTGTACACAAATAACGATGCGATGATTCGTTTTGTGGAGAGTTTTAAAAAAGGATTTGCTGGTATAACGCATGATTTTATTATCGACTCTTCAGAAAAAGATTTTCGAACTCATGCTCTTAAGGTTTCTCAAGGATCACCAAGTAACGTTGGGCTATTTATCTTTCCTCAGCAAGGCGCACAGTTTATGAAGGAATTTTTGAAAGTAGCTAAAAATAAGCCACAGTTTTTCTTTGATGCGAGTTTCCAGTCAGGTTATTCTGATTATCAAAGAATCATGGGAGATCTCACGGTACTTGATGGAACACTCGTTGGTACGTCTCAGTTTGATACGACAGAAGATTTTAAAAAAGCATATAAAGAACGTTACGGGGTAGATGCTCCATTTTTGGCAGATATTGGATATGATGCATTCAATATTCTTGTAACAGCATATGCGACTGATCAAAAGAAATGGATAGAAAATATTAAGAATATATCTCTTGATGGTGCTACAGGCAAAACAGAATTTGATGCATTAGGTAATCGAAAACCTAAGACAAAGATCATGGTCATCTCAGGTGGAAAAATATCTGAAATGAAGTAGAATATAGGGGACAAGGAAACATCTATGCCTTACCTCCGTACTCACAATCTAGAGAAGAAATTTGATGGTGTTCATGCTGTCGATCATCTATCGGTGACATTTGAAGCCGGTAAAATCACGAGTATTGTCGGTCCTAATGGCTCAGGCAAGTCGACTCTTATCAATACTCTCACAGGTATGATTCCTGTTGATGGTGGTGCCGTTATCATTGCTGACACAACACATCTTACAAAAGTTGTACCACATCAAGTTCCACTCTATGGCATGACGCGAACATTTCAAGATGTAAAACTCTTTGAACAAATGCCAGTACTCGACAATGTTCTCGTGGTGCTTACGGAGCGCAATATTGTCTCTGCTCTTTTTGAAAAACACGGAACGTACCATCTTGAACGTGCCGAAGAAGTTCTCAAGCGAGTTGGTCTTTGGGAGAAAAGAAATGAATTAGCAAAGAATCTTTCATATGGTCAGCGTAAGCTTCTTGAAATTGCTCGTGTACTTGGAATGCTCCACGGTGCTCCAGGAGAAATTGAGCTCATTTTCTTTGATGAACCTTTTGCAGGACTTTTTCCAGAGATGGTAAAGACAGTTATCTCTGTTATGAAAGAATTACGCGATAAGGGAAAGGCAGTAGTGCTTGTTGAACACAATATGGATATTATCCGTGAACTCTCCGATCATCTCTATGTTCTCGATGCTGGTAAACTTCTTGCTGACGGAAAACCTCTTGAAGTGCTTGCTCGTAAAGATGTGATAGAAGCTTATTTGGGGGAATAGAGTTACTTACTCTTCGGTACCAAATTCCACAGCGTAAGAAATATAGCATCAAGCATTTCGGTAATAGCAGGCGAGTCAATGATCATAGAATAGACTTCATTGTCTCGATGAGAGAATATTGCTGTTTTGCGACCATAGATAACAAGGGTTCCTTCAAAATTGACTGAGTTAGGTAAGAAGCGAGTCTCACGATGGCTATCTGACATATATTCTTTAGGGGTGTTTTTTGCGAGAAATCCAGGAACAAGAAGTTTGCTTGGAATATTGAGTTTCTTTTTTGCTTCCATATATTTGGGAAACTTTTTCGGCATATATTCAATAAGTTTAGGATGAGAAAATGTGTGATATTCTCGAACACCATTCTCTTTTGGATTATTATAGAGATCATCGAATACTGTAATAACTCCTTTTGCTCCTGAGAATGTTTGAACAGAAGGTGAGAAAGGAGAATCTTTTGATAGTGATTGTAGAGTAGGGAGGAGTGCAGTCAGGATCTCTTGCTTCTCTTCAAGGTCACGGACAAGTCGTGAAGGATCACCAACGATATATCGAAGTACATTATTCTTCTTATACGACGACACAAGTTTCTTTGTCTCAAGTTCTTGAAGGGTAAGGTAGACCGTTGAGCGGGGCATGTCAATATTTTTGGCAATAGAAAAGACAGTTAGCTCAGCATTTTTAGGCTGTTTTAGGAGATGAGTATATAGTCGTGCTTGGTGTTCATCGAGACCAAGGAAAATGAGTGATTGAGGGATATTCATGATATATGTGATTACTGTCAAGATTTATGACAACTATAATATAACATAGAATCTATATAAATCAAGGTTATTTGTATATTTTGATAAATTAGTGTCTTATTTATTGGTCAATATAATCTTTAGAGGTATACTAGTAGACATGAATAAAAGAATCATAGTGTCAGTGGTAGCTATCATTATTATCGCAGTACTTGCATATGTTGGCATTGTTTCTCCATCAAGTGAAACACAAGTTATTAAAATTGGTGTCGTAGCCCCTCTAACAGGAGGAGGTGCTGCATATGGTGCGACTCTTGCTAAAGGAGTTGAACTCGCAGTAGCTGATCTTGTGGGCAAATCAACAAAATATACATACGAAGTGATTGTTGAAGACGACACAACAAACCAAGCAACTGCAGCAAGTGCCGCAAACAAACTTATTGCTATTGATAAAGTGAAGGCGATCATTACAACGACTTCAAGTACAGGTAATGCAGTAAAAAATATTGCTGAAAAAGCTGGTGTAATCCATGTTTGTGACTGCACTGATGTTACGATTGGTAATGTTCCGTATAACTTCACTAACGGTATGACACCTGTTGATGAAGTTCCTGTTTGGTTAGGAGAGGCACAGCGTCGCGGGGTAAAAACTATTGCAGTTCTTGAGCAGGTACATCCTGGTATTAAGGTTATTACTGATGAAATGGTACGAATTATCCCTCAATATGGTATCAAGATTGTGTATCGAGATGCATTTGATGGAAATGTTCGTGATTTTAAAACTATTGTTTCAAAAGCAAAGGCAAGTAAGCCTGATCTCTACTATATCGGTGCATTTCCACCGTCTCTCGATATTATTTCAAAGCAATTTATTGATGAAGGGGTAAAGAATCTCAGTACTACAGCTCTCTTTGCTGCAAGTCCAGAACCAAAACTCTATGAAGGTCTTTGGTACAGTGATTCAATGCTCGCTGACCCTACATTTGCTGATGTTTTTGCACAAAAGAATCCAACACTTCGCTTTAATGTTCGAGCTGCGCCGTACGGATATGACATCTTCAATATGCTCGTGCAGAGTTTTGAAAAAGAAGGAGATGCTGTTACAAACTTTAAGGCAATTACTGCATATGATGGTAAGGCGGGTAAGGTAACAAAGACTCCTGAAAGTAGCAACTTCCACACAAAGGCATCAATCTGGACTATCAAGGATGGTAAGGGTGTGCAAATTTAGGGATATGTTATGCTTAATGTATAAATCATTATATATAAGCATAATTCCATGGAAACAGGTCAAAAGAAGAGTTCGGTATGGTTATGGGCCATTGTCTTGATTGTAATAGTAGCTGTTGTAGTGACAGGTCTCTCTCGAAATAAAGCTTCAAACGAAACAATTAAAATTGGAGGTGCTTATATTCTTTCAGGTTCACAAGCTCTCGTTGGTGATCTTCAGAAACAAGCAAGTCTTATTGCTATTGAGGAAATTAACGCAGCTGGCGGTATTAATGGCCGAAAACTTGAGCTGGTCATGGAAGATTCTGCCTATGATTCTAAAAAGTCTTTAGATGCGTATAATGCGCTCAAACTTGCCGGTATCAATTATATTGTCGCTGATGGTAGTCCTGTAGTTGCTGCGATTCGTCCTGTGGCAGTTAAGGACGGTAAGGTCATGTTGGTCCCAGGAGCAACAACCCCAGCATATTTTGATGGGTCAAATCTATCATGTCGTATCGCTTTGACTGCAAAAAGCTTTGGTCCTGGCTATGCACAACTTCTTGCAAAGAAAAATTACACTAAGGTAGTGACATTTTTACCTGATAATGAATATGGAAGAGGTATATATACTGAATTCTCTAAGGCTTTTGAGGCTCAAGGAGGTAAGATTCTTGTTTCTGAATTTTACAATGCAGCAGGTAATGGAGATTATCGCACTAATATAACAAAACTTAAGACTGTGCAAAATGAAGCTCAGGCAATGGTTGTTGTCCAGGTAGCTAATACTGTGGAGCCAATGCTTAAGCAAATTTCTGAACTCGGTTGGAAAAAACCACTTGTGAGCGATTACTATACAATTCAAAATCCTGCTCTCAAAAATATCTCACTTGCAGAAGGTATTGATTACATCGATTACGAATATACATCTGATGTAGCATCAAATGATTCTTCGAGAGCAAAAAGCTTCAAAGAAAAATATGTTGCAAAATATACTGCAAAACCGGTGTATCTAGCAGCATCACACTATGAAATGGTCACTCTTCTCGCAGAAGCTATTGGTAAGGTGGGAGATGATCCACAGAAGGTTGCTGACTACATTAGTAATCTCAAGGGATATAAGGGTATAACTGGAACTCTCTCATTTAACAATGACTGTGAAGTAGAACGTCCTGCGGTATTCCGAACAGTGAAAGATGGAAAGTATGTTGATTTACAATAATCTAAAGTAATTCATTTATCTATGAAAAAAGTTATACTTGCCGTTATCGTCATAGTACTACTCGTTATTGTTGTTGGAGTAACTTCTAATAAGTCGTCCACAAATCTTACTATTGGCGTAATCGGACCTTTCTCAGGACCAGCCGCATCTGCTGGTGAAAGTATTCAACGTTCTCTTGGTTTGGTTGCAACAAGTTCAGGTGTTAATTTTGTTTATGAAGATGATCAATGTGATATAAAGAAAGCTCTTTCGGCATATCAGAATCTCAAACTTAAAGATGTAAAAGTATTCTATGCTGCATGTAGTGGTAGTGTCTCAGCACTTGCTCCTCTTGCTGCTCAAGATGGTAATGTTATTCTCACTGCATATGCTGGATCATCTGATATTCGAAAAACTGGCACTGAAGTCATTCGTTTCATCCCTGATGCTCTAACTATTGTTGATGCGATTAATGAATACATAGCTGCTCACCCTGAAGATACATACGCTGTACTGTATCAAAATCAAGATTATGCAAAGTCTGTTGTTGATGCATTGTCTGATAAGGCAAAGGTTGTATTCAAAGAAGCGTATCTACCTGAAGATAAGACATATCTGACACTTATTACAAAGATAAAGGGTTCTGGAGCAACAAAGGTTATTTATGTTCCTGTGAGTGATATTGCTGCCAAGGAAGTTCTCAAGGAAATGCAAACTCTTAAACTCAATCTTCCGATTATCGGAGACGTGAACCTCTGTGATTATTCATTCTCACCTAAAGATTTTGGTTTACACGGAGTTTGTTGGAGAGCAGAACTTACCACAGCAGGTTTTGAAGATTTTAAAACAACATTTAAGGCGACGTATAACGCTGACCCTGCATACCCATTCTATGATGCAGTAACATATGATGTTGGTACGCTTTTGACGCAACTTCTACCAAAAACTAAGTCTATTGAAGAATTAAAGAAGACTATTCTTGCTGGAGTTGAAGGAAAAATTACTAAGTATACCTTTGAACCAAATGGGGAAGTTATCGGTTCAAAATATCTCGTACAAGTGGAGTTTTAATTACAGCTCTCGACATTCTATTGCACTTTCTGTAGCAGGTGTATAATTAAGCGGTTATTTACTATTAAAATACCATGCCTGAGCAACAAACAAACAAGAAGGGTGTTTTCTGGGGGGTTATTGTGGTGATTCTCGTTGTGATTTTTGTAACTTATTTTTCAAATAAGTCTTCATCTGACACGATTAAAATAGGATATTTTGGTCCTTTCAGTGGTCCTGTCGCCGCATCAACTGGTGCTGATATTGGTAATGGATTTAAACTTGCATACGCAAAGAATCACACAATTAATGGTAAAAAAGTTGAAGTAATTTATGAAGATGATAGTTGTGATCCTAAAAAAGCAGTTGCTGCAGCAACAAAGCTTTTAAATGTTGATAAAGTAAAAGTACTTATCTCTGGTGTGTGTAGTGGATCAACACTTTCAGCTGCTCCACTTGCTGAAAAAGCTAAGGCAATTCTATTTACCCCTGTTTCAACTACTCCAAAACTTACTACAGCGGGTGACTATGTATTTCGTACCTCAGCATCCGGTGTGGTAACTGCTGATGCGATGATAAAGACAGCTGTTAAACTAGGCTATAAAAAGGCTGCTATTCTCTATGAATCAGCAGAGTATCCAACAGGTATTAAGGATGCTTTTGTTCAAAAATTTCCAAGTACACCTGGATATACAGTAGTGGCGACCGAAGGTTTTGCACCTAATGAAACAGATCTCCGAAGCCAGATTTTAAAACTTACTCAAGCTAAGCCTGATGTAATATTGTTTATTACAAACTCTGTCGCAACATCTCAAGCAGCCCTAAAGCAAAAAGTTGCTCTTCAGGTAAAAACTCCAATCATGGGTAATGAGTATTTCATTCAACGAGAAATTTTGGCAAATCCTGATGCTGAAGGAGTTCTTACTTCGACATACAAGTATGATACTGAGGCACCGGCTCTAAAAACACTTATTGATGAGTATGTAAAAACATACTCGGCAGCACCATCTCAAGATCTCTATGTTGCTCTTGCGTATGACGGATACAATGTTTTGTTTGATGCTATGGAAAAATGTGGAGGTGATGATGTTGAGTGTATCAAGTCTGAGTTGTATAAGGTTAAAGATTATCAGGGTATTAGTGGAGTCATTAGTATCGATAAAAATGGAGATACTGAACGAGAGTTTGTCATGAAAAAGGTTTCTGGTGGCAAGGTTGTTGATGTTGAATAAAAGGTATGGAACTGCAAAAAAACAAATCAAAAAAGCGGATTGTTCTTACTGTTATTATTTTGATTGTTTTGGGTTTTTCGGTGTATAACACGAATCAAACAACACAAGGTAAAATAAAAATAGGAGTCATTGCACCTCTCTCGGGTTTTCTTGCTGACTATGGTGAGGAAGTGAAGAAGGGTGTACTTGCAGTACAAGATCCGAATATCGAATTTATTTTTGAAGATGATAAGTGTGAACCAAAAGAGGCCGTGTCAGCATTTAAAAAACTTACCGAAGTTGATAAGGTGCACTATGTGATTGGTCCAGCTTGTGGCTCACCTCAGGAAGCAATCGTTCCACTTCTCAAGAATTCAAAGAATATTGTAGTGGTACCTTCTGCTGCATCACGAACACTCTATGAGACGAGTGGAGGAAACTTCTATAACATGCAGTACGCCCTTGAAGATGAATCAAAGTTTATTGCTGAGCAAATGTATGCACGAGGATATAAAAAAGTAGTACTCATTAGTTATCAAAATGCTTTTTCAAAGACTCATTATGATAGTTTTAAAGCAAACTATAAGGGTACAATTGTTCATGAAATTAGCTATCCAGATAATACAACTGATGTTTCCTCAGAATTGGTTAAGATTCGAAAAGGGGACTACGATGCTATATTTTCAACTGACATTGCATTCTTCTTTGGTCAGGGTGTAGCTCGACTTACACAACTTGGTATTAAAGCCCCGATCTTTTCTCAGTATGCGGTTGAGTTACCAGCTGTACGTGAACTTGTCGAAGGTGTGTACTATTCTTTCCCTGGAAATATTGCTGATGGTCAAGGTGCTGTTGCAGGACTCTCACTTCAGTCTGCAGAGCTCCTATCGAAGGCATTCAAAAGTTGTGGAGATACGTATGTTTGTGTAAAAGAATACATTAACAAAGATGGTTTTGATACTACGGGTGCAAAAGTGCGCGAATTAGTACTCAAGAAGATAGAAAGAGGTAGTCCTGTTGTAGTGAAGTAATACACATAATGTGTATTTGACGGATTATTAGTATGGTGGTATAAATTGCAACAGAAGCAGTTTAATGGTATTCATTTCCAACCACACATCCCGTGCATGCTACTCTATCTTCATCTTCAGTGGCATTTGTCGCTTCACAACCCACACAGAAATCGACGGCCCAGTTGGCTCTCGGTATTCTCGTGACCACCACCCTCGCTGGGGTGTTCATGGTCGGTCCGTGGATCCTTCTTCTTGGCCACATCCTGGCCGGACTCATTGGATTCTGGACGACCTTGGGGTATTACGTTTGGCAAGATTGGGGTCTGCAAAAGGCTTTGGTTTGTTTGGGATCTACTCTTGCGGGATTTGTTCTGCTCGTGTTCCTTGCTTTGCGCCGTGCATAGCTCGTCACGTAAGTAGGATTTTTATTTAATCTAAGGTAAGAAAGGTGTATAATGGTCTCGTCATGACAACTATACCCAAAGAACTTCTCCTTCAACTTAATGACATCCATGTTCACTATGGTGGTGTAAAGGCGCTTAATGGCGCTACAGTCGCTGTTGATGAGGGGGAGGTGGTTGCACTCATGGGTCCAAACGGAGCGGGTAAATCAACGATTCTCAAGGCAATATTCGGTCTCGCTCCCATCGAATTAGGAAAGGTGGTATGGGAAGGACAGTCATTTACTCCCGTTTCTCACGAAGTGGTGCATCGAGGTATCTCTTTTGTTCCTCAAGGTCGTCGTGTATTTCGACATCTTACCGTTGCAGAAAATCTTGAGATCGGTGGTTGGGCAATCTCAGCAGGAGAACGCAAAGAGCGTATTGAAAATGTTCTTGAACTTTTCCCAGCGCTTCGCGGTAAACTCAAAGCAAAATCAGGTACTCTCTCAGGAGGTCAGCAACAAATGCTTGCTATTGCTCGAGGTCTCATGACCGATCCAAAAATCCTACTTCTTGATGAACCATCTCTTGGTCTCGCCCCTAAGATTGTAAAGGAAGTGTTTGCAAAAATTAAAGAGATTAACGAACGTCGAAAAACCGCTATTGTAGTGGTGGAACATAATCTCACATCACTTCTCGAGATCACTCATCGTGCGTATGTTCTTGATAAAGGGAAGGTGGTGGCTCAAGGCGATCCCAAAAAGATCATAGCTGACGGTATTCTCGAAAAAGTATTTCTTGGCAAACCTCTCTAGGTATGTTGCAGAGGTGATTTTTCCATAAAAACTTTATCAAAACTTCATAATTTTGCTGCAATATTTTTTAAGTTTAGTTACACTTGGGACATTGAAGAATTATGAGAATGGTAAGCAAAGAAAAAGTATGAATCCACAACCAACATTAAATAGTGCAGATATTCAGTTGATCAAAGGAGTTGTTAAAGAGGAAATAGATGACTTTGCATTGATAGTTGGTGCAGGCTTCAAAGAAGTACGTGATGAATTTAAGATCGTCCACAAAAAGTTTGATGAAATAGACGAGAAGTTCAATCAAATTGATAAAAGATTTGATGAATTGGAAGTCCGAATGGACCGACGTTTTAATACCGTCGACAAAAAACTTGAGTATTTGATGGAAACAAAGGTGTCGTACGTTGATCACAAAACTCTTTCAAAACGAGTAGATAAACTTGAAGAAAAAATTGCTTAATAAACCTCATACAAGGCTCATAACAAAAAGCGACACATGTGTCGCTTTTTGTTTAAACTATTTCTAGTTCTTTCTGTCAGATTACGCCTTCTTCTCCTTATCTACGAAAGAGAGAGCCATTTTCTGTTCCTTTGGATCAAAGAGAGTGATCTTGAACTGGTAACTCTTACCAAGTTCGAGCTTTGCACGGAGCTTCTCATCTGAACCGAATTCAGAAATGTGAACAAGTCCTGCAATACCTTCTTCAACTGATGCAAGAGCACCATGCTTGTTGAATTTGATGATAACACCCTCAACAACCTTATCCTTCTTGTATTTCTTCGCAGCTTCATTCCAAGGATTTTCCTTGAGAGCCTTGATAGAAAGAGAAACCTTACCTTCCTTGATTTCGATAATCTTAACCTTTACCTTATCGCCAACCTTGAAGAGAAGTCGAGGGTCCTCAACGAGTGACCAATCAATTTCTGAGATGTGGACGAGACCTTCGAGACCGTCTTCGATCTTAACGAATACTCCGAAGTCAACGATACCAGTAACTGCACCAGATACTTCGTCACCAACCTTGTACTTTCCGATGATCTTTTCTTTATCCTTAGTTTCAGGACTCTTTTCAGAGAAGATGAGCTTACCTTCCTTAGGGTTTGCTGCAATGATTGAAACTGCAATTCGTGTACCAACAAGTTTCTTGAGTTCTTCGAGAATCTTGTCTTTATCACCGTCTGAAACACGTGGATAGTGTTCAGTCTTCAACTGTGAAGCAGGAAGGAATCCTGAGATACCTTGCCATGCAATGATGAGACCACCCTTGTTTGCTTCGAGAATAGGGAGTTCAAGAATAGTCTTCTTATTGATAGCTTCTTCTGCTTCACTCCAAATGAGAGCTTGTCGAGCTTCCTTGAGAGAGAGTTCGATGTAACCTTCTTTGTTCTCTGTATCAACAACCTTAGCAGCAATACTGTCGCCAATATTGAGTTTCTTGATGATATCTCGAGCAGTGATGTATTCACGACCGAAGATGATACCAGTACCGTACGGTGCGAGGTCGATGTAGACCGCAGCCTTTTCGATATTGATAACAGGACCTTCAACAATATCACTTATTGCTGGTGGATTACCTGTCTGTTCAAGGATCTTAGCCATGAACGAATTCTTCTTTGCAATAGCTTTTTCAGCCTCTTCTGGAGAGAGTTCTGGAGCTGGTTTTGGTGCTTTTGCTGCCTTTGTCGAAACCTTCTTTTCTTCTGTCTTTGTCTCTGCAGTCTCCTCAACACCGAGGAGCTTTTCTTTTAATTTCTTTAACATTTGTTATTCGGTATACGGTCCGCGTTTATGATAATAATGGGGCACAATAAGGTGCGGGGTTACGTATACAGTTGTAATGAGCACGTACAACACTATACAGAAAAACCCTTATTTTGTCGAGTTATTTTGCAGGGGCTTAAGGTAAGCAATCCAGAAGTTTCTCTTGTAACGGCGACCATTAAAAAGAGTATAGTGAGTCTCTTTATCAATATATGCAACGGTAAAATATTGACCATAGAGTGCTTCGAAGTCTGTTTTTGAGAAAACGCGCTCGATAAAGCCTGTATCAGGCATTATATATGTATCAGTTTCGGGTCCAGGTGAAGCCTTAATCAATTCTTTTGCATTGGTGTCGCCATCCTTGCACAGTGCACGGACAAATATGTGACCATTTGGTTTGAGGAGACGATGCATTTCTGATACGTAGGTTAAACGTTCTTTTTCAGATAGTGCATTTGATGCTGTAACATCAAGAATGAGATCAAATGACTGATCGGTAAAGGGAAGTTGTTCGCCAATTGATCCGACAATAAATTTTGTTACTGATGTTAGATTCTCTGTTGCGGCCGCTTTCTGTGCATACTCTATTGCAGTCTTCGATATATCGATGCCAACTGCCTGAGCAACACCTTCGGATGCGAGGTGAAGAGTATTTCGTCCCGTACCACATCCCAAGTCGAGAGTGTGGAGTCCGGTGAGCTCAACATTCTCCTTTTTACGAAGCCAACGAAAGAATTCTTTAACAGAAGATTGAGGCTCGTTGTGGAGGGTAACGAGCTTAGGATTTCGATATTCTCGTTCCCACGCAGCATGATTATTCATGTCTTGTACAGTAGCATATCAAGTGCCTTTTTGGTATAATACGGCCATGATTATCACATATCTCGGAGGGGAATTTTTCAAGGTGCAATTCGGTGATGTGACGCTTGCGTTTAATCCTATTTCTAAGGATTCAGATTTAAAACCTTCTCGGTTTGGCGCTGATATTGCTCTCATTTCAGCGAATCATCCTGATTTTAATGGTTCAGACCAAGTTGCACACGGTGATAAGCAGCCTTTTGTTGTTGCTGGTCCTGGTGAGTACGAAGTGGGGGGAGTTTTTATCAAAGGTCTTCCTTCAACAACAGCGTATGGTTTTGGTGGTAAAGAATTAGTGAACGCTATATATACTGTATCGCTCGAAAATATGAATCTTTGTTTCTTGGGTGCTCATAATGCTAATGAGCTCAAAGCGGAGACCATCGAAGCTCTTGATGATATTGATATTCTATTTGTACCAATTGGTGGTGAAGGTGTTCTTGAGCCAGCAAAGGCATACAAGCTTGCAGTTTCCCTTGAACCAAAGATTATTATCCCAATGCACTATGGAGATATTGGAATAAAAGATGCTCTCAAAGTCTTTCTTAAGGAAGCGGGTGAGAATCCTGAACCTCAGGCAAAGCTCACTCTTAAGAAGAAGGATTTGGAAGGTAAAGAAGCTGATGTGGTAGTTCTCGAGTCTGCGAAAGAGTAGTACTATATATCTATGCGACGCCATCTTGATACACTCCGTGCCCAACCTCAACATGTTCGAAAGCAAGTAGCTTTTGGAGCTTCTGCTATTATTACATTCTTTGTATTTATGTTCTGGTTGTCGTCAGGGACTGTTTTTTCAAGTGAAAAGCCTGTTGTGGTACAAAATGCTTCAGCAACGAGTACAGGACCCCTTACTGCGTCAGTTGTCGGGGCTTGGGATTCTATAGCTTCACTTCCTAAAAATATATTTAGGGTTTTCAGTAATAATCATACGTATACTGCACCACCTGATGTTGTCGAAGTGGTGTCGGAAGGAGGAGCGACGAAACAATAATATCAACATCAATCACAGTATTTAGAATCTCAACATGGCAAAAGAAAATTCAGACAAGAAATCGGGCAAGACTCCAGAGAATAACGAAAACAACAAAGCACAACGATCAAATGTGCCTGCTGAGATTGTTCCTGAACGAGGAATTATTTCTCGAAGTATTACAACTGAAATGCGTGAGTCATATCTCGACTATGCCATGTCGGTTATTACTGCACGTGCACTTCCTGATGTACGAGATGGATTGAAGCCAGTACATCGCCGTATTCTCTATACAATGCAAGAGCTCGGTCTCACTGCTGGAGCTAAGACGCGTAAGTCTGCAAAGATTGTTGGAGACGTGACCGGTAACTATCACCCTCACGGCACTGTTGCTGTGTATGAATCCATGGTGAACATGGCGCAAGATTTCCGTATGAGATATCCACTTGTGATTGGCCAAGGAAACTTTGGTTCAATTGACGGAGACAACGCTGCTGCCGATCGATATACCGAAGCAAAGATGTCACGAATTGCTCAAGAAATGCTCCGTGATATTGAAAAGGAAACTGTTGATTTTCGACCAAACTATGAAGGTACTCGTAAAGAGCCAACAGTACTTCCAACAGCTGTTCCTAACCTCCTTTTGAACGGTACATTGGGTATTGCTGTGGGTATGGCAACAAACATTCCTCCACACAATCTCGGGGAAGTTGTTGATGCGACGGTGCATCTTCTCGAAGACAAAGATGCGACGACAGATGATCTTCTTCAGTACATCAAGGGTCCAGACTTTCCAACAGGAGCAGTTATGTATGGAGAGAAGGATATCCATCATATATATGCGACGGGTCGTGGAGGTATTGTGGTACGTGGAGAAGCTGAAATTGTTGAAGACAAAAAGGGTACTTACCAGATTGTCATTACTTCTATTCCATACCGCGTCAACAAGGCCGAACTCATGATTCGTATTGCTGATCTCGTACGTGATAAACAAATTGAAGGTATCAAAGCGATGCGTGACGAGTCTGACAAAGAGATTCGTGTAGTGATTGACCTTAAGCAGGGTGCTCATGCAGAGAAGGTTCTTAACTATATCTATAAGCACACACAACTCGAGGACACATTCCATGTGAACATCGTTGCTCTTGTTAACGGTGTACCTTTAACACTTGGTCTTAAATCGATTCTTGAAGAATTCATTGCTCACCGTATTGATGTTATTCGTCGTCGTACAAAATTTGATCTCGACAAGGCTCTTGCTCGTGAACATATCCTTCTTGGTTTGAAGAAAGCTCTCGATTATATCGATAAGATTATTACATTGATTCGAGGTTCGAAGGATGCACCAGAAGCTCATCGTAACTTGATGAAGCAGTTTAAATTCTCTGAACTCCAGGCGACAGCTATTCTTGAAATGCGTTTGCAGAAGCTTGCTGGTTTGGAACGAAAGAGAATTGAAACTGAACTCAAGGAAACTCAAGATCTCATTGCTGATCTCAAAGATATTTTGGCGAGTCATAAGCGTGTTGTTTCAATTATTAAAACAGAACTCGTTGATATTAAGGCTCGTTACGGTGATGAACGACGTACGAAGCTCATTAAACACGGTCTCAAGGACTTCTCAGAAGAAGATCTCATCGCGGATGAAGAAACAGTACTTGTTCTCACAAAAGGAGGCTATATCAAGCGTACCAACCCTGATGAATATAAGAAGCAGAAGCGTGGTGGTGTAGGAGTTGTCGATCTCGATACAAAGGAAGAAGACTTCATCACTCACCTAATTACAACCACAACACACAGTGATCTCTTATTCTTTAGTGATAAAGGTAAGGCATACCAGATCAAGATGTACGATATCCCAGAAGGTAAGCGTGCAACACGTGGAAAGGCGATCGTAAACTTCATTTCTCTTGCTGAGGGAGAAAAAGTAACATCAATCCTTCCGATGCCAAAGGCTACTAAGCAAAAAGACGTCTCTATCATGATGGTTACAAAGGGTGGTACTGGAAAGAAGGTTGCTGCAAAGAGTTTCCATGATGTACGACGTTCAGGTCTTATTGCGATCACTCTCGATGATGGTGATGAACTCATGTCGACATCATTTGTTGCTAAGGGAGACGAAGTTCTCATTGCAACAACAGAAGGTCAATCGATTCGATTTAAAGAGTCTGATGTTCGTGAAATGGGTCGTGGTGCTGCCGGAGTCCGTGTTATTAAACTCAGTAAGGGGGATTCTGTTATTAGTGCCGATGTAGTGAATAAAGAATTCAAAAACCCAGCGCTCTTCGTCATGAGTGCTAATGGATATGGAAAGAAGACACTTCTCGAAGAATATAAAACTCAAAATCGAGGTGGTACAGGTATCCTTACTGCAAAAGTTACTGATAAAACAGGTAATCTCATTGCAGCAAAGGTAATCACTGATACTCAAGAAGAGATTGTTGCTATGTCAAAGAAGAGTCAGGTTATCCGTGTTGATAGTAAAGAAATTCCAGAACTTGGTCGTCAGACACAAGGTGTTCGTATCATGAAACTCCGAGATGGGGATTCCATCGCTTCTCTGATTTGTCTATAGTGGGGTATAATAGTTGCATGTTCTCTGACCCTGAGCAAAACATTGCACACCTTTCACTCGAAGATGGAATGCACGTCGCTGATTTTGGCGCCGGTTCAGGTTTCTATACATTTGCAGCGGCTCGCAAAGTTGGTGCTCGTGGTCGTGTGTATGCAATTGAAGTACAGCGTGAGCTCCTCGAAAAACTTTCTCGAGGAGCTTCTGCTGCACATTTGAGTAATGTGCAGATTGTTTGGGGAGATATTGAAAAAATAGGAGGCACACAACTCCATGACGCTATCGTTGATCGGGTGATCGTTTCAAATGTGCTTTTCCAAGTGGAACATAAAGATAATCTTTGTCTTGAGATAAAAAGAATACTCAAGCCAAATGGTAGGGTCCTTATTATTGACTGGGGAAGTCATAGTAGTATTGGTCCAAAGGCTCTCTTTCCTGAAATGGCCGCTGAAGCGCTTTTTGAAAAACATGGATTTGTTCGTGAGAGTGGTTTTGCAGCAGGGGATCATCACTACGGGCTTATATTTAAAAAACAATGACACGCTTTCAACTTATTCTCACTTCAATCTTTATTGTCTTCATAATTGCTGGAGTTGCAGCTTTTGCAACATTTAAAGGTGATAGTGTAAAGAATCAAATTCCTGCAATTACGATATGGGGTACGGTATCTGAAACTACCTTTAATCAATTGGTGAGAGATATAAATATTAGTCGCCAGAATCCTCTATCAGTAACTTATGTTGAGCTTTCAGAGGCGAATTTTACTTCACAATTTGTAGAAGCTCTTGCTCGTGGTAAAGGTCCCGATGCCGTTCTTATTCCTCAGGATCTTCTTGTTCGTAATCAAGATAAGTTTACTCCAATACCGTATACAGCTTTTCCTGAGCGAACATTTCGTGACACATTTACTCAGCAAGCAGAGCTGTATCTTACCAACCTAGGGGCTATAGGTATTCCTTTCATGATCGATCCACTCGTCATGTACTGGAATCGAGACACATTCACTAATGCAAGTATTGCACGTTACCCAGTATATTGGGATGAAATATCAGCTCTTGTTCCTGTATTTACTCAGAGAGATGTTAATTCGAATATTCGCAAGACCACAATTGCTTTAGGAGAGTTTCGTAATATTCAGAATGCTCGTGAAATTCTTGGAAGTCTATTTCTTCAGGCAGGTAATCCAGTGACTACATACAGTCAGGGAATGCTCCAGAGTGTAATTGGTAAGGGAAACAATCCAGCAGGACAGGCTGCTATAGAATTCTTCACGAGTTTCTCAAATCCATCGAACACAAATTATTCATGGAATCGTTCATTACCATCAGCTAAGAATTATTTCCTTGGAGGTGCTTCTGCGCTCTATCTTGGTTTTGCATCAGAACTTCAGGATATTAAAGTAAAAAATCCAAATCTTAATTTTGATGTTGCGCCACTTCCACAACCTCGTGGAGGAACGAATCGTATTTCATACGGTAAGATGTATGGATTCTCTATTGTTCGTCAGTCTGCTCTTGCTGGAGCTGCTTACACAGTCATTACTGAGCTTATACAACCAGCGGCTCTCACTAAACTTGCTGCAACGACGTATCTTCCTCCTGTTCGCCGAGACATGCTTGCTCAGGGAACAACAGATCCATACGCTGCTATCTTCTATGATGCTGCACTCATTTCTCGAGGGTGGCTTGATCCTGATGTGCCTAAGACTACACAAATTTTCCAGAGTATCATCGAGGGTGTTTCGAGTGGTCGTGAGATAGTGTCTGAAGCCTTGAAGCGGGGAGATGAAGAAATCGATCAATTATTACCTCGTTAATATGAAAAAAATACTTCGCAAGATGGGAATAGGGATGCTGGCACTCATGATACTTGTTGCCCCAACTTTATTATTGGCCGCTACAACAGCTGGTACAGATGATCTTCGTCGCTATTCGGAGGGAGGTTTCAGTCTTGTGCAGTGTGATGGTGTGGTAAGTAAACCTGGAGAAGTAAAATGTGATTTTTCTGCACTTATTAAACAAGTTCAGTTCTTAATCTCGTGGATGTTCCGTATTGGTGTGACATTAGCTGTAGGACTTTTTGCGTATGCAGGAATATTGTTTATGTCGACTGATCCTAAAAATATTACTAAAGCTCGCGAAATATTTCCTAATATCGTTAAAGGTTTCGTTATTATGCTCCTTGCATGGCTCATTGTCCGCACTATTCTTTTATGGCTCGCGGCGCCAGGTTTTGGAACAGACCTTTTAAAATAAATATATGAAAATTACTACAAGAAAAATATGGGCGAGTATGTTTTCACTAACACTTCTCATGAGTTGTGCGGTGGTACCAGTACTAACACAAGCTCAAAGCGGTGGAACCCCCGCACCATCTTCTTCGGGAGGTACCGGAGCAATTCCTAAATTAGAAAATCCTTTAAAGTTTGGAAGTATTGAAGGTCTTGTGACTGGATTGGTCGACATCGCTCTTCAAGTAGGGGTTGTGGTAGCCGCATTATCACTTATCTGGGTTGGTTTTAAATATGTTGCTGCACGAGGTAATCCAAAGAAGATTGAAGAAGCACATCAGGCGCTTTTGTATACGATTATAGGCATTGCAATATTGTTTGGAGCTAAGGTGATCGTAGAGATTATCAAGGGTACTATTGAGCCGTTAGCCCCAGAATTATTTAAAAATATTAAGTAATGATGTTATAATTTATCTATGAAAATATTTGCTACACAGTCAAAGATATCACCTTCATATATTTTAGTTTTGAGTCTATCATTTCTAGCCCCTCAAGTTTCACACGCAGCGACAAATAATCTGAAGCAACTTATTAGTCTCGTGATTGAGTATATGAACTATGCCATATATCTCATTATCGGTCTCGCGACACTGTCATTTGTATGGAATGTCTATCGATTGTATTTTGTTGCGGATGCCGATCGTACAGAGGCGGGGAAGTACGTTCTGTTCAGTGTTATTGGTTTTTTTGTGATGCTTTCAATGTGGGGATTGGTGAATCTTGTTGGAGGTACGTTGAAGTTGGATAATAGTGCCCCAGGACAGCCATATGGTAGTGGTGCATCAACGTCGGGAGGTGTATTTCAAGGATATGGTGATTCACCAAGTACACGAGGTGCTTCATATTCTCAGACTGCACCGACAACAGGATCCTCGTTCCAGTACACGTTACCTACAAATGGTGCCCCTATACCGGGAAGTACTCAAACAACTGGTGCAGGGCTTCAGTATTCACAACCTACAACAGGATCATCGAACTCAGCAGCACAACCAACATCTGGTATGCAGTACGATATTTCATCTCCAACAGGAGGTGGTACTAATACTCCATAAAGGTTTAAATATCAGGAGTTATCCCTTGTTGATGTTTGTAAGTATTTGATACAATAAGCGCATTACGGTAGTAATTATACGTAACAAATTATTATGAAAAAAATTTTAGGTCTAGCAGTTTTTGCCTCAGCGTTTCCAGTGCTTGCGTCAGCTCAGCAAATTACTGATGTTAATAGTTTGCTTGCGAAGCTTGTAAGTATTGGTAATGCTCTTATTCCAATCTTCATTTCGTTTGCTGTTATCTATTTGGTGTATGCTATCGTGGTGTACATTATCGCAGGTGACGAAGACAAGAAGAAAGAAGGAAAGACTATGGTTATCTACGGTATTATCGGTCTCTTCCTCATCCTCTCTATCTGGGGTCTTGTAGGACTTCTCCGACGATCATTCAACTTCGGTAGTAACCAGCAGGTTCCTTACCAGGAGTTCCCAACAATTCCAGACGTTCGTATTCGCTAAATCTATATGGTGAGCTTTATTGCAACTGCATACGCTCAAACAAGTCAAAACCCCGCCGTTGCGGGGATTTTGTCTAAGGTGCTTGATAATGTGGTGAACCCTATTGTTGACCTTGTCTTTGCTCTCGCTACAGTTATCTTCATTTGGGGGCTCTATCAGTATTTTATTTCTGAAGCTGATGGTGCAAAACGGGCAGAGGGAGCACAACATATTCTCTGGGGAGTTGTAGGGATGTTCATCATGGTCTCGGTATGGGGAATCATTCGTTTTGTACTCTCAACTATCGGAGTACCTGCAAATTTCTAAAAATATCGAGAGTATTAGATGTGACTTTATAAAATAAAAGGAGGGCCGGTCGCGTAAGCGTCCGGCCCCCGTGCTTTCCGATGTTGTGTATTTCGGATTTACTGTCTCCGTATAACACGCAAATACATCGGCGCTGCTATAACCTCCTGGTCTGGCCGAAGCCGAAACGACAATGAGGTTACTTGTTGTGATCCAAGATCAATGTCCGTCCCGATAGCGAAGTCGTAGGCACGAGAGAAGTCGTTGTTCACAACCACTTGTCCTATGACACCCGTTTGGAGCATATTGAATTCGTAGTTGGCAATTTTGCCTACCAGAATCTTCTGCTGCCAATTTCGGTCGACTCTGAAGTCTTGAACCGTTTCAGGTAATCCTGCTTCGATAGCCGAACGAACCTCTCGGCGTTCCGCGAAGCTCTTTGGAGCCTTTGTTGCTGTCCATAGATCCCACAGGACTACGACGGTAATGATGCCGCCTCCCCAGTAGACAGCCTTTTTGAGCCAGTCAATTACGGGGGAGTATGACTTGAGGTCATCTCTGTAGTTTTTTTCCTCTGCCATAAGGTGTGTCGTTGAAGGTTAGACTGCAATCCGTCCGCCACCCCGCACACCACCAGCGCCACCCGAAAAGATGACGTCTTGGCGTTTCTTGGGATCGGCGAACATTCGTTCGACCATGACAATGACTTGAAGTCGTTGTTGGGCGATTCGTGCCGCTTGATCTGGAGTGAGGTTTGCAGGCATCTGTGTGTCACTGAGACCACACAGACGGTAGAATCTTTCAGTCACTTCTGCAATGAGACCTGCAATGCGTTGTGTCTCAAATGCAGCAAGTTGTCTCTTGGTGAGAACAAACCCGATTACTTCGAGGTTGTCGGTTGTAATTGCCAATTGCAGCTCGAGCTCAGACAGATAGTCTTGACCGCCGAAGACTTGTTTCATCTTCGCGCGAAGTTGGCTGGTAAAGCCTTCTTTGAATGCCAAGTTCATGAACTGGAGGTAGGGATACTGACCTACTTCCCGCCGCAAGAACAGTTCGATCTTCGCCCTAATGAGCTTTTCGCGATCTTCTTTTGTTGCACGCGTGAAGCGGCTGAGAAGACCAAACCCTAACAAGGTCCGATAGGTCACTCTTGTGGTGATTTCACCTACCACATAGTTGTCTTTGGTGACTAGATCAGTAAATATCAGATCGAGAACGACAACGTCGAGGTTTGCTACCTTTTTGTCATCAACTTTGTTGGTGAACCACTTAAATTTCAGTCCTGGTCCAACATATTCTCGTTCACCAGCAACGCCGGTGTCTTGATAGGTGAAGGGTTTGGGATTGATCTTGCTCAGAAAAGTCCCTTCAACGATTCGAGCTTTTCCTGTTTCGGTTGCCACAAAAATGGCTTCGAACAGGTAGGTCTTGAGTGCTGCAATCAAACACAGTCCTCCAATAATCCAGCCCAGTGTTTCCACAACCGAACCGTAATTTACAGTCGAGGGAAACTTGTGGTAGATGAGTCCTGTAATGAATGCTTTAGGCACCCATACGTGTAGGAAGAGGGTGATCCACCCAGCTATTACGCATACCCACGAAGCATTCATGGGGTGCTTTTTGACCTTGTTTAACGGCGTCAATATTTCGACACCGTTGTCGACGGTTCCATTTACAGGGACCGTCTGGGGTATACCGTTGAGTAGACAGTAGAGATACTCCACTAATCTTTCGAGTGTGTTCATAAAATCGCTATGGGGTTATCAAAGACCACACGGCCTTGATTTCGGTTGTTTTCCTATACTATTATACCATAATATGAGCTGTATAGTCAATAGTATATCTATGGCTCTGTATATAAATAAAAAGACCGGGGACATCGTAGCTATTGCTAGTACTTTGTCCGCGGCCTCTGCGAGGGTAGGTGTGCTCATCGAGCAGCAACCAAACCCTCATTCGAACCTTCGTTGCTCCACAGCAGTGCGACTTGCGCAGGTGTGAGTCCTTGGTCTCGGTTGACGAGGTAGACTCGTTCCGAGATTGAGGGAACACCACTCGCGATTCGCTGCTTTTCCTCTTCGAGCGTGCGCTCGTCGAAGTAGACAGCAATGTTGCGCCGGTTGAGCTGGCGAGTGACGAGGTCCATGTGTTCCGGCATGAGGATCACCGCAGCCTCACCACTCGGCACATGAATACACTGGGGCAAGGTGCCGTCTTCGGATGCTTCGTAGGTCTTCAGCTTGCCTTGTTGGGCCAGCCGAGCAACCTCGGGCGACATCCTGGGATTCACGCCGCCGAACCGATTTGTCCGACAGTCATTGGTGGGAAGGGTCGATTGACCACTACCGTTGAACTGCTGGATCGTCTGGTTCAGGATGAACCCTCCAGGATTTCCAGCACCACCAGGGCTTGTGACCGTAGTGGTGTGAATCCGCTTCGTGACGTTGGTCACGAGAACGTCGCCAGTGAGGGTGATTCGACGTTTTTCAACGTCTTCCGTCACGTTCGTGACGGAGCCGGCGGGGATGATTCCAGTAATCCCATTGCTTTCCGACGCAACAGGTTGACCACCACTTGCTCCACCGACGGGTGAAGAGGCGGCAGGCGTGCGCTTGTCCAGGTAGGACTTTGCGAGCCAGCCAGTCAGTCCAAGCAACGCCAAGAGGAGAATCACGATCGCCCACATGATGTGGGTCCGCGAAACTCCCCCTGAGGGCGTAGCCGGCAGGGTAGGAGTAGCGGCAGGCGTTCCAGCAGGAACTGCCGGAGCAGCGCTTGCAGCAGGAGCGGATGGAAAAGAAAGTGCAGCTTCCTGGAAATCCAGGAGAGCAACCTTACGGGCGGCAAGAGCGCCACCTGTTAACTTTTTCCCTGACTTGTCATTCAGTTGGTCCGGATGGAAGTTGCTATCCGCCATTTGGGCGGCCGTATACTTCGGACCAGTGACAGGGGTCGAGGCAGGGGAGGCGGGAGCGGCAGGAGTAGGCATGGTATGTCGAGCTAACCGAATTTTTGGTTGACTAACATCGCTACAAGCGACGCACTAGTCGAAGGTCGAATGTTTCAAGGATCTCTGTAGGCTCATCTGAGCCTAATGCTCAGAGAACCCCTAATCCAATCTTCTGGTACTATTATAGCATATAACATTGGTACATGTCAATAGATCTATTGGCGGATGTCTATGGATGTTGTAAGGTAAATTTATGGCTTATTGAAGCCATTTTTAAGTGTTGAGTATCTTGATTGTGCCGGGAAGAGGACTTGAACCTCCATGGGTTACCCCGCTTGCTCCTAAGGCAAGTGCGTCTGCCAATTTCGCCATCCCGGCATATGAATGTAGTAACTTTAGAAACACGGACCGATCTTTTCTTACAACCTGGTGCACCCAGTAGGATTCGAACCTACGACCAACCGCTTAAGAGGCGGATGCTCTACCAACTGAGCTATGGGTGCATATTTTATTTGGAAACCAAATTGTTAAATAGCTTGGTGGAATATACCAAAAAAAACCAATGTGCGCAATAAGATTATGAGAATAGTGTTAATAAAAAAGCAAACATCTGAATTCATGAGAAGTCTCTTTACCACACCCGAGCAATGATCGGGGTAGGATCGTTAGGATCTTTCCATGCCGCAATCGCGTATTTTTCGTGAGTTTCGTGGTCCATGACCCAGAGAATCGGGTCGGGCCCAAGAAACTCGATACGCATCACAGCTGTTGGACAGTGGACCTCGAAGTAGTTTTCGAGAGATTCGATCAATTCGTCAACCCTAGGGCAGGCGAAGCATCTCGATCGGTAGAGAGATGCTTCTTGCCAGTTATACAACCGAACAAATTCTCGATAGGCCGCTTTTTGGCGAGAAGTGTAAGAGCTCCAAAGAGTCAACGTCATGATTGAAAGAAAACCAAGCGACCAAAGAAAATACCCGTTATACCCCAACGTCAGGCTGCAGACCAGAAGGGTTCCCAAAAAGATCCAATCACCAAAACCTTTGATGAGGGGCACTTTCGCACGAATGTATTCGTTGAGAAGTCGCGCGTATTGAGCGCACTTGTGATCATGGAGTGTCGCCGGGTTAAAATACCCGAGGTGTTGCTTGTGCAGGGCTCGCCTGAGAGGGCTCATTTGAGCAGCTGCTGCATTGCGGATCCGACGAGACTGACCAGGTTTTGTAAAGGCCTGGACACAGAGAGGTGATGCAGGTTTCATGCAGACGGTGTGTTGAGTGTGAGGTCAGGAAGGTCAAGAAACTGGTCTTGGAAAAGTATGCAATAATTTTAATACAGATGCAACTATATAGTATTTTGAAATGGTGCCCGGGGTGGGACTCGAACCCACAAGCCGTATAAGAGGCAAGAGATTTTAAGTCTCTCGTGTATACCATTCCACCACCCGGGCTTGTATATAGTTATACTATACTTGTGATAAAATATAAACATGATATCGAAATTTAATGAAGGTTTTGATCCTCTTAACCCTGACCCAGTAAGATCTGGTCAATTTGAAACAACTGTATCGGGTGAAATACGTCCTGGTAGTACACAGGATTCACATCAAGAGTATAGCTCTCAATATCACGAGCGATTAACAAAGATCTGCGCTCAAAATTACGTCGATTATATTAATAATAATTTTGAAACACCGGGTGCGACTCTCATGAAAGATGATTTTTCTTTTGAGCCTTTTCTCCGAGCACACCATTCATTGATGAAATCAGAACAGCCTTGGATATTAAAAGAAGAATTTTCTGCAAAAGATCCACAAGAAATTGATTTAACGGTTCCTCGAACTGTTAAAAACTTACTTGATAGTAAGACATTCTCTGTATTTCCTAAATTAAAAATATTTTCTTATGCACAGAATATTTCGTATATGCTTGAACAGAATCCTGAACTCGAAGATTTGTCGATAAAAGATTTTATAGAAGGTACTGCTCAGGCATACGGATATCTTCTTCGTGCACTTCGTCAGATTGGGTGTAAGAGTATTGCAGAATACAATCAAGCAAAGAGAGATAGTGCGACATTTAAGTTGGTACCACCTGATGATTTTCAGATATAGATTCTTTTAGTTAGAAGTGAGACGTAGGCCGGGATCGAACCGGCGCATAACAGTTTTGCAGACTGTCGCGTTAACCAACTTCGCCACTACGTCAATTTGCTGCGATGGTACCTGAAATCTCGTCGATGCGCTGTCGATTCTTTTCTCCGATATCCAGTGCGAAATCGAAAAAAGGAATACGACCAATGCGTGATTTTTCAGTGACATAGTCACGAAATTCAGCACGCTTACGCTTCAAGAAGTCGAGTACACCTTTTACTTTGTCTTCAGGTAGTACGGTAAAGTAAATAGTTGCACGACCTCCACGATCTGCGATTGCAACGTCAGTGATAGTGATAAGGGAGATACCATTCGACTCTCGCTGAACAAATTCAGCGGCAAGAGTCTTCAATACATCCTTTAATCGTTCATCTTTCTCTGACATGGGGTTATTATACTTATTTTTCTACAGTTTCAAAACATTCCACTTTATCGCCCTGAGCTATCTCAATTTTTGATTCGATGAGAGTACCGAATTCATAGCCTTCACGAACTTCTTGTGCTTTAACTTTTTGTTGCTGAAGTTCCTTAATACGACCACGACCAATTTCAATATCACGTCGGAGAATCTTTACTTCACCACCAAGTCGAATTTCTCCTTCTTGCACTTTACCTCCAACAATCTGTTTGTCCTTATTTTTACTAAATACCTGAAGAATTTTGGCTTTACCAATAGACTGGTCGATGTATTCCTTTGGAATTTTTGAAGTAGCGAGCTTTTGGAGATATTCAGTGATGTTGTAGATTACATTAAATGACTGAACATTGATCGGGGTTCGTTCAAGGAGAGATTTTGCTTTTGCGTCAGGCTTTACGTTGAATGCAATGAGGATAGTATCGGGAGTACTTTGAGCAACCTTAACATCACGTTCACTAATTTCACCAATACCTGCTGCGATGATCTTGATCTTTACCTTGTCATGCTTGATTTTCTTGAGTTCAAATTGAATACCTTCGAGACTTCCAACAACATCGGCTTTGATGATAATAGGAATTACGATAGTGCCTTCAGCATAGACAGTGTTGTCAGTTGTAATAGGATTTTGTTGTGCATTCTTTGCAGCAATTTCTTCTGCTTCTTTTTTATTTTCGACAACAATGAATGGTGTACCAGCAAGAGGAAGTTTGTCCCAGCCAATGACTTTTACAGGACTTGAGAATGTTGCTTCCTTAACTGCCTTACCAAGATGATCTTCAAGAATACGAACTGGAGAAATTGCGTCGTGTGCAACAACGAAAGTTCCGACACGAAGAGTTCCATTCTTGATGAGAAGGGAGGCAGAGATACCTTTCTTTGGATGAAGACTACCTTCGATCACAGCACCTGATGCTACCGCTGTAGGATCTCCTGAAAGATTTTCGAGTTCTGCAACGAGAATGAGCATGTCGAGAAGCTCAGGAACACCTTGACCTGTAAGGGCTGAAATTGGAACAACAGGGATATCTCCTCCGTAACCTTCAACATATATTTCATGTTCTGCGAGATTTTGTTTTGTTCGTTCAATATTTGCTCCGGGTTTGTCGATTTTATTAATCGCAACAACGTACGGAAGTTCTTCTGCTTTGATGCATGAGAGAGCTTCAAGTGTTTGTGGCTTCACACCATCTTCTGCAGAGACAACAAGCACAGCGATATCTGCGACTTGTGATCCTCGAGTTCGAATATCACAAAATGCTTCGTGGCCAGGAGTATCAAGAAAAGTAATAACACCAGCCTTGCCTTCAGCTGTTGTGTGGTGAACTTCATATGCACCGAGGTGTTGTGTAATTCCACCTGCTTCACCTGCAACAACGTTTGCTTTGCGGATAAAGTCGAGAAGGGTAGATTTGCCGTGGTCGATGTGACCCATGACAACAACCACCGGTGGACGAGGTATGGTGCTTCCTGTCACCACGGACTTATTTGCTTTGTTTTTTGGAGTAGGAGATTGAGCCATACGTGGGTACAACAGTACCAGAAAAATGGCTTTTTATCAACTTTTTAGAAGTTTAATCTATAGATTATGAAAATAAAAGGCGCCGTGGATGTATTGTCTCCGCGGCGCTTCGCAGACTCATCCCGAAGGATGGTCTTCACTTCTTCACGTATGGATCCACCCGTTACTTGGTGGCGGGTTCCACCACACCCTTGCCGTAACCGTCGCCCGAGCATGTGTAGCCCGGCGGGCAGTCGCCCGGTTCGCGGAAATCGGCCACGTTCCAGACCGGCACAAAGGTAAAGAGGCCGATCGGGAAGTCGAGTTCGATTCCGGTCTGTCCGTTTTCGTTCTCGCCGTAGTGGATGTTGTCAGCTGCAATGACGCCATTCTCTTCGGCATACACGCGGTAGTGCAAGGGATACTTGCCCTCCGCGGTGCTGACTTTGATTTTGTAGGTCCCTTTGACCGTCGTGCGGAGTTGAACGTTTTTCTTTTCGCCAATTCCGTTCTCGCTGTCGAGCTTGAGCACGATGTTTTCGTCCTTGAAGGAGACCGAGCCGTCGAACGAAGCCTTCGCTCCGGCCGTCAGATTGGTCTGGGACACTTCGTTGCCCGTTGTGAGGTCATAGCTCCGCGAGGAACCGTCCTCCATGTGGAAGACGAGGAACCCAGTGAGGTTTTTCCTGGCGAGGTAGCTGTCCATCAGGATCACGCCGTCGTCGTCTTGGTTGAACCATTCCTGGTCGCGGGTGCGGCCTTGGGCGTCGGTTGCCAGGATCTCGGCCGCATAAACGCCTTCGTAGCGCGGCAGGGGGAACTGGTAGTAGGGCCGGAAGTTCAGATGGAACTCGGGCAAACTCCAACCACCTTTGTCGTTGAATGGCAACTTTGAGTCGCCGGCGCTGAACAAAGGACGTCCCTGTCCGTCGTAGGTGTAGGTCCAGAAGGACACACGATCGTTCGGGTTCAACACGCCGATGTTGAGGTTCGATGCCTCGATGGTATCGATGATTTCCTGTTGCGAGGGAGCTTGAGTCCAGACCTTGCGACCCGAACTGTTCTCCCAGGTCTGTCCGCTATTGGCTGAAAGCCCGTAACTGACCGACCGCTGCATCAGGCTGAGAAACGCGATCAGGTCTTCCTCCGTGCGGAGGAAGGGTGCCAGATGCGTGGGAAGCGGGATGGCTTCCACAGCTGGGCGCGATGAGGACTCGACAGACTCGATCGCGAGGGAGCGAGTCGTGGCGGACATGGTGATGAGGGCGAGTGCCAAGGCAAGCTTGGCCAGGACGGTATTGAGTTTCATTGTGGGATTTGTTGAGAGGTTGCGTTGCTTGTGATGCTTGTTGAGGACTACTTATTGATGTTGTTCGTTGTTGGTGTTCCAAAGCTCACAGTCGCGTGAGCCTTGAGATTGATGATGTTGGTTTCTGTGACAGCGGGTTGTCCTGCGACAACCTGACGCTTCGGAGTGACGACCATCACAGTGATGATTGCGGCACCCAACACACAAAGGGTAATGAGAAGTTTTTGGGGAGTCATGGCGGGAGTAGATTCAGAGGTCCTTTTCACTAACAAAGAAAGCCCAAACAATGCACAGCCACACGGCAATGCAACGTATTTCCATACGTGTTGTAAAAGGGCTATTCGAAGCCATAATAGCATATATTTGACTAGTTGTCAATGTTGCTGCTAGAGAGTCTTTTTTGCTTCCGTGAGCGCTGTTTTTTCCTCAACAGTGAGTTCGTATTCAGATGCAGACTTTTTAACAGGTTTTGAGAAGACACTCACATGTTCTCGTGAGTAGAGACTTGAAATAACAACACCGTCACCATCTTCATTCATAAATGCAGTCGCAAAACTTTGGTTACCACCACTTCCTGTTCCTTTGAATGGATTGAAACGAATAGTATGAATTGATTGAACACTTCGTCGTAGACGCTTTTCGACAGTCTTGAGATAGCTTTCGAGTTCGGTACGGAAGGTTTGTAATTCTTTTGTGTCACTAGAGAGTTTGGTGAGAGAGTCATCGATTGATACTGCACCTTTTGCAACTAAAAAGCGCTTGAGTTTGATTTCAAGTCGAATGACGAGTGTCGCAAGAATGATGACACATAGTATGAGAGCACCGATAAGAATGGATGTGATGTCTGTAGGCATGTGTACAGTATATACGTGATATGCTTTTGCCAGCAAAGGAATTTGTGGATATACTCGTTACATCACACATATGTTTCATTTTTTCAATAGCAGAGTATATCTTGACCACGCTTCATTGACTCCGACTGACCCTCGGGTGCTTTCTCACATGAAGAAATGGTATCGAAATGAGATAGGTAATCCATCTTCACTACATCGTGAAGGTGTCGCTGCTCATGCTGCACTTGATACAGCAAAGAAAAAAGTTGCAGAACTTCTTCGTGCTCATGCAGATGAAATTATTTTTACAGGAACTGGAACTGAAGCAAATAATATTGGCATCATGGGAGTCGTGCAGGCGTGTTTGAATGCAGGAATCTCTATCTCAGATATTCATATTATTACTTCTTCGATTGAACATACATCAGTACTCGAATGTTTCTATGAATTGGAGCGACGAGGTGCGAAGCTTGATGTTATTGGTGTAACACATGAAGGTGTACTCGATATCGAAGAATTTAAAAAGAAACTTTCTCCAACCACAACTCTTGTTTCAGTACAGTATGTGAATAATGAAATAGGAACAGTACAGCCTCTTGAAGAAATTATTCGAACCATTCGACATGTTCGCAAGGAATCTGGAAAAGCTTTTCCATATTTTCATACTGACGCGAGCCAAGCATTTTTGTGTAATGAAGTTAATCTCGAAAAACTAGGAGCTGATCTTCTTACGCTTGATGCTCATAAAGTATATGGTCCAAAGGGAATTGGAATGCTCTATATTCGTCGAGGTGTAGTGTGTGCACCTACTATATACGGAGGAGGACAAGAAAAAGGACTGCGTTCGGGAACCGAAAATGTTCCATCAATCATGGGATTTGTATACGCATTAGAAATTGCTCAAAAGGAAAGAGTTGTTGAAATAGCTCGTCTTACAGACCTTCGAAAATTTGCTAGTGATCAATGTGTACAAATTCTTCCTACAGCACACGCTCATGGAGCCGCAGCTCTTGTGTCTCCACATATACTGAATATTGAATTTCCAGGCTATGATGCCGAGTCTCTCATGCTTCGACTTGATGCTCATGGAATTGCTTGCTCAACTAAAAGTTCATGTCTACGTGATAGTGATGAATCGTATGTTATGAAAGCAATTGGCGCAGCAACCATGTCATCAATTCGTCTCTCGTTTGGCCGAATAACAACACGTGGTGATATTAAAAAGTTTGCAAAAGTTTTGAAAAAAGTTCTACCTCTCGCAAAACTTGAATAAGTAGCGCAGTTTGCTATGATGTGGGCATGGAAAATCTCACGAAACAACAAATTGTACTTCTCACACTCTTCGTGAGTTTTGTTACCTCAATGGCAACGGGTATTTTTACAGTGTCTCTCATGGATCAGGCACCACAAGGGGTTACTCAAACTATCAACCGAGTGGTTGAACGAACAGTTGAACGTGTCGTTCCCGCTGAACCTGCACCCGCCGCAGTGGTAAAGGCACCCGTCTTTACTTATGAAGATGTTACGGCCGCAGCAACTCAAAAAGCAATGAAGAGTACTGTTAAAATTATTCGAACACTTGCAAATGCTGGAGAAATTATTGAAGGGTATGGAGTGATCGTAGCAAAAGATGGAAAAGTTGCTACTGATAGAATTGTGACAGCAGTACCAGGATCGTATTTCATTGTGACTTCAGATGGAGTTCGTTATCCTGCAGAAGTTATCAATGCATCTCAAGGAAGTGATATTGCGTTCCTCACAC
This sequence comes from Candidatus Tayloriibacteriota bacterium, assembly GCA_016215455.1. GTDB lineage: Bacteria > Patescibacteriota > Minisyncoccia > Phycocordibacterales > PALSA-1337 > JACRJP01. The sequence continues at coordinate 52,533 of JACRJP010000003.1, read as the reverse complement.
CATCTCTCACTGAAGCACAAAAGAAGACCACTGTATTTACTCCCGTCACTTTTGTAACCAGTGCAAACATAAAGCTTGGTGCCACACTACTCTTATTAGGAGGAACTAAGGAAATCTCAGTCTATCAGGGTATAATTCAGAACGTTCAGCAAGGATCAGAGGGAACTTCGACAGTAGCAATGATTCCTAAGAGTATTTCGTTTAGTAATAACAATCATGCTCTTTCGATGGGAAGTTCATTGTTTTCTCTCTCAGGAGAATTCGTGGGCATGAAGACACAGTCAGTTAATTCGGAGGTATCAAATGAATTTCTTCCCGCTCCTCGTGTTCTTCAGGTTGTCAGTGCGTTAAATGTTCCAAAGACCGCCACATCATCGGCTGCAGTTCAGTAAAGGTGAGGGAAGCTACCGAGTGTATTGACAGTTTATAAAATAATCATTATTATTTTTATATATGCCTCCATTTCAAAATTTCACAACTAAAGCTAAGGAAGCTATACGACGCGCTCATGAATTTGCCATAGAGCGTGGTCAAAATCATGTAAACCCACTTCATCTTCTCTCGGCTCTCATTCTTCAGGATGAGAGTATGGTGACATCGATCCTTGAACGACTTGAAGTCGATGTTACTGCACTGACAGATATGATTCTTGAGACAATTGAAGCGCCTCAATCAAATACGACACTTTCACCTTCATACCAAATTTATTTAACTCCTGATCTCGCACAGATTCTTGAAGGTGCTGGTAAGGTCGCGACAACTCTTAAAGATGAATTTATTTCAACAGAACATCTCTTTGTTGCTGCTCTTGAAATATCAGGTCCTGCAAAAGAACTCCTTTCTAAATTTAAGATTGAGAAGGATGCTGTTCTTGGGATTATCGAAGAACTTCGTACATCACAAGTTGGTGATGGTACAAAACCAAAGCAGTTTCGTACTCTTGCAAAATATGCACGAAGTCTTACTAAACTTGCTCGGGAAAATAAGCTCGACCCCGTCATTGGTCGTGATACAGAAATTCTTCGTGTCATCCAAATCCTCTCACGTCGTACAAAAAACAATCCGATTTTAATCGGTGAAGCTGGAGTAGGTAAGACAGCTATTGCTGAAGGTCTTGCTATTCGTATTGCAGCAGGTGATGTTCCTGAGTCTCTGAAGGATAAGGAGCTTGTTTCACTTGATCTTGGTTCTCTTATTGCAGGTACAAAGTATCGTGGAGAATTTGAAGAGCGTCTCAAGAATATTTTGAAAGAAATTGAGCGCTCAGAAGGTAAGATTATTCTTTTTATCGATGAAATCCATACACTTGTTGGTGCTGGTGCATCTGAAGGTTCAATGGATGCTTCAAATATGTTGAAGCCAGCTCTTTCTCGAGGAGAGCTCCGTGCGATCGGTGCAACAACTATTCGCGAGTATCAGAAACATATTGAGAAAGATCCAGCGCTCACTCGTCGATTCCAACCTGTGTACGTAAATGAACCATCTGAAGAAGATGCGATTGCAATTCTTCGAGGTCTTAAGGAAAAGTACGAGTTATATCATGGTGTTCGTATCACTGATGATGCTATTATCGCTGCGGTAAATCTCTCATCACGATATATTAGTGATCGTTTCTTGCCTGATAAGACAGTTGATCTCATTGACGAAGCTGCTTCTGCACTTAAGATTTCTCTTGAAAACATGCCTCCAGAACTCGAGGAAACTCGTCGTAAGATTATGCGTCTTGAAATTGAACGTGAAGCCCTTAAAAAGGAACACAATAAGAATGCTAAGGTTCGTAAAGAAAAGATTGATGAGGATATTGCGAATCTTAAAGAAAGTACATCTGAACTCGAACTTAAGTGGAAGAATGAGAAAGAAACTATCGTACATATCAAACAGATCAAAAAAGATCTTGAGGTTCTTCGTCTTGAAGCTGAAGCTGCTGAAGCACATGCTGATCTTGCAAAGGCTGCAGAAATTCGTTATGGCAAAATCCCAACCCTTGAAAAGGATCTTGAATTGAAGAGTAAGCGTTTGAAAAAACTTCAAGCGTCTCGTCGAATTCTTAAAGAAGAGATTACTGAACAAGATATTGCTGACGTTGTCTCACGATGGACAGGTATTCCTGTATCACGCATGCTTGAAGAGGAGGCGTCAAAGCTTACACGTATGGAAGATGAGCTTAAGAAACGTATTGTTGGTCAAAATGAAGCAGTTAAAAAGATTGCAGATACTATCAAGCGATCACGCGCAGGTATCGCTGATCCTAATCGTCCAATCGGTTCATTTATTTTCCTTGGTCCAACAGGAGTTGGTAAAACAGAATTAACACGAGCGCTTGCTGAATTCTTGTTTGATGATGATAAGGCTCTCATTCGTGTTGACATGTCAGAGTTCATGGAGAAACATTCAGTTGCAAAACTCATCGGTGCTCCTCCAGGTTATGTCGGATATGATGAGGGAGGTGGACTTACTGAACGAGTTCGTCATCGACCATATTCAGTCATTCTCTTTGATGAAATCGAGAAGGCACATCCTGAAGTATTCAACATTCTTCTTCAGGTTCTTGATAATGGACGACTTACTGACTCAAAGGGTCGTGTCGTAAACTTCAAGAATACAGTTATTATCATGACATCAAACATTGGTGCTCAATATATTGAAAAGATGGAGAAACTCGGCTTCGCTAAGGATGTAAGTGCATCTGATACTGATAACTATACTGAAGCTAAAACAAAAGTGATGGGAAGTCTCAAGGACTATTTCCGACCAGAATTCTTGAACCGAGTTGATGATATTATTCTCTTCGATATTTTGAGTAAGGAATCAATTATCTCAATTGTGAAGATTCAAGTTGATCAGATTGTTGCACGACTTAAGGCAAAAGAAATTACACTTTCTGTTTCTGATGCAGTGCTTACATATCTTGCAAAGGAAGGATACAATCCTCAGTACGGTGCTCGACCTCTTCGACGTATTATTCAAAATAAGATACTCACACCAGTTGCTTCACTTATTATTTCTCAAGGAGTGATGAAAGGAGGCACAATCAATGTGGATATTAAGACTGACAAAACAGGGAAGGTGACTGATGAATTTACATTTGATGTGAAAAAAGGAGGAAGAAAAAATATAACTTCAGGAGTGAAAGAACGAGAAATTGAAGGGGTATTAGGGTAATCTCAAGAACCCTTAGATGTATATCTTGGTATTTGTCTTGAAATAAGGCTCTATTTAAGATATGATGTCAGGGTTCTTGAAATGCGCAGATGGCGGAGTGGTCAATCGCAACAGACTGTAAATCTGTCGCCCTATGGGCTACGTAGGTTCAAATCCTACTCTGCGCACAAATTTGGGTGAATTAGATAACTATACGCTGTAACGCAGCATTAACATGTACTGCTATTTCGTACGGAATAGTACCGCATGTTTTTGCTATATTAACGATTGAGTTAGGGTCACTTTCACGTGAACTTATAACTGTAACTTCGGTACCGAGTTTGATGTTATCGACATCAGGAATGTTGGTAATATCGAGAATAGTAATATTCATACTAACGCGCCCAGCTATCTTTGCTGCTGTATCCCCAATCATCACCATTCCTTTATTTGAAAGTCGTCGGTCGACACCCTCAAAGTATCCCATGGGAATCGTTGCAAGTTTGGTTGGAGAGGTTGTAGTGAACGTTCCGTTATAACCTACTTTAGAATTTGTTGGAATATTTTTCGTTCCTGTAATACTTGTAGTAACTTTCATGACGGGTTGTAAAGAAATCATGGTATCTATCGCGCCATTTCCTGTAAGACCATAGAGTCCAATTCCAAGTCGACTTATATTTGATCGTGCTTGGCGGATATACGCATGTCCTGCTGTGTTGCTGGTGTGATAGTACGATAGCGTTAAAAAATGTTTCATGAAGAGGTCGACGCAGTCATTCCAGACATCGATCTGATTTTGAGTGAAACTTGTATCAAGATTATCAGCATCAGCAAAGTGTGAACATATTCCTTCAAGAATAAGATGAGGAGATTTTTTAATAAGGTCAATTGCTTGCTGTGTTTGATCAAGAGTAATTCCTTGGCGACACATCCCTGTATCTATTTTAAGATGAATTTTTGTCGGCTTTTTAAGAAGTTGTGCGTATTCTTCTAGGGCTTCATAACTTGTGACAACAAATGATGTGTGAGGGAGTTTTGATTTTCGAATTGTTTCTGTTTTGGTAAAACCAATAATAAGAAGGGGGGTTGTAATTCCCGCCGCACGAAGAGAACGTGCCTCAGTGTATGAATCAACAATAAAAAGAGGGAGATGTTCTTTTTCAAGAATAGAAGCTATTTCGATAAGGCCATGTCCGTATGCATTGCCTTTGAGCACCGGTGCTACCGCAGGAGAAAGTTGTTGAAACTCCTTAAGATTGTGAAGAAGGGCAGCTTTTGATAATGCTACGGTAATGAGGGGATTATGGGGGTTTCGTGCCTTGGTAAGCCAATTTCGAATGAAATTCATGGGATTATTCTAGCATACTCTTGATTTATGAACGCTCTTAGGGTAATATAGCTCGCATGTCACAGGATCGACTTATACAACTCAAAAACAAGGAAACAGGAGAAGTTTATTGGACAAGCAAGAACAAGCGCAAAGTTGAGCGCAAAATCGAGCTCAAAAAGTTCAGTAAAACTCTTCGAAAGCACGTTACCTTTAAGGAAGCGAAGAAATAATAACGGAAAAACCACTCACGGAGTGGTTTTTCTTTACCTGATACATATTTGACTTATGTAATTTATATTGTATATTCACACAGGATCTCCTTTACAGTTTTGATGAATGTCGTATGAGAAAGAAAGCAGCTCAGTACCCGACACCTTGGTATATGTCTTGGTGGGTGTGGGGTGGATTGATGACTTTGATTATTGGATCACTGTTCTTTCGGCCTGTATGGCGAATGTATCAGTATCGTGCAACGCAAAAAACGGCTGCACACGTGGAAATGCTCTATCGTGGATATGTCGATATGGGGCAGTATGGAACGTGGTGGCTTGAAAATATGCCACCTGCCAACAAAGCTTCGTTCGATCTCTACACCTCGAAGAAAGTTGAAATTCAGCAACTCTTGGCGAAGTATGCCAAAGCTACTCCTGAGACGGAAAAGATATACGAGCGTTTCAAAGATTTTCGTGTTGGAGTCGCACAGGGTAATCAAGGATCTGATCTCATTGCTCCTCACGAGAATGTTGATATGGTAAGGAGTAATGGACTTGTTCGTTTCTTCTTTTTTACCAAAGCAGATCTTGGTGTGGTAGCACGGATTGATACGCCAATGTGGCGTACCGATCTTAGTGCTGTGGTATGTCCTGCTCGCAATTTTGATGAAGTAATTTTTGCAGGGACTCTTTTCCATGAGCTCGGGCATGCCTTGCGACATAATCGTGAAAATGGAATTGCTGTCCCTGGTCCCGATTCACCTAATCGGTGGCTTGAGGAAATGGATATGCATCGAGTAACCTCGTCGGTCATAGAGTTTGCTCATCCAGGCTACTATGATTTGATTAGGAAGATGGTCAAGAAATACCCAGCTTCTTCGATTGAACGATTGTTGCAACAGATTCAACCAGCTGACATTCAAACTGTGGATACGCATTTAGGGCGTCGCCTTAGTCGTATAGATCGCGACACCTTGTTCCTCAGTATTCTTACGGACCTTGCGACGGAATGGTGTTCGGCACACGGTCAAAGCGATACTGAGCGAGCCAATTTCTATCGGTGGATTCAATTGAATTACGCCACGCCGCCTCCCGGTAAGTAACGGCAGGAGGATTTTTATTTCTTATCAAAACCAAGTCAATGTGCTATAGTTTGCACGTTCAATGAAAGGGGGATTAGTTTAATGGTAGAACTACGCACTCCAAACGCGTAAGTGAGGGTTCGATTCCTTCATCCCCCGCAAATTAATACAACGAAGACATGGAAAAAAATCCTGAAAATCCTGTGGCAGCACAGTACGATAAAATATATTCCGAAAGAGAGGCTGCATTTAACTCGGGTAAAGTGAGTCCTTTGATTTTAGAAGTCGGTAAGTTTATTCCCGAAGGTGGAAAGGTGATTGAATTTGGCGCAGGACAAGGGAGAAACTCTCTCGTCCTAGCAGAGCAAGGTTTTTCGGTGACAGCTATAGAACTATCAGAAGTAGGGGTAAATTCTATGAATAGAATTGCAAAAGAACGATCATTACAAAATTTTGAAGCAAGGATCGGTGACGCAAGAGAAAACCTAGAAGGAGAATATGATTCAGTGGTATCAATATTAATGCTTCATCATCTAACGAGAGTAGAAGCGGAAGAATTTATTTTGAAGATTAAAGAACACACAAAAGAAGGTGGAGTTAATGCTATAGAGACTTTTACATCTGAAGGTGATTTTTCAAAATTACCGGACGCAAAGGGAAGATTCTATCCAGAATTAGGGGAGATGAGAGAATTGTATTCAGATTGGGAAATAATAAGTTTTGTAGAAAACAAGAGCATGGCTACAGCGACAAGATCCGATGGAAGTCCTATGTTTAATATAAAAACTGGAATTTTAGCAAGAAAGCCATTCAGAGAAGTACTATAGAAACTTTTTAATCATCATGTCGATATCTTTGGTGTCGCTTTTACGTATCCACTGAATTCTTGAATCTCTTTTAAACCACGCTTTTTGTCGACGGGCATATTGCCAAATCTTTGTTGCAAGAATTTCTTGAAATTGTGATTCAGTTAGAATTCCTTCGAGTAAATCGGCAAGGTAGCGATATTCAAGTCCGAGAGCACGCATTCGTTCAAAACTCAAACCATTTGTATGGAGCTCACGAGCTTCATCAATGAGACCTTGTTGAATACGTGTAACAAGTCTAGTGTTGATTCTTTGGCGAAGTTCAGTGTCAGGTGTTGTGATACCAATTTGCAAGAATTCAAATTCAGGATTCGGTCGAGCTGAAATTTCAGGTACTTTTCCTATCTCTGTCGCTATTTCAATCGCACGTTCGAGTCGTCGTTTGTTCTGAGGATCAATGATGGCTGCACGTTGTGGATCAAGGGCTGTAAGTTTTTGAAATAAAACTTCTGGAGATAGTTTTTCTAATTCTTTTCGTAACTCTTCATTACGAGGAACATCAGGAAGGGAAATACCATCGACGAGTGCTGATATATAGAATCCTGTACCACCACAGATGATGGGTATTTTTCCTCGACTCGCGATGCTGTTAATTGCTTCAGTTGCATCGTGTACCCATTCAGCAACAGAATATGTTTCATTTGGATTACGAATATCAAGAAGGTGATGGGTGATTCCTTTCATTTCTTCATGTGTAATCTTCCCAGTACCAATATCGAGTCCTTTGTATATCTGTCGTGAGTCAGCAGAAATAACTTCACCATTATGTTGTAAGGCAATATCAACAGCAAGATTGCTTTTACCAGAAGCAGTAGGACCTAAGATGACGATGATCTTTGTAGTCATTTCAGTACGTATGTTTGTGCCGGAGGTGGGACTTGAACCCACAAGCCTTGCGGCGCACGATTTTGAGTCGTGTGCGTATGCCATTCCGCCACTCCGGCGAGTGAACGAGTTCATGGTACGCCAAAAAGCATCAAAAATCAATTTTATACCCATTTCAACCGTGCGGGGAATATGATAAAATTGTTCTTGTAATTAACTATTTACATGCCCCCTCAACTGTACGGAGATTCAATTTTTTGGATTGATATTGGAAAGATTAAGCCAAACCCATATCAACCTCGTCGAGAGTTTGATGATGCGCGACTCAAAGATCTCGCTGAGTCGATTCGTATGTATGGAATTCTTCAGCCGCTTGTCGTAACACGTAATGAAGTATATAAAGAAGATGGTGGACTTTCTGTTGAGTACGAACTCATTTCAGGTGAACGACGTCTTCGTGCTTCAAAGATTGCTGGACTCTCTCAGGTACCAGCTCTCATTCGTACAAGTATTGGTGAAGATGATGCTCGTGTGAAACTTGAACTTGCTATCATCGAAAACCTTCAACGTGAAGATCTTAATGCTGTTGATCGAGCTCGATCATTTGATCGTTTGGCAAAAGAATTCGGTCTTAAGCATATTCAAATTGCAGAAAAAGTAGGGAAGAGTCGTGAGTATGTTTCAAATACAATGCGTATTTTGTTGTTGCCGGATGAAATTCTGACAGCTTTAGGTGAGGGTAAGATTTCTGAAGGGCATACTCGACCATTACTCATGCTTGCAGACCATCCTGAAGAACAAACAACTTTGTTTAAGGAAATTATATTTAAAAAACTCACGGTACGTGAGGCTGAAGCTATTGCACGTCGTATTGCATATGATCGTGTTCGAAAAAAGGAACGAGCATATGATCCTGCTATCGTAGAGCTTGAAGAAAAGTTTAAGGAATCTCTTGGTACTCGTGTAAAAATCGAACAAAAGGATGAGGGAGGTAAAATCTTGATCGACTTTTTCTCAGCTGATGATCTCCGCTTTATTCTTGGTCTCATGAATTCAAATACTCAACGAGATCCAAATGCAATGCTTAATTCTCATATCGCCCAATCGGCGAGTTCGACGATCTCGCAAGCTACTCCACTTGATATTGCCCCTGTAGAAGGATCTGAAACTGAGACTCCTGTCGATGATCGTCCAAAAGAAGAAAAAGTTCAAGATGAAAACACCGAAGATCTCTATTCGGTTAAGAATTTTGGTATTTAGGATTCCCCGTACACCTTGTGAGAAGGGTGTATTGACGAATATCAGATGCATGGTATGCTGCTCTTAGACCACAATCTTATACGTTCATTTCATTCTATGAAGACGTTAGCCGATTCTGCGGTTCTCGCTGAACGTGCCGCTCACGCACCTTCTGATGACTATCCTGATTGGTTGCGGTTGGATGTGATCATCGATCATCTGCCATTTACCCCGAGAAACAGCTTTGTGCTTGAAGGGCTCAGTGCCGATCCTGTCCGGTCGGGCGATCAACGGTTTGAGGTAGCGACGCATCTGACGCGACGTGCTCGTCGCCGAGCCTTGCTCAATTGATCTTGTTTGCTTTTTATTTAAAACTCTTCCTGTATCGCTTTAGTCGCTTTCTTTGTTCGAGGTTTCTTTACTTTAGTTTGAGTTTCTTTTGCTACTTCTGGAGACGTTGTAGTTTCAGTTGTCTTTTTTGCAAAACGACCTCGTCGTATAGCTTTTGGTTGTTTAAGGATTTCGAGTGCTCGATCAAGTCCGATGGTATACACATCATCGGTTTTGAGTGATCGAAAATCTTTTTCATGAACAATGTAGGGACCAAATCGTCCAACACTTGCCGTAATTTTTTGTTGTGTTTCTGGATGTACTCCAAGTTCACGAGGGAGACTGAGATACTTTACAGCATCTGCCACACTGACATTTTCAATATCAGCTGTTTTTGGAATACTCGCCATACGTGGTTTTTTGTTTTCTTTAGTTTTCTCTCCAAGTTGAACATATGGACCAAATCGTCCGACGTTTACGAAAATAGGGAGACCAGTTGCAGGATCGTTACCAATTGGTTCATCTTTCTTTATTTCTTTCCCATCAATAGTTAGAGCTCCATCGCAATCAGGATAGCGATTACATGAAATGAATTTACCTCCACGACCAAGCTTTATGGTCATGTCTCCAGTACCACATTTTGGACATATATATTTTGTGTCAGCGGCACCGAGGTCAGTCGCTTTAGCGAGTTTATCTTTTGATTTTACATCTTTGGTAAAAGGACCATAGAAATCTTTGAGAGTTTTTTCATATTCGAGTTTTCCTTCGGCTATAGAGTCGAGCTTATCTTCCATTTCTGCTGTGAAGGTATCACTGATATAGTCAGCAAAGTTTGCTTCAAGGAAACTTGATACAACATCTCCAGTGTCAGTTGGTTTGAGAGTTCGATTTTCTTTTTCGACATATCCACGTGTTTCGATGGTTCGAATAATAGAAGCATAGGTTGAAGGACGACCGATACCTCGCTTTTCAAGTTCTTTAATGAGACCGGCTTCGGTGTAACGTGATGGTGGTTGAGTTTCTTTCTCGAGTGATGTGATGTTGATGAGATCGAGTGGTGAACCAGCTTCAACCTTGGGAAGTTCAACATCTTCACCTCGAGCATCAGGATCAGCTTTGAGCCAACCATCAAAGAGTACTCGACTGCCATTTGCTGTAAAGTCAGGAATCGTTATACTGCCAGCTTTAATATTTGCTGTTACTTTTGTACGGAGAATCTTCGCATCTGACATCTGTGAGGCAACAGTTCGTTGCCAAATGAGTTCGTAGAGCTTTTTTTGTTCATCGTTTGCTCCTGCACTCATGACACTTACGTCAGTTGGACGTACTGCTTCGTGGGCTTCTTGAGCATTTTTACTTTTTGCTGCAAATGTGCGGAATTGATGATACTGCTTACCATATTCACGTTCTACAAGTCCTGCAATTTGACCAAGAGCAACCTGACTCAAGTTGGTACTGTCCGTACGCATATAGGTGATGAGACCCGCTTCATATAATCGTTGAGCGACTGACATTGTTCGTGATGGGGCGTATCCCAAACGTGTACTTGCTGTTTGTTGGAGAGTTGAAGTGATGAAAGGAGCTTTTGGAGATCGTGATGCTTCCGTTTCGTCAACAGATACAACATTCCATGGTTGCTTTTTTCCAATAGCAATGATGTCTTCAACTTTTTTAAAATCGAGTGGCTCTTCGACACATGTGACAGTGATTTTTTCTTTTTTCTTTGTCTCGACATCTGCTGATATCACCCAAAACTTATGAGAAATGAAGGCACGGATTTCTCGCTCTCGTTCCATGATGATGCGAAGGGCAGGAGACTGTACGCGACCTGCTGAAAGTCCGTAGCGAACTTTTTTCCAAATGAGACCCGAAAGATCGTAGCCTACGAGTCGATCAAGCACACGCCGAGCTTCTTGAGCTTTGCGGAGATTTTGATCAATAGCACGAGGATGAAGAATCGCTTCTCGAACAGCATCTTTGGTAATTTCATAGAAGACAACACGTTGTGGTTTCTTGAGCTTTGCCGCTTGAGCAATGTGCCATGCAATAGCTTCACCTTCACGGTCGGGGTCGGTTGCAAGAAGGACTTCATCTGCCTTATCAGCAAGCTGCATGATCTCATTGAGTACTGCATCTTTACCAGGAGAAACTTCATAGTGAGGAACGAAGCCGGCCTCAATATCGATTGCTTTTTTGTTACTTTTTGGAAGATCACGAACATGACCAACACTCGCTTTTACGGTATAAGCACCTTCAAGATATTTTGAAATTGTTTTTGCTTTTGCGGGGGATTCGACGATGAGTAATTTCATAGGTGTGAGTACAGTATTACACGGAAATAAAATTATTAGCAACTGAAATGTGAAGAAAAAATAAAAAATTTCAGAAAATTATGTCCAGCCAATTGGAGTAGCGTGAGCAAAGTGACACTTCTCCGAACCTGCCGGTGTTCGTTTCTGACGAAGCTTCGTAAAGAACCTACCTTCTCCTCGAGGATCCATTGCGGTAAGGAGTATACCTGGAATTTGCTGAAGCGCATACTGATGATCTTCTTGGCTCAAACTCCATGCTGGATGGAGTTTACCAAGGTTGGCACCTCGTAGAGCATACAGGAATCGAGTTCGTGGCCAATAGATTCCTCCACACACAGCGTCAAACTTTACCTTCTTGGGATTAGGGTGACCAAGAGCCCTGAAATACCAGGGGAGGCAATCCACTTCCACCATTGTGTCACGAGGTGGAACAAGATGTGGAATATTTTTGTTGTGACCAGGAGGTTTGAAGTGGGTAAAGATCCTGTGACGATCGAGACCTTTTTTGACAAGTTGTTCAGCCATGACACAACCAAGAGTTGTTCTGATTCCAAGGGTTGGATTGTGCCAGCCTCCGATGAGGAGAAAGATGTCGTAGTTGTCCTTCAAAGCGAATACTTTATTGCATACCGCTGTCGCTTGAGGGGACATCGTGTGGTCGGGATACACTTCGTACCCGTGAACGATTAAGAGTTTGCTCACAATTCAGCTAAGATGTTGTCCAAATATAAATTACAATACTTATTTGTATAAGTCAATGTTACATAAAAGCAAAAGCGTCAGGTTCCGAAGATCCTGACGCTGGTTCGCTTTGTAGGCGAACTACTTTTTGCAGTTGCTGATGAGCCAAAGTCCCGTTAGGAGGAGAGAACCTCCTCCAATGAACTTGGTCCAGACAATCTTGTCCCATTCTTTGAACATGACCATCGCAACGATGGCGCTGATAAAAGGGATGAGACTAAGACCGAAGCCTGCTAGGCTATAGACTGGTTTTAGGGCAGGATTCATGGCCTGGTTGATACATAAGGCTCCGAAGCCCCAGGCAATTCCAACCGCAATCGCGACGGCTGAGCCGCCTGGGTGTGCGATGGAGCTTTTCAATCCTCCAAACACAATCCCGATGATCAGCTGGCCGATCGCAGCCATTACTACCGTAGCGGCAGCATTCAAGCCACCCGCCTGGGCTTTGCCCATAAACGGATTTGCGATGCCATAAAGGATGCCGCCGATTAATGCAAATTTGAGGAACAAAGGGAGGTTCATGACGTGTCTTTCGTAACTGGTTGTGGTTGAGAAGTCTTTTTAATTTCCTCACATATTATACTACGAAATGTAGTATAAGTCAATGTATTGGGAAACCAATAGTTGGGCTATTTTGAGATCCCCACTGAATTACCAGCAACAAATCCCGTTGTCCAACAAATCTGCAAACTGTATCCACCTGAAGGTCGATTGATATTGAGTACGTCACCTACTATATATAGATTGGGATACTTACGTGACTGCATTGTTTTGAAGTCTACTTCAGAGAGTTCAAGACCTCCTGATGAAACAACAGCCTTCTTTTCATAGAGGTCAGTGATGGTGGTACGGAGATCTTTGAGTGTATTAACGAGTTGAATGCGCTCCTCACGTGTCACACTATTTGTCATGGTGTCATGTTTGATGTGAGCTGCATCAAGAACTGCTTCAACAATTGCATTCGGGATAAGTTCACCAAGAGAATTTTTAATTTTCTTTGTATGGTGTGTTTTAAAAAGTTCCTGAAGAGCTGTGTTAAGAGTCCCGGTGTCGTGATCAGGAAGAAGATCAATTGAGAGTTCTACATCACCTTCATAACCCAGAAGTTCTGCAGCATCACTACTCATATTAAGAATAGTCGGACCACTGACTCCAACGTGAGTAAAAAGAAGTTTACCTCGAGATTTTTTATTTTTTGACGCACTGACTCCTGATAAAGGTTGTCGCTCGTTATTCTGAAAAAGAGAAAGAGCTACATCAGGAAGAGTAATGCCATGAAGTTTGTGAACCCATTCTTCTTTGGTAATCAGAGGTACGAGTGATGCGATCGGAGCGTGTATAGTATGTCCGAGTTTCTTGAGCCATGTAAAACCATCGCCTGTGGATCCTGTTTCAGGACGTGATACTCCGCCGGTAGCGAGAATAAAAGAATTGGCGCTCACCTCTGAGATATTTCCATTCTTCGCTGATGCTTTTACTATGACTTTTGTAATGTTTCCATTATGTTCCACAATGTCGGTCACAGGAGAATTCGAAAGCACTGTTACATTTCCTTCGCGCATGTAGTGTACTAAAACATCCCATACTGATTGAGCTTGATTGCTCGAAGGGAAGACACGTCGCTCTTTTTCAATCGTAGTTGGCATGTTGCGAGAATTAAAGAAATCGAGCGTTGCTTGTACGTCGTGCTGACTAAATGTTGAATACAAAAAAGGTTCTGCCTCGGCATAGCGAGTAAGAATTGTTCGAATATCAAATGTTGCATTAGTAACATTACAACGACCTCCTCCAGTGATGAGAAGTTTTTTTCCGAGAGTTTCATTTTTTTCTATAAGTATCACGCGAAGACCACGTGCAGCAGCGGTGCCTGCTGCCATCATACCCGCAGGGCCTCCTCCGATAACAGCGACGTCATAGTATGTAGAACTCACAGGATTTTTCATGAAGTTTATAATGCCACAAACCTTACATCTTGACAAGTAATAACATATTTGATATTGTGGTGTGCAAGTACCTGCAGGCCTCCAATGTGCGTTGTATCTTTTGGGCGGAGCTCTCTGTGTGTATTTATGAGTTAAACGGAGAGCTCATCTTATTTTTCTCCATATTTTTGTGCTCATTTAGTTTTATGCATTCATCATCTCAGTCAGGTTCGCATTCGTCAGGTGGAAGTTTTTCACCTCGTCCGCGACGTTCGTTTGTTCGTGGTTCATCAACACCTTCATCTTCGCCAGCGCGAAGTGGAAGTTTTGGTACCCGAAGTAGTACACCAGGTCATTCACGTGGTGGTTTTGGCGCTAGTCGCCCAAGTGGTAGTTATTCTGGAAGTGCTCGTCCAGCGAGTCATTCAGGTGGTTACCGAGGTCACTCTTCTCACTCAAGTTCATCTCGAGGAGGATTTGGTGGCGGTTCACGTGGAGGAAGTCGTGGAGGCGGAAAGCGCTTCTCTGGTGCGTATATCGACCCAACTCGTTTTATTAATAAAATCAATACAGCAGCTTCTGTTGTTGAAGAAATTCCAGAATACGTGCCAGTGCACAAGTTCGCGGATTTTACGATTGCTGACGCTTTGAAGCGAAATATTGCAACAAAGGGTTACATCACTCCGACACCTATTCAAGACACTTCAATCCCTCATATTATTGTCGGTAAAGACATTGTTGGTATTGCAAACACTGGAACAGGTAAGACAGCGGCGTTTCTCATTCCTTTGATTAATAAGATCATGAGTGATTATCATCACCGTGTTCTCATTATTGTACCAACACGTGAACTTGCACTTCAGATTGAAGAAGAGTTTCGTGGCTTTTCACGAGGCCTTGGTATTCATGCGGTTACATGTATCGGTGGTGCACATCTTGGTATGCAGGTAGATAAGCTTCGCCGAAGTCACAATTTTGTCATTGGTACACCAGGACGATTGAAGGATCTCGTTGAACGAAAGACACTTGATCTCTCAAAGTATGGAACAATTGTTCTCGATGAAGCAGATCGAATGCTCGATATGGGATTCATCCATGATATGAAATATGTCATGTCACGAATGCCAACTCCTCGACATACTCTTTTCTTCTCAGCAACGATGTCACCAGAAATTACAGCTCTTATCGGAGAATTCCTTAAGGATCCAGTAAAGGTTTCAGTAAAGACACGTGATACATCAGCGAATGTTGATCAGGATATTGTCCGTATTAGTGATCCTGCTCAGAAATTTAGTCACCTTGTGAAAATTCTTAAGGATCCGGAATGGAATAAGGTGCTGGTCTTCGGACGAACAAAGCATGGAGTTGAACGAATTTCTCGTCAGCTTACTGCAGAAGGTATCAAGGCAGAATCTATTCACGGTGATAAGAGTCTAGGACAGCGAAAGCGAGCTCTTGAATCATTCAAGGCTGGTTCTGTACAAGTTCTCTGTGCAACGGACGTTGCTGCTCGAGGTCTTGATATTCGAAATGTTACTCACGTTGTGAACTACGATGTGCCAGGAACATACGAAGACTATATCCATCGCATCGGCCGAACTGGTCGTGCAGGACAAATGGGTAAGGCTCTCACATTCGTAGAGGGACGATAATTAAAATATTTTTTACAACAAAAGACCTTCTGGTAACGGAGGGTCTTTTGTGTTTATATTATGAAAGCGCACCTCGTAATTTCACCCCAAACCTTTTTCCTATGGGATTCATTTTTGGATGCCTGCTTGCCACGATTGATGTGTGGTTGCTTTGGGTTATATCGGTGACTTGGTGGATGCCAAGAGAAAATCCTTGGTCAAGCTCACTCCTCAGGCTCGCTGTGGTAGCGAGTATAGGAACCTTAACTCTTGTGGTGTGGCGTATAACAAGAACTAGGTTGCTTGGTCGGAAATGTTTACCGAAGATCATTCGGGCCATATTCTGTTTGCCGTATATTCCAATCATTGTTTGTTCGATACCTCTGTTTGAGGTTTCAACCCATCATCGGGAAAAGGAAAAATTCCTCCATGCTTATATCGCAAGTGGGACCTATGGTCATACTCCTGGTTGGGGACCTACCTTTTCTTGGATGCAAGCGGGTATGATTGCTCGACCAAAGATTGTAGAGAAAAGCCTACTAGATGATCCTTCATGGTTGAGACAGGTTGGTTTACGATCACTTTCGTGTCGCAGACTTCCTGTGTATACACCACGAGAGGTTCATCGACCACGTCGTTTTTAAAGGTTTTTTGGTGGTAGATTTTTTATTCTTGAAGAAGGGTATATAATAGTAGGTATGAATATACTCATTCACTGGTTAGTTTCAGCTATAGCGATTGTTATCACTGCATATATTTTGCCAGGGGTTTCTGTGTCTGGTTTAGGTGCCGCACTTATTCTTGCTGTTGTCCTTGGTCTTATTAACGCAATCTTGCGCCCTATGCTTCTTCTCCTTACACTACCGATCAATGTTATAACACTTGGATTGTTTACACTTATCATTAATGCACTACTCGTACTTCTTGCTGATTCAATAGTTACTGGTTTCAATGTTGAAGGTTTTCTCCCTGCCCTTATCTTTGCAGTAATTCTCACATTTGTTCGAGGAATTTTGTCATCGCTCGTCGATGGTGATAAGGGGGATAAATAAAATATCTTTGTGTATATATGATTGAATCAATTCCTGCCCAACACCCGGGTGAACATGAGAGACTTCTTGCAGTAAAGAAGTCGATTTTGTCAGGGGAGCAATATGCTGCTTCTGCATTTGTTGAGAGTGGTAACCTGATTCATCAGTATCGTATCGAAGCGGGTGATAAGGTGGTGTATTTTTTTGGATCACCTCATGTTAACGATGTTGGAAATGGAGTGTTTAATGAGATTACTGAAGCCTTCGAAGAAGTTCAACCACAGAGAGTTATGGTTGAGGGTATGCATGCTCTTCATAATCGAGAACGAGTTCTTGATCATCTTGAACATATGACCCGCGAAGAAGCTCAGGCATTAGGTGAGCCAATGTATACTCTCAAACTGGGAGCAGAACATGTTGCGTTGGGTGAAGATGTTGATTTTGAATCTCCGGAGCCAAAATTATCCGATGAGCTTAATTATTTGGAAGATTTAGGATTTGAACGAGAAGATATCTTTAAATATTACTATTATCGAGATATTGATCAGTATTTTAGAACTCATATTCAGCGAACCCATGAATCTTTGGTTGAGTATCTTGCTCCTTATATCGAACATTTTAAAACTGACTCAGGTTGGGATGAGATGGAATGCGCACGGTATCTTGATAACATGGATGCTAATATTAATTTAACTGAGAATCGTTACGCTAGTCTTGTTGACCCGATTCCATGGCCAGATAAAAACTGGACTCTTACGAATGATATAGCAAGTAAATCTTCTCGATTTCGAGATGAGTATATTCTTGAGCGAATTACAAAAGCACTTGAACGGCAAGATCGTATTTTTGTTGTATATGGATCTGGACATGCTGTCGTGCTCGAACCCGCTCTCCGTGCTCTCATGGAGGATCTTCAATCATAAGGCTGGTGGTAGAAGGTGTGTCAGAGTGTTCTGCTATATTGAGTAAATTCAGTATGTCGTGAGATGAGGTGATAGGGAAAGCCCCCT
Source organism: Candidatus Tayloriibacteriota bacterium (assembly GCA_016215455.1). Classification (GTDB taxonomy): domain Bacteria; phylum Patescibacteriota; class Minisyncoccia; order Phycocordibacterales; family PALSA-1337; genus JACRJP01. Next base: position 34,858 of record JACRJP010000003.1, on the reverse strand, counting down.
CGCGAAGTAATTCGTGTGGAGTATATGAAAGAGGTGAAAATATTGATCCAGGAACAGCGCCGATCGTTCTATTATAATCAAGTGCAAGTCGGGCAGTGATATTAGTCCCAGATCTTTGACCGCCTTCTATAATAAGAACAAGATCAGCACAACCAGCCATCAATCGGTTCCGCTTGGGGAATGTCCATTCCTGTGCCGCGAGATCGGGAGGAAATTCTGAAATAAGACACCCTTTATTTTCTATAATTCTTTCGGCTAAACCTCGATTGCGGACAGGATACAAAACTTTTTGTTCAAGACCAGAACCAGGGAATGCGACAGTTGGTAAACTAGCTTCGAGAGCAGCTTCGTGTGCGATTGTATCAATACCTAACGCTAGGCCTGAAACTATACAAATAGGATACCCTTCAAGACCATTAATAAGTGAAGTACATACTTCATGCCCGTAAGCACTATACGAACGAGCCCCTACCACACACAACATTTTGTAGTCTTTTGGTGGGATATCTCCGGCTATCCAAAGATTTTTTGGTGGATCAGCCATCTCACTAAAGTGAGAGTGAAAATCTGAAGGTTTTATGGTACGATATCTGTATTCAAGCATGGACAAAGTATAGTCTTTGTACCATGAAGGAACGCTCAAGAAAGAATAAAATTTTCATTAAGAAAATCCCACAAATATGCTCGACATTAAATTTATCAGAGAAAATAAAGATATAGTTGCTCAAGGTGCTAAGAAAAAGCACGTCAAAATTGATATTGATGCCCTTATCGTTCTTGATGATAAACGTCGTGATCTCACTGCATCGATCGAAAAGAAGCGCGCTGAACAAAATGTTGTGAGCGATAAGATTCAAAAAGCAACTCCTGCTGATCGAGCAACAATGATCGAAGAGATGAAGGTAGTGAAAGAATCTCTTGGAAAGGAAGAAGAAAGTCTTAAAGAAATCATGAAAGAGTGGCACACTCTCATGCTCCAAGTACCACAGGTTCCTGATATGTCAGTTCCAGAAGGAGACTCTGATGCTCAAAATCTCGAAATTAAGACATGGGGGGAGAAACCGAATTTTTCTTTTGAACCAAAAGATCATCTCGAACTCATGACTACCCTCAAGATGGTTGATTTCGAACGTGGAGCAAAGACCCATGGTTTTCGAGGATATTTTCTCACTGGTGAAGGTGCTCGACTTACTTTTGCTATCTGGAATTACGCTCTCGATTTCTTCTCAAAGAGAGGTTTTGTACCAATGATTCCTCCTGTTGTTGTTCGTAAGCAGCATTTGTATGGTACTGCACATCTTCCAGGGGATGTTGAAGATTTCTATCAAACTCAAGATGGTGAGGTTCTTGCAGGAACTGCTGAAGTGCCAATCATGGCGTATCATTCTGATGAAGTGTTGGAAGCTTCACAATTTCCGATCAAGTATCTTGGTTTTTCTCCATGTTTTCGACGTGAAGCGGGAAGTCACGGTAAAGATGTGAAGGGACTTATCCGTGTTCATGAATTCTATAAGATGGAACAGGTGATTTTGAGTGAAGCAAGTCATGAAATGTCAGTGAAGTTGCATGATGAACTCAATCGTAATACTGAGGAGTTTATCGAATCACTCGGAATTCCATATCACACCGTCATTAACTGTGGAGGTGATCTCGGACTCGGTCAGGTAAAGAAATACGATATCGAACTTTGGGTTCCAAAAGAAAATACGTATCGAGAAATTTCATCGGCTTCGTATTTCCATGATTTCCAAACACGTCGTTTCAATATTCGATATCGAGATACTGAAGGTAAGCTTCGCTACGCTCACTCATTGAACTGTACTGCTATTCCAACTCCACGTATTCTTGTATCACTTGTCGAAAACTATCAACAAGCAGATGGTAGTATTAAAATCCCTGAAGCACTCCAGAAATATTTCGGAAAGTCTGTAATCGGCGGTCAACAATAGTATGGTGCGAGGGAGAGCGATTCATTCTCCGCGACTCAAGGATAAGAAACGTCGTGCCCGGCGGAGTATTTGGATCCTAAGTCTTATCATTTTTCTCAGTTTTTTGTATCTTTTGTATCGACTACTCTCTGCTTCCTTTTTGCAAATTACCTCAGTTGATGTAAAAGGAACTTCAACACTATCTCCAGATGTTGTTGCTCTTGAGGTGATGCAACTTCTTGATCATGAGTATCTTGGTCTTATTCCATATTCGAATACTATTTTGTATCCACGTTCTACCATCGAGCACACTCTCAAGAAAACATTTCCTATTCTAAAAAATATAGAAATTTCTCATGACGGCAGTTCCAAGTTACTTGTTGAAGTTGATGAATATACTCCATCGGCCTTGTGGTGTGAAGGTGAATTCTTGTACCACACGTTTGGCGAAACACCCTGTTACTATCTAACAAGTGAAGGGTATCTCTATGCTAAAGCACAACCAACTGATGATCGTAGCTATGTGAGGTATTACGGTCTAAGTACTACAACACCACTTATGGGAAGTAATCTTTTTGATGGTGCACGTTTTCGTCAATTTGATGACTTCGTAACAGGTATCATTCGTCTCAAACTACCTGTTTTAGGAGTTTCTGTTGGTAATACAGGAGATCATGAGTTGTACGTACTTACCTCAATTGCTACGAGTACTGAGTATGCTACGATATATTTCAACGAAAGGATGCCACTTTCAAAAACACTTGATAACTTAATGGAATTTGTGGGGAATAAGAAGGGGGTACTGTTGCGTCACGGTACAACATCTCTTGACTACATTGATGCACGGTATGGAACGACGATTTTTTCCAAAATGAAATAGTATGCGACAAGGACTCTTTAAAACTTTCTTCACAACATTTAGTTCGGTGGCAGGAGCACTGCTTGTCGGAGTCTTTATCGTTGCTGTGGTAATTGGAACTTTTCGTTTTGTGGTACGTGAGTTTGTTTCTTCGGAAAGAACAACCACATATACCAATAATGAGGTTTCTGAGGTTCCATCAGGTGAGATGGAAATTGGTCCAAAGATTCCTGAAGTTACTGCCGGTGCGTATATAGTGACAAATCTCACAACAGGGAAGGTTCTTGTACAGAAGAATGCTGATAAGGTTCTACCGATCGCATCTATCTCCAAGCTCTATACTGCAGTGGTAACCAGAGAAAGTCTTGATAGTCGAAAAGTAGTTACGATTGATGCAGATATTCTTGCAACTGAAGGGGCAACAGCGGGTTTTAAGAAAGATGAAAAAATAAGTGTTGCAAACCTACTGTACCCGCTATTGATGGTTTCGAGTAATGATGCAGCAGAAGCATTGGCGGCATCAGCGGGACGAACTGCTTTTGTTGCTGCCATGAACAATCTCGCAGCTTCAATTGGGGCAACAGGAACACGTTTTGCTGATCCATCAGGACTCTCGCAGTTTAATGTTTCAACAGCACGTGAACTCTCACGTTTTCTTGGTTGGTTGTATATTCAACATCCTGAAATTATTGATATTACAAAACTTAAGACGAAATCAATTCGAGGACATACTTGGACAAATACAACACACTATCTTAATCTCGCATCATACGCTGGTGGTAAAAATGGTTTCACTGATGAAGCAGAGCGCACAGCTGCATCGATCTTCTTGCTTCCAAATGAGGAGGGTACGCTTGAACCACATATCTTCATTGTTCTTTTGAGTAAGAATCGTGATAAGGATGTGCTCGGACTTCTCAAATACGTATCGGGTGGCAAGCAGTCATAGGTTTATGGTAGTGTTCCCTTATGAATTCAGATTTCTGGTCACAACTTACGAAACCCTTTGTCGTCATTGCTCCGATGGCGGATGTTACTGATCCTGCTTTTCGTCAGATCATAGCGAAATACAGTCGTATGGGATCAAAGGATGGTGGTCCTGCAGTCATGTGGACTGAGTTTGTCTCTGCAGATGGACTTTGTTCTCCTGGGCGAAAGACACTCGAACGAGATCTCGCATATTCTGAAACTGAACGCCCTATCGTCGCTCAACTTTTTACTGCCCATCCTGAAAAAATGGAACAAGCCGCTGCTCTTGCCGCAAAACTCGGTTTTGATGGTATCGATATTAATATGGGGTGTCCTGATCGGAGTATTGAGAAGCAGGGTGCTGGAGCTGCTCATATCAAGGACCCAGCGACTGCAAAAGAAGTGATTCGTGCAGCTAAACGTGGTGCCGGAGGTCTTCCTGTTTCAGTTAAAACTCGTGTGGGATATAACAAGGTTGAAATAGATACATGGATTCCAGCGATTTTAGAAGAGGGAATTGCTGCTTTGACCATCCACGCTCGTACTCGTAAAGAAATGTCTGATGTCCCAGCACGATGGGAACATGTTAAGGAAGTGGTTGCGATTCGAGATCGAATGGGGCTCTCGACTAAGATCATTGGTAATGGTGATGTAACAAGTCTTGAAGATGCATATGCAAAGATTGAAACGTCTGGTGCTGATGGAGCAATGGTCGGTCGAGGAATTTTTGGTAATCCATGGTTTTTTGATATGACATCACCGATGCGACATGCTTTGTCTGCTGATGCAAAACTTTCTGATCCAAAAGTACGAGAGTACGTTGCAGAAAAATTACGAGTGATGGTTGAGCATACACAACTTTTTGAAAAACTATTGGGGGACTACAAAAACTTTGCCATCATGAAGAAACACTACAAAGCCTACGTGCATGGTTGGGAAGGTTCAAAAGAATTACGTCTCAAACTCATGGAAACTACCTCTGCAGCAGAGGTGTCAGTGACTGTGGATAACTACCTTGCAGCATATTGACGCTTACAATAATAGGTGTATATTTATAAGCGTCTGGACCTGAGTAGAAACTTACATTGCTCAGGGTGACTCCAGCAGTTCATCAACGGTTCCACATTGTTCCCGCTATGAAGACCAATCCACGTCCCTGTTCGTTCGCCGCTCACTCCGCTGTGAATTCCGCGATCATCGCCGGCCACATCGCTCCTGAAGATGCCGTCCATGCCTCCTGCGCTGCCGTCGCCGCGATCGGTTCCCCGGGCCAAGAAGCTGCCGCCCGCAAGTAATCCGTCAGTTCCGGCGTTTGCCAGCGAAGTGTATCCCTCCCGGAGACTTCGCTGGCCATTTTATTTATAGAATTACTTTTTTATTTTCACCGCACTTAGTTTTTTGTTTCTGAGAGTTTTCTCATAAAATTTGCTATACTGACCATATGTCAAAGGAAAATTTCGTAGCTCTGTATCGTAAATACCGCCCACAGTCTTTTAAGGAAGTTAAAGGGCAAGACACCATCGTCAAAGTTCTCGAAGGTGCGATTAAGGCCGATAACATTTCTCATGCGTATCTCTTTGCAGGAAGTCGAGGAACAGGAAAGACAAGTATTGCTCGAATTTTCGCTCATGCTATCGGTACATCAGACAATGATATCTATGAAATAGATGCAGCATCGAATCGTGGTATTGATGATATTCGTGAAATACGTGATGCCGTCAACGTGTTGCCATTTGAGTCGAAATACAAGGTGTATATCATTGATGAGGTGCACATGCTCACCAAGGAAGCTTTCAATGCACTTCTCAAAACTCTTGAAGAACCACCAGAGCACGCTATCTTCATCCTCGCGACGACTGAAACAGAGAAGATTCCTGAAACTATCGTATCCCGCTGTCAGGTTTTTGCTTTCAAGAAGCCGTCACTTGAGGTATTGCGTGAACTTGTGACTTCTGTCGCTAAAAAAGAGGGTGTGACCATTGAAAAAGGAGTTGCAGACCTCATTGCAATCTTTGGTGATGGATCATTCCGTGACACATTAGGAACTCTCCAGAAGGCTGTAGCAGCTTCAAAGGACGACAAGATTAGTCTTGCTGAGATTGAAGTGGTATTGGGAGTACCAAAGTCACAATTGGTTAATTCTTTCATTGAAGCATTGGTAATGAAGAACAAAGATGCGGCATTGTCGACTATTGCAACGGTGAGTGAAAGTGGAGTATCAAGTATAGTCTTTATTCGATTAGTTCTTGAAAAGACCCGAGCTCTCTTTTTGCTCGCACACGCACCTTCGATGAAATCAGCACTTGCAGCAACAGTATCGGAAGGAGATTTTGAATTCCTTGAAAAACTCGCAACAAGTCAGAAGGCAGCTTTACAGCCACAACTTCTTATAAAGCTTCTCCAAGCTACTCAACAAATGAATAGTGCATCAATTGAGTCATTACCACTTGAACTCGCCGTTATCGATATTTGCTCATAACATCATGTCAAAAAAACATATATTTTTTGTGCGACATGGAGTGACAGATTTAGGAGCTGAACAGATGTTTCAGTTTCCTGAGTCTCCTTTATCAAAAAAAGGGGAACAGCAAGCAGATTTTATTGCTCAACGTTGTCTTGATCTTGAAGCAGATATTGTACTTTCAAGTACCATGAAGCGTGCGTATCAAACAGCAGAGAAGATTGCGACGATCAAGAAACTGGGTCTTGTGGAGTATGAATGTCTCAAAGAAATTCTTCGACCAACATCACTTCGAGGAGTTTCAAAAACAGATCCTAAGGTGATTGAGTACGAGGAGCTCATTAAGGAAAAATGGAAGGATAAAGATTGGCATCTTGGAGGGGAAGAGAATTTCCATGATATTACGACACGTGCTAAAACTGCGCTTGAAACGATTGAAGCTCGTGAAGAAGAGAAAATCATTGTTGCAACACACGGATATTTTCTCCGAACTATGCTCGCTGAGATGGTGTTTGGTCATGAAAACTATGATTATAAAACTCTTTTGGCTCTACAGAATTCATTTAAGACGAGTCATACCGGACTCACGTACTGTACTGTCCAAAATGGTAAATGGATCGTTATGACTTGGAATGACTTCGCTCACCTTGGCGATGAGCGAGTAATATAGTATTGTAGTGATGCCCGAAGAGCCTTCCTTCGGAAGTAAGTGTGCCCTTATTGCCAGATCGTCTAATGGTAGGACAGGAGCCTTTGAAGCTTCTAATCTTGGTTCGATTCCAAGTCTGGCAGCAACATGAAAAATATAATTTTTGATTGGTCAGGTGTAGTGAGAGATACAGTAACGAACCAGATGTGGATTGTTAATCACATATTTAAGAAATATGGAGTAAAGGAGATAACTACGGAAGAATTTAGAGAAAATTGGAGACAACCACCTGCTCTTTTCTACCAAAAGTATCTACCTGAAGGTTATGACGAGGCTGAACGTTCAAAGTTATTTCAGGAATTACAATTAGACAAAGATTGTCCAGCTGCAACTCAATTTCCTGAAGTAGTACAACTTATACATAAATGTAAGGACAAAGGTTATTTTCTTACTGTGGTAAGTTCTGATTTCCCGGAAACACTGCTTCCTGAGGTGAAAGGGTATGGATTAGAAAATGTCTTTAGTAAAATTGTCACCGATGCAAATGATAAATTGGAACCAGTTCAAACAATAATTAAAGAAAATAATTTGCATCTGGAAGATACATTTTTTGTTGGAGACAGTAACCATGAAATAGATGTGGCTAAGCAGGTAGGAATCAAAAGCGTTGCAGTTACGTGGGGGTTTACTAGTGAGCAAAAATTAAGATCAAGAAATCCCGATTATGTTGCGCATACTCCAGGGGAATTAGAAAATGTTATTTTGTAGAAGATTAAAGACACTATGAAGAAAGAAATCACAACACTCACTTTTCTTATCATCGTTCTCATTGCGATCTCCTCAGGACCGTATATCTTTTCAGATCATGAAACAGAAAGAACATTTGTAAGTTCTAAACCAAAATGTCCTTATTTTGAAGACTATACAAAGACTGAAACAGCATACACATATATAAACACCAAACTTGGTTATTCTATAGAGATTCCTAAGGGTTGGTATGTTGCACCCACAGATGATAATGATCCTCGTATGTACAATTGTGACAACGTAGAGGGAGGGTCTTCATTTGGAATTTATACAACATATGCCAATGCATATTATGATTACGAAAAAGAATTAGCGACAACAAAAGAGAAAGTATATACAGACTTAATTCCAGGAGCGATTGTTATTAAACATAATATGGAAAATCTCGAGCATGCTCCATGGGGATATATTTACACGATAGTGTATAAGAAAGAAAAGAAAGTATTTAGTTTAATTGTTCCTGGAAATATTGAAGAAAGTACTGTACTTCCAACTCTTAAGCTTATACAAAAATAAAGAAGCCAGCATATGATAGTATAAGAACATGAAAAAACCGCTTATCCTTTCATATAAAACTCTCAAGAAAACTGGTGAGGTGAATACAAAATATCAGGAGGCAATTGAACATGCTGGGGGAATCCTTCAGATGCTTGAGTCTAATCAAGATGTTGATACATATATAGATCAGGCTGATGGTGTGTTGTTACCAGGCGGTAATGATGTCAATCCAATGCTCTATGGTGAGGAAAGAAAAAGCCATACTCAACCTCCTCATGATGAACGAGATATACTCGAGATGTATTTGATTGATAAGGCAATGGAGAGAAAATTACCAATTCTTGGTATTTGCAGAGGTCTACAAATTTTAAACGTTAAATTAGGAGGAACCCTATATCAGGATATTGAACAAGAGATGAATGGTGGTGCACGACATGATTGGCATGAAGAAAATCTTCAACTACTACCTCGATCATTACTCGTTCATAATGTATCTTTGGAAGGAAATTCAAAAATCCATAGTTTGGTTGGAAAAGATACTATCGAAGTTAATAGTTTACATCATCAAGGGATTAAGACATTAGGAAAAGATCTTGTGGCTACAGGACATTCTCCCGATGGACTTATTGAAGCTGTTGAGATGACTGGGTATCCCTATGCGATCGGAGTACAATGGCATCCTGAGGAACTTACTTCAATTTCGGTATGGAAGGATTTTCTAGATAATTTTATTAAAGTTTGTTCGAAATAAGTTCTGGTTTTCTAACATCCATTCAATGCAAATACAATCACACTTCATAAATCAATTAGGGCAGACCGTGGGTGTGATATATAACGATATCAATGATGAACGTGATCTTGGTGATAAGAAGATACAAGGAGTTCATGCGTATTGCTTTTATAAAGACAAACTCGTAGTTGTATATGCAGAAAATAAAGGGTACTGGACTCCACCAGGAGGTGGTGTTGAAGAAGGTGAAACTATTTGTGAAGCTGTTTCAAGAGAAGTAAAAGAGGAAACAAATATGAAGGTTCTTCAACAACGACTGATCGGGTATCAAGATATTAGTGAACCGCAGGGAATTAAGTCACAGACTCGATCGGTGTGTATTGTTGAACCGTACGGACCATTTATCACTGATCCTGATGGAGATATTACAAAAATAGAATTGATTGATCCGAAAGATTATAAGAAATATTTCGATTGGGGTGAGATAGGGGAGCATATAATTGCTCGGGCCTTAGAAGTAAAGGCAGAGACGGATGCTGGTGTAGAATGAAACTGATATAATCGCTATATGAAGATTTTTGCAATTTATCTGAGATTAAATTTAACTACTAAACCAGAATGGTTTGATGATTTTCGAAGTAAGCATTCGTCAACATCTATCTTACATATAACGCTGATACAACCTCGATATATAGACGAAAGTAAAATTCAGGATGTAAAAGATCGAATTACTAAAGTTTTAGGTGAAAATATATTTAAGGTAGAGGATAAGAAGATCTTTTTTGATGTAACAAAATTAGAATGGGATGAAGATGATACAGAGTATATTCTTATGTCGTTTATTAGGGAAAATCAATCAGTATTCAAATTACAGAAAGCTTTGGTGGATGTATTGAGAGAATTTGATACGTATTGTAGCGAAACAACAAGAGAGTATGAGTTAAACTTTAGACCACACCTAACTGTTGCTAATGGGATTGATTCAAATACCAAAGAAGATACTCTAAAATATATTCCAGAGATGAATGGTTTGGAAGGGAATATTACAGACCTGGTTCTGGCGATTGTAAAAGAGAAAACCCTTTCTGAATCAGAGAATCCTGATAATTGGACAGTCTTTAATCTTTAGACACCTCTAAAAATGAAAAAATCAATTCTTATTACAGGAATGTCCGGGTCAGGTAAATCAACTTTGGGAAAGAAGTTGCGGGCTTCTGGCTATGTAGTACATGATATCGAAGATATTCCTGGCATGTTTACTACAATAGATTCGAGAACGGGTGAAATACTTACGGAATGGGATACGAACAATCTTGATCAGATCAAATATCTTATTTTTTCATGTAATAAGGAAAAATTATCAGAATTGATTGCACACGAAACAAATGAAATTGCTTTCTACTGTGGTACGGCAACAAATATACATGATATTGTTCCTTTGTTTGATGAGGTTATCCTACTTCAAGCAAGTCCTGAAATAATAAAACATCGTCTCTCTACGAGGACAACCCACGATTTTGCTCGAGACCCAAAAATGCAGGATTGGATACTTGAGTTAAAAAATCCATTTGAAACGGCTTTGATGAAAGAGGGTGCCGTAGTGGTAAATGCGGATGGGGATGTAGACGAAACACTTCAAAGAGTTATTACTCTTTTCTAGATACTTTTTACAACCACTGTATCCCTGCAAAGCAGCATACTCGACGCTTTCCTGATGAGAGCATGTCAATCATTTTTTTGATACGGATTGTGCGAGTTTCTTCTTTTTTACCTGAGATCATCCAGAAAATCCAATCTCGACGGGCGAGCGGGGTGATGTCATTCCATAGTGCCTGTGCTCGTGGAACGGTGGCAAGGGCTTTTCGTAGATCTGCTGGAACTCGAGTTTCTGATTCATCTGCGATACGTGTGATTTCTACGAGTACGGGTTTTTCCTCGTCTATTCCCGTGGTCTTTTGTATGGTTGTGGTGATTTTAATACAATGATCCCTTTTACTATTCGTTTCGATATGAGCTCGAAAAGCATAACTATTAATGATCCCCTCAATGTTTATTGTACTTTGTGATGGAAGTACTGCACTTATATTCTTAGGTAGAAGTATACGGTTGTCTAAAAACTTAGCACTAAAGCGAATAGTTGATTTCATATGATGTCATAGTAGCAAATTAAAGGAGTATTCAACAGGTTTTGAATACAGTCAGAAGATCAATAATCGAGTATAATATATCTATGGACACAAAAGATTTCTACTGTGATTTTGTTTTAAATAACAAGATCTCGGTAATCAAAGAAGCTGAAACCGCCACAGTATTAGCATTTCGGCATACTCGACCGAGTTGGACATTACATATTGTGATTGTACCAAAGCAACATGTGGTTTCTATTTCTGATATGAATAGCTTGTCTGTAATTGAAGAAATATTTTCTATTGCAAAAGATCTGATCAATAAGTACAATCTAAATAGTTCTAACTATAAAATAATCACAAACGGAGGAGAATTTCAGGATTCTAAACATCTACATTTTCATTTAGTGTCGGGTTCTCAACTTCTTTAAGATCTGATATCTATGAATACTAATCTCGAGATCTTAAAAACCCACATTCAAACACTCTTGGGTAAGGAAATCACTCGCTTTGTGCTCAAGGGAAAAGGTGCCGTAAATTATGCATATTATGTTGAAACAGGTGATGGTAAGAAATATGTTGTTAAACAAGAAAGGGAGATTAAGGAATTTGAACCCCAAAATAGTTTGGGGGTAGAGGCTACCGTTGCACAGCACTTATGCAATCTTGGCCTAGCGACTCCAACCCCGCGCGTTGTCTTTATCTCAGAAAATCCTGTTGTGTATGGATATGAGTATGTTGAAGGGGACATGATGAGGACTGTTTGGGGGTCATTTTCAGAAGATGAAAAGACCGCACTTTGTCGGACACTTGGGATATTTCACGCAGAAATAGGTAAAAAGTTTACCAAAGAGATGGCACGAGATATTGGAATAAAGATCGACATGTCGATGGGGCTACATCCAGAAGTGCAAGAGGAATATAATCGATTGGTGGTTGACGCTACTGTGCCTGAAAAGTTTAGGATTCTTGTACAAAAAGCCAAGGCTATATTTGATGAGACTTTGAGTGGTGGTGTATTTCAGTTTATTCACAATGACGCCCATCATGAAAATGTAATTGTTAAAGATACAAAGATTTCAGGGATTATTGATTTTGGTAATGCTGAATATGGAGAAATAGCTAAAGAATTTTCTCGTTACATTCGAGATTATCCAGATTATTTTCAGTATATTGTCTCTGAGTATGAAAAAGAGTCAGGACATAAACTCTCGTACCAACGACTCGTCAGTAATGCTCTGCTCTCAGGTTTCGCTGAAATCGTCGAGGATTACCAGAAGGGAGGAGATAACCGAAGTGCTGCTGAAAAATTGGTTGCGAAATACGAGGTGTTACTTGGGATTTAACTAAAATATTTTGACATACTATCTCATCCCAAAATCTACCAACCTCTGAGCAATCTTTTCATTTTGATCGTATTTCTTGAGGAGGTATTTGGTTGAAGCAAACATTGTCTTCATAAGTTCATTGACGTCTTTATTTCTAATGATGACACATAGTTCTTCTTTCCAATTTACAATCGCAATTTTGTCACCATACAAATACATCTCAGCGGTGGTGTTAGTTAGAAGTTGGTCAGGGAGTTCTGAAGTATCTGCTGTTCGTCCAGCAAAACTCTTGAGAAGAAGTAGTCCGTCTTTCTTCGAGAGAACTTTATACATTGAATCAGTCCCTCGCTTATGAATGATTCCTTCAACGATGATCTGCTTTCTTTTGACTGTTTCATTGAACGTAACAACATCTTGTATGTTGTTCTTGGTAACAGCCATGAGGAGTGATTGTTCTGGTTGAATACCAAGAACACGACTTTTAGGAGGTAGGTTAGCGATTTGTTTCCATGCATGGAGAACATTTTTCTTACCCCTATATATCTCAAGGGAAGTGGTATCAGATACCGGCATGATTGTTTCTGTTGGTACCATAGCAATATTCATACTGTCATGATATTTTTTCTGAATATCGTCTATATTCGCTAATTTCCAGAACGTTTTCTTTTCTTTCTTCCATGAAGTCACAAAACCTCGCTGTTCGAGCTTGGGAAGCATGTAGTAGAGGGAAGTACGAGGTATACCTGTAGCTTGGGCAATATGTACAATAGTTCCTTCATGAGATGAAAGGTGTTTGAGTATGGTGATATCGTACTTGTCTAAACCCCACAGTAGGGCATTCTTTGTCGTAAATTCCATGGATATAGTATAGATTATGTCGAAAAATTAGTCAAAGTAGTATCACAAATATAGCCCTAAATAAGGCTAGAATGGTGAAATAAACTATCTAATTAAAATAATTGTCTGTCAACTACGTGATTGTTATACTGTACGCATACGTGAATATACAAACATATGAAAACAAATAAAATTATAATCATTTTAGGAATTGTGCTTGTGATTGTACTTGGAGTATTTGCAGTTACACGCACATCAGGACCCAATACAGCCCAAAATATCACTATCGGTCTCATGTTGCCATTGACTGGTGATTATGGAGCTGCTGGTCAAAACATGCTTAAAGGTATGAATCTTGCTATTGATCAGTATAAGAAAGAGCATCCTACGGTAACTCTTAAGGTAATTACCGAAGATGATGGATATGAGGTAAAGAAAGGTGTGAGTGCATACAAGAAGCTTGTCGGTATTGATAACGTCGATATTATCTTCATGCTTTCTACTCCAGTTATCGATGCTATTCATGAAGATGTGGTAAAGACTGGTATCCCTGTGATTCAACTCGGTGTCCAAACAGTAGGTGTTGCTCGTGATAATATTTTTCAGTTTAGCCCTACGGCAGATGCTCCTATAGGTTATCTTGCTACATATCTTGGTCAGCAGTCAGATTTTATTACCAAGAAAGTTGCTGTGGTATATGACAATGGTGCTGCACAAATCGATTTCTTCAATGTGTTTAAGAAAAACTATGGTCATGACTTTACACCGTTTGTTGTTAATAACAGAACAGATCTTCGTGGAATTGCTATCAAGATAGCTGGAGGAAATTATGATGCTGTGATGGTTATTGAAAGTCCTGAAAACGGAGCAATCCTTACCAAAGAAATTCTTACCATTGCTAAGAAAGCCCCTATATTCGCATATGATGCACAACTTCAGACAGGTTTTGCAGACTATCAACGAATCCTCGGTGATGCAAATAAGATCAATGGTGCAAAGTCGATGTGGTTTAAGTCAGGAAAGACAAGTGAGTTTATTAAGTTGTTTAAAGAGAAATATAATTCTGAGCCAGGTTTCTTGGCAGACTTTGCATTCGATATGATTAATGTTGGACTTCAGACATATAGTACTAATACGGAACAATGGTTACAGAATATTCAGGCAACAAACAACCCTGATGGAGTTTCTGGTGCAATATCATTCGATGATAATGGTATACGAATTCAGCCAATGGTGATTACACATGTTAAGAATGGTGAACTCGTACCGATGGAGTAGAGTTAATTAGTTTGTTTTTTGTTACGATCACGTGGTATATTTAGGATATAAATGTACAGATTGTTTATCTTTTTAATTCTGTTGTTTGTGTCCGTTTTACCCATAGAATCCCGTGCTGATTTTCAAGCTTCTGATGTACTTGGGCAATTTAATTCAGACGGAAGTCCGAATTTCACAAATCAATATTCATATGGTAAAGGACCCAATGCGGTTGGATTTAGTGATCCTGGTGGTATTGTTCTTGACGGAACAAATCATCGTCTCTATATCGCTGATGGACAAAACTGTAGAATATTGATCTTCAGTCTTAATACAAGCAATGAACTTGAAGATGATACCGCTGACTATGTTCTTGGTGGGTCAAATCTTGTTTCAAATTTTTGTTCTGAAGATGTTACTGCTGCAAATTTTTACCAAAATGGTGCTTCGACACAATTAGCACTTGATGAATCAGGTCAAAGACTTTTTGTGAGCGATAGTGGTAACTATAGAGTTCTGATATTTGATGTCGCTACCATTACAAATGGTGAAAATGCTATACATGTGCTTGGTGCACCAAACCTTACTACAGCAGGAGAGGGTACGATTTCAGCTTCAAATACTTCATATACAGGTGGAATGGCATATGACCCAAATAATGATCGCCTTTTTTATGCTGATAATAGCTTTGGAAGAATTTCAGTATTTGATCTGTCGGTGGGAATTACTGATGGAATGGATGCTTCATTTGTAATAGGACAGCCCGATTTTGATACTGAAGGTGGAGATTTTGATTCTCTTAATGCCAGTTCAACCCTTCAGGCACAAGGTATCGTATACGACACAGATACAGATTATCTCTACGTAGGAAGCTATGCAGGTGATGGTGGTCGAGTTACTGTATTCGATGTTAATCCTGGCATTATATCGAATAATCCTGATGCAATCTATGTGCTCGGTCAGGCGAATTTTGCTGCAACAAGTACTACGGTCAATAGTTCGACACTTTCAAGTTCGGTATATTCACTTGCTCTTGATTTGATAGGACAAAGACTCTATGTCGGGACGGTGAATCGTGTTTTAGTCTTTGATATCGCTACCTTGAGCGATGGTGAACCAGCGGTTAATGTATTGGGTCAAGATGATTTTGTGAGCAATATTGATAAGAAGAACGATGTCCTGAGTATTGATTCGTACAATACTGATGCTTCGACAATAGGTCAGCCATATTTGCATTATTATGGAAGTAAACTTTTTGTTACTGATTCAGGAAGCAACAGAGTTCTTGTTTTTGACGTAGCATCAATTACTAATGGGGAAGATGCTGTTGATGTATTGGGCCAAAAAGAAAACGGTGTAGATTCTTTCACCAAACCAGCAGAGAATGATGCAAATTTAAGTTTGGGTTTTCTTGATACTGCTCAGTTAATTATTGATGAGGTTGATCACCGTCTATTCGTACTTGATGGTCAGGCTCGAGTCCTTGTTTTTAACCTTGATACGAATAACAGACTCCTTAATAAAGTTGCGGATTATGTGCTCGGTTCTGACTCTATATATAGAGAAGGAATAGGAAGCACGACTCCAGATCACTTGTCGAACGCTCAACACATTGCCTATAGCTCAAAACAGAAATTACTATTTGTTCAAGAAGGAGGCAATCAGTACGGTATACGAGTCTTCGATCTTTCTTCAGGGATTACCACCGGCATGAATGCTTCCTACATACTTGGGGCAAGTAGTTTCAATACATATGGTGGAGGAGAGAGTGCTACTCGGTTTTATCCCTATAATGTAGTAGTGGATGACTACAATGATTATCTGTACGTTTTCGATCACAATCAGGGTCGAGGTGTGCTCGTATTTGATATTTCAGATGGAGTGAGTACTGATATGCCCGCTTCCTTTGTTCTCGGTGAAGGAAGTCTTACGGGAGCTGGTACCGGAGGATATCCGACAGCTGATACATTGAGTAATACAAATGGTGCAGTGTATGATCCGGACTCTCATTATTTGTATATTGGAGATTCGAATCGTGTTATGGTATACGATTTAAGTTCGGGTATCAGCACCGGTATGTCTGCGTCGTATGTTTTGGGACAAAGTAATTTTACTACTGCAACGATAGGTACCACACAGAGTAAGTTTGAGTTGGTTGAAGATCTGGCATTTGATAATGAGAATAAAATTCTGTACGTATCGGATTCAACAGGTAGTAATGGGAACTATCGCATTATGGTTTTTGATGTGAATTCGATAAGTAATGGAGAAAATGCTGTAGCAGTTATTGGTAAACCAAATTTCACTCAGACGGGTCAAAGTACGCTCTCAGCCAGTTCATTTGATGGTAATCGTTCCATTAGTTTTGCGTCAACTACCCGTACACTCTTTGTAAGTGATAGTTATGGCCGCATCCTTCTCTTTAATATGATTGATTTCGCTTCAGATACTCTTTCTTCGGGTACTGTAGGTACCGCATATTCCGGAGGTTTCACTGCCACCTCCTCTCAAGGAACGGTTACATACGAACTCGTCTCAGGAACGCTTCCTGAAGGTCTTTCTCTTAATACGAGTACAGGTAGCATTACCGGTACTCCAACTTCTGCCACTTCTTCAACGATCCGGGTGAAAATCATTGATACACTCTCTGCTGCTCAAACTTTCTACCATACTCAAGAATTTACTCTTACAGTATCAGCTGCTGCTCCAGTTTCAACACCAACTGTATCCCCGTCACGTTCTGGTGGAGGTAGAGCAGGTGAGCGGGTTAATTCTACAGCGACCAAAACAATAGAGGTTACTAGTTCTATACCTCAAGTAGTTGCTACTGCTAAAATTGTTTCACCATCTATTAAACCTACTACCTTTGTGCGTAGTCTTACTTTGAATTCTTCTGGTGCTGATGTACGTATACTGCAGCAGTTTTTGAATTCACAAGGATTTGTTGTGAGTACTACCGGGTATGGTTCACCAGGGAATGAAACTTTCTATTTTGGTCCAGCTACCCGCGCGGCACTTGTGCGTTATCAGAAGGCTAACAATATTACACCCGCTGTTGGTTATTTCGGTCCAATTACACGCAAGATGATACTACGATCAGTTACGTATTAAAACATTCTTGAAATCCTACAAAGATATTGATTCATATATAGCTAACTATCCAAAGGAGACTCAAAAACTTCTTAAGGAACTTCGTATAGCTATTCATAAGATTGTACCGAAGGCTACAGAGACAATTAGTTACGGTATTCCTACATTTGATCTGAATAATCATCATCTTGTTCACTTTGCTGCATATAAACATCATATTGGTTTCTATCCTGGGGCCGCGGGGATTGCTGTATTTAAAAAAGAGTTAGCAAAGTATCCAACATCGAAAGGTACGGTTCAGTTTCAACTTGATACACCACTTCCATTAGCACTCATTACTAAGATGGTGAAATTTTGTGTTGCTCAGAATGTGGAAAGGTATAGAGGTAAGAATACATTGTAAGCAATGAAGCACCAGATAACCTTGCCTACTCGAACGATTGAATACACTCTCAAGACAAGTCTCAGGTCTCGTACCGTGAGACTTGCTGTACATGGTGAGAGGGATATACGAGTGACTGCTCCACGATGGGTAGGTCAGGGAACGATTGAGCGATTTATTGTACAAAAATCTGATTGGGTACTTCGAAAGATAGAACAATTTGTTGCTCGAGGTCCTATGATTCATTTGAGAAGTAGCACGACAGAGTATCGTGCATATCGAGAACAAGCATACGTACTCGCTCAAAAGAAAGTTGCTGAACTTAATATTGCGTATGGTTTTACTTTTCGACATATTACAATCCGTAATCAAAAAAGTCGTTGGGGAAGTTGTTCGACTAAAGGTAATCTCAGTTTTAATTATAAGATCATTCATCTACCTGAAAAATTAGTGGATTATATTGTTGTGCATGAATTGTGTCACCTCGGTCAATTTAATCACTCAGCTCAATTCTGGAATCTTGTTGCTCAAACTATTCCGGATCATAAGGAGCGACGGAAGGAGTTGAAGAAGTATCGGTTTTAGAAAAATACACAAATAGTGTATACTATCTGTATATGGCAAAAAGAAAAACACGTACACGAAAGGGTACACGTTCACGCAAAACAGCAAAGCGTCTTGCAATCAAGTACGCTCGATTAGCAGCAAAAAAGAAGAAGTAAGCAGAAAAAACGCAATAGAAGAACATTTGACACAACACACAATGTTGTGTAATTTGTTACTGGACCTATCTGCACCCCCTATACTATCCTCTGTCCATGAACAACCATTGTTCTATATCGGCCGTTTTGGCCGCCCACTATGTCGCAACCCTCATTGCGGGAGCCGTCATTTGTGTCAACGGTCGAGAGTATCGCCTCAAAGGGACAAAATCTCTCGAGGCGAATATGGCGACACCTCACGTGGTGTTGCTCGCTCGCGATAAAGCTCCGGACGAAGGTGTGCCCTCGGCAACCGTCATTACGGACTTTGTTGCCGCCGCACAGAACCTCATCGAGAAGGGGATTCAATTTTCAACAGTCTTACATCCTTCGCAAGCAGTGCCGGCATTTCACTGGCACACCTTCGAAGAGGTGAAAGCCTAGTGAGTGTGACGTGCTCATGGAGCACTCACGAGTTTGATTTTTTATTACGTTGTGATTACTCCCAACTAATGTTATTGTCTAGACCATGTCGAAAGGTGATACAGTTTTAAGCTTTGACGAAGTGTCATTTGAATACGGGCATAATAAACCTATCTTGGAAGAGGTCTCTTTTTCATTGCGTCGAGGAATGAAAGTAACACTCATGGGTCAAAATGGTGCTGGTAAAAGTACCATCTTTAGTCTCATTACAGGACAATCAAAACCTGAATCAGGAGATATTAATATTTCAAATGGTGTCTCAATTGCTATCTCAAAGCAAGTTATCCCTCGTGCTGATCTTGATCTCACAATGCGTCAATTCTTTGAAAAGTGTTTTGATGAAAAAATATACGATATTGATGTAAAGATTGATGAAGTGTTGGAGGTGGTTAACTTCCATGCTCCACACGATCGTATTATTCGATCATTCTCTGGAGGACAACAGGCACGACTCCTTCTTGCTTCTGCAATCATTCAGAATCCTGACCTCCTCCTTCTTGATGAACCAACAAACAATCTCGATAAGGCGGGAATTGAACACCTTACAAACTTTCTCAAGAACTATCCAAAGACAGTTATGGTGATTTCCCATGATGCTGATTTTCTAAACTCGTTTAGTGATGGTGTTCTCTATCTCGATGTCTATACACGAAAGATTGAACAATATTTTGGAAACTATTTTGATGTAGTGAAACAGATCTCTGCTCGTATTGAAAAGGAGAACATGAAGAATGCTCAGCTTGCTAAGGAGATTCAGGAGAATAAGGATAAGGCAAACTTTTTTGCGAATAAAGGAGGTCAGATGCGTCTTGTCGCAAAGCGTATGCGTGAAAAGGCTGAAGAGCTCGAGGAAGAGAAAGTTGATGTACGTAAAGAAGACCGAACAATTCGACCTTTTGAAATCCCTGCACAACCGGAGATTGTAGGAGATATCCTTACTATCAATTCATATAAGGTGATTCGTAATCATAAAGCAGTAACACGAAAGACTCTCGTGAAGCTTCGTAAGAATAATCATCTTTTGTTGAAGGGACCTAATGGTATTGGTAAGAGTACACTTCTCCAGACTATTGCTTCTGGTGGTGATGGTTCTATTATCGCTGATGGTGTACGAGTGGGGTATTACCGTCAAGACTTTTCTACACTCAACTTTGATCATACGGTCTACGAGTCCCTCATGAGTATTCCAGGACGTCATGTTAGTGAGTCTGAGGTACGTGGGGTAGCTGCGGGCTTTCTCATTACAAGTGATGTAATCAATACTAAAATCGGTAGTCTTTCAGAAGGACAGAAGGGACTTGTTGCTTTTGCACGTCTCGTACTTGAACGTCCAGGACTTCTCATTCTTGATGAACCAACAAACCATATTAACTTCCGTCATTTGCCACTTATCGCTGAAGCACTTAATGCATACAAAGGGGCGATGATTCTTGTATCTCACGTTCCTGAATTCGTTGAAAAGATTCGAATTGATGAGATCTTAGATTTGGATAAGTAGCTTTTAGACTTGAATAAGCTGTTAGTGTGGGGTAATGTAGCAGAATGCTGCCGAATTTCTCACCACTACAGAACCATATTCTTTCAAAACTGAAGAACGCCAAGTTTCTTCGGTATAGTGAACTTCAACCTGATACAATGAAGGTTCCTAATGATCTGTTTAACTATCATCTTCAGTATCTCGTTAAAAAGGACTTTATTATAAAATCTCGCACAGGATACACTCTTTCAGACAAGGGTATTAAGCATGTTGCTGATCCGTATCCGAGTAATAGTGCGATTACGAGTCTTTTTAAAATTAATGTCATTACCATTGTTTCGAGAGTGGTAAAGGGAAAGATAGAAATTCTTAATCAAGTCAGAACATCAAATCCGTCATACGGAAAAGTTGGTGTCATGGGAGGTGTTGTGTTGAAGGGAGAATTGATTGAACCGGCCGCAACGAGAAAACTAAAACAAGAGACAGGACTCGATGCTCAATTTCGATTGGTTGGTTGTGAACGAAGAATTATGTATAAAGGAGGAGAACTTTTTTCTGACCTCATGTTTCCTATAGCATACGCTCATACAGCTAAGGGTACATTGATCAGTGATACCGATTTTGGTCATAACATGTGGGTACCAATCAATCAGGCAATCAAGAATGAGTCTGATGAATTTGATTCTATTACAGGCATTACCACTGTTTTAAAGGCAATTAAAAATGGAAAGATAGATACACTACCCTTTTTCTTCACCGAAGAGATTAAGAGTGATAAGATAACTAAATAATATAAGGTTTAATTTACCGAAGAGGTCCTCGCTTTTTTATTTTTTACACAGAGTTATTCTTATTACAGATTATTAACCAGGTAATAAGAAATAACATGAAAAAGCTTCCTATAAAAGATTTGGAAACAGAGGGTCTTGTCAGGTTAATTTATCCTGCTGATTTGCGAGCAGGTGTTAATGAGACGGTTAAACTTTGGAAACAATTTACTGCATTACCTCTTTCGACTAAACAAGGTCTACCATATAGTGATGGTGGAACCGGTGTTGGCTATGAATACAAGAGTGGTGTCGGTAAGAACGCTGATCATAAGGAAAACTTTGATGTTACAACAGCAGGTCTTACATGGCTCGAACAGAACGCTGCTCAAGTCGAGGATACTATTGCTCTGAATTTCATTCAACACGCCACGAATCTCGTTGGCCTCATGAAGCCTACTGTCCTCGAATTTGCTCGACAGACTGAAGAGGCTTTTGGTCTCGAGGGATTTGCTCGAGAAGTTGAGGAGAGTGAACCTGGTTTCTTTGTTCGTTTCATTCATTACTTTGGTGATCGTCAATTAGGTGATGAAACTGCATCAGCCCATATTGATCAGAGTGGTTTTACTCTCCATCTATATGAGAGTGCACCAGGATTACAATGTATGACATATGATGGTGTGTGGACGGATATGCCAGTATCAGAAGGAGAGACGGTAATTATTAACTCCACACAAATGCAGTTACGTTCACATGGTAAATTGCGTGCTCTATGTCATCGAGTTATTGCAACTCCCGAAACAGCTCAGACAGGAAGATTCTCTGCAGTCTGTTTTGTGAAACTCAAGAATACTCCGGTGTATGACAAAGATCGCCACGGTCGTCTTCAGGAGAAACCACCAGGTTTCAATTACGCTATGTCATTTGCGGAATTTTCTGAGTTGTTTAAGAAATAGGAGAGGTAGCAAGATTTTGTGGCGAGGACACTCGTCACTTTTTATTTCTTCATAATGAGCTACAATGAGTGTATGAATCCGAATGAAGGAACTCCTGAACAATATATCGTTCAATCTCGTGAAAAAATTCGAGAAATGTTTGGTGTCGCTATATCAACCCTTCAGAAAGATGGTGGAACAATGTCATTGTCTGACCAAGTAGAAGTAGCATCTACTATGGAAATACCTGCAATACAGTTTGATTTTAGAAATAGAACTATAGAAGAGATTCAAGAAGGACTTGAAGCACTATTACAATATCGATCTGCGCACCCTGATGTTGTTATCTCGATTCATGGGGATACTCCTAAAATAGATGAAACGGATATTTCTATTCAAAACCATGATCGTTTACTTGAAGAATTGAAAATAGTACAAGAACTTATTGGAGAATCATACACAGTACACCCACCATCAGTTCAATCAAAACTGTTTGAAAGTCTATCGCCAGAAGTACGAGCAACTGTGATTGATCGTTATGCAGCTATCTTCTGTGGAGCTATTACAGCTGCCTATGCACAAGGCAAGAAATTCAGTGTCGCTATTGAAAATATGTCAGCTCAAGGTGAAGAGGGTGCATGGGGACAGAAGGTAGAAGATATTTTATTCCTTATACAAAAGATAGAAAAAGAACTGATAGCACAAGGTGTTGATCCGATTGCTGCACATGAATATGTTGGAGCGACTCTTGATGTGAACCATGCTTTGTATGAAGTAAATGTTCCTGACTACCAAACCATTCTTGAAACATGGTTTAAAGGTCTTGGTGATTATCTCAAAGTAATTCATTTATATACTCCTTCTGCACTGAATACTAAGTTTTCTGAAAAGTATAGATTATGTCTTGATTTAGCTGCCCAGTATAGTCCACATGCTCGTTTATTGATGGAGAGTAAACAAGATACAAGCGTTACCACGGAAGTATATGCTGCAGCTCGTCAGATTGAGTAGGTAATAGTGTTTGTGGGTGATTCGTGGTTTAATAATGGATTATATAGTTTATGGAAAGAGTTACTTATCCCACTTTAGGCCTTATACGTACTCTTTTAGGTTTACTACGGCCGTATAAGGTTAAATTCATAGCAGCATCTCTTTTTCGTCTTTCCGGCGATCTTGTTTGGTTGTATCCTGCATATGCATTTGCTGAGATAGTTACTTTTTTGACGAACTATACTCCTGATCAATCACTTCAACCGCTCTGGAATGTCTTTATCTTATGGAGCCTTGCTTCTCTTTGGCGTTTTATTGCAATGTATTTTGGTAAGTCGTGGGGTTTTGAATTAGGGGAGAGAATTTCTCTTGATGCTCAGCTTAAGACCATACGTCATCTATTTTTTCTTGATATTAATTGGCACGAACAGGAGAATGCTGGTAATAAGCTTAAGAAAATTGATCGAGGAGCAAACGGTTTGGATCAAATTGTTCGTATGTGGATTGGTAACTTTATTGAAATTGGAGTAAATCTCATCGGTGCAATATTCATTATCTCTCGATTCGATAGGCTCATATCAATCCTTACCGCTATATTCCTCATTACGTATTTTTGTATATCGTATTACTACACTCGCAAGGGAACCGGAGCATCTCAAATTGCTAATATTCAAGAAGAGGAAGTACACGGACTTCTGTTTGAATCAGTTAATAATATTCGCAGTGCAAAAGTGATGTCAATGATAGAGCCTTTGTATCACAAACTTGCGGTGATGAGTCATGAATTGTATATCAAGGTAAAAAAGAGAATCTTCTGGTTCCAGTCAGGGAATGCTATCAAAAATGCCTGGGGTCAGATATTTCGTATTGGTATTCTTACCTTTATTGCAATTGGTATTGCTCAGGGTCGTTATGAGATTGGCTTTCTTATTTTGTTCTATAGCTATTTCTCGAGTATCTGGCAGTCTGTTGGAGAACTTGCTGATCGATCACAGGATTTTGCTGTAGCAAAGTATGGAATTGGTCGTATGACAGATATGCTCGAACAACCTATTACAATTGATGCTGAAGAAGGAAAGTCTTCTTTTCCAAAAGATTGGAAAAAGATTACTGTTTCAAATCTTTCATTTTCGTATGGAAATAAAAAGGTACTTGATGGTATTTCATTTGAAATTAATCGTGGAGAACGAACAGGTATCATCGGTCTTTCAGGAGCAGGTAAATCAACCATTCTCAAACTTCTTCTAAAAGAATACGAAGACTATGAAGGAGAAGTTTTGATTGATGGTGTTTCTTTGAGAAATATTAAGAAGAGTAGTTACTTTGAATATGTTGCTGTTGTGCTTCAGGAGACAGAGGTATTCAACTTCTCATTAAAGGATAATGTAACGATTTCAAACTATGATCAGGCTCAAAATACTGAGTTGTTTGAAAAGTCTCTCGATATTGCTCATGTGGCTGATTTTGCTAAGAATCTTCCTAAAGGTCTCGATACTCCAATCGGTGAGAAGGGTGTTCGTTTGTCAGGTGGTGAAAAACAACGAGTAGGTATTGCACGTGCAGTATTTAAGAGTCCCCAAATCCTTCTGCTTGACGAAGCGACTTCACATCTTGATATTGAGTCTGAAGAAAAGATTCGTGATTCACTCCATCAATTCTTCCAGACGGTAACAGCTATTGTTATTGCTCACCGTCTTACTACTATTAAGGAAATGGATCGTATTCTTGTTCTTGAAGGCGGTAAGCTTATTGAATCAGGTAACTTCGCTGAACTCTATGGTCAAAAAGGAAGATTTTACGAGTTATGGGAGAAACAGAAGTTATAATCAATATATGACTCAAATTGTCGATATTCTCATCATAGGTGCAGGAGCAACAGGTCTCATGACCGCTCGGGAACTGGCAAAAGCTGGAAAGAAGGTAATTATAGTCGAAGCTCGGGATAGAATTGGTGGACGAATACATCCTATACCAAAGGATGTTTTTGGCTACGAAGCACAGCTTGGAGCTGAATTTGTACACGGTGAAGCTAAAGTTACTAAAGCATTGATGAAAGAGGCAGGACTCACGTTTATTCCAGAGTCAGGTGAAATATGGACAGTTCGTTCAGGAGAACTGATGAAAGCTCAGAGTTTTGTTCCTAGTAACAAATTATTTAGAGAAAGACTTCAACAACTTACCGAAGATATATCAGTTGCTGCTTTTTTGCAGAAATATTTTTCTGGAAAAGAGTATGATGTTTTAAGAAATGAAATAACTAAAGTGGTTGAAGGATATGATGCTGCTGATAGCACCCTCATTAGCACCCTTGAATTACGTAATGAATGGTTAGGTAATAACGATCTTGAAGGAGGAGTAATTAAAGAAGGATATGGAGCTCTCCTTAATTTTCTCAAATCAGAGTGTTTAAAGTATGGAGTTGAGATCCATCTCAATGAGAAAGTTGAAAGAGTGGTGTACGATACTGAAAATACTAAAGTTACTATTTCGAATGGTACAGAGTATGTAGCACGAAAGATTGTTGTCACTGTTGCTATACCAACACTCTCATCAATTCAATTTACTCCACCTATTACTCAGAAAATACAGGCTGCATCGAAGATTGGTTTTGGATCTGTGGTTAAAGGTATCCTTCAGTTTAAAGAGCGATGGTGGATTAATGGTTTAGGGAAGGATTTAAGTAAACTTTCCTTTCTTCTTTCAAATGAAAAATTCTGCACAGTCTGGACACAGTATCCAGAAACATACCCGACACTTACGGTATGGTCTGCGGGTCCGATTGCTCAGACTTTAGCAAAAGCTTCTGAGACTGAAATCTTTGAAGAAGTACTTATTTCACTCTCAAATATATTTAAAATAGATAAAGAAACTATTCGTCAACAAGTGGTAGTATCACGATTTGCAAACTGGCCAGCTGACCCTTTTACTCAAGGAGCATATAGCTATACACGATTTGATACAGGTACTGCATATGAAAAGCTGGCTGAGCCAATTAATGATATGATATTTTTTGCTGGAGAAGCACTCTATACAGGTAAAGACACCGCCACCGTAGAAGGAGCATTGGCGAATGGAAAAGAGACTGCGGAGAGGATATTAAGAAGTACATAATATGAATAACCCTAAGGTAAATGTAGGAACAAATCGATTTGGTAAATGTCTTATAGCAAACTCTGATATTGCTAAGGGAGAAGTCGTGGCTGTATTCGATGGTCCTATATATGAAGCTGAAAAGTGTACTGACCTACCTGTAGATATTAGAGATCATGCAATTCAATTCGAAGAACATAAATGGAGGGATAGTAATAGTATGGCTCGTTATATCAATCATTCATGTGAACCAAATTGTGGTATCAAGGGATTGTTTACTCTTGTAACTATAAAAGATGTAAAGAAGGGAGATGAATTACTTTGGGATTATGCAATGACAGAAGATGGTGATTGGAGAATGGAATGTTTATGTAATACAGCATCATGTCGAAAAATCATAGGTGCCTTTTCTCTAATACCAGAATCTCTCCGTCCCCAGTACAAAGAATATGCTTCTGATTGGTTAGTAGAAAAATATAAACTCAATCAAACTATTTAATTAGAAGCTCCTGTCACGATGAGTGATACTGGATTACTTAGTGTTGTACTTGCTACAGTGTAACTATTACGTACTCTAATATCGTAAGCTCCCGGCTCTATATATGTAGGAATATAGAATGACATCATTTTTCCATCAGGAGAGATGTATGTTGCACTTATTCGTGTTCCTCTATCTCCACCGAGTCGGACAGAAGAAAGATTGTTGAAGCCATTACCTTGGATAATAGCGGTTGTTTTTCCATCAGCTGGAACTGAAGCAGGAGATATTGAACGTATATAGAGAGGTATCGCATTGATGGTGATAAGTGCACTTGTCGCGTCTCCCGCTTGTTGACCTTTTAGAGTACTACGAACACGAATCTTGTATACTCCTGGCTCACTTAGAGTATCTTGAGAGCTTCCGTTTGTTGAGATATCACCAACTTTCCATGAAAAATGATTGACGTTATAAAGATTTGAAGCAATGTGTCCAACTGCTACGCCATTGCTGTCTTCGAGAATGATATCAACTGAATCATTCTTTGGTCCTGTCCAGGTAATTGATAATTGATCAGCGATAGTAAATGAACGATTTGTTTGAGGATAGGTGACGACTAAAGGAGTGCCTGTTGGTTTTACTGATATAGGAGTAGTCGTTGCGGGTAGTGGAGATGTTACTGGAGTTGAGACAGGGGAAGGTGTAGAGCAGGTAAGAGACTTGAGTGCAGATCGAGTAATAGGTCCCACGAAACCGCTCGCACTGATATTGTGAGCTCGTTGGAATTTTTTCACAGCGTCTTCGGTAGCTGGTCCAAAGCGTCCAAAAGATTTTGTTACAAGATAGCCTTCTTTAACGAGATAGTTTTGAAGAATTCCTACATTGTTTTGTGATGCTGAGTTTGTTGCACCAACAGCAAGATTGAAAGGAATATTAATACAAACAGATGCAGCTTCGGTTACAGAGGGGATTGTCATTGCAATACTAAATACAAGAGCGATACTTCCTTTCAAAAATCTTTTGTGTGTCATAAGTGAATAAATTTTAACATAGATAGAGAAACAGAGTATACTGTGATATATGTTCTCATCTATCATAATTTTTCTTGCCTCGTTATTTGGTCTTAATCAGCAACATCAGGTACCGGTACATGTAGCAACCTCTTCAAGTCCGGTTGTATTTGCTGTAAGACTTGAACCAGAACAATCTTTACAAGGGGAACCTTTTCTTGTTGCTGTAACTGGGACAAGTAGTGAGAATATAAAGAAGGTTGTATTTCAAAATAAGACTCTTGCTACTTTCCTATACAAAGACCAATCTACCGCTATTGGAGGTATTGATCTTGCAGCTAAGACAGGGAACTATCCGGTGACAGTATTTTTTGTTGATGGTACAGCCACCTCAACTACACTCAAAATTATTGCTCGTAAAAAGGTAGAGGCACCTCTCGGTATACCACAACAACTTGGAGGTAATACTAAAGAAGCAGAAAAGAAACTTATTCAGTCACTCAATACTGAAGCTGAAGTTTTACGAAATATTATCAGTACCTCTACTCGTTTGTGGAGTAAAAATTTTATATATCCTATTAAAGATATTTTTGTTACTGATACGTATGGATATTCACGAGTAACTGGTACGTCACTCATTGCTCACAAGGGTACAGATTTTCGTGCAGCAGAAGGAACTTCTGTGATTGCGATGAATGATGGAGTTGTTCGATTGGCACGTGAATTTCGAGCGTACGGTAATTTAATAGCTATTGACCATGGGCAAGGAATTGTGACCCTCTATTTACATCTTTCAAAGATAAAAGTTAGAGAAGGAGAGAGAGTTGTGCGAGGTCAGGAAATTGGATTGTCAGGTAAAACTGGATACGCTGAAGGTGCTCATTTGCATATCTCGGTTAAGGTTCAAGGAGTTTCTATCGATCCAATAACCTTTATGAAGCTGCTTGGTAATTAATGAGTTTTTTTGAAAAAGAACTAAATAATATAAGGATATCTCGGGTAGCCGAGATATTTTTTATTTAGCGTTTTTATACACACTATATTTCTAAATAAGGTGTAGTAATGTAAATAATTTTTATATACAAAATTACTATAAAAAACTATCCGAGATACAAAAATATTTACGTAATAATCTCGTCCGAGATATCGGAAGTATATGGCTTAAAATATTTTGTTCTCGGCTATCCGAACTTATCCCCAGCTTTTCCGAGATTTAATAATCTCGGTTCGATATCTCTGCCGTATAATAATTGCACTACCACTATGCACCCGGAATTTATTTTCGAAGGCAAGAAATATATTTCTGCGAAGAGCGCGTCGCTTCTCACAGGATATACATCTGACTACATCGGTCAGCTTTGTCGAGGATCAAAAATTGATTCTCGCCGAGTTGGTCGAGTGTGGTTTGTTGCTGAACAAGACATCCTCAATTACGAGAAGAATGTTCGAACACTCGATCAAAAGATTTCAGTGCCTAGTCAGCCCGTAGCACAACCTCTCAATGTTCATGAAGTAATGGTTCGAAAAATTGATTCAGAGAAAACAACTCCACCTACTACAAATACTATTCAAGAGAAATCTTCATCACATCATATTTCATTTCCAATTCCAAAAATCTCTCCTGCGGCACTTATGGTTGCTGTCGGTGTTTTTACTTTTGTCCTTCTTTCGATCGTGGCATTACCTTCATACCTAACTTCATCAGAGTCTCAAACATTGAGTGAAGTACGAACATCTCCAACACCAACAGTTGCGACATCAAATATTGAAGTTATTCGAACACCTGCCGGTGTTACTCCTTCATCTCAGGTAGGTCTTGTTGCAAATGTTGTCGTACCAATTGTAACTCTCGTCAATCGTCTTGCTCTTATCGAGTATGCAGCCCTCTCACCACTATTCGGTGGTGAGCCAGTATGTCATTCAGCTAATGACTACTGCATGAGTAACGGTACGTATCAAGGTATGGTCGTTGTTGCCTCATCAGGAGATGTTGTTACTGATACACAGGTAAAGACAACAGTTCAGGAAAATTTTTCTGATGAAGTAAAAATCTGGTCAGATGATACAGGAGTATCAGGTGTTATTCAGCCAGTATTTAAAAAAGAAACGAATGACAAATATATGTATGTTGTTGTGCCTGTGAAAAAGTAGCTTCGTGTTCATGTGTGGTGGACCAAGAGTTGGTTCACGACACATGAATGTGAAGAGAGGTCGTGCTCTCATCATTCAGTAGTTAGGAATAAAAATTATCAACATGAAACAATTTACAATAACAACATTAAAGAAGACTTTGGGAATGTCTCTCATTGTTACATTAGTGCTTATTGCAAGTGGTATATATCTTGAACCAAATCTTGTTGATGCGGCGACAGCAACTGATAGTGTTGTCGTTACATTGCAAGTTGATACAGGTATTACGATCACCAGTCCAGCTGATACTACAATGAGTACAGCATTGGGTGCTGCGGTGAACACAGCAATTGCAACTACTACATGGAACGTGAAGACAAATAATGTACTTGGATACACACTCACTGTTGCGGCTTCAACAAACCCAGCAATGCGTGTTAGTGGTTCACAGTATGTGAATGACTTTGCAACAACAACTACACCGGAATTGTGGAGTACGATTCCAACAGGTCGAGCAGAATTTGGTTACAGTGCTTTTGGAACTGATGTAAACACAAGTACATACGGTACAGCTACAGGAGGTGTCTCATGTGGTGCAACAAGTACTCCATCAACAACATTGAAGTACCGAGGATTTACTACATCAGCAAGTCCAACAATTGCAACTCGTTCTTCTACTACAACAACATCAGGAGTTGATACAACTCTTTGTTATGCAGTCGAACAAAAAGGTATTTACATTGACTCTGGTACCTACACTGCAACAATCACAGCAACAGCAACAACAATCTAATCAATTCTTCATATGAAGAAGATTATTATGACTACACATTCTCGAACAATTTCATATATGACCGGATTGGGAATAAGTCTCATGGTTGCTTTCGGTGTTGTTGCGATACCTCAGTATGTTCACGCGGTTACACTTGCTCCTGTAGCTGTGACTGAACAAAACGACTTTGTTCTTGAACCGGGTAAGGTAGAGGTGTTCCTTAATCCTGGAGAATCGGTGACACGAAGTATCAGTATTACAAATCGTATTAAACGAAAGGTACACTTTAAGATAGAAGTGGAAGACTTCGTGGGTTCACGAGATATTGATAAGCCGGTCGTGCTTCTTGGAAATGATAAGAGTCCGTACTCATTCAAGGACAACCTTGTTCCTGAGGTACGTGAGTTTACTCTTGAATTTGGACAGCGAATCAATATTCCTATATCGATCAATGTTCCACAAGACGCACAGCCAGGAGGATTCTATTCATCAGTTCTTATCTCGAATGAACCAGATAAAGATGAACAGTCTGCACAGAATTCTCAAACAGTTGCTCAAAATAAGATAATTTCTCGATTGGGAGTTCTTTTCTTTGTTCGAGTAAATGGAGATGCAAATGAATCTGGATCAGTTGAAGAATTTCGAGTCCAGCCAAGTACTTCATTTATCCGACAGCAAGGACCTACAACCTTTGAAATTCTCTACAATAACAGTGGTTCTATCCACCTTGTACCATTTGGTACTGTTGATATTACCAATACATTCGGCCGGAAAGTCACGACACTTCCAGTCGATGCTTACTTCTCACTTCCTAACTCTCTCCGCTATCGTAGTGTTGAATGGGATAAGGTGTATCTCATTGGACGTTACAAAGCAACGCTTCACTTGAATCGAGGCTACGGCAATATCGTTGATGAACGAGTTGTCACATTCTGGGTAATTCCATGGAAAATCCTCGCAGCTCTCTTTGGTGTGATCGTGTTCGTTGTTGGTTTGGGATACTACATTGCAAGTCGATTTGAATTTAAGAGAAAAGTATAACATTACATATGCGACTTATTCTTCTTATAACAATACTCACACTCATAGTGCCGGTAAGTCTCAAAGCTTTTGTTATGGGAAGTTCAAGCTATCGTATGAATTCAGATTCAGTTAATTTCGGTGGAGCACCAAGTCAGAGTACGAACTATAAAGATGATGCGACGATGGGAGAAATTGGTACTGGTTTTTCTTCAAGTACATCGTACTCAATGTATGCAGGATATCAACAAATGCAATCTTCATATATTTCGATTACTTCTCCAAATGATGACGCTCTTCCAAGTTTGAATGGTTTGGCTGGAGGTTTTAGTACTGCTTCAAGTACATGGACAGTTCTTACTGACAATGCGGCAGGGTATACACTTTCAGTTCGTTCGGTAACAAGTCCTGCATTGCAAGGTCCAGGTGGTGCAAGTTTTGATGACTATGCACCAAGTGGAGCTGATCCTGATTACGATTACACCTATGCAGCAACCGAATCGAGGTTCGGTTTCACTCCTGAAGGAGTCGATGTCGATGCACGTTTTCGTGACAATGGATCAATTTGTAATGCAGGAGGTTTAGACACGGTTGATAAGTGTTGGGACGGTCTCTCTACGGTAAATAAAATTGTTGCAACAGGAGCATCTTCAAACCATCCAAACGGAGCAACTACCACCATTAAGTATCGAGCAGCTATAGGTACTTCGAAGATTCAGGATGCAGGAAGTTATAGTACAACGGTTATTGTCACCGCAACGACATTATAGAAAACATTATGCGAAGCTCTTCTTTATCAACAAACCAACTCCTCCACCGATTTGCAACGCTCATAGCGGTTACATTCTGCGTGGTTGGTGTTGTGTTGCCATATTCAGGACAGGCCTCAAATGTTGAAGTGGAGCTTAATGTACAGGGTTGTAATAACAATAATATATGTGAGAGCTCTCTTGGAGAGAATACTTCAAATTGTTCAAATGACTGTATCACTCCTACACCAAGTGGATCGAGTGGCGGTAGTACTCCTTCGTACGCAAATCTCATATTGTCTGATGTTGAAGTTCGTCCAGGGGCTACTTCAGTTGTTATTACATGGAAAACAAATCGTGTTTCTATCGGAACTTTGGCATGGGGACTTACGAATGATTATGAACTCGGCACCGTATCTGAGATTAACTATGCGAATAATCACAGTGTTAAAATAGAAAACCTATTTCCAAATCAAACATATTACTTCCGTATTGATGGTCAAGATACTCGTCAGGTAGTAACAAGTGTAAAGGGTCTCGCATTCATCACTCTTGCTATCCCTGACTCTTCAGCTCCTGCAAATATTTCTCGACTTGAAGGTACGATCAGAGGCGATGCAATCCAACTTACATGGAGAAATCCAAGTGACAACGATTTCGATGTTGTTCGAGTTTTGCGTTCCGAGACATTCTTTCCAAAAGATCCATTTGATGGAAAGGTGGTATATGAAGGACGAGGATCATATACAACTGACTCAAGTATTAAATCTGGTGCAACATATTATTATGCAGCATTCGCTCGTGATTATGCAGGGAATTACTCATCAGGTGCTGTTGTAAAAATTATTGTTCCTACAAAGATTACTCAAGCACCTGATGCGACTTCGTCAGTAATTATCATTCCTGTTGTACCTGATCCTTTTTCTCAATTTCCTTTAGTGCCTGTTGTTGGAACAAAAGCTTCTACTACAGTTAATCTTGTTGATTTTGATTTCAAACAACGTGGAGAAAAAATATCATTTACACAGAGTTCAATTCAACTTGATGAACGAGATAATGTCACATTATCGATCGCGTATGATAAGTTGCCTGAAAACCTCAAAACAGTAGCAGTTACTATTCAAGATCCTACTAATAATAATAAAAAGTATGCATATCTTCTTCATTTAAATAAAGAAAAGACAGCGTATGAAACAACTCTCGATAATTTCGAACGAGCAGGGACGTATAATTTTAGTATCACAATTCTCGATTATAAACAGAGATCTCTCAAAAAACTCGAGGGAGCATTTATCGTGCCACACGATATATCAGAGACATCAACCAAGAATCCAGAACCTCGATACGATGTTGTTGATTTCATTATCCCAATCGTGATCTTCATTCTTATTATCATTGCTCTTCTCCTGCTTGTGCGACTTGTTGTGCGGAAGATTAAACATTACATAACGTGAAAAACTATATTTCTATAATGAAATATGTAGCACAAAGGACACTTATTCTGAGTGTCGTTTGTGGCGTTATGGTATTGCCATTTGGATTAGGTACTACAAATGTTGCTCGTGCAGCATTTAATCAGCAAATTAATTATCAAGGTAAACTTACTAATAGTAGTAACGTTGCGGTATCTGATGGAAGTTACAATATTGAATTTAAACTCTATACAACACCAACAGGTGGTTCACCTTTGTGGACTGAAACATGGTGTAAAGGTACAGCATGTAGTGGAACAGGAACTGATAATCGTATTCCGATAACAAGTGGTTTGTTTAGTACATTGCTCGGAAGTACAACAGCATTTACTGGTGTTGATTTCAATCAGACACTCTATCTCGGTATTAATATTGGAGGTTCAGGAAATACACCGTCATGGGATGGAGAAATGACTCCACGTAAATTGTTGGGAGCTGTTCCAGCTGCTTTTGTAGCAAAAACACTCGAAGGGTATGATTCAGCACAATTCCTTCGTTCAGATGCAACAAATTCAACAAGTACAGCATCTAACTTTGTAACATTCAGTCAGGCTGGTGCTGGTAGTATTCTTAATTTGTTAGGACAGGGAAGTGCTAATGTATTTACAGCTCTTTCTACAGGGAAAATTGGTATCGGTACCACCTCACCATACGCAGCTCTCTCAGTCGTTGGCCAAGTCGTCGGAGCAAACTTCACTGCTACAACAACAGCACTCAACACTTTCCCCTACGCAAGTACCACCGCTCTCACCGTATCTGGTACAAACGGTCTCGCATTAGGAACATTAAATGGCCCACTCCAAGCAAACGCAGGATTGGTATCAGCTACCTCATCTATCGGAGTACTCTATGGAGGTACAGGA
>JACRJP010000002.1 GCA_016215455.1 Candidatus Tayloriibacteriota bacterium | reverse complement strand
CGCCTCTCAGAGGGTCGATACTCCGAAAAGCTAGAGATCATCGTTTAGGGCGTGGACTACTGGGGTATCTAATCCCATTCGCGACCCACGCTTTCATGTTTCAGTGTCAGGAGTGCTCTAGTTTGCTGCCTTCGCTTTTGGTGTTCCCCATAATATCAACGCATTTCACCGCTACACTATGAGTTCCGCAAACCCCTCGCATCCTCTAGTTGTGCCGTTTCCCTTGCGGACCCCCGGTTAAGCCGAAGAATTTGACAAGAGACTAACACAACCACCTACACATCCTTTACGCCCAATAATTCCGGATAACGCTTGAGGCACTCGTATTACCGCTGCTGCTGGCACGAGTTTAGCAACCTCTTATTCGTCAGGTACTATCAATAAACTTTCTCCCTGACAAAAGATCTTTACGTCCCGAAGGACTTCATCAATCACGCGGCGTCGCTCCGTCAGACTTGCGTCCATTGCGGAAGATTCTCGACTGCGGCCACCCGTAGGTGTATGGACCGTTTCTCAGTTCCATCGGTGGGGGTCACCCTCTCAGGTCCCCTAAGCGTCATAGCCTTGGTAGTCTTTTACACTACCAACTAGCTGATACTCAGCAAGCCCAGCCCAAAGCGATAAATCTTTACTCTCGCGAGACTATCAAGTATTAACTCATCTTTCGATGAGGTATCCCTGACTTTGGGGTTGGTTACTTACTTATTACTACCTCGTCTGCCACTGATCCTTGCGGACCCGTTTGACTTGCATGCCTTATCCACGCCGCCAGCGTTCATCCTGAGCTAGGATCAAACTCTTACAATAAAATGAACGGAACAAAATACAACATACTATAATTCACACACATTCTAGTACTGCTTTTGAAATTCACTTGTAGAGCTGTCCGGAAATTATTAATCCAATGTCAGCTCATATAGACATTGGTTAGAACAAACATTTGAAAACTTGCACGTTTTCTCGCCTATAACATATTTACATATGTTATAGGACTTTCTTACCATTGATGCACACACATTTAAGTTGTCAAAAAGCTCTGTAAACAACAACGCCCTTTTCTCAAGGCGTGATAAGTATTCTACTCAGGGGAAGAATAAAGTCAAGGGGTTATAGAGCCCTATTTTGGTACAGGACCATAGAAAGCAGAATCCCGCTAGAAAGCGGGATTCTACGGCCTATTTTAGCTAAAAACAAACAAAGGCTATTTATTCTTTCTCTTTCGATCCTGCCACTTCTGAAGAGTTACAAGAAGAGGTGAGCCAATGAAGATTGAAGAATACGTACCCGCTGCAATACCGATGATCAAAGCGAGAGAGAAGTGATGTGTCCCTTCCCCACCGAATACATAGAGTGCAATAAGAGCGAGAAGTGTTGTAAATGATGTATTAATTGATCGAGCAAATGTTTGACTGACTGATCGCCCAACTGTTGTCTCAAAATCTTCACGCTTACCGTGACGAAGATTTTCACGAACTCGGTCAAACACTACGATTGTGTCGTGTACAGAGAAACCGAGCACAACAAGAAGCGCAGTTACGAAAAGAGTATCAACTTCATATCCAAGATAATGACCGAGAATCGCAAATACTCCTGTTGGGATAATTACATCGTGAAGAAGTGCAATAACTGCAACAAAACCATACTTCCATGATGAAACTGGTTCTGAAACCTGTCGAAATGCATATGCCACGAAGAGCACAATTGCTATGAGTACAAGGGTAATAGAAGCGTACGCATTACGAGCTGCTTCTTTACCAAGTACTGGTCCAATTGAGTCGAAACGAACTTCCTGAGCCTTTGATGTTTGTGAAAGTGCACGAAGTACATTTTCTCGTTCAGGCTGAGTAAGACTATTCATTCGAATAAGATATCCTGCCTCACCTGTTGGACGAACAGACGCCCCTACTTTAAGTGGAGCAAGAAGATTTTCAACAGTAACCTTATCAGGTCGAGCAGTTTCGTATTTCACTTCCAAAAGAGACCCTCCCTTGAAATCAATTCCATATTGGAGACCAAAAACCGCCACAGCTCCGATAGAAACGACCATGAGCACAACTGAGAACGCGTAGAAAATTTTTCGATATTTGACGACAAACATGGTAGTTAATTATGTGAGCGATTAAAGTGGAAACCGTTACTGAAGAAGAACCGTGCAACCTTACCATTCCCTTTCGGAGCAATCGCATAGAGGAAGAGTCGTGATGCAGTAATTGCTGAGAACATACTGATGAGCACACCGAGTACAAACACGAGAGCAAATCCCTTAATCACTGATGAGTTTCCGAAGTAGTACAAGATAACACCGGTGATAATACTTGATAGGTTACTATCTCGAATTGAGAGCCAGGCTCGAGCAAATCCTTCATGCATAGAATCTGACATACTCTTTCCTGAAAGCAATTCTTCTTTCATTCGTTCAAAGATGAGAATGTTTGCATCCACTGCCATACCAATCGAAAGGATGAAACCAGCAATACCTGCTGCAGTAAGAGTTACAGGAATAAGCTTGAAGAGCGCAAGAGTAATGATTGTGTAGATAGCCAAAGCAACTACCGCAATAACTCCTGGTAAACGATACCAAACAATGAGGAAGATACCGATGATTATAAACGCAGCAAGTCCTGCTCGAATACCTCCCCAGAGAGCGTCTTGTCCAAGAGACGCCCCCACAGTTTGAGTTGAGATGAGTTCAATAGGAACTGGAAGTGCTCCGTAGTTAAGATTTCGAACGAGCACCTTTGCTTCATCAAGTGTAAATCCTCCTGAAATTTGTGCTCGCCCATCGAGAATTGGTTGACGAATAGTTGGAAGCTGGAGTTGCTTACCATCGAGGAAGATACCGAGAATATTTCCAACATTCTCTTTAGTAACCTTAGCAAATGCATCCTTACCACGATCATTTAACTGAAGTGAAACAACAGGCTGTCGAGTATTCTGATCGAATTCAAGAGTCGCTCGTTTAAGATCTCCTCCAGTAAGAACCGCGCCACCAAGAGCAGCAGCAAACATTTTTTCTTTTTCAGCGACAGTTGTACTTGCTGTTGCAATAGCATCAAGATCCGCCGTCTTCAAGATACGGAATTCGAGAAGTGGAGTCTGTCCAATACTTTTAACTGCTTCGCTAATATCAGTAACACCAGGAAGTTCAACAATGAGCTTTTGAGAAGCCTCAGCTGAACCCAGAACTCCTGCAGATTCAATCTGAACAATTGGTTCACCTACACCAAAGAGATTAACTCGCTTTTCAATAACATCACGGAGAGACTCCATTGATGTTCCAACATCAGCACGAGGAATCGCAGTAACATCAGCCTTGTATACAAGGTGTGTACCTCCATTTAGATCAAGGCCCAATTTAAACGGGAAACTACCCCATTTTGAACCAGGTATCTGGGACGCATAGGTAAAGTACCCTATCAAAACCCCCAACAACAGCAACATAACTGCCAATATTCTCGTTCGTATCATAATCGTAATTTAATTTCTGTATTATAGGTATTCCTGACAATATTACAACTATTTCTCACTTTCAGGAATATACTTCGCATATCTACCAGTTTTGTTCTCAAGAGCAGGTCGAGACTCATATTGATACTTATATCCATACATATTTGTTAATTTTCGTCCGTCCATCACAATTGGATATGAGTAGAAACGCCATCCTCCTTTTGAGGTAGGGATTTTACCTCGACTCAAATGCCACAAGATAAAGAATGCACATCGCACAATAAAAGGTGTAATGCGAAATGTTTTTTTCTTCATTACTTCTGCCATATCGTGAGCGAGAACTATTGAATTGGGAGTGATATTGAAAACTTCGTACTGACCCTTAAGATCTTTAAACGTAAGAAGATCGACAATATCACACACATCATCCTCGTGGATAAATTGACGACACCAAATATCGTTAGCAATAGGAATAATTGGCAAACCCTTGCGCAACACAGATTGGAGACCAAATCGACGGAACATATATCTACCACGAGGGCCCGTAAGAGCTGCGGGTCGCACGACAAACACCTGTGGAACATTACCTGAACTCTTTGCTTTTGCATATGCAACTTCGAGTTCTTTTTCTGCTGCTATTTTTTCAATACCGTAAAGGTAAATATTTTCTCGGAGAGTTTCTTCCTCCTTAAAAAGATGCTCCAAAGTATTTGTTGGTTCTGCCCCATATCCTGAAGCAGTTGAAAAATGAATGAGCTTCTTGACTGAAGGTGTACTGAAAGCAAAATCAAAAACCTTACGAGAACCTATAACGTTCCATTTCCATTGTAATTCCTTCTTCCCGTACATTTCTCGAATCTGCCACGCTGTATTGATTACTGTGTCAGGTTGCTTTGCACGCACAACTTCCTGCCATGTATCATCACTTGTATTCGCAGTTATCCAAAAAATCTTTGACTTACCCTTGAGAAGATCTGGCATCTCATTTTTGTCGAGACAAATAATCTCTTTGATCTCAGGACGATCATGAAATTGATCAGCGAGCATTGCACCAACATACCCAGCACCTCCAGTAATAAACAGGGTTCTTTGTGTCATATATTGCACATATTAGCATTATTTACCTGTTCGAGAAAGTAGCGTTTTGATCGTCTTAAGAGCAATAACCGCATCAAGAATGAGTGAACGATTCTTCACATAATAAAGATCGTACGAGAAACGTTCCCGTGTCTCTTCGAGAGAATGTGGAGGATTTTCTTGTTTAATCTGAGCCCAACCAGAAAGACCGGGCTTAATCATATTTCGAATTGCATAGAATGGAAGTTCTTTTGCGATTGCATGACCGAGGTCAATAATATCTGGTCGAGGACCAATGAGAGACATATCTCCTCGAAGGACAGCAATGATCTGAGGCAACTCATCAATGCGAGTCTTTCTTAAAATACGTCCCACCTTAGTGACATGATTATCACCTTCTTTAGGCCAAATACCATTATCATTTTTTGTCATTGTACGAAACTTTGGAATCTTGATAATTTGACCACCTTGACCAATACGACTCTGGATAATAAATAGAGGACCCTTATCACCCGATAGTTTAATAGCAAGCCATACAACAGGTAGACAAATAAGGGTTGGTATAGCAAGAACTGCCGACAAAAAAATATCCATCAATCTCTTTAGAAAGTCGTATGAGGTACGTGAAAAATTAGTGATATTTTGTAAAAACCATTCATGACTCAAAAGTGAAAGAGGTGCTCTTTCGAAAACCGATTCGTACATTTCTCGAATATCAATAAATGATATTCTTTGGAAGATAAAACCATAAAGATACGGGAGAGTTTTTGCAACCACCGGATGTCGTTCATCAAGAACGATAAAAGATATATTGTGATCTTTAACAAAACCTTCAATGGTTTGAGCAAGTTGAACTGGTTCTTTCCCTTCCGGATCGATATGCTGAACAAATCTGAAACTATATTGATTCACATCCATAACCACCCTCCAAAGATCAGAAGCCTCATCACCGTGAGCGATAAGTAGTGCCTTGAGATTCCCTGTTGTCATAAACAAGTGTGTATATAACAAACGCCACATAAAGATAATAACCAACGAAATCAAAATATATAGAGTCAAAGTAACTTTCGGAGCAATCCCATATTCAGGAAAGAAGTAAAAGAGTCCGACAGCAAGCACTCCGTTAATGATTTGTGCATTGACGAGCTTTGATGCAAAATTTTTGATACTTACCACCATTTCCCGCTCATACAATCCGACAATAAAAAAGACAGCGAGGGACATTACAAAAACCACAGAAAATGGGATAATATGTAGTGATAGGAAATAGTAGGATTGCTCAAGACCATATCGAGCAAAAAGAGTAATAAACAGAGAAATCATGAGAACGACGAGATCTCCTATAGATAGAATATAGCGGTCTTTTCTTCCAGTAATCTGATGAATATGCATACAACATAGTATATTCATTATCCAGAGTATGTCCAACGCTTCACCACGCAAAAAAATTGTTTACGTTATAACTAAATCAAACTGGGGAGGAGCCCAGCGGTATGTTTTTGACCTCGCAACCTCAATGGCTGCAAGCTACGATGTAACAGTTGTAGCTGGAGGATCAGGACCTCTTGTGCAACGTCTTCAAGACTACGGGATTAATGTACTCAGTCTTCCTGAACTTCAACGAGATACACACCCTCTTAAAGACTTTGCAGTATTCAAAAAACTCATAAAGATCTTCCTTACTCTCAAACCAGATATCGTACACCTTAATAGTTCAAAAATTGGCGGTGTAGGATCTCTTGCAGCACGTTGTGTCCGTGTACCGAATATTATCTTTACTGCACATGGTTGGGCATTCAACGAAGACCGTTCACTTCCTTCTAAATTTGTCATTACTGTACTTTATTGGATCACTATACTACTTGCTCACACGACAATCGTCGTATCAAAGACTATGGCTGAACAAATTTCGTATATGCCTTTTATTGAAGGTAAGCTCCACCTTATCTACAATGGTATTGAAAACAAAATACCTCTGGTTAAAAAACAAGCTCGTAATGAACTACTCCCCCATCTCGATAGCAAAGATATTATTGTTGGTTCAGTTGGTGAATTGCACCCTATTAAAGGCCATATCTATGCTATCGAAGCAATAGGTTTACTTATCAAAAAATATCCAACTCTCCGTTATGTCATTATGGGCGATGGTGAGTATCGAAAGACAATCGAACACTATATAGAGAAGCATAATCTCGGCCACCACGTCATTCTCTTAGGAAATATTCCTAACGGAGCAAGTTATTTAAAAGCTTTTGATATCTTCCTTCTCCCCTCTCTCTCTGAAGCTTTTGGTTATGTAGTTCTTGAAGCAGGTATTGCTCAGTTACCTGTTATTGCAAGTGCTGTTGGTGGGGTTATAGAAATAGTGGACGATATGAAATCAGGTATACTCATCCAACCTCAAAAGTCGCACGAAATAGCTTCTGCTATAGACCTTCTTCTTCAACATAAAGATCTTTCAAAAAAATATGCGACCGAACTTAAGGCTAAAATCGAAAAAGAATACAGTCTCAAGATAATGATCAAAAAGACAGATGCTCTTTATAGTAAATTTCTTAGACGTACTCCTGAGTCAAAAAACGTTGCTAAATCAGAGTAAAAAAGGCATAATTTCACAATATGCAACCATCAAAAGGAACTGTTCTTATAACCGGAGTGGCGGGATTTGTAGCCTTCCACCTCTCACATGATCTTCTTGAAAAAGGATACAGTGTATGGGGAGTTGATTCTTTTAACGACTATTATGATGTCCGCATGAA
Source organism: Candidatus Tayloriibacteriota bacterium (assembly GCA_016215455.1). Taxonomy (GTDB): domain Bacteria; phylum Patescibacteriota; class Minisyncoccia; order Phycocordibacterales; family PALSA-1337; genus JACRJP01. Next base: position 237,670 of record JACRJP010000002.1, on the reverse strand, counting down.
AGAAAAGAGAATTGAAATTCTTTCTCAAAATAAAAACTTCTCCTATGAACGACTGAACTTTGCTAATTACGCAGATCTATTTGCAAAAGCAAAAGATAAAAAGATAGAGATGATCATTCACCTCGGGGCACAGGCTGGTGTACTGTATTCACTTGTAAATCCTTGGGCATATGAAGAGTCAAACATTAAAGGAACTCTTTCGATATTCGAACTTGCTCGTCACCTCAATATCAAGAAAGTTTTCTACGCATCTTCAGCATCAGTATATGGAGGTAATACAAAACTTCCCTTTGAAGAAAGTGATCCGACCGATCAACCTCTTTCCCTCTACGCTGTCTCAAAAAAAACAAATGAGCTTCTGGCAAAAACATACCATTCAACATTTAGTCTACGTATGGTAGGACTACGTTTCTTTAATCTCTACGGAACATACGGTCGTCCTGACATGGCATTCTTTCAATTCTCACGAGCAATTCTTAGTGATTCACCGATTACTCTTCGAGGTGGTAATACAATGAAGAGAAATTTTACTCATATTAGTGACTGTATACGTGCAATTAACGGTATCATAGAAAAAGACACGTACACATGTGATGTCTACAATATCGGAGGCAGCCAAGTGGTACCAGTTCCAGAAGCAGTAGCTCTTCTTGAGAAATATCTCGGGAAAAAAGCAAAAATAAATAATACTCCAAAACTGCAAGGAGAAATAGAAGTAGCGTACGCTTCAACAAAAAAACTCACTGATGAAACTGGCTATACTCCTAAGATGACTATTGAGCAAGGTCTTCAAGAATATGCAACATGGTTTCTCGAGAACAAAGACTGGTTATTATCTCTCAAAGAATTTAAATAACTTCTCCCTCACTGCGGTCCAAGGAATTCATTCTTAATCGAATCTTTATGGGCATTTCTCCGATAGCGGCGCATACCCATCAATATACCGAGAGCGGTAAATTCCGTAAGAAGGTGTGTACCTCCATAACTTAAGAACGGGAGTGTTGTTCCTGTAACAGGCAAAAGACCTATATTCATTCCCACATTAACCGAGAAATGGATAACAAAAAATATCGCAACACCAATACCGTATAGGATTTCAAAGTTAGTCGCACCGAGTACGGCATTGGCTAAGATACGCCATACCACAATAGCAAAACAACCGAACAAAATAAGAATTCCGATAAATCCCCACTCCTCAGCAAATGCAGCAAAGATGAAGTCGGTTTGATACTCTGGAAGAAACTTCAGGCGTGATTGTGTTCCATACCCTACCCCCTTTCCAACAACTTGTCCTGAGCCTACCGCAATCACTGATTGATACGCATTGTAACCAGTACCATGAATGTCAGAAAGCGGGTCAACGAAAGTTCTAATACGATTCTTCTGATACTCCTTGAAACCAAATCCCCACAAACCTCCGAAGGAAATTGCCCCTACAAGAAAAACAAGAAAAAGATGTTTTTTTGAAATACCTGAGACAAGTACCATACCGAGCCAAATGAGGAATATGAGAATGGCAGAACCAAAATCGGGATGAATGATAATTAAAAAGAAAATGATAAAGGAATAAACTCCCGATACAATAATATGACGTATATTTGCAATTTCAATATGACGTCGAGAGAAATACTTTGCTAATACAATAATAAGCACCAGCTTCGCGAGATCAGATGGTTCAAAAGAAAAAGCCCCGAAGTCAAACCAACTTTGTGCACCCTTAGTGACCCCTCCAATCAAAGCAAGAAGTATCAAGATTCCACAGACCCCTCCATACAAAGAGAACGTAACAAATGACGATCTCAGAAAGCGAAAATCAATTCGACTGAGAATAAAGAACATCGTAAATGATATTGCAATAGATATGAGTTGCTTACCAAAAAAATGCGAATTACCTGTAAAGGCATTCATTGTAACGAGTCCTGCTCCAAGCAATGGAATAGTGGACAAGAAAAGAATCCAATCGATGCCAAGAAGACTATTCGATTCTCGTAATGAATCTTTAGGTATAAGTCGGGAAAATATCTTATTCATATCACTTACTATACTGTGGAGTAACAATAGGTATTATCTCAGAAGAGGCGACATCGCGCTTGCCATATGCCCGCCATGTAAAAGCAACATACTCTTTACTCTGACGATTGATCACATCAACAACTGATTGAGAAAAACCTGTCACATTACCATTACCATCATAGAGAACAGCCTGTACTTGAATATTTTTGATAGGAACAAGACTTCGATTTTCAATAGCTGCTTGTAAGAATGAACCGGTCTCATCAGAACTAAACTGTCGATCAACCACCACCAAAGTATCATCTGTTGGTTGCGCAGCTTCCCATGCAAGATCTTCAGTAAAGGCGAAAGTTACCTTAAATGGAATGCTTTTATTAGTATTCACCCCTCTCTCAAAAGCCACAACATTCTTATGTGGTGGAATGCTCATTACACCTTTTCTCTCACCAATAAGATGACCTTCACGATCAAACACACTAAAGATATAGGAAGCTCGCTTAACACCCCCAAGAAGATTCACATTTTGTACATACGCACCAAGATTATACAACCCTTCCCCTATCTGATCTGCTCGTGCCCAACTCACCTGAGGTGATACATACGACGTTGAACAAATTCGCGGACACGATCCACCACAATCTACACCTGTTTCATCTTGGTTCAAGATTCCATCGGTACATGTCGGAGGTGTATACAAGAAAATATACGCTGGTATAACAATCACAACAATGATTGCAATACATACCCCGAGTGCATATTTTGATTTACGACGTGTTGACCACTGAGCCATAATGAATACGTACTGCTACTTAAAATTAATCGTTTCGAGAATACTAAGAAGTTGATCCTCTGAAACCTGCATACCTGTCTCGGTGTCGGTAAGTTCAATATTAAATATTGAGTCTGCGTATGGAACAATAACCATTTCACTTAATAAGCGAAGATCTTTTTGTTCTTTAGATGAATATCCATAAAGAACTCGAACAGATTTCTGTCCCCCCACCACAACATCATCAGCTGTAGCATATACTTCAAAATTTGCATCACCTTTAAATTCTTTTTTGAGAGACGTGATAAACCTCTCAGCTAACTCATTTGGAACTAATGCTGCGTGATTAGCAGAAAGATCAAACTTCGCCATATATACCTGCGCACCAAGAGGACTTTGAAGAAGAAGACCTTCCTTTGTACTTGAAGCTACCCAATTACCTGGATACGTAAATGACAACACACCGTTATCATATGTTTTTGAGAAAGACTGCTCAATACTTCCGTTTCTTGCTCTATTTTGAGCTTCCTTCATTCCAAAAATCATCGCTATAATAGGCATACTAATGAACATAAGGGGTATCAAAATCGCACCAATTATTGCAAACACCTTAGCCCATGTTCTCTTCTTTCCTTCCACCTCAATAGAATACTGAGGTTTTAGTGTCTTAAGATCCTTAAACATTTCATAGCCGAAAATAAACAGACAAGGAACGATAACAAATACGTATACAAGATTTATAACCAACTGAAAGATTTCAAACGAAATTGGAGTACTGCCCGCCAAAAGAGCCCTTGCTTCATCCATCGTACCTAGACCGTGATTTGTTAAGAGATAGAGAACAAACGCACCTGCCCCAAAAAATAAACCGATTACAAGTGAGATGAGTAAAACAAAAAATGATCTTCCTAATACCTTCCAGAAGTTATTTTGTACATAATACCAACTTGAAGTAAGTGCACGAAGACCTCTTTCTCCATCAAATACCAACGTAAACATTGCAAAAGAGAAGAATAAACTAAAGACAAAAGCCGGTATAGCAGCAATCCAAAAGAAGACGATAAACAAAGCCAGGATAATCGTACCCATCAAAATACTCATCCAGATATACGGCCAAAATAATGATGCTACACCCTTAAAAGAAGCTATAACTCCTGGAAAAGGAATTCCCTTATCAATATCACCCAATCTTTTAACTAAAGCGAGCAGAGAAAAAGTTTGCGCAAGAAAACTCAAAATACCAAGTGGAAATACAATGAACATCATAGGAACAACAAGAAGAGATGCTGAATCGGGATGATTTGTTAACAAAAATCTTGCGAAACCTCCCAATAATGCTGATATGACTATTAGAACAAACTGTATACTCACCAACTTAATAATATCCTGAGAATTCTTCTTATACGAAGCAATTGTGCGCTTTAAAAGAGTAACTGGGCCCGCTAACTTTCCCGAAACGGGAGATGATGTATCCATACGTTTATACTAATGATTATGCCACTAGTATACCATATAGAAAGAATTGAACGCTCTGTACTGGCGGCTAGCTACTTTTGCCCCATAAGGACTATCATCGCCGCAACTACGTTTCACTTCCGTGTTCGGAATGGGAACGGGTGTTTCCATAGCGCCGAACCACCAGAACAGAATATTCAATAACTCACTTGTTTAAAATCTGAAACGCGAACTCAACTCGAAAGTTGAGATATGGTGGTATGGTCACTCTACGGACAGTGAGTAAGTAGTAAACGTCTTACTTCATGTTCCGAAAAGATCACACTATTCGCAGTACGGGACCACACCACCCAAAGGACAATGAATCACTTCGATTCACGTCTCAGATTTTAAAACATTCATACAGGTAATGTATGTAATCAATTTTGTAACTGTAGATTTTCAGATTTCCTAATAGGATCGACGGATTAGTACTTCACGGCTCAACACATTACTGTGCGTACACCTAAAGCCTATCAACGTAATCATCTCTTACGGGTCTCAACGATTCCTAATCTTGGGGCTGGCTTCATTCTTAGATGCTTTCAGAATTTATCCATACCCGACATAGCTACTCTGCGTTGCCCTTGGCAGGACAGCAGATACACCAGAGGTCAGTTCAACTCGGTCCTCTCGTACTAGAGTCAAATCCCCTCAAGAATCAACGCCTGCAGTAGATAGGAGACCAACCTGTCTCACGCTTGTTATCAATGATTACTCATTGCAATGGACTAGAGCATGTTCCACAAATGTGGAATGTTAACGTTTAGTCTCTACGAGTGACTATGAATTACTTCATAACCTTCTCTCGGTATTACCCTCTTTAAGGAGGGGTTCACCGATATTAGTTAACTTGATCGCATCTGTATTACTACAGAGGACCGCCGTGTATGATTGATCAAACTTCCTATACTCATTTAATAGACGAAAAGTGCCCCGAAGTGATTCAGACTGTTCAACAGTCAAAGATCACATCTTCACACTCCACACAAAAACTCTACGATGGACCGTTCACTTCTGAACGGTCTGAACCCAGCTCGCGTAACTTTTTAATTGGCGAACAGCCAAACCCTTGGAAGCTTCTCCGCCTCCAGGATAAGTTGAGCCGACATCGAGGTGCCGAACTGCGCCGTCGCTATGAACGCTTAGGCGCAACCAGCCTGTTATCCCTAGAGTAGCTTTTATCCGATAATCTTCCCCTGCATCTAATGCATAAGGTCGGTTCACTATGTTCTGCTTTCGCATCTGTTCGACAAGTACGTCTTACAGTCAAGCCAGCTTATGCCATTACACTATCGGCACGGTTTCCATTCGCGCCTAGCTGACCTTAATAAACTCCTCCGTTACTCTTTAGGAGGATAGCGCCCCACTAAAACTGCCCGCCAGATACTGTCTCAAAAAGGTTTTGCCAATCTGGTTAGAATATATATTTTTAAAGAACGGTGTTTCATCGACGACTCCACGTCACCCAAAAGCGACGCTTCAAAGTCTACCGTCTACGCTACGCATCAAAAACATATACTCAATATCAAGTTGCAGTAAAGCTTCTAGGGTCTTTTCGTCTAACTGCAGGTAATCGGCATCTTCACCGATACTGTATTTTCACCGAGCAAGTCTCCGAGACAGTTCTCCAGTCGTTACACTATTCGTGCGCGTCAGAACTTACCTGACAAGGAATTTCGCTCATCTATTCCTAGCACAGATGGACTCTATCTTCATCCTTTCTCTTTCGGGAAGTAGGATGCATGGCGCTGGTCTCTAGACAGCCATGATGGACTAACAATCGTATTACTACGATGTAGGTAGCTTTAGTGTATTGATTTGTTTGTTTATCTACTCGCACATCACTTTTGCCCTACAACAGTCCCAGTCCGTCAGTGATTGTATTGCTACAATCACTGAACCTTAGGACCGTTATAGTTACGGCCGACATTCACCGGGGCTTACAACAATCACCATTACATCTTGCGACATAACAACGTCGTTGTTTGACCTACCGGCATTGGTCAAGTGTCACCCCCTATACATCCTCTTACGAGTTCGCAGGGAGCTGTGTTTTTGATAAACAGTCGCCAGAGATACTTTCGCTGCGGCCCTTTAACTTAATAAAGGGCAAGCCTTATTCCGAAGTTACGGCTGCTTTTTTGCCGAGTTCCTTGGAGACCTCTCACTCGTTCGCCTTACTCTACTCGAGCTGACTACCTGTGTCGGTTTGCGGTACGGTTCTTACGTGTATAAGTTTAGAAGTTTTTCTCGGAAGCGCGCTTTAGAGAATCCGCAAGGGCGAACCCCTACGTTTCTACTCTGCTCGGAATTGGCATTAAAGCCAGGGTGCGGATTTGCCTACACACCTTCCCTACAGCATAAACCCAAATCCAATAATGGGCTCTCTATACTGCACTTCGTCACTCCGTCACTACACGCAAAAGTCATGGAATATTAACCATGTGTCCATCGAGTACGGCTTTCGCCATTCCCTTAGGCCCGACTAACCCTTCGCTGATTTTCATAGCGAAGGAAACCTTAGTCTTTCGGCGTGCGGGTATCTCACCCGCATTGTGGTTACTTGTGCCAACATTCTTACTTCGCAACGCTCCAGTGTGACTCACGTCTTCACCTTCAACGCAGATGCGAAAACTCTCCTACCAGTGCATATGTCCGAAGACACATGCAATCCTCAGTTTCGGTATTATGCTTTAACCCCGATTATCTGCGGCGCAGAACCTCTCGATGAGTGAGCTGTTACGCTTTCTTTAAATGATGGCTGCTTCTAAGCCAACATCCTCATTGTTTGAGAAGTTCTACCACCTTAAGTGTACTTAGCATAAATTTAGGGACCTTAAATGGAGATCCGGGCTGTTTCCCTTTTGACGTATGGAGCTTAGCCCCCACCGTCTAACTGCTGAATAATTGACTCTCTGTATTCGGAGTTTGATAGGTCTCGTGATCTTTCGACCTGTCGAGACCTTCCAGTGCTCTACCCCAGAGAGGTACATTCAACGCTAGCCCAAAAGCTATTTCGGAGAGAACCAGCTATTACCAGATTCGATTAGCTTATCACTCCTTACCACAAGTCATCGTAGAGAATTGCACAACTCTAACGTTCGGACCTTCCCCCGACTTTCGTCGAGGTTCATCCTGCTCATGGCAAGCTCATCTGGCTTCGGGTCTGATGCATACTACAAGCGCGCTTTTAACACTCGGTTTCCCTGTGACTCCGGTCTCTCGACCTTAGTCGGCAGCATGCATCAACTCGTTGGCTCATTCTTCAATAGGCACGCTGTCGAGGATTTGCACCCTCTTCAACTCCTTGTAAACATATGGTTTCAGATCTATTTCACCGCCCTTACCGGGCTGCTTTTCACCTTTCCCTCACGGTACTAGTTCACTATCGATCTCTACAAGTATTTAGCCTTACCGGTTAGTTCCGGCAGATTCCCCCGAGCTATTCGTGTCTCGAGGTACTCAAGAATGGGAACAAAAAAGATTATTTGATTTCGTCTACGGGGCTATCACCCACTAGGGCTATCCTTTCCAGGATATTCTACTACCAAATAATTTTGTAACTTTTCTGATATAAATATCACGTCCCCACCTTACAACCCCCAACCTAAATCACATGAACAGAACTTTCGTTCCGCTCTGTGATTTAGGTTGAGTTTGGGCTACTACCTTTTCGCTCGCCGCTACTTAGGTAATTCTTATTAGTCTATTTTCCTCCTGGTACTGAAATGTTTTACTTCCCAGGGTACACTCTCAGAAGCAAGTTCTGAGTCTCTACCGAAGTAGAGGGGTTTCCCCATTCGGACATCTCCGGATCAAAGGTTGCTAGGCACCTCCCCGAAGCGTATCGCCGCCAGGCTGCGTCCTTCATCGTCTCGTCAAAGCCAAGGCATCCACCATATGCTCTTTAAATTTCCTATTAGGAAATCTAAAAACCACAGTTACTATGTTTGTTTACAACATCGACATCACTCATTTTGTTTGCACAAAATAAGTAATGTCATTTACCTGTTTCTCACATCTGTCTACAGTGGCGAAAAGACCGTTTAAGGATCTTCCACTGCGACAGCTTTTTGTTGTCAATTTTCGGTCATTCGGACATTTAAAAACCGCTTTTTTAAAGCGGCTCTGGACAGCACTTTTGCAAGCGTTTATCCGAGCCGTTTAAAAGTAGATTTTTGTGTCATATCGGTATGTGAGTACTAGTATACTTAGGAGCAAAATAAAGTCAAGAGTTTTTATACCTCTATGTAAGTATTACCCCATACATTACTACAAAGCTATACTGAACCATAGAAAAAGACCCTTATAAAAGGGTCTTTTTCTTAATCTATTTTCTAGATATTGAATCTAGAAAATGAAAGATTAATTTCGATCACTCGCATCATGAGTAAGCTTTGCGATTACTCCAGCTGCAGCATCTCGTCCTCCAAGTCCAAATGAAAGACCGAGAGCAAGAGCGATTGCAACAACAATACCTGTGTAAAGAATCTGCAAGAACTGTCCTGCAATATTCAAGTAATCAAGAGCTGTAAGGACTGCGAAGATCCAGATTGCCCACTTAGCTACAGCACCCAAAAAGTTTGCTGAACCAATATGTCCTGCTCGTGCACTTGCAGTAACAAATTTCTGAGCAGCACCTCCCAAGATAGCAGCAACTCCGAGCACAACAACAGAGACAATAATTCGAGGCAAGTAACCAAGAACAACAATCAAGAATTCATTTACTTGTACGAGTCCAAGTGCGTCACATACCGCAACAAGGAATATTACAACGATGAACCACTTAACAAGTGTACCGAGGAATCGGCCAGTGTTAAGATTGTATCCACCTCGCTTAAGTGCTTCTTCAAAACCAGCAGCTCGGAAAAGACTGTCTACTTTTGCACTTCGGAAAACAGCTTCGATAAGCTTTTCAACGAGAGCAGCAACAACCCAACCGAGGATAAAGATAACGGCTGCAAAAAGCAAAACTGGCAAGAAACTTGCAACGCCATAAAGCATGCCAACAAGGGCTCGATTCAAAGCGTCACCAAATGTTGTAACCAACATCATATATATAAAATTATTATTAATAATGTCCCTTAATTATAGCACCTATTGCGATACGCCAAGACGGTCAATAATCGTAGTATGTGGAAAATCGAGAATGTCTCGAATAAGCTTGTCATAGACGCCTACACGGTATTCAAACTCTTCAGTAGATAACACAGAATATGAGACTTGCTTACCGAGCTCAGCTTCAAGGTGTTCAATATTGTTTTGTATACGATTGGTGTTAAGTTCATCCCCTACTATCAAAAGATCAACTCTACTGTTCCAGTCTTGAATAAAGACCCCAGCAGCAATGAGAAGTTTAATCTTTCCTACTTTTGAAAATCGACGAGCAATGTCATCATCAGAATTTAAACTAACAGTAATGAGTAAGTTTTTGAGAGCGGTAAGATACATAAAACGTGTATCGAGAATATAACCATTACCTTTTATTTTTTTAGTAATAATTTTCTTTTTCTTTTTTATCTCAACATCACGAACAAAAGGCTTTTGTTTTATGAGACCTATTGAAACAAGCGTGCTGAGTTCTTTCTTTACCTCTGCAGTCTTTACCTTCGAACGTGTCGTTATGTCATCAAGAGAATAAACGTTCTCTTGATTGAATAAGAATAAGCGAAGAATCTTTACTCGTGACTCGCTGCCAAAAAGTTTTGCTAGAATATCCATACGTATCTATTATCTATCGGTAATGGAAGCATTCTACCATACAAACGAAGGCCCGTGGCGTTTACGCCACGGGCCTTTTCGTTGTGTATATTACAGGGTTCGATTTACTTAAATTCAACCTTTCCACCTGCTGCTTCGATCAATTTCTTAAGATTTTCAGCATCTTCCTTCTTCATTCCTTCCTTAAGGAGTACTGGTGCGCCATCAACAAGATCCTTTGCTTCCTTAAGACCAAGTGACATAGCTTCCTTTACCACCTTAATAACTGCAATCTTTTGCTCACCTGCTGATGCGAGATGAACATTCATAGTACTCTTCTCTTCTGAAGCTGCTGCACCTGCTGCTGGAGCTGCTACTGCAACCGCTGCTGCTGATACACCGAACTTCTTTTCAAGAATCTTTACGAGTTCGTTAAGATCGAGAACTGACATCTTTTCAATAGTCTCAACAAGAGACTGGAACTTTGCGGGAACTTCTACTTTTACTTCTTCTGACATAGTAATAATTTGCTAACGAATAATAATTAAATGTATACCTCTTTAAGCTGTCTTCTTCTGAGCAATCTGATCGAGTGCCATAACAAATCCCTGAATTGGAGAATTGATGACATTTGCGAACATAGCATAGAGAGTCTGCTGTGACGGAATAAGAGCGATACTCATCATCTCTTCTTTTGTCATATACTTCCCCTCAAACACTCCTCCAACAATTGATAGACTATCCTTAAATTTCTTTTGGAATTCATATACCTCTCGAGCTGGTGCAATGAGATCTTTACTGAATGCAAGACCTATTTCACCTTCGAGCTCAGGCATAGTACCTGCATACTTCTTTCCTTCGAGAGCCTTTCGAGTAAGTGTCTTCTTTGAAACAAAGAATCCAACTCCTGATCCCTTTAGCTTTCGGCGGAACTGCGTAGTATCGGCAACCTTGAGTCCTTTGAAATGAACGAATACTATCGATTGAGAGTCAGATGCAATGGTTTCGAGTTTACTCAAAACCTCCTTTTTCATCACCTTTGATAGTGCCATACGTAATACGTTATTGATATAAACAAACTGTTAACGACCTTTGGGGCTATGAGAGAGTTTCCTACAGTGTACTTAACACTGTTTGGTACCTCGGCAGGACTTCGTGAAGTTTAAACTTCATGCCCGCTGTCTATGGCCTTGTTGGCTATACTAAATTATTTTAGACAGAGTGTCAATCAATACACAACAGGACGATAGTCTATTTACCGAGAGACTTTTCGAGAACTGCAAGCATAGCATCCAAGAGTTCCACGATATATTCTCTATCTTCTTCTGAGACTTTTCTAAATCCTCCCCTACTCAGAGTAACCCCTTTAATAGAATTCTCAATAATATTTTTTGCTTGCTTTGCATGATCCTTTTCCAAGAAAGTAGCAACTCGAGAGAGTCGACGCTGTAATTGTTCTTGGATTTTTTGTGGAATATCTAATTGCAAAATCGAAGCTTTCAGTAAGTTAAGATGTGCTTGAATATCAAGAGACAGTGAACTAGAGACGTTTGCATCTATAATTCCATCTCCATTAATATCGACCGAGAGTATGTTTGCTGTTGTCGTCGCATCAGCACGATATTCTGGAGTAAATCTCGCAACAGTTAATGGAGTAATTGGCATATCAACAAAATCACTTTTCGTCTGTGTTGTAGTCCCAATAGAATACTCTGCTGTTACTGAAAATGTTCCAACTCCCGTACCTCGAATCTCAACAGAGTATTCTTTACCGTAAGGAAGTGTGACTACCTGACCTTCTTCTCCTGGATTAAAATACTGGCTTCCTGGTATTTGTATTTCAGATCGAATAATGTCATAGGAATCAGCGTCATCATTTTGGACAACACCTACATGACGACCTTGCATATCATATACATGAATATCTGCCGGAGAATGAACACTGATAGTCAAAGTCTTACGCTCATCAAATGAAGGTTCTGTGGTACTAACATACTGAGTGTCATACACAACATGACCACTATTTGACGATGTAGCCATAACGACTTGTCGTATAAGATCTTGAATAACACGCGAATTAAGAAGTGTTGCATGATCAATACCTGTATCATCATGCTCTCGAATTTTTAACAAATCAACGAAATAATTTCCTGCGGAAATCAACTGTAAAAGCGTACTTCCTTGGGCACTATGTGTAACAACTGTTCCATCACCATGAGGAGTTGTCACCACGGTAGTTACTAATTTCTGTACATCTTTACAAAGAAAAGAAAGAACGCTACTCAAACCACGACACTCAGAAACAGGGACTTCACTTCCCTTATATACAAGACCCTCCACTGTATCAAGTCCTGTTCCTATAATACGAAATATAGGAATTTCTTTAGGAAAATCTATGGCATCAATAGCTAGATGAATCGTATCACTTAGTGAAATAAGCGACCCATGCAAAACCTGAGGACTTATCGTATCTTTTACATCGGGTTGTTTCCGAGTATCTTCCCCTGAAAGAAAGTTATAGAATGATAGATAATTATCTACTACAGAAGGATTCCTTTGTAATAAAGTTGTCTCCGGTACAGTCGTCGCAATAGCAACAAGAGGTTTTGTAATATTCTTAAAATATTCTCGACTTGGTAGAAGTCCATAGGCGCCCGCCATATTGTAACCAAATTCCCGCGCAACAGATTTATTAAGTAATAAACCTTTACCGATAGCTTGATCGTACCCATGCAAAAGAGAGGCCACCGCCTTAGGAGTACCGAGCTCTGGAGTTCCAACTAATATAATTTTATCTATAAGTTTACTTAGATCTGAATCCTTAATCGATGCAAGAAAATACTTCGCCACGAGTCCTCCATTACTATGAGCAACAATAGTAACCTTTCCTGTTAAAGAAGCGGCTGCAAGTTGATTGAGAATAGGTACTAAATATCTTTTACCCAATGTAGTTGTAGCACCTTGTTCAACAACCGTTCGAATATCATACCTCCAATCATATGGAAAATCAGTCCATTCTGTAATTTCTTTTTGAGCGACAAGTGTATTAAGAAATTTCTTAAAATCACCATATATTGAAGATGATATCCCAACGGTATCAAGAATATCTTTTGTATAGACACTCGACGTTGTCGAGCTTGTCATAAAAAGCTTTCGAACATCATCATTACGATTTGGTTCCCATAGTGTATTGGTACTCGTAGCAAATATTCCCTCTTCATCGATATAAAGACGACTCCCCTGAAAACCTGGGATAAAGAGAATACTCGAGCAACAACGTGAAATAGACACTCGCGGATCAGAAGTAAGCCATGGATTAGTTACTACACTACCTATATTTTTTATAGGCTCCTTATCTATTCCCCACCAATTAAAAGTTGCATCAATCGCAGCATCATTTAAGTTTACAATGTCGTTCTCAAAATTATTTTCAATAACAGATCCGTGAATTACTGTATGTGTAGTATCAACTGAATCAAATAAATTTCCCTCTCCTCCTATCCCATATTCACTTTGTGAAATAAAACTTCCTTGAGGAGGATTAGCAACAATGCCTTTATTGTTGGCTGCAATAGTTGTGGTAGCAATATCAAAAGAACTTCCTTGAGAACGAAGGGCTGTGCCAAAATGAGTAATACGACTTGATGCAATTTGTATGCGAGAACTATACGCAACCACAGCATCAGAATTTTGATCACCTACAAATAAGCTGTTACGTAACAACAAAGATGAATTTCTACTGACCATAACAGGATAAGTTGAAGACGCATAGACAGTAAGTCCGTCGATATCTAACAAACTTCGAGTACCTATATCAATAGCTGCTCCGGCATTAGACTGAGTAATTGTGATATTTTTCAAAAGCGCACGCGTAGCATTTCCCAACGAAATACTCGAGTAGGTACTTGGTTGGACAACAATAGCATCACCTTCTATAACGGCACCATTAGCAGTAATTCCATATTCATTATTATCAAACAGAATATTTTCAAGAAAAAGTTTTGAACGATCGAGATATACTCCTCCAACAGAATTAGAAACAACAACATTCCGCAATGAAGACGTTGCTGTCGAAGAAGCCAAGGTAAGAGTCCAGCCCTGTCTCTCTCCTGTTAATGAAGTAAATACAATTGGATTTTCTTTCGTACCTTGAGCATGCAAAACCCCTTTTACAAAAAATGACAGTGAATTGGCGTCACCCATCCGAATTTCAGTTCCTGGTAACATTGTAAGAATAGCGCCCTTCCCTACTGTAAAATCATGTTCAATGATATATGGACTATGAGCACTATCCCATGTTGTGTGCTGAGTGAGCTCCCCACTTAATCTTGTCTCAGCAAAAGTTGTAAGAGGTAAACCTATAATAAGAACACCAAAAAATAATCGAGAAATACTATGCATGTATATTAAATTATTAATAATGATGCCAGTTTACAAAATACAGTATGAAATTCTGATAAATTTTATTTAAGTAATAGATAAAATAAAAATCACCCGTTGGGGTGATTTTTATTTTTAATGTCTGAAATTTATCGTACTACATTAACTTGAGCTGTTGTATCAACAGAATCGGGAACTGAAGTATATTTACCTACGAAGAACAAGACGGCAAAGCTCAATGACAAGATTGCAGTGAAACCTATAACAAATTTGAAAAATGTTGAATCAAAAAGATTTAAGATACTCATAACAATATTATACGACATTCTTTAGACAAAACAAAAACCACCCGTGAGGGTGGTTTTTGTACATCATTGTTACCCGATGTAAGGAGTATTGCTTTCTAGACTAAACTTAAGGAAGTGTGACTACAGAAGTTCTCCACTCTGCCTTGTCTGCCATAGAAGTTGATGTCTGCTGTCCGTTTGCAGATGTATACCATCGAACACCGTTCAACTGGTATGCATACTGGTTAGTAGAGTTAGCAGCAACTGTGTTCTGGAATGTTACGTCAAGTGTAACACTGTTTCCTTCTGCAAGTGTCCATGTTTCTCCTGATGTTGTTACACCTGAAGATGGAGTTGAGTAAGAAACAACAGCTGATGTACCTGCTGCTGTGTTTGCAGAAACTGTTCCGTTAGAAGAACCGTTCTTGTAAACCGCTGCAACTGTTGTAGTAGTTGTAGCAAATGCAGGTGTTGTAGAAGCTGTTGAACCAAATGAGATGTCTCCACCAACCGCAGTAATAGTAAGACTGAATGTACCTGTACCTGTTGATGTAGCAACACCACTTGTGTCGTTACTTGAAACAGTAGTACGTGTAGCTGACTTACTATTAAGTACGAACTGAGGACCTACGTTTCGAACGTAGAATGTCTCACCAGTAGCTGAACCTGACTCAGTGATTGAATCACCTCGTGAGTTTTCTGCTGTTACGTCAGCTGTGTCGATGTCTGCTGCAATCTGAGAAACTGTTCCGTTTGCATTTCGAACATCAACCTTAACTGTAAGAGACTTTGTAGCGTCTCGAGCAACTACGTAGTCAAGATCACTGAATGTAGCTGATCCTGAAGATACTGTAGCACTATCGAGCTCTGTTGATCCGTCGTAAAGGTAAACTGTTGTAGAAGCTGTAGCTCCACCTGTTCCTGCCTTTGTTACGTCAACAACCAAGTCTGTAATAGTAACATTATCCTTTTCTGCCTTAACATCGAATACGAGAACTGGAAGCTTGTCCAATTCATTTTCTGATGATCCCGCTGTAGCGATAACATCAGCTGCCTTTGGAGTTGCTGAGTTTGTAGAAATTCGAAGTGTTGCGTTGTCTACGAGATCAGAAGAGATAGTTGGAGTTCGAGAAACACTACTTCCTGTTGCAGGAGAGTATTGATCGATACCAGCACCGTCTACACCTCGTACGCCATCGTTAGCAAGCTGGATAGGATAAGTTTCGTTATCGTAATCAGTTGAATCGATTGAACTGTATACGTCTGCCTTGATCAAGTAATCCTTCTTTGTGCCCTTTGCAACAACTGAGTTCATACCTGCAAGTGTAACGTAGTAAGTTGAACCATCCTTAACAACTGTTGATGAGTTCAAATCAACTGAAGCAAGAACATTGCCTGTTGATGATTCTACAACATAGAGCTTCTTGAAGATCTTGTTATAGAACTTTGTTGAACTTCCGAGATCCAACTTAACTCGCTGAATAGTGATGTCTGAACTCTTAGCTTCTGCCTTGAATCCGAGGATCGCTACCATAGAATCATTCTCGTATACTGTTGATGCGAGACCTGAACTCTGTGATGTAACTGCGAGTGTACCTTCAACACCTGTTGTTGAAACTGATGTTGAACCTGCAACTGGAGTACATGTGAAGCCTGCTGGACATGTAACTACTACCGGAGTAGTAGGTGTACATACCATACCTGCTGGACATCCAGGAGTTGAAACTGCTGTGTTTCCAACTTCACCGAGCTTTGCTCGTGTCATAGGACCAAAGAATCCTGTTGTAGGAAGAGCTACTGTAGCCTGATAAGCTGCAACTGCTGACTTTGTAAGCTGACCAAAGTATCCCTTAGCAACACCTGCTGGCATTGTGAGGAATCCCTTTTCAACCAACCATGTCTGGAGAGCGACTACATCGTTTCCTGTACTACCAACTGTGAGGTTAGTAGAAAATGTAGCTGCATTAGCCTGAGTAGCACCAGCTACCGCAGCAAGAGCGATTACACCTAATATAAGTTTCTTCATAATTTTTTTTAAATTCTAAAAATAGTTTCAAATTCCGTTTTATGATAAATAAGCTTGGATTGAAACTACTTTGATCACACATATATAACTAACTAATAATATGTACACGCGACTTTCGTCTCATGTACATAACTACACTATTCTTCTCTGCTCATATATATCGACACAAGCAAAGAAGATAGCTGATAAAGGAGGTCTGAATTTCTGTCGTTAATCGGTAAATGAACGGATAAAGGTCATTCGGAATGTTATTCTCACTATTCTGTTTTCAAAGTTCGGATCGTTCCGTAGTGGGTTCTCTAGTTCCGTGTTCTCCGATTATACCACAGACCAAGGCCTGAAGTATATACGAAGGATAGAACCATTATAAACCTCAAATAACGACACGCAAAACAGTAATGTGGATAACTTAGACGAATAAATCCCCTACCTCGAAATAACGAGGTTTTTGGGGACTTTTTCGATCAAATTTACCACATACAGCAATTCTACAGCTTTAGCCCGAAAAGTCAATTATATGGCTTCTTTGCAACCAAAAGCACTCTTACAACGAAAGTAGTTAAACTGTCTGTTTTTACGCACTGAGAGAATAGCGACTCCATCGTCGTTCACCCTCTTTTTTAAGGACACCCTTATCAACAAGATCGAGTAACTCGCGTTGAATAGTCTTTTCACTACACTCACTAATAACCTTAGTAAAGTCCTTTACAGTGAGACTACCTCCATTTGAAAGTAACTTTACTATTCTATCTCGACGATCATTCTTTTTGTCCTTTACTGAAGACTTGGCTGATGCAGACACAGAGTTAGATATATTTTTAGGTCTAAAAAGTGATTCTCGATTTTGGACATTTAAAGCCTGGGGTGTGGTTCTAAAACTAAACTGTTCGTGATTAGGACTCGCTGGGTTTTTTATATGTCCTTTATAATCACTGTCCGCTATTTTGCGAAGTTCATCAGTAACCGAATTCCCTGCAACAACAGAAGTGTCTGTCTCAAAGAAAGTATTCGACAGAACAAAACCTCGATCAAATGTTTCGAGCTCAATACTTTCACGTAATTTATTAATCAGGAATTCAAATTCACGTTTGAGAATAGTGTAATTCATCTCTGAAATAAGCTTTGAAGCCGAAGCTACTGTTAAGAGAGATATTATTTCGAGAGCTGTGGAAAAAATGTTTCGCAGAGAATTATCACGATCAAAAGCATCGCTATCATTTACAACAAGAGCGTGTGATAAAAGAAACATCCCTTTTTCGCGTAGTGTCCACTTAAGTGGTTCATCGTCCTTAAAAAAAGAGGTGACGAGATAAAGAGCAGTTGCGAGTTTTTCTGTCTTTTTGAATATAAAAACCAAATAGTCCTTTTCAACAAAAAATCCCAGACCTCTTAAAGAGAGCTTGTCATTATTTACTTTATTAGGGTCATTTTCTTTATTCATAGAATTTGTCTTTTATCTAAGTGTGTCTCTTATATCGACCCATCTCTAATCTGTCCTTTTGTATGTCTTTTATAGAAATAATCTATAAAGAACATTATATATCGGACATAAAGACAATGCAAAGACTTGTGAAATTAACGGCTTAAATAAAGGATATTATGGTATACTATTTGCATACATTAATTATCATGGCACGAAAAAAGAAACAGGATTCAGTTGAAAAATATAACGTCCTCGGAGAATTAAAAGATGAGACGATACAGACCATTCTTGCGGTAATCTTTTTTGTACTCGCCTTTCTAGTATTACTCGCGGCATTTGGAAAAGCTGGTATTGTTGGTACTCATATTTACTCATTTTTCAAAAAACTTTTCGGTGTAGGCTATTTCTTAATACCTATTCTATTTGTCATGTTGGGAATCACGTATCTCAAAGAACTCGAACGTAAATTTGAAATTACCAAGATAGGTGGAGCACTTCTCTTCTTCATCTCGGGCCTTGGACTCACTAACCTTCTTCCAAATAATCCGGGGGGTATCGTTGGTAATTGGATTTCAGGCCCTCTCCTTAATCTTTTTGATCTCTACGCAACAATCACACTTCTTTTTGCACTACTTGTTATATCTTTTGTGATCACATTTGAAGCACGCATTACCATGGAGCATCTTCTCTTCTGGAGAAAATTCTCAAAGAAAGAAGATGAGGATTCAGATACTGTCGAAGAAATGTCTGATGATGATATTAAATTAAGCGCTCCAGAAGATGATGAGGTCACTGATACTATCAAAAAAGAGGATCCCAAGCTTCAGAAAAAACCTGAAAGAAATCCTAAAGAAATCTTATCCTTCGGAAATGATGACGAGAAAAAATTTGATAACTCAATTAAGTTTTCATACAGCTTCAAACCTTTTACCCCTCCCCCGCTTTCTCTTCTCGAAAAAGACAGAGGCAAACCTGAAGTGGGTGACATTAAAGCTAATGCAAATATTATAAAGCGTACCCTCCAAAATTTCGGCATCAATGTTGAAATGGATGAAATTTCAATTGGACCCTCAGTTACTCGTTATGCATTGAAGCCTGCAGAGGGTGTAAAACTTTCAAAAATAGTAGGTCTCAACAGTGACCTTGCTCTTGCTTTGGCTGCCCACCCTATTCGTATCGAAGCTCCTATTCCTGGAAAGTCTCTTGTGGGTATTGAAATTCCAAACACAACAAAGACAATGGTGGGTCTCGGTACCCTATTGAGTACTCCTGACTACCAGGATTCAGAAAAACCACTTCTTGTGGCTCTTGGTAAAAGTATTACGGGTAAATCATACTTCGCTAATATTGCTAAAGCTCCCCATGTTCTTATTGCTGGTGCTACTGGTTCTGGTAAGTCAGTAACTATTCACACCATCATCACATCCCTCCTCTTCCGTAACTCTCCTGAAAATCTTAAATTTATTATGATCGACCCTAAGCGAGTAGAACTTACCCTCTATAACAAGGTTCCTCATCTTCTTACTCCTGTAATTACAGACGCAAAGAAAGCTATTCTTTCACTTAAGTGGGCAGCTAAAGAAATGAGTCGACGCTATGACATCCTCGAAAAATGCGCCGTACGAGATATTGATTCATATCATAAGACAATCCTTACTCCAGCTATCCAAAAGCTCAAGGATACTAAGGGTGACGGGAATGAAGGTGAACAGAAAATACCAGAAACAATGCCATATATCGTCATTGTTATTGATGAACTTGCCGATATTATGCAAACATACCCCCGAGAACTCGAGTCAGCGATCGTTCGACTTGCTCAAATGAGTCGTGCTGTTGGTATCCACCTTATCCTTTCAACACAGCGACCAAGTGTGAATGTTATTACCGGTCTAATCAAGGCAAACGTTCCAACACGTATTGCTCTCCAGGTAGCCTCACAGATTGACTCTCGAACAATCCTCGACGCTCCAGGAGCTGAAAAACTCTTAGGTGCTGGTGACACACTCTATCAAGGTGCTGAAATGGCAACCCCTGTCCGACTCCAGTGTCCTTATATTTCTGAATCAGAACTTAAGGAAGTAGTTCACTATCTTGCTGATGCTTATAAAGATGAGATTATGGGTGAAATTAACCTTACAACACCAGAAGCTGGCAAAGACTCTATCTTTGAGGCAAACCTTGAGGGAGATGACGATTTAGGTGAAGAAGATGATATGTATGAGGCTGCCCGCGAAGCGGTAATCGCGGCCGGTAAAGCATCAACGTCGTATATTCAGCGTAAACTCGGTGTAGGATATTCGCGCGCTGCACGTCTCATGGATATTCTCGAACAACGTGGAGTTATCGGACCTGCTAATGGTTCGAAACCACGTGAAATACTCGGAGGTTCAAACGAATCAAGTGAAGAAATATCATCTGATAGTTCCAATTCCCTCACCTAACCATAATTAATTTCCCTTTCTTACCATGGACCGCCGATCGATACGAATTATTCTCAAGGCTAGTCTGATACTTATCACTCTCTTCATTATCGTAGGATACGCTCTCTACTCTTCAAAAGAATTTGTGTCGGGACCTCAGCTCACTATCGTCTCTCCTATAGATGGGGAGGTCTTGAGTACCTCAACAATCATTGTGCAAGGTGTTGCTAAGAATATAAAAAATATTTATTTCAACGATAGACCGATACTCATTGATGAACAAGGTAATTTTAGAGAGATTTCCCTTCTCCACGAGGGCTATAACGTATTCACCCTTAAGGCTGATGACCGCTTTAATCGTCACATCGACAAAACTCTTCACCTTGTTTATACCAGACAATAATTTTAGGGAAAATTTAATAGTTTTTGAAGATTGTTTCATGTATCATAGTGTATAGTTGCTCTCATCTAGTAATTATTAATCAACCAAATATTATGGCAAAAAAGAAAGTTAAAGATACAACAAAAGGATCAGACGTCACCGTATCAGAAGAAACCTCTGAAACAGAATCTACCGAAGCAAAATCAATATCGAAAAAACACTCTACTGAAAGTATCAGTGACACTCTTGATGCCATTCGTACAAAATTTGGAGAAGATTCAATCATGAAGCTTGGTGAGAAACCTCACGTTGATATCGATGCAATCCCTACAGGTTCAATTGGTCTCGATGCAGCTCTCGGAGTAGGAGGTGTGCCCCGTGGTCGTATTATCGAAATATTCGGCCCAGAATCATCAGGTAAGACAACTCTATCACTCCACATCGTAGCTGAAGCTCAGAAACGTGGAGGTATTTGTGCATATATAGATGCCGAACATGCAATGGATCCTCAGTACTCAGAAAAAATCGGAGTAAAGATAGATGAACTTCTCATCTCTCAG
The DNA here is from genome assembly GCA_016215455.1 of Candidatus Tayloriibacteriota bacterium. Classification (GTDB taxonomy): domain Bacteria; phylum Patescibacteriota; class Minisyncoccia; order Phycocordibacterales; family PALSA-1337; genus JACRJP01. Next base: position 216,213 of record JACRJP010000002.1, on the reverse strand, counting down.
CCTGACAATGGTGAACAGGCCCTCGAGATTGTTGAAAGTCTTGTTCGTTCAGGAAAAATGGATGTAATTGTCGTTGACTCAGTAGCAGCCCTTACCCCTCGAGATGAAATTGAAGGAGATATGGGAGCACATCACGTTGGTAAACAAGCTCGTCTCATGTCACAAGCCCTCCGCAAACTCACAGCCCTTGTTGCACGATCAAAGACTGTCGTTATCTTCATCAACCAAATTCGAATGCAGATTGGTGTAATGTTCGGTAATCCAGAAACAACCCCAGGAGGTAAAGCTCTCAAATTCTATACTTCAGTACGACTTGATATTCGACGTATTGCACAGATCAAGAAAGGTGAAGAAATCATGGGTGGTCGGGTGCGCGTAAAGGTAGTAAAAAACAAAGTCGCTGCCCCATTCAAGCAAACTGAGTTCGATCTCATGTACAACGAAGGTATTTCTCAGGAAGGTGAAATTATTGCTCTTGGAGAAAAAATGGGACTCATTACAAAAAGTGGGACAAGTTATAGTTATGGCGACGAAAAACTCGGCCGAGGATACGATGCCACTCGTCAATATCTCAAAGAAAACACCAAAACTCGTGAAAAAATTCTTGGAGAGATCCGTAAGAAACTCAAAGAAACAGTAGCTTAGATTTTGTTATATTTCCAAAAGAAGGCTCAGTGATTGGACTTTTCGTCCAACCTCCTATAGAATTGCCTGTATATTACGTAAAAAGACAAAGAATTATGGCAATGCTTGAATATAACGAGGTGGTAGAGCGAAAATACATTGTCCACGACGGACAACCTTACGAAGTCATTACGTCACACGTATTCCGTAAGCAGCAACGAAAACCGGTAAATGCCACTAAACTCAAGAATCTCATTACCGGTAAAGTAACCGAGTATTCATTCCACCAATCAGAAAAGGTAGAAGAAGCTGAAATCGACAAAGTAGAAGCAAAATTCCTCTATAAAAATAAGGGTGAATACTGGTTCTGCAGTCCAACTGATCCGAGCAAACGTTACAGTATCAAAGAAGAAATTGTTGGTGACCAAGGACGTTTCTTGAAAGCAAACTCTATTGTCACCACCCTTCTCTTTGGTGAGCTTGTACTTGGTATCAAACACCCAATAACAGTTGAACTCAAGGTTACTGAAGCGGCTCCAGCAGTAAAGGGTGACACTGTCACAGGGGGTTCAAAGACCGTCATTCTTGAGACAGGCGCAAACATCAACGTACCAATGTTCGTTAATGAAGGTGATGTAATTCGCATCAATACAGAAACTGGTGAGTATCGTGAACGAGTTGGGAAATAATATCTGAACAAAAGAAAAACCGTTTCAAAGTATTCTCGTAGGCAAATGTGCCTTTTGAGTACAGTGAAACGGTTTTTCTTTTGTTTAAACTTCTCTTGATTAACGAGTTACGAACGGAAGTAAACCGATATATCGAGCTCGCTTGATAGCTGTTGCCAACTGTCGCTGACTTCGAGCACTTACACCAGTCTTCTTTCGACTAATCATACGACCGTGAGGGTTAATGAATTTCTTGAGAATTTCAGTATCCTTATAGTCAATTTGCTTAATATTGTTTTTTGAAAAGTAACACTGTTTAGCTGCTTGTGCCATATTGAATAATTAACTTAATAATTGCTTAGATTTAGAATGGGATGTCGTCTGGATTGATCTCTTCTTCTGGGTATTCGATCGTATCCATAGGAGCTGTAGGCTGCTCCTTTGTAGAAGCCTTACCTGCCGCTGCTGCCCCATCACTCTTTGGAGTGAAACCTTCTCCCCCGCTTGTTCGAGGACCAAACTGTACGCGGTCTGCGATGATTTCTGTGCGATATTTTTTCTGACCCTCTTGTTCCCATGAACGAGTCTGCATTCGGCCTTCTACAAAGACTGAGGCTCCTTTCTTGAGGTATTGCGCTGCTGTCTCTGCTTGTTTAGCAAACACCACAATGTTGTGATAATCAGTATTCTCCTGTCGAACACCGTTCTTATCCTTCCACACGCGGTTAGTTGCAACACTGAATGAACATACCTTAATACCCGATGGAAGAGCCTTGAGCTCAGGATCACGAGTAAGATTTCCTATAACGAATGCTTTATTGAGATACATACAACGTTTTATTTAATTGATGAATGAGTGCCTTACACTACAATTCTATACGCAGTACGCCTATTTGACCACCTCGGGAGTAACTTCCGCTACAGAAACTTCACCTTCAGCAATAACAGCATCAGGAGTCTTTTCTGCTGCACCTTCTTCTTTAATAAGAAGAGATGACTTACCAAGATATGTATTCTCAGCCACAGTAGTAATGAGAAGATGTCGAAGAATTGCTTCGTCTGTATCAAGAGCTACTTTAATCTTTTCAATAGAACCTTTGTCGAGTTCAAATTTAATCCAACCAAAGTATCCTTGATCAAACTTATGATTAGTTGCCCCAATCTTCTTCTGCATGCGATATGCAAGTGGTCGAAGTGTTGGATTTTCATCGGCAATAATCTCTGCCTTATTCTTTGCAAGTAGAGCCTTAAGAGCATCTACATGACTTTGAACCTTCTCTTCTGGAACTGATGGGACAATAATGTAACCTACTTCGTACACCTTTGATCCATCGTTTCCGATAGTTTTTTCTGTATCCATATGTGTGATGGCAGTAATCCGCCCATATAAGCGGAGCAAGTATGACTAATACTCGACTACCATTATTAACTTTATAAATAACTCACGTGGGGTCTACATTACCACACCAAACGACGTATTGCAATCACACTCATGCGTAAGGCGACACAAGTGAACTGTGGTGAGATTATAGCTCAGCACATATGAAATATATTTCAATTTTTATTAAATTTTGACTGAAAAAACTCTTTCAGCATTTTTGAGAATCTGAGTCGCAACTTCTTCTTCAGACAAACCCTTTATTTCAGCTATTTTCTTTACAACAAGTGGTACATATTCTGGACTATTCCTTTGACCTCGATATGGTGCGGGAGTGACGTACGGACTATCTGTTTCCGACATAATCATATCAAGTGGAGTATTCTTTATGACCTCATGATACGACTCAGCGAAGGTAACAACGCCTGTAAAGGATAAAGTAAATCCAAGAGATAAAAATTTCTGAGCTTCTTCCCACGTACCAGCAAAAAAGTGTACATTTCCTTTTACTTTTGCGTACTGCTTGAGCATGTCATATGCATCTGCATATGCATTACGAATATGAAGCATGAGCGGCTTCCCTACACTATTTGCAAGTTCAATATGCTCCTTGAAAACTTTTTTCTGAAGCTCTGCTGATGCCGGATCATTACGATAGTAATCAAGTCCACACTCACCAATCGCCACCACCTTAGGGTGTTGAGCGAGTTCAACATAGTTTGTTGCGTCATATACCTCACCACGCGAAGTAAACTCCTGTCCTCCCTCTCCCAACTCTGCAAGATCATGATGGGATTTAGTTGTATGTACTGGATGTAAGCCAATCGTTGCATACAAATGAGAATATTCTTCAGCAAGCTTTACCGCAGATAAAGATGTGTCTTTTTGAGTACCGACATTGATACACACAATATTTTGCTGTGCTAAACGTTCAATAACCTCCTTACGATCAGGATTATATGCTGCAAAATTAAGATGTGCGTGTATATCGATGTAACGTGTCATATGTTTATTTCCCCATCGCAATAAGAACTTTAGTATACAACTTCTCAACTATTTCTTCCTGCTTCTTACCAATAGCAGCATAGTGATCAAGTCCAGGTGAAGAATTTATTTCAATCACCCAATAATTATTTGGTTGTGATTGTGGCGCCTGACTTATATCTCCATCAACAATAATATCAACTCCACACAATCGAAGTCCCATTTTTTTCGTCACAGAGATTGCTATATCTGCAAATAACGGATGAATTATTTCGGTCACATCAACTGACTCTCCACCTGTTGAAAGATTGGCGTTATCAAGAAGACTGACACGCTCATTATGCAAAGGAACCGCATCAACTTCACGTCCATTACGTACAAGATGTGCTTGAATACGCGGATCATTTTTCTTAAGGAGAGTATCGCGACCAATTGCAATAAATCCAGCCTGCTTCCTATCAAGCAATTCTCGTAAGTTCGAAACACCATCTCCGACAACAGCAAGAGGGATACGCTCGTACGCAGAGATAACTTCATTGTCGAGCACCACAATACGATAGTCCTTACCCGCAACAGGTCGTTGTACCAGTGCAACTTTATCGTATTCAAAAATAGAATTAAGTGCGCGATAAAAATCTTCTTTACTCGCTACTTTTTCTACCCCCTTCCCCTGACTTTTACTATTTGGCTTTACAAAAACAGGTAGACCTAATTTCTCTGCATACACCCACGCAGCATCAATAGTTCTATCAGAGCGAATGTGTTCAGCCCATTCTTTTGAAAAAAATGCTTCACCTGGAGGTGTTGGAAATCCTTCTTTATTCAAGAAGTATGCACAGTACCCTTTATCCTTAGCAAGCTTTGCGGCTCCGGTTGTGTTGATATCAAGAGTTGTTGCACGGAAATATCGATTATGACCATTAGGATATATGATCTGGCCAACATACCCGTACTTAGGCTCCAAATGCACAGTAGCACCTATTGTAGGGGCAATTTTTTGCAATAAACGGCTAATAAAAGGAGGACGTCGCATGTTTGTATGGCAACCAATATATTAGCGGTAAGTCTAGCAGAAAGGAGGGTTTCCGTCACTTTCTCAAGAAAAGAGGCTTCTCAGGCATTGTGTGTGATGTAACACATTCCTCAACTATTTTTGATGTTTCTGGAAGGATAGGTCGAAGTACTACGGCAATGAAGTTTATCCGACTCAATAAATCCCCCACAATCTTCTTTGCCTTTTCTGGATCAGTTTTGATGAGTTTGAATGGTTCAGTTTCTTGAATGAGACGATCAGCATCTTGAATGAGACTCCAAATATACTGACATGCTTTATTTATCTCAAAACTTTCAAACGCCTTTGTGTATTTTTCTTCATCAACCACCAAAGCAACATCAGGCAATCGAACATCATATGTCGTTGCCATTTTCATAACTCGACTCACGAGATTCCCAAGACCGTTTGCTAAACCTGCATTGTATGACTCCTTAAACTTTTCAAGTGTAAAATCACTGTCTTCAAATGGAGAAAACTCGCGAAGTACATAGTAACGCAAAGCATCTGTACCAAATTCATTAACGATATCAATAGGACTGACAACATTTCCAAGACTCTTCGACATCTTCTGTCCCCCACTTGTAATGAAACCATTGATAACAATCTGCTTAGAATTAGGTAGCCCTGCAGCCATGAGCATTGCTTGCCACATCGCTGATTGCTGACGAAGATTATCCTTACCACAATACTGGACTACACCACCAGTAGAAACCCACCACTGTTCAAATGATGCAGTATCCTTTGGCCATCCTAGTGTTGAAATATAGCTCACGAGAGCATCGAACCATACATACATCACATGACCATCATCTCCTGGTACAGGCACTCCCCACGGCATCTTACTCTTCAATCGAGAGATACTAAAATCTTGGAGACCTCGCTCGACAAAAGCTTTTATTTCATTGAAACGAAAATCTGGAACAACAAAATCCGGATGCTTCGCATAAAATTCAAGGAGAGGTTTCTGAAATTCAGAGAATTTGAAAAAGTAATTTTCTTCATCAATAAGAATAAGGTCAATATTCGGATGGATGAAACAGTGTCCATTCTCTATTTCAACATCAGTCTTTTCTAGTTCACAACCTGAGCAATACTTTGCTTGATATAGCTTCTTGTAAATATATCCATTATCATTGCAGCGCTTCCAGAATTCTTGTGCAGCCTCAACGTGTCTCGAGTCAGTTGTTCGAACAAAATGAAGGTCTTCGCTGAGATTGAGAATTCCTTTTAGATTCTTGAAAGCCTCTGCATAGCCATCAACAAAATCCTGGGTATTCTGACCAAGATTAAAGGCTTTTTGGTAAATTTTGAGACCATGCTCATCGGTTCCTGTATTAAAGAACACGTTATCACCTTGTAGTTTATGAAATCGTGCAATTGCATCTGCTCGAATAATTTCCATAGCAAAACCAATGTGAGGATCTGAGTTCACATATGGAAGCGTTGTTGTAATGTAGAAATTTTTTACTGACATATCGGTTAGGTTTACTGTAGAATTTTCTGCGCCTTACTCTTTTCAATATCATTTACATATTCCATGAGAACCGCAGCCATTGGAACTGCAAGAATGGCTCCCAGGAATCCAGCGAGTTTGAAACCAACCACCAAAGCAAGAATAACAAGAATTGGTGATACTCCAACAATCTTACGCACTACAAGTGGATACAACAAATGATTTTCAAACTGATGAATAATAAGATACCCAGCTGTTACAATAATCGCTGATGTAAGACCCTTGTCTCCCATCGCAATAACAATAGCAGGAATTGCTGAAAGAATTGGACCAAAAACCGGAATAAGCTCAAATAATGCAGCGATGGTTGCAAGAAGCAACGCATGTTGAATACCAATAATCATGAGAATAAGATACACAAGAAGACCAATAATCACCGCCAAGAGTAACTGGCCTTGCATCCAATATCCAATCTTGAGTTGAGAACGCTTCCACAAATCAATGATGTAATCATGATTCTTAACTGGAGTAATAATTCGTAAAAAATTCCCCACCCCATCCTCTTGCACCGCGAGATAGAAAGAAAGTACGACAATAAGAACAAGACTCAATGCTCCACCGAAAAGTACACTTGCTGTTTTGAATGCACCTTCACTTGTTCCAGAAATAACCTCTCGAAGTGCACTCACAACCTCTCTAATCGAAAATGTGTGCTGGGTCAAAGAATTAACCGCTGATGTATTACCGAACAATCCACTGTCACTTATCGGACTCCATAGATCGTTAATACTAATATTCTGAGGAAGATTGTTGAGATACGTTATTGTTTCGTTGAGAAGTGACGGAACAAAGAATAGGAAGAATCCGGCAAGAAGAAGGACGAGAATTCCGTAAATGAGAATGACCGCAGGTAATCGACGCACTTTATGACGTGCAAACCATTTTGTTGCAGGTTCAATGGAAGAAGCCACCACAACAGCTGCAAGCATTACCAAGACAATGTCTTTGATATAAAACAGGCCTAGAAACAGGATAATTACAAGAAAACCTCGAATTAGGCTTCCAGAAGTGATCGAAATAGTATAGCTTTTACCTTCGTTCATAACTCCCCCATCATAGCACCGAATGTCTTAAAAATTAAGCAGGGCCTTGATTTTCTTCTCGTCTTCGACATTTCCAATAACTGCGAGATTAAGATGTTCGGTAACAAAAATATCACGTGCTACATCACGAATCATTTCAGGAGTTACTGCTTCAAGAGCTTGAGTGATCTCATCTGGAGTTTGAAACTTATTCTTAAGAATATATTGATACCCTGCAAACTCAGCACGTGAATCTGATGTTTCAAGTCCAAGTTGTAATGTTCCTTTTAAATAATCCCTTGTCTTTTTTAATTCTTCAGGAGATATGAGTTCATTTTTGAGTCGATTAAGTTCAGCAATGAGAGTTTGAACAACTTCGGGTAATCGTTGCTTATCAACCCCAGCGGATATTGTAAACAATCCATGATCAGTATAAAGATCATTGTGAGCATTTACGTAATAACAAACACCCATTTCTTCACGAAGCTTTTGCACGAGGCGTGAACTCAACCCAGCACCAAGAACACCGGAAATAAGTTTAAGGACTGGGACTTTTGCATCAGTCACTCCATACGTCCGAACACCGAGAATAAGATGAGTCTGATCGGTCGGTCGCTTCTCTATTCTGAGAGCTGGCTCTGTTTGGGTATCATTCACCTTTTCCTTATCCATTTTCTTATTCGTCAGAATCATCGAAAACTTATCTGAAATTAATTCAGTAATTTTTGTTTCATCAAATGTACCAGCCACTACGATCGTAGTTGCTTCTGCTACATAGTGCTGATCACGATATTTTATAAAATGATCACGCGTAAAACTTTTAACAGTTTCTTCTGTTCCTCCGATCTCTCGACCCGCAGGTTGATCTCCGTATACCAATTGCATAAACACATTATGAACATGCCGCTGTGGAAGATCTCGATACATTCGTAGTTCTTCAACAATAACCCCCTTCTCTTTCTCCATTTCCTTTTCATCAAAAAGAGGATTGATATACATATCAGCAAGCACATCAACAATTATTTCTAATCGATCAGGGCTCGATTTTGCATAGTAGCCCGTATATTCCTGCCCAGTGAATGCATTATAGTCTGCACCAATTGAATCAAGTTCGGTACTGATAATAAGTGGTGACGGACGTCGTGTCGTACCCTTAAACGCCATATGTTCAAGAAAATGTGAGATACCACCAAGCTCTTTTGCTTCATATTTTGAACCAGCAGACACCATAACAAGTACTGTCACGGCAGGATTATCAACCATTGGTATCGTCACGAGTCGTATACCGTTTTTGAGTATTGTTGTATTTGTTTTCATTAACCTATCTTCGTCTTAATATAAGTAAGTAAATCAGAAATCTTTACTCTCTCCTGCTCTCCTGTATCACGATGTCGGATAGTTACTTCAGCTTCTGGTTTTTCTACTGTATCAAAGTCGATAGTTACACAAAATGGTGTACCAATTTCATCTTGTCGACGATATCGTTTACCAATATTACCATTATCATCAAAGACAACTCCTTTTATTTCTTTGCGGAGCATCTTAAATACTTCCTGAGCCTTATCAATCAACTGTGGCTTATTCTTAAGTAATGGAAACACTGCAACTTTCACCGGAGCAACACTTGGAGCAAATTTGAGATAGGTGCGCTTTTCACCACCGAGTTCATCAACAGTATATGCGTCAGAGATCACCGCGAGCATGAGACGACCAACACCAAACGTTGGCTCGATACAATGTGGAATAAAGCGCTCTTTTGTTTCTTCATCATAGTATGAAAGATCAGTACCACTATGTTCCGTGTGTTGCTTGAGATCGAAATCTGTTCGATATGCAAGACCGAGCAATTCCTTCTGACCAAATGGAAAATCAAATTCATGATCAACACTATGCTTTGAGTAATGTGCCCGATCAGCTTCAGGAATATCAACGACATGAATCTTTGATGTATTTAGACCAAGATCCTTTGTCAAAAATTCTTTCTGTTGTGCAAGAAAATGTTCAAATGTTCCCTTCCAATCTGTTGGACGAACAAAATATTCAATTTCCATCTGTTCAAGTTCGCGTACACGGAAGATGAAGTCACGAGGAGCAATCTCGTTTCGAAATGCCTTACCAATCTGAGCAAGACCGAATGGAAGTTTCGGATGAAAGGTATCAATAATATTTTTAAAGTTCACAAAGAGACCCTGCGCTGTTTCAGGACGGAGATATGAAATAGAGGCATCATCTTCAAGTGCACCGACATGTGTCTTGAACATCATATTAAACTGACGTACGTCACTAACGTCGTTACCTTCAGGACTCTTGATCTTCTTCTCTCGAATGACTTCAGTCATTTTATCGAGTGTCATACCTTTTGGATCAACACCCATTTCTTCAAGAAGATGGTCTGCTCGATATCGCTTATTCGTCTTCACATCAGTCACAAGAGGATCAGCAAAACCACCAACGTGTCCACTCGCCTTCCAGACGTTCTGATGCATGAGAATAGCAGCATCGACACCATACATATCATCTCGATCATCTACAAAACGCTTCCACCACAGAGATGTAATGTTGTTTTTTAGAGCAACACCGTAGGGACCGTAATCCCATGTACCAGCGAGACCACCATAAATTTCAGAACCTTGGTAGATAAAACCACGGCGCTTTGAGAGCGATACTATTTCTTCCATCAATTCATTTCGTTCTTTTTTCATAATCGTTAGTTTGTTCGTTATCGTTGTACCGCACCTCCATTACCTGCATAGCGAGAATCATCCTGAAGTTCTGTTGTCTGCCCGGATAGATTTGTTTCAATTTGAGTGTTTGTAAATTGATCTATCGCACTGAATACCGCTTCGTTAATGAGAACTGGCGACTGCCCTACCTGACTTACACTCGGCGTCAAAGAAATCTGGAATGCCACCTGACGCTTATTCGCATCTGTACCCGTATTAGCTGCAATACTACCGGCTTTCCATATAATACTACCGTCTACAGGGTTATAAACGATATTCTCATTAGATGGAGCCACCTTATCAACCCACTTCACATATGCCGGTAACGAAGAACGAACTTCTGCATTCGAAATATTACTTGAAGTGTTATAGATAGTCCAGAGAACCGTAAATGTTGTAGGTGTTTCGGCTTTTGGAGGAAATGGACCGGTATTTGTAAGAGGCCCAGTTGAATACAACACTTGTGATGCGAGAGATGCTGATGAACCAACTTTGATTTTCTTTTTAACAGTTGAAGCGATAACTTGTGGTACATTCGATCCATCTGAAACACGATTTGCTTTTACACTGACATCAATTCCAATATCTGGATTGATAACCTGTCGAGCTTGAGTGCTCAAATTACGTGGTGTGATACGGAATGAGACACGACCACTTTCCCCTGCACCGATTGAAGCAAGACTCTTTGATGTAATCTTATTCCATACAATTTCATTCTCTGCAGAACGATAGAAACCTTGATCAGGACTAACTGAAGCCTTATCAAATGCACTACCTGAGAGTTTTACACGAATTTCTCCATCAATAACTGAAGTCGGAAGGTTGTTGAACCAAGAAATCTCCACCTGAACCTGATTATTAAACTGACTGACATATTCTTGAATCGTCGTATCTCCATCAAAAGCAACTTCAGTACTCAAGAATGGTTTCTTAACAAGAATATTTTGAGCAGTAGTAACAAATTCAGTGCCGATGATCTTGTCACTCTTAATACTCTGCACACCGAGTGCGAATCGTATAACACGCTCTTCATCATCCTGACCATCGATTCTACCTTTGATCTTAATTGTACGCTTTCCTTTTGGAGGAAGATCGCCGATTTTCCATGTTGCATTGTCGTATATCGGCTTCACATCAGATGAAATGAATGTATATCCAAAAGGATACACTGCCTTGAGCAAAATATTCTTAAGCACCTCTTGAGAGTTTGAGGTTACCTGTACTGCCATTTCAAATTCCTGACCTGAATTTACTTCTTTGAATGATGAAATGGATATATTGATAGGTGCTGAAGTAATCGCTACCTCATAGTCTTTTTCTTTATAATTTATAGCATTCGAACCTTTTACTCGATATTCCACTCTTACCTTTACCTGCTTACGACTATTTTCTTCACCATAGAGGATTGCTCGAACAGTTTTTTGAGAAACTCCCCCTGGATTAATATCATCCATAAACTCACGGAATCGTCGTAGTTCTTTTGTTGAATCATCAGGGTCAGCTGTGCCTGCAGGAAATTCTACAGTAAGGTCGACGAGTTCGAGTTTAATATTATTTTTATTATACACCTGAACTTGGAATCCTAACGGTTCCCCACCAGAAACTGATACAGGACCTTCGATCATGATATCGACATTGTTTGCCGAAACCATATTACTTCCTTGAAAGAAAAGATACGCACCAACACCAAGTGCAAGTACAAAAAATATACCCGAGGCAATAAGAAGCTTCGTGAAAAATGACATGTGATGATCTTCGTATTCTTCGTTTAAACGAACTTCCTCCACTGGTTCTTGTGGGTGTTCCCAATCCGTCTTTACATCATAGTGATCTTCTTCAAGACCAGCATGATGTTTATGACGCACGTCGGGGGCGTTTCGAGAATACAAACCTTTTTTAAGGGCTTCGATTTTACTCTGGTCACCTTGATCTACCATATTGGAACAGTATACCACATTACAACTGACTGGCTTTGAGAGCAGTGTTGATGTCGTGAGTAATTGTCGTACGAGCTGCGAGTACTTGAGTAATCTCATCTGGAGTAAATGTTGTAGTCTCAAGAATAGGTGTAAGGTACGTAGTCTTATCAATATACCCAAGTTCATACAGGATACGAACCATCGTAATGAGTTCTACAGCCTCAAGAGCCTCCGAGGTTGTTTCCTGAGACAAATACACCAAACACGCAGACACAACCGTGAAAATCGACGGTTGATGTTCTTCGCCTGAAACAAGACGCGTAATTGCTGCCAAGATTCTCGCATACACTTTTCGTGCTTTTTCATCAGTAATATGGTGAGGATATTCAGAAGATTCTTTTACCGTCGTAAGACGCCATATTTCTTTTCCCCGTACAAAAGAAAATTCTTTTACAACGTACGGAACGAGATGACTTTTGAGTTTTGACTTACCGAGGCGTACCCCTTGAGCATGAACCCGCACAAGACCCAAATCTTGAGTGAGAATAGAGTAGAGACGATTTGCTTCTCCGTGAGGTACTGTTTGTGTAATCACCCCAAGAGTGTGGTGAATATGATACATACCTATCGAGAAATTAGAATCTTCACCGCAGCATCAGCAACAGTAATTGTTTTTGCTGAATTTTCTTGAGGGAACGTCACCGGAGAGATCTTTGTAAGTTGTGTTGCCTTCATGAGAGCTGCTGCGTTCTTTGAGATGACATCTGCAATAGTCCCTGTTGCTTCATATGACAACGTAGCTGTATCACCGACATTTAAACCAATTTCTTTACGAAGATCTTGAATTGCACGAATGAGTTCACGTACAGTTCCCTCTTCTTTAAGCTCATCAGAGATACTGAGATCGAGTGTAACACCTTCAGTGACACCTGAATCAACGACCACATCTTTTACGTTTACCTCATCACGAATCAGTGCAACAAGTTCATCTTCAGCAAGAATCTTTTTAGTAATATCACTCGGAGTTACCATGAGTCGTGCAAGTGGCTGACGGACATTTATCTTTGCTTTTGTACGAGCTTCGAGACCGAGGGTTACTAATTTACGAACTTCTTGCATACGAACAATTACATCAGTATGTATTTTTGTAGCGACTGGCCATACGGTAAGGTGAACACTCTCTGGCATACTGTCAGTTTTTACCCGACTGTACATATCCTCTGCAAGAAACGGCATGAAAGGTGCCATAATTTTTGAGAGTTCGATAAGTACATACTGAGTCGTAATGAGCGCCGCTTGTTTATCTTCAACATCATCAGACTTAAAACGATCTCGTGAACGTCTGAGATACCACACCGAAAGATCTTCAATGAAATCATATACTGGACGGATTGCTGTATTGAGTTCGTAGTTTTCGAGTCCTGTGGTCACTTTCATAATAGTTTCATTAAGACGAGAAATGATCCATATATCGAGAATATTTTTCGAATTAGCGTGAGGAAGAATATTCTTGGTATTCTTTGCGTACATCTCATAGAAAGAAACAACATTATTGAGACGATTAATTACTTTCTTAACAACATCATCAACTCCTTTTTCACTAAAACAAAGATCTTCCCCTGCAACAGCTTGAGATGAAAGAAGGTAATATCGCACAGCATCCATACCGTACTTACCTACCACATCCATTGGATCTGGAAAGTTTTTTAAACTCTTTGACATCTTGCGTCCATCTTCAGCGAGAATAAGACCATTAACAATGACGTGTTTGTAAGGGCTTTTTCCAAAGAGAGCGACACCGAGCACCATCATTGAATAGAACCAACCTCGTGTCTGATCGAGTCCTTCGGCGATAAAATCAGCAGGAAAACCTTTTTTACTTCTCAACAATCCTCCCTTAGGATCAAATGTGGCTACTGGTCGGCCCATATAATGCGCTTCACCATATGGCATTGAACCTGATTCAAACCAACAATCAAAGACATCGGGGACACGGCGCATGACACCACCTCGTGAATCCAAAAAAGTGACATCATCGATAAACGGTCGATGAAAATCAAGTTCGTATTTTTCATTATGTGGAAGTGGAACAAAATCAAGTTTCCGTACTTCTGCATTATCAAACATTGGTATTGATGCATCGGTATTTTTACCAAGAGATACTGCAAGAATATTTTTGAGTGGTGTGCCATGACTTACAATGAGCACATTCTTTCCTGCAAATTTAGTATTGAGTTCATATAACACTTCCCCAACCCGAGCACGAACATGAGAAAGGTTTTCAACTCCATCAATATTTTTGACATATGCTTCATCACGATCCTTAAACAAATTAAGATACTCTTTCCATGGACGGCCTTTGAAAGCATCTGCATGTACTTCACCTAGTCGATCATCAAATATGATTGCAGATCGTGGTACACCAAGTATTTCAGAAACAATAGTAACCGTCTCACGTGTTCTCACAAAAGGAGATGCAACGATGACGTCAATATTTGATGAACCGAGGTGAGATTTAAGTCTATCAGCTGAAACCTTCACCTGCTCTCGACCATCGATAGTAAGATGATCTGGTATATCTTTCTCAGGACTTATTAAGCCTTTCTGATTATACTCGGTCTCACCGTGACGCATAAGAAAGAAATTTGTTGTTCGTTTGCCTCGTGCTCGCATATCAGCAACAGAACACGGTACAAATACCTCTTTACCATCTTCTGACTTCCACACAGGAATTGGAGCTCCCCAATATCGAGAACGTGAAATTGCCCAATCACGCGCACCTTCAAGCCATTTTCCAAAACGATTTTCTCCAACAAGTGATGGTGTCCAACCTACTTTTTTATTTGCCTTAACAAGTTTATCTTTGAAATCGGTTACCTTTACGAACCATGAAGACGTAGCGTAATTCAAAAGTGGAGTTTCACATCTCCAACAATGTGGGTACGAGTGAACTATTTTTTCTTTTGCAAAAAGCACATTCTTTGCAGCAAGATACTTGATGACCTCAATATCACTTTTTTGGTGAGGATCTTTCTCATCCTTCTCCCCTTTTGGCTTGGCAGTAAGACCTGCAAAATCTGTAACTTCTTTTTTAAATTTTCCATCAACACCAACATGTTGAATGAATGGGGTCTTTTCTTTTTGAGACAAATCATAGTCATCAGCACCGTACGCTGGAGCTATATGAACAATTCCAGTACCGTCTGTTGTGGTAACAAATGGCGCAGCATATACCTTCCAACCATTCTGACGATTTTCTAATTTTGTATCATTGGAATAGTACTCAAATACAGGTTTGTATTTTTTACCAACAAGTTCACTACCTTTTAACTCTGACACTATTTCATAGTTTTCTTTTACAACAGAGAGTCGATCTTTTGCAAGAATGTATACAGCCTCCCCTATTTTTATTTTGACATATTCAATATCACTTCCAACAGCAAGAGCAACGTTACCTGGTAATGTCCATGGTGTTGTCGTCCACGCGAGGAGATATGTATTTTTTTCACCAAGAATTTCAAATTTTACATACACTGAAATATCAGTGATGTCTTTATATCCTTGATTTACTTCAAAATTTGACAGTGTCGTACCACAACGAGGACAGAGGTGCATCGACTTAAAACTTTCATAAATAAGTCCCTTGTTATACAGATTCTGAAACACCCACCAAACAGACTCGGTATATGACGCATCCATTGTTCGATAGTCATTTTCCATGTCTACCCAACGTCCCAATCGAGGCACCTGCTCTTTCCACACATGAGCATAGCGAAGCACTGCATTTCGTGCAGCTTCATTAAATTTACCTACACCAAGAATTTCAATATCTTTTTTTGATGCAAGATTAAGTTCTTTTTCAATAAGATTTTCGAGAGGAAGACCGTGACAATCCCAACCCCAACGACGAGGAACATGATACCCTTGCATTGTCTTATAACGCGGAATGACATCTTTAATTGTTCCAGCAAGAATATGTCCGTAGTGAGGAGTACCTGTAGCAAAAGGAGGACCATCGTAAAATACAAACTCACCTTTCGGAGAATCTTTTTTGAGAGATTTTTGGAAAATTCCTTGAACATTCCAAAAGTTAAGTACCCTCTCTTCACGTAGAGCGTGTTCTGTTTTCTCAGGAGAAGTACCTCCTTCTGCGGGTTGTTGTAGTGTATCAGACATAAATATACATGGCGCAGGCCCTTTTCAGGGCCTGGCTCGTATCTAAATTTTTGTTACGGAGATATGAGCGAGACCCCACTTTTATTAGTGGTTGATAATTGAAATACCTGAAATGGAAATCGCTCTGTTCACCCTGTGAGTATAGCAAACTGAGATAGTTTGGACAAGAAACAGTTTTACTCGAAAAAATTAAATAAAGATAGGCCGGCTTCGGGGAGGAATGGAGCGAAGCCGGCCCGGCCCACAAAACGTGTGAGTTCGTGAAGTGTAGCGTATGTTGCCAACACGCATACTTTTGGGAATGGTCTTTCCCAGACTTCTTGAAACTCATCCACCAGCAAGGGAGGCTCACCCAAAACCCCCCGTTGAGGTGGTAGGAGACACGATTTGCGACCTAAGTGCAATCTATCCAAGAGTATATGCTTCCCTAGAAAATAATCAAGGGGGGTAATGACTACATCTTCGCTGGTACTCGAATACCAATAACCAAGAGACCATTTTCCATTATTTGAGCAAAAGCCTGAGTGACAGCAACTTTATGTGCTGAAGTAGTGTCTGTTGCATCAATAATCTTATTCTCCGCGTAATATGCATTAAAAGCTGATGCGAGTTCAGTAAGATACGTCACAATGTAGTGTGGAGCATACTCAGTACGAGCTCGTTCGAGAATTTCTGGGTAACGAACCATCATCTTTTCAAGAGGTGAAACCTCCCGTACTTGTAGATCAATCACAGGTTTGATTCCAATTTCCTGTGCTTTCCCGACAACAGATCGAGCTCGGACACATGAATATTGTAAGTAAGGACCTGAATCCCCTTCGAATGAAACTGAGGTTGCAACATCGTAGATAATATCACCTCCGACAGACTGTCGAAGAATTGAATACTTAATCGCAGCAGCAGCAACATCATACGCAATCTGCTGAGTAACCTCTGCATCAAATCCACGATCTTTTATTTTCTCAAGGACTAAATTCTCTACATCAGTAATAAGAGTTTCAGCTGCAATGATATTTCCCTTTCGTGAAGACATTTTGCCTGAAGCAAAACGGAGCATACCGTGACTGAAATGTTTTGTCTTCGCAGCAATCTCTGGATACACAAGAGAAAAAACTTTTAGTAACACCTTAAAATAGTCAGATTGTTCATTAGCTGTGATGATAATCGATTCGGTAAGAGTTGGTTCCACTTCAAACTTTCTCTTGTTCAAACCAATTTCCTTCGCTTCATAGGTAGGTAACCCTTGAGAGTTAATGAAAACACGTGTATGAAGACCAAATTCTTCACCTTTAAAAACAATAGCCCCATCACTTTCTTCAAATATATCTTTCTTTAAAAATTCTCGTACAATACGTACCCCCTCATCAGCCACTTCGCTTTCGAAGAAGTAGTGGACAAACTTTGTACCAAGTTTTTTGTATATTGTCTCAAAATACTCAAGACTCCAGGTTCGGCCTTTAGTGTAATACTCGTTAATTTCTGAATCACTTTTCTCAAAAATCTTTTTATTAAGCACAGCAATTTCTGCAAGTGCTTCAGGAGTTTCGATATTTGCACCGATTACATACATATCTCCAAGAAACTTAATTCGATCAACAAGTGATACCGATTCTTTTGGAAACTTATCCTTATTCTGCAAAATACCCCACATAGTTCGAGCTACATGAAGTCCGACATCTCCTTGGTAACATGCACGAACAACTTCTGCACCTGATGATTCCATTATGCGTGCAATTGCTTCACCAATAGTATTCGACATGAGGTGTCCAATATGGAAAATCTTGAAAGGATTCGGGTCGGTAAATTCAACCATCACTTTCTGTCCTTTGCGTTCGACAACACTTCCATACATCTTGTTTTCTGAAATAATTCGAGTTAGGTCAGTAACAAATACTGAAACACTGCAACGGAAATTAATAAAACCAGGACCAGCAATTTCAATTGCTATTACCTTTTCAGACACACCAACAGGTAATGAAACAGTAAGTTCTGCAACAATAAGATCAGCGACTTCGCGCGGCTTTTTGCCAAGTTTTTTTGCAGCAGATAAAGCGACATTTGTAGCAAAATCACCATGAGCGAGATCAGCGGGATGTTCAACCACAAAACTCACATCGGTTGCACCGAGTTTTGTAAGGGCTTTTTCAATATGTTCTTGGATAATCTTTTTCATCGTGAATGTAACTTTTACGCAATAAACCCTTTGAGACGTGCACTGACTCGATCAACACCCATAACCTTCATTGTTTCATGAAGATCAGGCGTTTTTGTCTTTGTTGTCAGAGCAAGTCGAAGTAGCATTGCAATATCCCCTACTGACCCCTTAAACTTACTCGGATCAGCCTTAAACTCTTTTGTATCCTTCGCAAACCCGTGAGCTCCGGCAAATTCTTTTAATTTTTCAAACCAAGTAACTTTATCAAGGTTTGCATCATACACTCCCGCGTATTCAGATAATAAAGCTTTACACTGTTCGACTGTTACGCTCGCAGGAAGAGTTGTAGCTATATCAAGCTTACTTTTTAGATCAGCATATACATCATCAAAGAAATATCCAACTGCTTCACGAACATCGTTCCATTTTCCAATATCTTTACGAGTCGTTGTTCCACCTCTTTCAATGTTAAGTACCGCACGTGTATATACCTCATCTTTACCAAAAAGATCATGTAGTTCTGTATCACGAGTTTGTGACCATACTCGAACATGTTGATAGACTTCATCAGCACTCATTCGACCAACAATATTTTTACTCACATCATCAAGTTTCTTGAGATCAAACAACGCTCCACTCTTACTCATCTTTTCAAGACGTAAAGGAAACTTAGAATTTGGCAATATGAGATTTGCAGCTCTCCATGGTTCAAAGTCAGAATTTGCGATATTAAGAAGATACTCAATTACAGCATCTGTAGGGTACCCCTGATCAACATAGTAACTCACTGCTGCTTCAGGATCTTTTCTCTTACTAAGTTTACGTCGTCCAACTCCATCTTGCTTTAAGATTGGTGCAATATGCGCATACGAAGGAACACTCCAACCGAATGCCGCAAAGAGCTCAAGATGAAGTGGAAGTGAAGATACCCATTCATCCCCTCGCAACACAAGTGTCGTCTTCATTAAATGATCATCAACAACATGTGCTAAGTGATACGTAGGAAAACCGTCAGACTTAATGAGAACACTGTCCTGATCATTTTCAGTTACCGTAATTTCGCCCTTAATGAGATCATTATACTTTCTCTGATTCTTATCTGAACCACGTGAAAGAAGTCGAATAACGTACGGCTTTTTTTCAGAAATATTTTTTGTAATATCAGCAAAAGAATTCTTTCGACCAACTGCCCATGTTCCATAATATCCTGGTCGAAGTTTAAGAGCCTCTTGTTTCTTACGAATTTCATCAAGTTCTTCAGGAGTAGAAAAACATGGATATGCATGACCTAATCGAACCAACTCTTTAGTAAAGGCTCGATAGATATCAAGTCTTTCTGATTGCACGTACGGACCATAGCTCCCCTTTCCATCAATTCCTTCATTGACCTGTACATCAAAACTTCGCATTGCAGAATAGATTCCATCGTATGCTTCTTCTATTTTTCGTCCCTGATCAGTATCTTCTATGCGCAAATAAAATACACCTTTTGGATGTGCGTGCGCTATACGATCTGAAATAAGTGCAGCAAAAACTCCACCAATGTGCATTACACCTGTTGGACTTGGACAAAATCGAGTTACTGGAGCACCATCGATATTTCTTTCAGGAAATTTTGCTTCGTATGCATCAACTCCTTCTTTAACATCAGGAAAGAGAATCTCGGCGAGGTCATTAAATTGTGTTGGTGTAAGATCACTAATCATTAGATAAAACTAGATATTACTTCTTCTTAGCATTCAAAACTTGATCAATCTTTTCTGCAATTTTCTTAAAATCTTTTTCTTTCTTTCCGCGAGTAGTTTCTGCGGCAGTTCCAAGGCGAATTCCTGAAGGATCCACTGGTGATCGAGAATCAAATGGGATAGTATTTTTGTTCACAATAATTCCAGCAGCTTCAAGACGATCACTCGCTTCTTTTCCAGAAATACCCGCGCCATTCATCCATGTATCAACGAGGATCAAATGAGAATCCGTACCACCAGAAACAATTCTCCAACCACGCTTCGAAAGTTCAGCTGCTAACGCAGTAGCATTTTTTAAAATTTGACCGGCATACTTTTTGAAAGCTGGGGTTGAAGCTTCCTTAAGAGCTACAGCAATTGCTGCTGTTTGGTTCATGTGTGGACCACCCTGAAGACCTGGAAAAACAGCTTTATCTATTTTCTTATCAAGACCTCGTTCATCCTTACGAACAAATATAAGTGCACCTCTTGGACCTCGGAGTGTCTTATGCGTTGTTGTAGTCACAATATCAGCATATGGAAATGGTGATGGATATACCTTACCCGCAACAAGTCCCCCAAGGTGCGACATGTCGACCATGAGGAGTGCGCCACTTGCATCTGCAATTTCTCTAAACTTTTTCCAATCAACCTTTCGAGGATACGCAGTATATCCTGCGACAATAATGGCAGGCTTTTCTGCTATTGCGAGATTTTTGAGGGCTTCATAATCAAGAAGTTCAGTTTCTTTTTGTACTCCATATGGAACTTGTGTCCAAAATTTTCCAGTAGCAGAAACCTTAAAACCGTGTGTAAGATGTCCTCCGTGATCGAGTGACATTCCCATAATCTTTGCACCCTGAGGAACAAGACCAACGTATACCGCAAGATTCGCAGGAGAACCTGAGAGGGGTTGAGTATTGATATGCCATTCATTCTCATTAAGATCAAAAAGCTTGAGTGCTCGCTCACAGCAGAGATCCTCAACCTTATCGATTATTTCATTTCCTCCATAGTAACGAGCCCCTGAATACCCTTCAGCATACTTATTCGTCAATTCCGAACCCAAAGCATCAAGTACATCTTGAGATACATAATTTTCTGAAGCAATGAGGTTAATAACGCTCTTTTGACGCTTTTTTTCAGTATCAATCAGTTTTTTGATCTGGGTGTCTTTCATGTCGGTAGTGTAACATATTGGCTCTTTGAGGGAAAACATGTGGGATAAATAAAAACAGGCACCGGTGCAGAGAGACGGAGCTCTACAGCGGTGCCATGCCTCAATGACGAGGTGGTAAAAGAAAACTAGCACGGAAGATGAAGCACGATTAGCCCAGGTAACGCCGTACTACAATCACACCTAGATGGTCCGGGGTTCTCGTCGAACAAGGCCCAAATAACCCCTATGATAGATCCATGACATACTAGGGCACGCTCGAGGTATCCTCGAATATGTGATTAATCACGATCACACCAACTTGAAACCCATGTGTCGTGACGTCCGTCTTTTCTTTATGAAGAGCCATCCTCGTCTTCCCGCGGAGGAACGGGGAGGAGCGCAGGTGTGTGGTCAAACTTTGCCTGCACTGTAGAATGCTACCACCAACTCATTTTTCGTCAAGAGATTATACTCACCAAGTACAGTAATAAAAATTACTTGAGAGTCTCTACTGAATATGTGTCTGTCATTACTCCGTCTTTTGTAAAGAGAAAGTGTGCCTTTAATTTCTCACCCGCAAGAGCTCGCGGTAACCAGAACTTATCATCTGCCCACATATGTTCATATGGTATAGCAGCAAGTGAAATCCACTCTGGTTTCATCTCATCAGATTCAACTGGTTCCCCTTTCCATTTTCGAGCAAAGAAAATATGACACTCTTGATTCCATTCAGGTTTTTCTTGGAATTCAAATGTATTAACAGCAACTCTTTCCAAATCATACACATCAATCGTTACACCTATTTCTTCTTGTGCTTCACGTGCAGCGCCTACAACAATATCTTCCCCAGGTTCTACCTTACCCCCTACTCCATTCATCTTTCCCATACCAAAACCTTGTTTCTTCATCGCTAGAAGAATTTCTTTATCGCGCAGCAAGAAAACAAGGGTGGTATGTCTCATTTTTTACCTTTAAATGTAAAGTTCTTTGTATCCTTCGCATTGAATCCACCGACAACTGTAATTTCACCTTTAATCGGAGGATGTGGGTCGTATCCTACGAGTTCGAAGTCTTCGAACTTAATATCATCAATATTCTTGAGATTTGGATTAATTTTTACTGTAGGAAATGGTCGTGGCTTTCGCTTTGACTGTTCTTTAGCTTGTTCATAATGATTTCCGTAAAGATGTGTGTCTCCCAACATGTGTACAAAATCCCCCACTTTGTATCCACATACCTGTGCCAATACCATCGCCAACAATGAGTATGAAGCGATATTGAAAGGCACTCCCAAAAATGTATCCGCACTTCTTTGATACAAAGAAAGAGAAAGTTTTCCATTTGTCACGTTGATATTAAACATTGTATGACATGGAGGAATAGCCATTGATGTTCCTGGTTTTGCCATTTCATATACATATTCTGGATTCCATGCAGAAATCACCACATGTTTACGATCTGGATATTTCTTTGATTTTTCAATCGCCCATGCCAACTGATCAATCTCTCGACCATCAGATGCCGGCCATCGTCTCCACTGTCGGCCATACACTGGACCGAGTTCACCATATTTCTTTGAGAAACTTTCATCCGCCTTTATCTTTGCGATGAACTCCTGCTGAGTCATAGCTGGTACCGTACCGGCTTCCATGAGTTTCTTATATTCCTTATATGGCCATTCATCCCAAATATGAACATCGTTGTCGACAAGATATTTTATATTAGTATCCCCTCGAAGAAACCATACGAGTTCGTGAATAATTCCTTTCATGAATACCTTTTTTGTCGTAAGGAGAGGAAAACCTTTTGAGAGATCGAATCGCATCATTCGACCAAAGACACTCTTAATTGCTATACCTGTATTAAATTCTTTTTTCTCAAAACCATTTTTCAAAATATCCTTTAGAAGATCAAGGTATTGTTCTTCAGGATGCCGTCCTGTACTTTTTGATCGTACCTTTTTTATCACCTTCTTCTGTACCTTCTTTTGGATCTTTTTTGGCATGGTAGTTGAGTAAATTATTTCTTCTTTGATTTTGCTATCACTTTCTTACCCTTCTTCTTTTCATCCTCCTTAGGGTCAACGAAGTGTTGCCAATCTCGCCCATG
Organism: Candidatus Tayloriibacteriota bacterium; assembly: GCA_016215455.1. Classification (GTDB taxonomy): domain Bacteria; phylum Patescibacteriota; class Minisyncoccia; order Phycocordibacterales; family PALSA-1337; genus JACRJP01. The sequence continues at coordinate 193,005 of JACRJP010000002.1, read as the reverse complement.
ATACCTCCCTGTTGTTTTGTAATCCTTTACTGGAGGATTGGTGAGCTGTGAGAAGGTAATCTGTCCAATTCGCATATTAGGGCGAAGGATGATAGGGATATGGTTAAGGTTACAGAGCTCAAATGTAATATTAAGGAAATGTCCTGGATTGATAAGTCCGGCAGTATTGTGAACAATGAGACCAATTCGAGCGAGACTACTCTTTCCTGACAATTGGATCAAATACTTATCAGAACCGAAATGATCTACTGATGTACCAAGGATACTGATACCTGGATGGAGTACAAAAAAACCATCATCAGGGATAATAAGTTCCTTTGTCTCAGGAAATATCTTATTTACAGGATCAATCGCTGTCGACTTTTCGGTATTCCAAACAATAAACTTATTACCGAGAATAATGTCATAACTCGCAGGTTGCAATCGAGTCTCATCAAAATTACTGAGTACTATATCACCATTTTTTACTGCCTTCTTAATATCACTATCTGAGAGATACATGTCGTGGGAAATTATTCTATATTAAATGTCTTATCTGTTCCGTAATACTCCGCCCAATGTGCATTATAGTGAGCAAACATTCGCTCGAGTCTATCCTGTGCTAATTCTACAACATCCAGACTCTTCATAACAGCAAGTAACTCATCTCGGACTCGATCAAGGGATGCTTCATCATTTGTTACCTTCTCAAACTCAGCAAGATAGCCATATCCTGCATTTTTATCAAGGCACATATGCATATCCCCTGCTTCATATTCTTCTCGTTCTCGAGACCACTTTGCCTGGTATGAACATCCTGAAGCCAATAGTAGATCATCAAGCTCACCGAGAGTCATTGTCACTACTGCTTCAAATTCAATTCTCTTCACACCATTTGAACTACTATCATCACCTACTGACGCTTTGATAACTACGAGTACTTTTCCATTCGCATCACGAGTTCGAATTGAAAGCTTTTTGCCTTGTGTAAGAATATACTCAAGAGATTCTTTTTTATCCTCAGGGAGGACTTTAAGAAGATTTGTTTTGAGTGTGGCAAATTCACTTGGAGCATTGAAATAATGATTGAGTTGCTTTTCCTCTCCTACCAATTTTGCGGTAGGATACATTTTCATGAATCCTTTTTTAAGAGAATCAGCATTTTCCTTCGAGCCCAACAAACTTTTGATTTCTACTTCATAGGTACGTGACATGGGTTTTCTTTAATGTTCAATATGAAGTATACTCCTCATAAAGGGGTCGTCATAGATGACAACTATAAAATTTTATACTTTACTATGAAAACTTTTATCATCGCAGCTGTAAGTGCAGACGGCTTTATTGCAAAAGACAGCAATCACCCAGCTTTCTGGACAAGTAAAGAGGATAAAAAGCGCTTTGTTGAGCTCACCCGACAGGCCGGTATTGTTATTATGGGCTCTCAAACATACAAAACACTACCCCGCGCACTCAAAGAACGAACCAATATTGTCTACTCTCGAACCCATCAAACACTAGAAGGTGCCCTTGTCACACAAGACGATCCTCATACCCTTCTTGCAAAACTTGAAGCACAAGGGGCGACTGAAGCAGCTATTTGTGGCGGTTCACAAATCTACTCAATGTTTCTAAAGGCACAAGTGGTACAGAAAATATATCTCACGATCGAACCTCTTTTGTTTGGAAAAGGAATTTCACTCTTTAACGAAGCATGTAATATTCACCTTGAACTAAAATCATCAGAGACCACTCCGACAGGTACACTTTTGTTGGAGTATAATGTGCGCTATACAGGAGCACCTGAAGTAAAGCATCTTCCTTAATTTTTCAACAAAACAAAAACCGACATTCAGTCGGTTTTTGTTTAAAATAGTTATCTATTTTGTCTTACTTAACGTCCACCCCCATTGATCGAGCTGAACCTGCGATAATCTTCATTGCCTGTTCGATATCTGTTGCGTTGAGGTCAGGAAGTTTCTTTTCTGCAATCTCCTTAAGTTGTGCCTTAGTGATAGTACCAATCTTCTTTGTGTTTGGTTTACCAGATCCCTTCTCTTGCTTGAGAGCCTTGAGAATAAGACTTGATGCTGGAGGTGTCTTCAAAACAAAATCAAATGTTCGGTCATCGTACACTGATATTTCGACAGGAACAATATCTCCCATCATATCTTTAGTTGCATCGTTGAATCGCTTTACGAATTCACCAATGTTAACACCGGCCTGACCAAGAGCTGGACCTACTGGAGGTGCTGGATTCGCCTTTCCTGCTGGAATGACGAGTTTTAGTTTCTTTGTTACTTTCTTTGCCATATATAATGATTAGTTTATTTCTAGAATTCGCGCACGCCTCTAGAAGCTGAGGTGTAATGTAGAGTACCTTAGATCTTCTTTACTTGCAAGAAGTCGAGCTCGACTGGAGTTTCTCGACCAAACATTGCAACGAGAACCTTAATCTTGCCTCGATTGTCATCAATTTCACTAACCTTCCCTTCCAAATCCTTAAATGGGCCGTCAACAATCTTAACGATATCATCAGGAGCAAAGTCCATCTTATGCTTCACATCAGTATTATTCATTCGTGCAAACAGAGCATCTACTTCAGTCTTAGCAAGAGGTACTGGGTACACACCTGATCCGACAAATCCAGTTACACGAGGAGTATTTCGAACAACGAACCATGAATCATCTGTCACAATCATATCCACGAGAATGTATCCGGGATAAATCTTTTCTTCTTCTTCAACACGCTTAGTTCCCTTAATCTTAATTTTCTTTTCTGTTGGAACAATGACACTAAAAATACGATCTTCCATTCCGAGAGATTCAATACGCTGCTTCAAGTTACGAGCAACAGCATTTTCGTAGCCAGCATATGTGTGGATGGCATACCAATTTCGTTGTCCGCCGGCCTGTTGTTTAATTGATGGATTCATAATAGATAGTGAAAATTTTATGCAAACAAACGGAGAAGCTTCGTAAACATGAGGTCAAAGAAACCAAGGAAGAATGCAATACCAACTGAAATAACGATGACAATGACTGAATAGACGATTGCCTGCTTTCGTGTTGGCCAACTAACATGTTTCATTTCAGCACGTGTTTCTTTGATGTATTCTGTGATTCCCATAGTATGAAGTTTATTGAGTAACCGACTAATAAAATTGTCACTAAAAAGCCCCGTGAGGGGCTTATTTAGCATTGATACAAGTATACTGCTTTATGCAGAATTCGTCAATATACCCTTTTGTTATCGTATTTCGTATGTAACGTTAACATCAGATGAGATTTTTTGTTCACCTGTTGGAACCTGAGGAGGTACCGCTGCACCACTCGCAGAATCCATCATAGCTGACTTTGCATAATACATCGGTGCATATCCACCTGAAGCATCAGAATAACTCACAATACGTACAAGCTTAACTCCAAGAGTTTGTGCAAGCTTTTCAGCACGAACCTTAGCGTCAGCAATAGCAGCTACACGTGCAGAGTCAACGAGAACATCTCTTTTATCAACTGAGAATTCCAAACCTCCAACATTTGAAACTCCAACAGCGCCGATAGCAACAAATACTTCCCCTACCTTTGTAACATCACGAACCTTAACTTCAAGTGTTTGATTGATTTCGTATCCGAGAAGAACCTGCTTTCGTCCTCGACAGAATGTTGTTGTACAAACAGTTGGTTCATAATCATACTTTGGATATACATTGTATGATGTTGTCTTCATGTCATTCTTAGCAATCTTGTTTTGATCGAGAACTTCAACAGCCTTGTTGATCTTTGTTGTAGCTAATTCACGAGCAGCTTCAAGTGTCTTTGCTTGTTCGATAACACTGAATGAAAATGTTGCAATGTCAGGGATAGCAATTTCTTCACCATGACCTGAGACGGTGATAGTACTCTGCGTTGGAATATCACGTCCTACATATGCAATAGACTTAATTTCCTTAATAGTAAGCACAAGAAGAAAGAGTGCGAGAAGAGCACCTACAGCAATAGCTGTCTTCCATGCACACACCTTTACATCAAATTCTGAATTCATATTGAGAAATATAGTTAATAATCACTAATAATCTACTAGGACGTTACTATAGCAAATTTTTCGATTGTAAGAAACCTTGGACAAGATTTTGAAAAAGAGAGGCTACTGTCATTTGCCCTACACCGAATGGAACCGGAGTAACACTTCCATTGTTACCAAGATGATCAATTACCTCAGGATGAACATCCCCTTTCATAACACCATCGACAAATGTAATACCGACATCAATTATAGTTTGACCTGCACGAATATAATCTTTGGTAATAAAGTGTGGCTTACCGATTGCCACGATAAGAACATCAGCTGTTTTTGTAATATCAGAAAGATTAGGAGTTTTACTATGACAAACGGTAACCGTTGCATTTTGAGTAGTACACATAACAGCTGTAGGTTTCCCAACAAGAGTTGATCGGCCGAGAATAACAACATGCTTACCCTCGAGAACAATACCGAACTCTCGACATAAGGTCAAAATACCTCGAGTTGTAGCAGGTACGATAGCTGAGGTACGAGCCTCCCATGTACGTTGAATATTAATTGCTGTCAGGCCATCAATATCTTTATGGGCAGGAATAGCATTAATAATACGATCTTTATCAATATGAGACGGGAGCGGTAACTGAACAATAATACCGTGCACGTGAGAGTCAGCCGCAACAGCCTGAACCGCTTCCAAAAGTTCTTTTTCAGACACAACCTCAGGAAACTTAATATGTCGTATAGCAACCCCAAGCTTTTCTGCTAATTTTTTCTTGGCGATAATAAAAGCAGTTGAATCAGCTCGATTCCCTACTTGAATAATCACAGTTGTAAGATTTTCTTTATACTCGTGAGTAATACGACTAATTGTCGCTATAAGTTCTGCTTCAATTTTCTTCCGTAGAGGACGGCAATCGAGAATACTAGACATGGAAATACATTACCACACTACATCGTATACTCAAAAACTTTTACAGGTTTACCCCTGCCTCGAGCTTTATCAATAGTATCTTGAGTTCCTTCACTTTTATTTACTTGGAATGCGAGCAACTCGTCTGAAAGTTCAGCTATTTTTGTATTACGCTCAAAATACGTATCCTTATTTATTTCAGTATTTGTAGAGTTTTCAATAAAGGCTATAGGATTTAATTTATACAATTTTTCAAGTTGCTCGATAAGATACTCAGCTTGTTCTAAAGTTATAACTCCTTCTTTGGCACGCATTCGATAATGTTCTGCATATCTCGGAAGTCTCACCGGTAAACACACCTTTATACGAAGCCCAGCATTGTTTAATAAAGCTTCATTCAAAGCAAAAAGATCAACTCCAAGAGCTCCGCCAATAACGATTCCGTCTCCTTTTGCGATAATATTTTTCACTTCACGTCGAACATCACTCTCAACATCTTGATTAACCTTCTGCCAAGTTCCACTAATAGCTATCCATTTCATATGACTATATTGTTTCAAGAATATATTTCTTCACTTTTTCAATATCCGCTGGTAGTTCAACTTTCTGCTGCGGTAAGTCTTTAACACTCTCGAGACGCGGATCTGTTGGATGGACCTTGATAGCATTTTCAATAGTATCAGGAAACTTTGCTGGTGAAGCAGTGGCTAAAATAACATTACAATATCCAGGTGTTATATGTGGAGCCGCACATGCCGTGTGTGGGTCAAGAATATAGTTATATTGAGTAAAGAAGCTCTTAATAACTTCTATAATATTCTCATTAGATGTTGTCGCAGTCGTAATATTCTTTGGAAACAAATTCGTATCAAATGCTACATTTCCCTTTTCATTAAATTCTTTCATTGTACGGACTACTCGTTCTGTGTCCCCTTCGAACATGTAATAGATGAGACGTTCAAAATTTGAAGCTTGCTGAATATCCATTGAAGGAGCATGCGTCGATTGTGCCGACTGCTTTTGATACATTCCTGTTGTAAATAACTTATGGAGCACATCATTTTCATTTGTTGCAGCAACAAATGAAGCGTCCATTCCCATCTTCGTAAGAAGCCAGCCTGATAAAATATTCCCAAAATTACCTGTAGGTACAACAAACTTAATTGGCAATTTTGTTGTCGAACGTAATTTTAAAAAGGCATAGAGATAGTAGGCTGACTGTGCCAGAATTCGCGCAATGTTAATAGAATTCACAGCTGCAAGATTGATATGCTGACTAAATTCAGTATCAGCAAACAGTTTCTTAACAATCGCTTGAGCATCATCAAATGTACCCTCAATAGAGATAGGAAAAACATTATGAGCAACAGTGGTAGTGATTTGCAACTCTTGGAGAGGAGCAATTTTCCCCTTAGGGTACATAATAAAAATATCAATATTCTCTTTGTTGAGTACTGAATGTATCGCCGCAGAACCAGTATCACCTGATGTAGCACCAACAATAGTGTATCGTTTTCCATGAACTCGTACTTCATATTCATACAAGTTACCCACTATCTGTAGAGCAAAATCTTTAAATGCTAGTGTCGGACCATGAAACAGTTCAAGGACATGAAGATCTTTTGTTAGTTCGACAAGTGACACAACATCTTTTGAAGCAAATGCTTCGTATGATTTTGCTGCTAATTTCTTCCAATCTTCTTTTGAAATTTCATTATCAAAATACGACATGAATTCAGCGACAAGCTCTGGGTACGAAAGTTTTGCCAATGAATCAAACCGGTCAGTGAGATTTGGAAGTTCTGTGGGAATATAGAGTCCTCCATCGCCCGCAAGACCCTTATTGAAAGCCTCAAGAAATGTTTCTGCTATGTCCCCTCTCGTAGATTGGAATTTCATACCACTGTATTATGATGCTTGAATTATATCACCAACAATTAATCTTTTGGAATATCGATGGAAATCGTTTTTCGTTCTCCTCCTGTTGCTGTAGTAAATGAGAGTTGTGTTGCGTAGAGAGCAATATGCATATCGATAAATTTTGAAACAGCTCCGTATTTAGTATCTCCAAGAATTGGATAGCCCAAATGTGAAAACTGAGCTCGAATCTGATGATGTCGACCTGTTTTTAAAGTAATCTTAACAAGAGTCTTATTGAATTCTTTAGAGGTTTCAATTACTTCATATGCAAGTTCAGCTCGATCAGCACCTTCTTGTGGTGTATCAAATACTTGTACCGTATTATTCTTTTCATTTCGAGAAAGATAATTAACTAGAGTTTGAGGACCCTTCGACTGTTCAATTATTCCTTCAACCCAAGCGTGATATATCTTTTCGACAGTATGCTGTCGAAACTGTTCTGAGAGACGCGATGCTCCTTTGGTTGTTTTACCAAACAAAACAATTCCAGCAACATTTCGATCAAGCCGATGGATGAGACCTAGGAACACATTCCCTTGTTTGTTATATTTCTCCAAAATATACTGACGCACTTCTTCAAGAAGCGGGACATCTCCACTTACATCACCTTGCACTAAAGTTCCCGCAGGTTTATACGCAGCAATGAGATGATTATCTTCGTAAAGGATTTTAACTGACATTGCGATACTGTTATATCTTTCTCCAACGAGCAAAAATACCACATGGAAGTAATCGTCCTGAATTTGATTCCTTGAGAGTAAGTTCACCCTTTTCTATCTCTCCACCAAATTTTTGTACATACGGAAGAAGGTTATTTTCATATGCGATTGATGAATATCCAGCAGAGTAACCATTGATGAGGATAAAAAGTGGATTATGATCCAAAAGCTTTTCACACAATGAGAGAAGCTGCATAAAATGCTCTTCAATCTTCCAGAGCTCCTTCTTCGGACCATGACCGAATGCGGGTGGGTCCATGATAATAGCATCATATTTTCTTCCTCGTTTTACCTCTCGCTCAACAAATGCTCGAGCATCTTCCAAGATCCAACGAATCGGTGCATCTTTAAGTCCAGAAATTTCTGCATTATCACGCGCCCATGTAATAGCTGCTTTTGATCCATCAACATGAACAACTTTCGCTCCTGCTTGTGCTGCAGCTAGAGATGCTCCACCGGTATATCCAAAAATATTAAGTACTTCAATCTCACGTGCAGGATCAGCCTTCTTAGCTGCTCCGATTGTCTCTCGGATCCAATCCCAGTTCACTGCTTGTTCAGGAAAAAGACCAGTATGTTTAAAGGCTGTTGGCTTAATCCACATTTTAAGTCCCCCAAAATCTATCGCCCAACGATCAAGGGTTCCATCAACAATAGTCCAACCAGCACGAGTTTTTTCTCGAGCAAAAAAAGCATTTCTTTTACTCCACTCTTCTTTTGTGAGAATTTTTGGCCACAATGCCTGAGGATCGGGTCGAGACAAGACAACCTTACCAAAACGTTCAAGTTTCTCACCATCTCCCGAGTCGAGAAGTTCATAATCAGCACTTGCACCAGTGCTCAAAACCGACACAGTATCAGTAGATTTATTCATACCTGTCAAGTATACGGATTTTTAGCTATTTCACAAATGTAACTACCAACTGCCCTTCAAGAAGTCCATCTTCAAGAATTTCAGTCATTCCATTTGATCCCTTGAGACCAGTCTTAACTTTCACTTCAATATACGAACCGTCTTGTGCAACACGAACGATTTTTTCTCTTCCTCGGTCGATGATTGCTCGAGTTGGTACTGAAAGTACTTCTTTTTTCTCAGCAGTGACAATATCAATATTTGCAGTCATACCTGATCGAATACGAGTATCCTTTTCGTTAAATTGAAGTGTTACAGTGTATGTCGGTACTCCTTCAACAATCGTTTCTGCTGGATCAATTTTGATAACCTTACCCGCAAATACTGCATCACTACCATATGCATCAAGGGTAATCTTCGCAGTATTATCTACTTGTATCTTTGCAATATCGGCTTCAGGTACTTGGATCTCAATTTCATATGCATCATCAGTGATGACACTGAAAATAATTTCACCAGCTGTAAGTATCTCACCTACCTCAACGTCAGCCTTACTCACGACACCAGCTATAGGAGACGTGATAATAGATTTTGAAAGAATTGATTGATTACTCAAAACATTTGCCTCAGCTTGTGCAACTTTCCCTTGTTGAGCCTTAACCACCTCTGGAGTTGAGCCTGATTCTGCAAGAGAGAGTTCATTTTGTGACACCAAAAGAGTTGACCGAGTTGTTGTCATGGTTGAAATTGCTGTATTCAAATTTGTCGCACCAGTAACAATCTCTGATTGTCCTTCTGTGACATATACACGATATGTATCGATAGCAGACTGTGAAAGGCCGGAGTTGTATACATTGAGTGTGTTCACAATACTCGAAAGACTGTCGAAATAAATCTTTGCTTGAAGAATATTTGATTGAGCTCGACTAATATACGGAGCAAAATCAGTAGTAGATGTTGCTGTATTAATTGTACTCAACTGTTGCTTCCATGCCGCAAGCATTTCATTGAAACGCTGTCGTTGACTATTAATCTCTCTTTCAATAGTACTATTTTCTGTATGGATAATAATGGTAGGGTTAGTACTCTCAGGATAGCGGAAGAAGACGTCTGTCTTATTACGACCAGCATTATCCACTCGGATATAGGCATCTCGAAGTGCAACAGCGAGACTTTGTAATGCGTCATTATATGAATTTTGAGCATTCGTAGCTTTAGTCTTTGACACAGCAAGCTCTTCAGGACGTGTACCCTTTGTTAATTCATCAAGTTTTGCTTGCTCTGAAAGAAGATTTGCTTCTGCACCACGAAGATTCGCGAGTGTCTCTCCAATATCAAGAGAACCGAGACGCTGTCCAACTACAACACGATCTCCAACCTTAACATTAACCGCCGCAACAAGACCTCCCTTTTCAAAACCAAGATTTACTTTCTTTACCGGAGTCACCTTACCTGTTACACTCACGACTTCGCTAATATCAGAACGTCCAACAACAGCAGTTTCAAGTGTTGATCCAGTACCACTTCCTCCTATGACCCAGATGCTAATAAAAATAACTACGATTCCAATAATTGAGTACAACTTATACGCCTTTAGGAATCCAATTGAATGTGTAACGATTTTCTTCATACGCTAAGTATAATGGTTGCGGAAGGCCAGTCAATGCGATATAGTCTTTTATACGCCCTATGAACTATTCAGATGTGCCCACATATTTCTTTCTCTTTGTAGGTCTCTATTTTCAAATCTTTCTTCTGGTAACGTTTTTTGAAAAAGAGGAGGAAAAATACCCTGAACTTCCAAAAGGTCTCGCCTACCCTCGAGTTGCAATTACTGTACCTTGTTTTAATGAAGAGAAAACACTTACAAAAACTGTTCTCTCCCTTCGTGCTCTCGATTATCCAAAAGAAAAGCTTGAAATTCTCATTATTGACGATGGAAGTACTGATAACACCTATGCGGTAGCGCAGGAATTAGTTCGTACATATCCAGAGGTCAAATTTATACATCAAAAGAATGGAGGTAAGCACACAGCTGTAAACCTTGGAATTACTTCAACGACAGCAGATTTTGTTGCCTGCCTCGATGCAGACTCAGAGGTTGCACCGAATGCCCTTAAGATTATGCTTCCACTATTCGCAGATCCTAAGGTAGCCGCAGTCACACCAGCAATTCGTGTACAGAATCCAGAGAATCTTATTCAAACCGTACAAAGAACAGAGTACAACATTGGTATATTCACAAAACGTATTTTTGGACGACTCAATGCTATTCACGTTACTCCAGGACCTTTTTCAGTATTTCGTCGAGAAATCTTTAGTACTATTGGTCTCTTCAAGAAAGCTCACAATACTGAAGATATGGAAATTGCTCTTCGTATTCAATCATATGGATATACTATAGAAAATTGTCACAAAGCGTACGTATACACAGTAACTCCTCCAACAATCAAACGACTCCATACACAACGAGTGCGCTGGATTGCGGGCTTTATGAAAAACGCCATTGATTACCGACATCTATTTTTTAATAAAAAGATTGGTCATATGGCAACCTTTACCCTTCCCTTTGCCACTCTTTCAATTCTCGGAAGTTTGTATTTTATCATTTCATTCTTGATTCGTTTCGGAGAAAGAATCTATAACTCTATCGAAAAAATGAGCGTGGTTGGTTTCGATTTCAATATTCTCCCTCGCCACATTTTTGACTGGTTCTTTTTGGATACAGCAACGTCATCATTTATCGGTATGCTCATTATCACCATTACAATCGCCATTATCTGTATCGGTAAGTACTTTGCAGAAGGAACTATGAAACCTTCACGCGACATGCTATATTTCCTCGTTGTCTACGGTGTCATAGCTCCTTTCTGGTTCTCAAAGGCTCTGTATAACACAGCCCTATCAAGAAAGACTCCGTGGCGCTAATAACTATGACTTCATATCGTAAATACATTTTTGTCTTCCTTATCACCTTCGCTATCTTTGCGACGGCTTTTTCAGTAAGTACCCACTTGAGTAATAAGAAGGCTGCGAGTATCAAAAATACTGAAGACAAGATCTCAACTGATATTCTCTCTCTTGAAACTCAATTCGAACTTCTACAGGAAGCAAGTTGTAAGAACCTCAAAGGAAGCACTCTTTCTGAAGAGCTTGATTTCCTTGGAGAAAAGCTTGACTATGCTGAATCACAAAAAGAAATGAGTAGTGAAAGTGTAATGGTACTCAAAAAATACTATTCTATTCTTCAAATCAAAGATTACCTGCTCATGAAGAAAGTCGACCAAAAGTGTGACACCAACCCTATTGTTATTCTATATTTCTATTCTAACAGAGCAGATACTTGTAATGATTGTACAAAACAAGGATATGTTCTTACCGAACTCCGTAAAAACAATCCAGGTCTTCGTATCTATTCATTTGATTATGACCTTGAGCTAAGCGCCATCAAGACTCTCATTTCAATATATGGAGTACCTCATGAATTCCCTGCTCTTGTTGCAAATGAAAAAGCATACACAGGATTTAAGAGCATTGAAGACATCGAGAAAATTCTCCCTGAGCTTACTCGCACAAAATCAACAGCAACAGCTAGTTCAACCCCTCTGAAGAAATAGGTGTCTGTGTACTCGATTCAGATATACGATATTTTTTAAGAATATACGCAGAAAAAACAAATAGAAGTGTTGAGGTTATTGCTGAGCCCATACAATACAGACAAATAGCTTTGATCACAAAGAGTTGGAGGTATACGAAACCGATTGATGCACATAGTCCACAAAAACTAAGGAGTATACCTAATTTGATGAGGATATCCTTTTTTGTATCAAGATACAGCATTGCAAGGGTGAATACAGTAAAGTAGAAAATAGTTCCTATCAAAGCAACAGGAATACCCAATATTGTTGCGTATGAACTCGTCAAAACAGATTCACATCCAGACACTACAGTACATGGAGGTATTCGTCCTAAATAATGCTCGATAGTAAGATACACGGCATCAAAAAAGCCAAGAAGACTTACAACGATAAATGAAATGAGTATCGGTTTATTGAGCGGTCGAAGTTGCATTTGATAGTGTGTTAGCCTCATCAATAAGAGCAGCAAACGCTTCATAACTTTGTGGATTCTGAATCTGCTTACCGTTTAGGAAAAATGTTGGGGTTCCTAGAACGCCTGCATCACGTCCACCCTTATAATCATCATTAATCTTCTTGCTAATGATTCTGTCTTCAAGATCACTCGCAAACTGCTTTGTATCAAGACCGAGTTCAGCTGCATATGCGGTAAATTTTGTTACAGCCGCACGATCAGTTGACCACTCTACTTGAGTTGTAAAGAGTTTATCAGACATCTGCCAGAATTTTCCCTGCTTCCCCGCTGCTTCTGCCGCCTTTGCAGCTAAATCAGCATTCATGTGAATAGATATAAGTGGAAAATGTCGATACACAAGTCGGAAATTCTCACCTTTTTCTTCAAGAAGTTTTTTTACAACAGGATGATACGATGCACACGCAGGACATTGAAAATCACTGTACTCAACGAGAGTAACTGTTGATGATGCGTTCCCAGCTATCCAATCAGCTTCAGTTACAGGTACAGCAAGTTCTCCCTGAGAAACAACCTGGTTCTCTACTCCTGAACGAACAAAAGCGATCATTGCCCATACAATGAGAGCAATAACAACAAGACTTCCTCCCCATACCTTATATCGTGATTGTGATGTCATAGTGGCATCATTATTACATAGAAGACCCATATAGAACAACACCGGCATGTGCCGGTGTTGTTTGCTTACATTGACTGTGTTGGCTGTCCTGGATTCTGCATATTCCCGTCTGTCTTGTCTCCACTAGACTTCTTTTTTGAGACAAAGAAAACAACAAGAGCAACAACAACTACAGCAGCTATTATGTAATACCACATTTGATTACGAAATTCTAAACTTTATGAGTAATACTAATATTTTACCCCTATCCCCATAAATGAGCAAACGATATAAGGCCTATAATCCCAAGGACATTCATAACGAAAGCAATCGGCATAAGGACGATCAGTTTGACCCGAGAAAGACCCATCAGAGCAAGTCCAAACTCATCCGGTAATGGAGAAGCGATAATTAGAGCTCCCAAGACGGGCGACAACCACTTCATAAAACCAAAATGAAATGTCTTTATAAAAACCCTTACCAGCTGAGAACGTTTAAAGGCTTTTGATAGATGCACAGCAAAACGATCACGGATAAAGAGAAAGATCACCATATCACCAACCATTGCTCCAAGACCTCCCCACAAAGCAATCTGTAATCCTGGTGCAGTTTCAGCTATTTTTGCTAAAACAATAGCTGAGGGTGCAAGTGTGAAAGCTGAAGTAAAAAAGATTCCCGCAAGAAACGCTGCAAATGGATAGAAGGGTTGAAGTATTTGTAGTGTAGCTCCAAATACTGGCCACCGTACTACAAGAAAGGCCAATATGATACCCGTCACTATAATAATGACATCGTGTTGTAAATCTTTCGTAAATACTCGCGATCTCATATAGACGTTACGCAGATATTCTATGTATAAATTCCGCTACGACAGTTGTGGCACCGACAAGAAATGTCCCCCACGCAATATCAACAAGAGTAATCGCAAGTGGCCACACAGAAAATACAGAAAAATTAGTAAGATCGTAGAAACAATATATAAGAAAACCGAACAAAGCACCGTATCCAAAGACTTTCAAATATGAAGCTCCTTCGGGTATTAAAGGCAGTACAAAAAATACCACGAGACATGTCAGGGCAACATATACAAGAATAGCTGTAGGAATATGGGGATTCATACTATCCCCTGACGTACGAAGAATACCGCCAATCTGGGACTTATAAAACCGTGCCATGACCTTACCAATCCAAACATAATCGAGTAACACAGCGAAAACTATTGAACCCACAATCATCTTTAATGTTGTTAGCATACTTATAGTATACTATAGTCCATGTTCAAAAAAATGTTACTTGGTCTATCTATCGAATTTGGACCAATCCTCGTGTTCTTTCTGACTGTTGAGCGCATCAATTTCATCACCGCCACGACTATTTTTGTCGGCCTAACTATCATTGCTCTCATTGCTGGTTTTATTGAACGAAGAAAAATCGCCTGGTTCCCTCTTATTGTTGGAATATCTGTTCTAGTATTTGGAATAGCTACAATAATCTTCAAAGATCCATTCTTTATTATCTTCAAAGACACTATTTACAATGGAATTTTTGCAATCATATTATTCTGGGGGCTCAAACATAAAAAAGGTCTCCTTAAGCCCCTCTTTGGATCTCTATTTGCTATGACTGATGCGGGCTGGAGAACACTTTCATTGCGTTGGGCATGTCTATTTACTATCCTTGCGGTAAGTAATGAAGTTGTCCGAGTCCACCTTACATCAGAAGCATGGGTAAGCTATAAACTCATCGCAACACTTATCACAATACTATTTTCTATTTACCAATTTAAACTTGCTCGCCAAGAACGCCTCCCTGAGGCTAATTCCTGGGGTATGCGCATTATTCATTAATTTATTTTCTATGCTTACACTTCAAGTTCTATCTTTCTGTGTCGGAAGTATCTTCATTTATATGGTGTGTATGTTTATTGTATCCCTTATAAAAAAGGACAACAGTATTGTTGATACCGCATACGGTATCGGCTTTTTGCTCATTACTTACTCAACACTCTATTACTACGGGACTTTGTCACTTCCCCAGATTGTTGTAACTCTACTTATCACCATATGGGCACTTCGATTGTCATACCGTATTTATCGTCGCAATCACGGAAAACCTGAAGACTTTCGTTATAAGAAATGGCGCGAGACATGGAAATGGTTTCGTCTACGAAGCTTCTTCCAAATCTACATGCTTCAAGGGGGTATCATTGTGGCAATTGCTTCTGTTGCAATGATTGTTAATAGTTCAGTTTACACTGGCGCAATATGGTTTGTAATTCTTGGTGCAATCGTATGGTCTATCGGATTCTATTTCGAGGCTCGAGGTGACTATGAACTCGATCAGTTTATTAAAAATCCCGAAAATAAAGGCAAACTCATGACGGAAGGTCTCTGGATGTACACTCGTCATCCAAATTATTTTGGTGAAACAGTCATGTGGTGGGGACTCTGGATCATAGGACTCTCAGTTGTTGGTGGCAGTTTTGCTATCATCAGTCCCCTTCTCATCACTTTCCTTCTACTCAAAGTATCTGGTATCCCTATGCTTGAAGCAAAATACATTGGTAATACAGACTATGATGCCTACAAACTTCGAACGAATGCATTCATACCTTGGAAACCTCGTACGTTACTTTAATTGTTTCTCAGACGATTGTTATAAAATAGTTCGACACAAAAATCTTCATCTTGAATAAGATTCATAGTAAGAGATTCTTTCGGTGTTACCCATTGAAAATCCTTATGGTCTTTCACATCAATTACAATCTTTGGTTCAACCTGACACACTGAACTGAAGATATGATATACAAAATCATACTCACTATAACGTACATACAAACTTTTAAAATATATAAGATTCTGTTCAGTGACAGTCAAAGAGATTTCTTCTTGCATCTCTCTAATAATTGCTTGAGCAGATGTCTCTCCCTTTTCCACCTTACCTGCAGGCACTCCCCATGTATTCCCTTGAGGCTTATGATCTTGGCGATGCAACAGAAGAAAACGATCTTTATACTCCAAAAAGCAGCTTGATACTTCAAATCGAGGAGAGAAATTGTCAGGTTTTGTAACAGAAATCATGGGCTAACTATAGTATAAGCAACAATAAAAAACCATCCGTGAGGATGGTTTTTTATTCGAAGTATATCGAAGCTTAATTTAAGCTCGTGCTACGTTCTCTGCTGCTGGGCCCTTTTCACCCTGAACAACTTCAAATGTAACAACATCTCCAACCTTGAGAGCGTCAAATTCAACACCATTCAAGTTCTTTGAGTGGAAGAAGAGGTCCTTTACTTCACCCTCTCGAGCGATGAAACCAAAACCTCGTTCATTCAATGTCTTAATAGTACCCTTCATAAATATCTTTTATTAGATTAATTTTTAACCCCGTTTTGCAGGTAACATCCATGGTACCACACAATATGGATTAATGATACACTCTGGCTAAATACAGCTCAACTCGAGCCTATATCAACGTACTCGTACAGTGAGCACAACGTGTTGCGGCAAGAGGAATCTCACTCAAACATTCAGGACATTTCTTTGTGGTGGGTACTGTTTGATCAGTCTTTTTAGTCTTTGCGAGAAGTGCATTGACAGGTACAACAACAAAAAAATAAATAACTGCGGCGATAAGAAGGAACGAGACTAAAGAATTAATAAACTCCCCATAGAGGAATTGACTATCGTTAATAGTAAAATAAAGTTTTGAAAAATCTGGCACTTTTACAATCGCTCCGATGAATGGAGTAATAAGACCCTTCACCAAAGCATTCACAACAGCGGTAAATGCCGCACCAATGACAACACCTACTGCCAAATCAATCACATTCCCTCTCAAAACAAATTCTTTAAATCCTTTTATCATACAGAAAGTATATCAAACTAAGTCTCTTAAATAAAAAGCGTTCGACGGTAACATCGACGCGTCACGTCCGGAGATACAACACTGGAACAATGATCACGATCCAGTAAACTATCGACACACCCGGAACTAGTCGACCGTTAAACTTCGACTCCCCAAAAAACGAAGCCACACTTATACCAATGTAGCTCCAGGCAATGAACATGCTTACCTCATTGGGTTTTTTCCAAGCATCCCACACCTGAGGAACACCAGCCAACATCAAGGCTGTTGCGTTTGCTATCACCGACGGTCTGTAGTCTGTCTGACCAGAATACCGTCTCTTCGTCTCGCAACGAAGCCAGATAATCGTGCAGACTGCCACAAGGCCGATGACAAACCCTTCAAACCACCCGAACTCAAGCTTTCTGGCTTTAAAATAAGCGTAGGAAGCAATTGAGAAATCAGAGGCCCAGTATGCGGCCAACAATTGCCAACCACCCTCACCCGCTCGGTAAAGCACGACTGCTGCCAAGACGGAAAGAGATGACCACATGAAGTAGGACAAAGGGTTGAAAATTGTTTCACCCTCATGAATCTTGAAAAGAATTGGAAATGCGATGGCCAGAGCCCCAACAACTCCAAGTCCTTGAGAAAGTTTTTGTAACCAATCTTTCATACTCAAATTGCAGAGCTTCTCTCGAAGATCGAACTGAAAACATATTGTCACACTAGAAGATATATGTCAATGTCTATTCGTGATGATATTTTTCTCCACGAAGAATTGTAAAAGCTCGATAGATTTGTTCAGCAAGAATGAGACGAACAAGCTGATGAGGAAATACGAGTTGTGACAAAGCAATGGTTGTATGGGCTCGCTTCCGAACCTCTTCGTCTACTCCAAAAGCACCGCCGATAATAAAAACAAGGCGATGCACACTTTCATTGAGACGCTTCTCAAGAAATTGCGCAAGATCCGGTGACGACATCTGCTTCCCTCTTTCATCCAGAAGCACAACATAATCGCGCTCATTAACTGAAGCTAGAATATCAACACTCTCACTTTTGATATTGTCTGAGGGATTTAAAAATTTCCATTCAACAGGAGTGTAATGACTAATACGATGAGTAAAATCAGTAATCGCATCTAGAAATGCAGGATCATGTTTCTTACCAACTGAGATGAGGAGAATTTTCATGGAAGCTATTTTCTAAATATGGTCTTTAATTGTAGCGCAACTCTCTCGGCAATAATCTTATATCCTGCATCATTAGGATGAATCTGATCGAACATAAATTTTTTATTACCAAGTAAATCTTTGAGAACGTTGGGAACGTACGGCAAATTATTCTTCTTTGCAAAGTCTTTAAAATCACCGTCATACGTATCAGTGAGTAATCCCCCTCTCACACCAAGCAGCAATACAACTGTATTATTTTTCTGAAGTGTTGTGACAATTTGCTGTAAATTTTGAAAAGTCTTTTCCTTAGAAATTCTTCGAAGGTAATCATTTCCTCCTAAAAGGAGGATAACGACACCTGGGTCATTTGCAACAATTTGATCAAGTCGAGTGAGTGCGCTATCAGTAGTATCTCCACTTTTACCCGCATTAATAATTGGTATACCGATCTTTCGACTCACAACTGAAACAAAATCATTCCCTTCTGTTGCTCCAACACCTTGTACTAGACTATCACCATACGCAACAATGGTAGAATTTTTTGGTACAGGGACAAGTGGAGAAACCTCTCTTAATACAAACCACCCCATAACAGCAATCGCCACTACCACCACCAGAAAAAGTACTTGATTTCGAGTCATAGATATTATCGTCCTGTCCACTGAGATCTTATAAGATCCACCTTATTACTTTTGAATACAACTCCTTCTTTCAAGAGAATTTCTTTTTTAGTTGTAACTCCTTTGCCGAAAGCATACCCCGTAAGCGCACCGTTTGAAGCGACCACACGATGACACGGTACTTTCTTTCGATCAGTATTGCATCTCATACTCATGCCAACAGCCCGGGCAGCTTGAGGACTTCCTGCCATTTTTGCCAATTGACCATATGTCACCACCTTACCCTTCGGAATCTTTGCAGCAATTGTATATACCCTGTCACGAAATGAGTTTTTCATAGACTCATGATACCAGACTATTGAAGGATGTCAGGTATGTGTTCGCGACCTACTTTGCGCACCTGCACTGTATTCATTTTGAGAATAGATGCTTTCATCAAACGATGTAAACCATCTAAGATAAGCCAACATCCTTTGTTTTCCATAATATCAATCGGATGAATAAGATCAGCCTTCATTGTCCGTTCATATTCTTTTTTATGAGCATCAGGAAAATCAATCACATCTTGAGGTTTGAGATTATATACTCCATCTTCCCAAAGAAATGGGATATCAAAATGCCACACGAGTTCTTGTATATCCATCTCCTCAACAGGAATAGTAAGTTTCCAGACTTTTTCTTCACTCCAACTGAAGTCAAAGCCAACATCCTTAATTATTTGAGGGGTTTCATCTTTCATACTTCAGATATACTCTACCGATCTTTATTTACGCATCTTGTACACGTAATATAATGCGAGTGGTGCTGCCCAGTTTGCCCAACGTTCGATAAAATCCCAAATAGGTTCTCCTACAAGAGGACGTAGAAGTGCAGTCCAGAATCCCCACAATGCCATCCAAAGTAGTATTGGTCGTACTGGTCGTACCAATACAGCTATCGCAAGTAGGACATCAAGAATACCGACAATGAGAATAAATGTTGAAGCGAATGATGGACTTACACCAAGAAGCTGTTGTGTCCAATCAATCCAAGCCTGCTTCCCTTGAATTGCAAAGATACCGTGTCCAAGAAATTCTCCAGCAACACCGATTCTCAATACCCACTCCAACTTTTTTTCATTACTCATATAAAATAATTGATTGTGATTAATATTGTTATTATAGCAGTTCCCACAGAAGATGAAGTGAATAAATGGTGTATAATAAAGTACAATCATCTATGTTTAAAGATATTATCAACTTCTTTGATCGTCTTGAGGACAAAATACGTGGATTTCTCAGTACTCGCCCAATTGTGTATGCCGCAATCGTAAGTGTTGGTACGGTCTTTCTATGGCGAGGTATATGGCTTGTTGCAGATGCAGCTCACGTAAGTGGACCAGTCTCAATCCTAATTGGTTCAATCATTCTCCTACTCACAGGTATATTCGTATCAAGTTTTATCGGAAACAGAATTTTGATTTCAGGTATCAAAAATGAGAAAAAGCTTGCCGACAAAACACAGAAAGAAATTGAGGCAGATATTCAGAGCGAAACAAAAGTGCTCCATAAGATTCAAGACTCTCTCACTAAAATTGAACGTAAGATCGGCCGGTAATATTACACCTCAAACAACGATAACATCTCAGGTAGATCTTTTTGGTGAAAGGTAAAGATAATTTCCGTATGTGTCGTAATAGTCTCAGCTAGTACAATTCTCTTTTGAGCAATCTTTCGGCTCAATGTAAAGGTAATATTCGGCATCTCATAGTATTTTGGGTTAAACGAAATTCCAATTGAGGCTAATTTTGATTGTAACAATCGTGGTTTATCACCAAAATGATTCAATACTTTCTCACGAATACGATCAGAGCAAATAACATTAACTTCCGTTGTACTTAATGTCATCGTTAAAAAATCTTCATTTGTTGTCTTCACCTTCTTGTAGAGTGACGATAGTTTATCTAAAATCGAAGGTGTCTTCTCAAAACTAATTTCAGTAAGTGGTGACTTGGTAGTGATATTATCGATCTTAATATCCTGTACGAGAGGATGGATATTTTTGAGATCCTTCTTAATTCGCGACAAAGCAACAACAATACCCGGTACCTCAACCTCCTTCATACTCTCATCTTCAACCTTCTTCTGAATCATCTTTGCATACGCAGAAAGGTTCATAAACCCTTTTGAAAGAGCGTAGAGAGCCTCTTCATCACTATAGATAATATCCTTCACCACATCTTGAATCTTGATCATATCAATAATCTATCATTTATAACAAAAAGATACAAATATGTTTTATTTGTTGTAAAATTTGTCATATATATCCCCTCTTCTCTATACTTCTTCTTAGACCACCACAGCACACCATTGTTCAAAGAAAATTATGTTAGGAAAAGTAGCAATCTACACCTGTGCGCCTGACGGCCACAAAATAGACCTCCTCTGCTCTGTATGTGGAAGGAGTATTGGATCACTTGGCGAGAAGTTTGCCGTCGGACTACATATTGTCGAGAACGGCCAACAATTTTCATACCTCCTAGGGACTGACGGTCCTTTCTGTTGTGGTCGATTAAGGTTGGTTCCTCGGGAATTCGAAACTGAGTCTGAGATGGTAACAGCATCCCAAGAACTCAGACGACACTTTGAACAACACCAATCAACTCTGGGGTTACAGCTCGTATCGTTAAAAGCAACAAGGATACGAAACTAAACCTCAACCTTTTTATTAGTTATCATTACATAACTACAGTATATGAATATACCCAATAGAGACGCGGCACAGAAGCTTTTGGAACAGCATGTCCAAGATCCATATCAACGACTCCATGCCAACATGGTGGCTGCAACTATGGCAGGATACGCAAAATTACTTAATGAAGATGAGAACCTCTGGTATATCACAGGGTTGTTACACGATATTGATTTTGAAGAACATCCCACTACCCATCCTGCTCAATCCTTAGGTTGGTTCAAAGAATGGCAGTACCCGGAAGATTTAATCCATGCGGTTGAAGCACATGCATATAACTACAATGGTTTTACAACCCTTCCCCAAACAAAATTAGCGGCTGCTCTCATGGCATGCGATGAACTATGTGGTATCTTCTATGCATATCAAAAGATAAACCCTATTCCATTCAAAGATATGAAAGTGAGTTCAATCAAAAAGAGATTTGGTGAAAAAAGCTTTGCTGCAAAAATAGACCGAGGAACGATACTTCGTGGATGTGAACTACTCCACGTCGATATCGACACACATATTGAGAATATCTTACAATTCTTGGGACGTTAAAATTATCTACCCTTAAAAATATCTTCGGGAGATTTTAGTCCGTGAACTGTTCCTAGAAAAGAAACAAAAACAGTTGTACCTTTGTTGAACGAAACATTTGATCTCTCTGCAAGACCTCCTGTGTATACCAAACTACCCTTCGCACCAAAAGGTATTTTTTTGAAATCAGTAACCCCTGAAACATCTGGATTATCCAAAACACCTTGCCATAGAGTGTTATATTGAGTAATGACAAGCTGTTCAACTCTTTCTTGAGTAAGCCATGGTGCCCAAGCACATAGAATGATTGCTATACCAACCACACTGACAATAATTTTATTTTTCATTATTCCACTCTTACTGCAGTACCAGAAACACTGATCATGAGCATTGAACCCTTCCCTCCTACGGTTTCATAATCAAAATCAACGCCAACGACAGCTGTTGCGCCAAGACGTTGCGCTTCGTCCTCAAGTTCTTGAAGAGCAATAGCCTTACCTTCAGATAATTTCTTCTCATATGTTGCAGAACGTCCTCCAACAATATCTCGAACACTTGCAAAGATATCACTAAAAATATTTGCTCCGATAATGACATCAGCATTAACGATACCTAAGTACTGCGTTATCTTCTTACCTTCAATTGATGGTGTGGTTGTATGAATCATGATTTTTATATTATATCCCCTTCTTACCCATCCTTCCAATCCATATACCTAGGAGAAAGATGAATACTGCAGATACTATTAATAGCGGGAGTAGGTACTTATCTTGAGCCGAATATTGCTGTGGAAATGTAGAATTATCGACGGGGTACTTTTTTGCATATACTACTAGACTTCCTTCATGTGGAATGAGGGGTGATTGCATCTTATATGCATAGGGACCTTCTTCATTTAACAAATTCACACCTGAGACAACATACACTGATTCACCGATATATCCCCCTTCAGAACAATCACTCTTTCGAGAAAATAGAAGTACAAGTTTATCTTCTACACCAGGAATGCGATAACCATCAACAACAAGTGGTTGACCCTCGCTACAGCCAGCAAAAGGAATGTTTGCTTTATTTAATGTTCCCTGAGACACACGAGCTATAAAATGTGTCCGTATGACCCATGAATCTTCAATTTTCTCAACATTCACAACATCTACCGATACATTGATCTTATTATTCTTAAGATACACCGTCTGAAGAGGAGTAAACTTTTCTGTAAAAGATCGAATTCTTTCAGTAAATGTTTGACTACCGTATTGTGAATCAGGTGTCTCATCATCACAACCATAAATCACCTTCGTAGCATTCGTTGCTAGTGAAATCGCCTTCAATTCTGGTGGACATCCCTTCCCACTATCACTTTGTTCTGTGTAATAGATTGAGTTGGTCTTTGTGTCGTACTTAAGATCGTATACAACAGTTGGTCCACCGACAGTAGCGTAAGTAGTTTGTGCAGAAATACCAAAGAGAACGGTCAGTACAATTGTGACGTAGAATATGATTTTCATATACCAGCATTATACCCCACTTTATATTTTGGGGTGGCTATCCGGTTATGCTCCGGATCTAAGAGTTCCACAAACTCTTGTGCTACTATTACACCATAGCCACCATATTATTTTATCGACGCGATAAAAATGCTTGTTTTTCATCCTCATAATGATGGACCAAGAAATGGCAATTATTACAGAGCCAAGCAAGATTTTGTAGAGTATTGTTCTTGCGATTTTGGTCAATATGATGGACGGATAACACTCTAACATCTTTTGTGGCACAAAGTCCACACTTACGGAGTGATTTTGATTTTATAAGTTGGAGTCTATACGACGACTCACCATTGACCCAATTTGGATGTTTTTCTCTTATATAATAACCATTTCTCCATTTGGTTTGACAGGATTTTCCACAAAAGAACCTACCACTCTTCGAACACCTTAAAGCCTTCTTGGTTTTATATGCTTTTTTCTTACAAATAGAACAAGTAATATACCTACCGTTCCTTCGAGACGCATGGAAACATGTATTTGAACAATATTTCGCATTACCTGTCTTTAAAAAATAAGGTTTGGCGTAAAAACTTTTTGAACAAATCTTGCAGAGGATTTTCGGCATCCCTTATCTATATCATACTGGGTATGAAGAAACGCTAAAAAATATACTTTATTTATACGCCGGCGCTTCCTCAGACACCCCCGCAACATGATTTGAATAGCGTGCCAATGCATACAAAAGACTCGAAAGTCGATTCATGTAAGCCAGGGAATGATCTCCGAGTTTTACCTTCCCTTCTTCAGAAACAGCAACAACACGACGCTCAGCGCGGCGTGCAATAGTACGTGCTGTATCAAAGAGTGCTGCGAGTTCAGAACCACCTGAAATAAAGAAGGTCTTTATTGGCGGTAATTCAGATTCGATTACTTCGATAATCTTTTCTGTATCTGTCACCTTCTGTGAATCAATATGCATTGAGAAACCTGCAACTTCAGCTTGAACGATAAACAAATTCTGTTGTATCTCGTGCACAATTTGTTCAAATGTCTTCGTAATTGCTAGGATCTTATATCCTTTATTTTTTGAATCAACTTTCGCTAAACCAAGATACGAATTAATCTCATCAAGCGACCCAAGTGCCTCAGCTACAGCAGAGCTCTTCGACATTTTCTGATCGCAGCCATACGTCGTTGTTGTTCCCTTGTCCCCTTTTCGAGTGAAAAACATACTCTCTTATTTTTGATTAATCATCTTCCAGATGACACCTCGTGTTATTGGACCAAAGAATCCTGACGCTGGATTTATATTGTTTTTCTTCTGGAACGCGGCGAGTGCTTTTTGAGTAAGAACTCCGAAATAATCAGTCTCATTTCCTGGAGATCCTGGGCCACTCTTTGCTATAACAAAACCTTGATTATTGAGGAATTTTTGCAAAAGTTGTACAGAATTAGATCGTGAACCAAGTCCCATTGACTGAGCTGATACTAAAGGAATAAACATCTTTAGGAATTCAGGACTTCCTAACGTTACAATCTGAGAAGGCATATACAGTACAGGTACTGGTGTCGTCACCCTCGTACTCGATGAAGATGCAACTGCGGTTACTATAGCTGGTAAGGAAGCACCGCCACCCCTACCTGCTTTTCCGCGTTCTGCAACAGTAATTGTATATTGAACCGGTTGTGAGTAAAACGTACTTACACCCACTGTATCTTTTGCCCGAATAGTGAAGTTAAACACTCCAGATTGAGTTGAAGCTCCTGTAATAGAAGTACCTGAGAGAGTCATACCTGCAGGTAGTGAACCTGAATAAATTTCATAGGTTACATTCCCCTGACTACCTGTTGCGGCCGGTATACTTGCTGAATAATCCTGATACTGTGTTGCATTCGCCAATGAAGAAGTTGCGATGGTGAGAAACGAGTATACAACCATACGGTGATTTCTTTGGTCAACGACATAGAGAGAGTTTGTACTTGTAGCGAAATCAAGTCCATGAGGATCATTGAGTGCTCCGGCTGTTGCACCAGAACTTGATGTGGTGAACGTCGCTTGTCCTAACACACCAATAGCTGATTCTCCATTGGTGATACTTTGAACATCGTACACAAGGACTCGATTATTTCCGTCAGATACAAACAAAAGATCATTACCACTATCATATGCTGCCCCAACAGGATAACTTAATGTTGAATCTGTGATTCCATATCCAGTCGAGGTAAATGTCGACTGCCCAAGTACATACGAGGCATTCATACCATTAGATATACTACTCGTATCATAGACCATCACACGATTATCAGATGCGTCAACAACAAACAGACGATTGTGGTTAGAGTCATATACTACATCGTATGGCTCACATAAAGAATTCCGATCTGAACAATCACCGTATGAAGTAAAATCTGGTGCCCCCAATACATACGAGGCATTCATACCATTAACCAAGTTGCTCGTATCAAATACAAGGACACGACCTTCATCTGCAAAAGAGACAAACAATTGATCGTGATCATTATCGATATCAAGATTGTTATAGTATGAACATGTTTGGTTCTGTCCAATATCCGAACAGCTACTTGTTGTAAGACTTGATTTCAAAAGTACATTTGAAGCTTCTTCCCCATCGGTTAAAGTAGACGCGTCATACACATTAATACGATAGTTACCACTATCTGCAACATACAATCGATTACTACTATCAATTACTAGACCATATGGGTCTTCCATCGTAGAACTAGCTGTTCCTGACTCATCTGATATAAATCCTGGTTGTCCAAGAACATTATCAGCGGTACGATCAACTATCTGATTGTTCGAATTAAGATTAAATACTACAACACGGTTATTTGAACCTTCTGTTATAAAAATTCGATGATTATTGGTATCAACCTGAACAGATGCTGGATAATACAATCCCTTACTATTCGTTGTATATGATGATCTTAAGTGTGTCGGATCTCCATTTTCATCATATGTCCCCAACACATCTACCGCGGCTTCATTGTCAGTCAAAGTAGTGATGTCAAAAATAGCAACTCGTGGAGAAGCGTACGATGACACATATAATTTTCTTCCACCAGCATGTATCGAAAGCCCTCTCACCTCAATACCACCCGAAGAGATGTTCTTACCTGAAGTTGTATAATTCGGCTGTCCAAGAACATATAGAGCATTTACTCCACTTGATATAGTAGACGTTGCAGCGTCAAAAACAGTAACTCTGTATGTATCTCCTACATACAGATGTTTATTTGTAGGATCATACGCCAACCAATTCGGATTACTTGATCGTATCTGACCTATAGGACCTCCGCACGAAGTTACAAAGTTTTGACAAGCTACAACATACGAAGCGGCCATATTATTAGAAATCGTTGAGGTACCCGCATTGAAAACAAGGGCTCGACGACCAAATCCATCTAATACAAACAGACGATCGCTATCAGTGTCATATTTAAGATCATACGGAAGCATCGATGTATTCGAAGGAGGACTAATCACTGTACTTGAAGTATAACTTGATTGTCCAAGGATATTTGATGCATTTTTTCCATTCGACATAGTTGATGTCGATACATCAAATACTGTGGTACGCCATGAATTTCCAACAAAAAGTCTATCTGAATCAGAGTCATAAGCGAGAGCTTGTATGCCAGATAACCCTGCCTGAGTAACAGCTCCGGTTGAGCCAGTAAATGTTGTTTGTCCCAACACATACGAAGCATTCATACCATTTGTCATGGTTGATGTAGCTACATCATAGACCAGCACACGATTACTATCACCCACGAAGAGGCGAGAATTATTAGGGTCATACGCAATTGAATTTGGGCTACTTAAACCGCTCTGAGTGACTGCATAGGTACTTGCTGTAAAGTTTGCTTGTCCGATCACATAGTCCGCTGTTCGATCGGTTGGTAAACCATCACTATCCAACTGAAAGACGAGAACGCGTTTATTTCCCCCATCAACGATGAAAAGACGATTATTAACTTCATCAACCGCAGAGTGGTATAGAATACCCGTTACTGAAGATGTAGCACTGATCGCTGGAGCACTCAGGCCATTATTTGCCGAACTCCCTGTGTAATTAGCCGAACCATCAGAAGAAACCTGACCCAATACATCTGTCGCGGTGTATGCAGCAGCGTGCACACGATCAAATGGAAACAAAATTACTAACGCTAAAATAGCAACTAAAAATTTATTCATACATCCATTATACACAAAAAAATCTTGCTATTCACAAGTGGATATCTTAAAAAAGAATACTAGATCACAATTTTGTGCACAGGAGAGGACTTGAACCTCCATACCCTTAACGGGTGCTACCACCTCAAGGTAGTGCGTCTGCCAGTTTCGCCACCTGTGCGTATTCAAACGAACACTTGCACACTATACAGAAAAACTACTCGGCTGTCGAGTAGTTTTTCTGTTAGTTTACTTAGCTGCTTCAGTTTCTACTGCTGGAGCTACAACCTCTGCCGCAACTTCCTTCTCACCCATAATTCGTCGCATCTGTCGTCGAATTTCCTTAGCAGCCTTTTCTCGAACGAAGTAAAGCTTTGCTCGACGAACCTTAGAACTTCGGAGAATTTCAATCTTATCAACCATCGGAGAGTAGAGAGGGAAGATTTTCTCAACACCTACACCGTCCATAACCTTTCGAACTGTGAATGTTGCTCCTGCTTCATTACCATGCTTTCGAGAAAGTAGAAGTCCTTCGAATGCCTGAAGGCGGAATTTATCCTTTTCCTTAATCTTTTGCCACACACGAATAGTATCCCCTGCTTTGAGATTGAGTTTCTTTCGGTCGTCAGTATTAACAGCAGTAATAACTGCAGAAGTTACTGGTTTCTTTGTTGTCGTAGTTGTTGCCATATGTAGGAGTAATCTAGCACACGCCTGCTATTTTAGCAAATCTTTAAGCTTCGCCTCGGGTACCTCAATTTCTTTAGCAGCTGCAATAAAGTCAGCTGGCAATGGTGCCTTAACCACAATCTCTTTTCCTGTGGGATTAAAGAAAGAAATCATTGATGCATGAAGAGCCATTCTCTCAAAACCAAGAAGTGACGTACGATTCGGCCCATAGAGGCTATCAGCAATGATTTGATGATTGATGGCCGTAAAATGCACACGGATTTGATGAGTACGACCAGTCTTCGGTTCTACCTCAAGAAATGAGGCTATCTTTGTTGCTTTAATCGTACTATACCAGGTCTCAGCCTCACGTGTTTCACCACGTATTCCCCTCTGAGCTGACCATTTACGAAAATCATTCTTGCTGCGACCTATAGGTCGTTTGATGATACCGAAAGCTTCATTTAATTCTCCATGAACAAATGTAAGGTATTTTTTTCTTACTGTTCTATTTTGAAATTGTTCCTTAAGGAAAGCATGGGCTTTATTCGTCTTCGCTAGAACAAGTACTCCTGATGTATCTTTATCAATACGATGCACCACTCCTGGACGGTGGATTGTTGATCCATCAGTTTGTTCTATCGGCTCACCAACATTCTTTGATTTTGGATAGTGTTCAAGGAACCAGTCAGTAACATACTCCCCTCCTTCCCGCTTTCCATCAGGGTGCACAATTACGCCCGGCGGCTTATTAATGACGACGTAATCCTTATCCTCGTAGATAACAGTAATCTGTTCTTTACCCATATATGGAAGTCATACTACCTTTTTTGGGTTGATAAATAAAGGAGAATACGCTAGTATCTATTGTGTTAGCTTGAAAATTTATACCAAAGCGCGGGATTAGCTCAGTTGGTAGAGCAGCTCATTTACACTGAGAAGGTCGGGGGTTCAAGTCCCTCATCCCGCACAAATTTGTTTCCAATCTCTAATTTTGACATTATCGATAAATAGTGTTATTATTCTGTTCAGAATAACTGTATCTTTACAAGAGTTTTCGTTGTAGCAGAAAGTGGCTTGAAGACTAGATTTAGGCCTTTCTCCGCTATAACGAAACTCGTTTTTCTTAAACGAAAAACGCAACCGAAAGGTAGCCTTGCATCTTACCCCACGAGAATGGTCAGCTGTTATTACCGCGATTACCGGCATTAGTGCCACAATCTGGTATATCTACCTGATCATCACCAAGAAAAAGATCGAGCCAGTCCTATCGAGCTGGATCGTCATGGCAGGAACAATCTCTCTGTCATTCTTCACCTACCTCACAAGTCCCAATAAAAGTCTCGTGAGTAATATGGTGAACTTAATTGGCATAATCAACACCACGACAATACTCGGAACACTCCTCTTTACCCGACGAGGGAAAAGGATCCCGTTCACACCGTTCCAGAAAGTAAGTTTAGGCATTGCTGGTATGATTGCCTTGTCGTGGATCATTATTGTTTGGGGTTTCAAAGGAACTGGTATCATTCCGAACATCCTTACCCAAATACTCATGATCGTAGGATACACTCTTACACTTCAAAAACTTTGGGGTGCACAACGTAACACAGAATCGCTGTTTACGTGGTGGTGTATCTTTCTCTCAAGCGTGTTTGCTGTCTACACAGGGTGGGTCAGCAATGACAAGCTAGCACTTTTGTATGCGGTGCGATCGA
Organism: Candidatus Tayloriibacteriota bacterium; assembly: GCA_016215455.1. Lineage (GTDB taxonomy): Bacteria > Patescibacteriota > Minisyncoccia > Phycocordibacterales > PALSA-1337 > JACRJP01. The sequence goes on along the minus strand of JACRJP010000002.1, from coordinate 162,927 downwards.
CCGTTATGTCCTTCACACTTGTTCTGCTCATGCATCGAGCAGAATACAAATCTCGAGTTAGGGTCAGGGCTCGAATAATGGGCTGACCTCATGGCGACTTGCACACTTTGCAGGACACGCCTTTTTATTAAATTGTGCTACTATTATCTACATACATATCCATGAAAACCGTTGCAACTCATAGCGGAAGCTTTCATCAAGACGAACTATTCGCGATTGCCACTCTCCTCCTTGTCTTCAAAGACAATCTCAAAGTTGTTCGTACTCGTGACTCAAAAATAATAGAAAGTGCCGACTTCGGTGTCGATGTAAGTGGAAAGAATGATCCAAAGACAGGACGTTTTGATCATCACCAAGAAGGTGGAGCTGGTGTTCGACCTAATGGTATCCCCTACGCAAGCTTCGGTCTTGTATGGAAAGAATTTGGTCCAAAGCTTTGTAGTGACGATCGCGTCGTTGATTTGGTTGATAAAAAACTTGTACAGCCAATTGATGCTGCTGACAATGGTGTCAGTATCTACACCAATACTCGAGAAGGTGTCTATCCCTATTTATTTGATAACGTCCTCAATGCCCTCACTCCAACATGGCGTGACACCGCAACGGTTGATGACATCTTCAATGAGCTCATTCCTTTTATCAAAGTCGTTCTCACTAAAGAAATAGAGAAAGCAGAATATTTCTTCAAAGATATTGAGGAGGTCCGTAAGGCGTATAAAAATGCAGAAGATAAACGTATTATCGTTCTCGAACATTCATATCCTTGGAAATCAATCCTCGGTAAACTCAAAGAACCGTTACTTGTCATATATCCCGATCAAAATACTGGTGAATGGGTTGTTGCGTGTGTTCGCTCAGATATGGGTAAGAATTTTAGCTATCGAGTTCTCTTCCCTGCAGAATGGGGTGGTAAAGCACGTGTAGAACTCGCAAAAGCTTCAGGTGTTGCTGATGCAGAATTCTGTCACAAGAATCGCTACATTGCTAAAGCTTGGTCAAAAGAAGGCGTCATGACAATGGCAAAGAAAACTCTCGGTGACATCATGTAGTTGATTAAATAAACAGTGTCTGCTAAATTAGCTCTAGAAATTTCCACACTCCACCAAATATTATTGGTATGGCAAATAAGAAAAAGCGCGGCTACGCCAAAAAACTCGAAGATCGTCGTTCGGGTAGAAATCCTCGAGGATCAAAATGGGTCGAAACACCTGTAACCAATCAGGCTCCGCTATCGAGATACGGGAGTGGTATGCGGCATTACACCACCACCCCACACGTTCCACCACCGAAAAATGGTGGGGTTACGAAGGTAAAGTTACCTCATTCTGGTCGCGAAGTGCTTGCTCGACGTGTTAACGGCGAATGGCACTTCCTGTGATGCTTTTCTTAATTTTTATTTCATCAAACACTAGCATGTGCCCTTGGTTGGAATCGAACCAACATTAACGGCTTAGAAGTCCGCTGTTCTATCCATTGAACTACAAGGGCGATGTGGCCACTATACCAAAATAACACCGAAAAACAACGTTTGTTGTGACCTATATCGGTTCACCAACAGTAACTGTAGGAATTGGTTCCGCTTTAACAGCTTGGAAATGGTCGTTAACCGAAGTGAGTTTTTTAATATCAAGCACTTTCTTTACTTGAGGAGCTACGTCTTCTTTGCTAAAGAAATCTCCTGAAGCAACACTTTGGTAGAGAGTCACTGCCCACCCTGTATATATGATAGAAATAATACATCCAAGAATAAATACAATAGCCCAATCTATATCAGGATTATGACCAATTCGCCAAGTATTCCGACCATGCTTTGTAAAAAAGTTTTTAAGAGAAGTGAATGATTTCATATATTTACAATATTTTCTGAATCGAAAGTTCGAAATTTGCTACCCACTGAGACGACTGATTTTTAACAGGTGTGAGCGAACCATCAGCTGGAATACCTCCGAGATTTCGGAGACTAAGATTATTTATTGCAACAACATACGGCAAACGTTCAACAGCCATAACATAACGAAGTACCGTTGACCACGAACCTCGTACTTCGAGACGAATACGAGCTGAGGTAACCGTACCTTTTTCTTTGCCCGTAGAATCCTCTGCATCAAGACTCATGATCTCAGCTTGAGCGCCAACCTTAGGACCAGTTGCTTCAAGTACTTGAATAAAATTCACAATCTTATCATCTGAAACAAAGTATGAAACTAGAGCAGCTCGTGAATCTTCAGTGTCTTTAAAATCTTTAAGAAGTTTCTTTGCTCCCTCTTCTTGACGAGCCGCGATCTCAATCTCCCCTGACAAACGACCGATATCTGATCGATATGTAGAAATTCTTTGATATAAAAGTAGTCCAACAGCAATGAGAATTATTGTAATCACAATTGAAGTAACCAAAAGAATTGTGTGGCGAGAATTTTTATTCATGGGGAGTTTTTTCTATTGTACCCGAGACCTTAATCACAAAAGAGATATTTTTACTCTTAGCAAGATCTGACACAGGCAACTCAACCTTAGTAACCTTTGGATCGAGTTCAAGAGCTTTCTTGAAAGTTATTAATGTATCACGTGTATCAGCAATAGCGGTTATTGAAACATGGTATCCTTCTGCATCAGATGATACCAAAAACTCCCTGATTCTAATGCCTGCGTTCTTGCGAGATACAATATCCATAACAATCTCAGGAAGAGATACTGGTGAGAGTGTAACGTGGCTTAACAAAGAATCCACTCGATCTATTTCAGTATTAACCTGTGTAAACACCGAGCTCGAAGCCGTTTGTGTATTTTGACTAAGGCTATTTTCAAGCTCAACTTTTTTGCTACGCGATACTACAACAGAAGGTACGAGAGCAATGTCACCGATAATAACAGCCGTGGCAATAGCACAAAACAAAATTGTCAGGAGTCGTGAGATATACTCTTTTCGCAATGTCGCCTTATACATTTCAGGAAGAAAAGAATACATCATGATATTTTTTCAGATGAAAAAGCTAATCCAATCGCAGCTGGGTAATCAAGGGCTTTGATAAATTCAAGCTCATGTACAGGCAATCCTACACCTGAATTTACCCAAACATCAGCAATCCGTGTAGGAACCTTAATCACAGACGACATATACATATCAAGACCAGGAAGAGTTACGTCCTGCCCTGAAAGAATGATTTCTGATATACCTGCGTTGTCATTTGAATGTGTCTGCCAGTATGAATACACCTTTTGCACCTCATCCTTAATTGCAGAAAAGATATTCATTGCCGCACCAAACACCTCCTTCCCTTTCTTTGCATCCATGAGTGACTGCTGACGCAATATTTGAATATTAGAATCTTTTGCATCAGAAGCACTGAAATTTTTCTTGATTGCTTCAGTGATCGATGCTCCTCCGATTGCAATTGTCGAACTAAAACGAATTACATGATCAACTGCAACAACCACACTTGTCTTAGTTTCAGAGATGTGAACAACAAGAACCGCATGTGGACTATGTGAAGGAACCACCGATCGTACAATGGCCTGTGGCTGACTCAAAAATCCAATTACCTTCACTCCTGCTCTCTCAACTGCCGTGAGGTAGGTATCGACTGTTTTTTGTGGGAACACAACAACACTCACTTTTGTACACACCTCATCCTTCCATTCAATTGATTCATACTCAAAAACGGCCTGACTTGGTGGAATCGGTACATTTTCTTCAAGATGAAATTCTATTGAGTTTCGTATCTCTTCATCAGTTGTACCAGAAACTTCAAGAGTAAACACATACATCTTCTCTTCCGGAAGCGACACCTGTGCGTACGTAAAATTGTAATCTTTAAGCAAACTTGAAATCTCGGTTGTTAAAGCCTGCTCATTAGTAATATATCCTGCGTCAATGACACCAGAAGGAAGAGGTCGTTCACCAACAAACTTTATTTTTGTATGAGCTCCAACCGTATCAAATTGAATAACACGAATCATGTCATCAGAGATATCAAGACCTACATGTGGAACATGTAGAAGTGCCGGTGTTGGAAAAAGTTTATAAAAAAGCGATGCCATAGAGCTGTTTGTAGCTCTATTGTACTACATTTTGCGTTCCTTGAGGACGTGTATAACCGGGGGTATAAAAGAAAGAACAATAATCCCAAGAACTATGTAATGAAGATACTTATCAATACCCGGAACTGTAGCACCGAGAACATATCCGAGTCCCAAGAAACCGGTAACCCAAATAAAGCCACCAATAACATTGTATGAAAGAAATGTCCGATATTTCATATTCCCTATCCCCGCTACAATCGGAGCAAACGTACGAACAATTGGTATAAAACGAGCAATAATAATGGTTTTCTTTCCATGAACTTCATAAAAATGTTGTGCTCGTGCTATATGCTTCTTATTAAAAAATAATGAGTCTTCTTTAGTAAATAGTGCAGGACCAATCTTTTTTCCAAAACTATACCCGACCGAATCACCGACGATTGCAGCAACTAGACATCCTACATATAAAATCCAGATATTGAGATATCCTTGTGATGCAAAAAGTGCAGCTGTAAAAAGAAGAGAATCACCAGGTAAGAAAAACCCAAAAAAAAGCCCTGACTCAGCAAATACAATCAAGATAACACCGAGTGCCCCTGCTGTTTGAATAATAAATGTTGGATCAATAATCTTTAGCATGCTTTTGTACCTGGTGGTATAGAATCGTTTGGTTCAAGAAGTGAGAAGTTACCTACTGTCGGAGTTGTAGTTCCATCTTCGGCAACAATTGGCACTCCTGGAGTTGAAAGTGCGAACAACATTCCATTACTTTCATACCCCTTAATCATACGCGGCTCAAGATTTGTTACGAACATACACGTCTTACCCACAAGTACCGCAGGATCAGGAAAATACATTGCAATACCCGAGATAATCTGGCGAGGAACCGAAACACCTTCTGCGTTCTTTTCATTAAAATCAACTTGAAGCTTGAGAAGCTTATTCGTATCAGGAATCTTTTCTGCCGAAAGAATCTTTCCTGCTCGTATTTCTACTTTTGCAAAATCATCATACGTAATCATAGAGATAGTATATAGTAAATCTTAGACAACACCATTCTTGCGACGATCAAGAAAGCTTTGGAGAATGAGTGCAGCAGCAGACGCATCAAGAAGCTTATGTTCACCTTGTCCTCGAGCAGCATGAGCCGACGTCATAAATTCAAGTTCAAGACGTACAGGAATTTTAGTTACTGCACCGAGTTGAGCTACAAACTCATTTGTCTTTTTCATAATTGCATTTGGTACACCGTTATAGTCATTTGATTCACCTACAATAATTTCTCCAATCCCCTCTTTGGTACAAATAGCTGCAATATCAGAAATGAGGTGTGGTGAATTTTTTACAATTTCATATGGAAAAGCGAAAGCTGCCATCTCATCAGAAATTGCTACACCTACTCTTTTTTCACCATAATCAATGCCGAGATATTTCATATTCAATACCACGAGTATAGCAGGCAATAAAAATAGCACAAATGTTGGCTTTTTTGCTCGTTTTTGCTATGATACGGGCCATACACGGATGGGTGCCAGAGTGGTCTAATGGAACAGTCTTGAAAACTGTCGCCCTCGCAAGGGGGCCGTGAGTTCGAATCTCACCCCATCCGCAAAATAAAGCATCTACTGAGACACCCTCATACCATCAACTACCCTTTTCACCTTTTCAAAAAGTTCTTCGAGAGTTCCTTCATTTACAACTTCAATAGTTGCCATTCCAATAACTTGATTAACATTCTGTGAATTTCGATCAGGGTTCTGAGCTTCTTGTTCTTCAATATTTTTAAATTCTTCGAAAGAAATGTTTTCTCCAATACGCCCACGCTTCTTAGCGAGTTGATAACGAAATTCTATCGGAGCTGTGATAGCAATGACAGTACCTCCTGTTTTTTTGAATGTCTCTACCTCATCTATTGTTCGTAGACCTGTGAGAATAAGATTGTCAGGGGTTTTTCTTAGAGCTAACACAACAAGATAGTCTCCCCCGTACTGAGCACGGAGCTTATTCCCCACAACCTGTAAATTTGTACGATCGAGGCCTCCAAGATTATTTTCCGTAACGTACGCTCGTATCAAATCTCCACTAGAAATATGTGTAAGTTTATAATGTCGAGCAATATACTCAGCAACAGCATCTTTTCCAACAGCAGGTTGTCCGACAAATGCTATTTTCATGAGCAAATATTAACACGAGGCGAATTCACAGGATACTCGACAGCCCTGTGATACAATATTCTTATGCTTGAACCTTTGATTCAATGGGAAACTCCCGAACATGTTGACTACGTCCGCGGCATGGATTGGTATTGGGCTGTAGGAATCATCACCCTCACTATCGCAGTACTCGCTTTTATTTTTGATAATGCAATATTTGGAATTCTTGTTATTGTCTCTGCTTTTGCTTTAGTTATCAAAGTATCTCGTGATCCAAACAAGCTTGAATGTGAGATTAATGACCGTGGGATTATTATTAATAAGACACTCTATCCCTTTTTAGGACTCGAATCATTCTGGGTTGATGTGCTTCATCACACTCCAAAGCTTGTCATCAAATCTCACAAGGCACTTATGCCTTACCTTGTCATTCCCCTCTTGAATGTACACCCCGAAGATGTGCGTTCGGTATTACTCAACTATATTGCTGAAGTAGAACACCCTGAGCCAGTTCTTCATAAAGTCTTTGATTGGCTTGGTTTTTAGTTTTTGTAAAATGTTAAAAGTGTGATAATGTAGTGCGACAAAACGCCCTTGTCGTTCAACGGATAGGACATGAGTTTGCGGAACTCAAAATCGTGGTTCGATTCCACGCAGGGGCACCATTAAATAATCCAAACAATAAAAAACCACCCTAGGGTGGTTTTTTATTGTTGAGTTACTTAGTCTTTGCTTCTAGCTTTCGTACAAGAGCGACTGCTCGAGACTTGATGCGGGCTGCTGCATTCTTCTTGATGAAGTTTGTCTTTGCTGCCTTGTCTGCTGCTTTATAGAGAGCTGGGAGAAGAGCGATAGCTTCCTTTACCTTCTTGTCAGATACGAACTTCTGGAAATCCTTAACAACTGCATCCATCGTACTCTTTCGGCGGAGGTTATATACTCGCTTTTTCTTTGATGCACGGAGTGCTTTTTTGGCTGATGACGTGATTGGCATATGATTTGTATGTAGGAAGAGAGTACCATACTGTTTCAGAAAATACAAGAGATGCCTACACAGATAGGCTGAAACGACAAAATTCCCTCTTTAGTATATGATTGGTGCATGATTGGAAGCCTTACAGGAACAGTTATATACCACGACCTCAAATACATTATCTTAAATGTTGGCGGAGTTGGATATAAAGTATACGGGACTCCTGACGTCCTTCTCAAAACAAGTGAATCAAAAAACACTGAGATCACCCTCTGGACATATCTCGTAGTTCGAGATACCGCCCTTGATCTATATGGCTTTACCACACGAAATGAATTATCATTTTTTGAACTTCTCATTACCGTATCAGGAATTGGACCAAAGACAGCTCTCGGAATCCTTAGTGTCGCCTCAATCGACATGATTCAATCAGCAATTCATCAAAATGATACCTCCCTCCTCACCAAAGTATCAGGAATTGGAAAGAAAAACGCCGAAAAGATTGTTCTTGAACTGAAGGATAAGGTGGATGATATTGGACACGAAAATAATGCAGAGGCACGCTCAACTGATAATGACACCATTGAGGCACTCAAATCTCTTGGCTATTCCCCTGCAGAAATACGCGATGCTCTCAAAAAAATCGATCGATCTGTTACCGATACCGGAGCACGCGTCAAAGCCGCTCTTAAAATTCTCAACTAATGGAACAATTTCTCCGTACCATTCAAACAATCATTCCAACACCCATCTTTACATGGGCTCAACCTACATATCATCGAATACTAGCTTTAGCTGGTGCCCTTATATATCGATTCCCTTCTCGACACATTACAGTAATTGGAGTTACCGGTACCAAAGGCAAAAGTTCAACAGTTGAACTCATTAATGCATTTCTTGAAGAAGCTGGTCACAAAACAGCTCTTTCAAGTACGATTCATTTTAAAATTGATAAGGAATACATCGATAATATGTATAAGATGTCGATGCCGGGACGAATGGTGGTACAGAGACTTCTTCGACGAGCGGTAAACGCGGGTTGTACTCATATAGTAATGGAGATCACTTCTCAAGGATATTTACAGTATCGAAATAAGTATATTGATCTTGATACAGTTGTCTTTACAAACATCGCACCTGAACATATTGATTCTCATGGTTCGTATGATGCATACCTGAAAGCTAAACTTGAAATTGTGAAAGAAATTGAGAAATCAAAAAAGCCTCACAAAACTATCGTCATTAATCGAGATGACAAAGAATCTTCTAAATTCCTTGAGATCAAATGTGATGAACGACGATTGTTTGGTATTGAAGATGCTCTTCCCTACACCTTAAAGAAAGAGGGTTTTGATATGACATTCCAAGGCGAAGCGATGTCATCACATCTTTCAGGTGTATTTAACATCTACAATGTATTGGCCGCTGCAAATGCTGCTCTCGCACACAGCATTACCAAAGAACAAATTCGATCAGCTCTCTCAAAGTTTACTGGCATTCGCGGCCGTGTCGAAAAGATAGATGTCGGACAAGATTTTACCGTCATTGTTGACTATGCCCACACAACAGACTCCCTCGAAAAACTCTATCAGGTCTTTGAAAATTCTCGCATCATTGCTGTGCTCGGAGGTACAGGTGGTGGGCGTGATAACTGGAAACGAAAAGAGATGGGACGAATTGCTGATACATATTCTGAAAGCATCATCCTCACCAATGAAGATCCCTATGACGAAGATCCTGAACAGATTGTAAAAGATGTAGCTCAAGGTATTACCTCACAGACTCCAGTAATCATCATGGATCGACGAGCTGCTATTCGTGAAGCAATTTCTCAGGCTCGTACTGGCGATGTCATTCTCATTACTGGCAAAGGAACTGATCCGTACATCATGGGACCAAAAGGAACCAAAGAACCTTGGGATGATGCTCGTGTTGCACGAGAGGAACTCATCGCCCAAATCACGGGTCACACTACTGAATAGAAGTAACCGTATAGAGAGCTTTCTGAGTTTTTTCACCTACTCTTCCCGTCTCATCCGAAATACCTTGATCGTGCTGAAATTTTTGAAGTGCTGTTAATGTGCATGGACCAAGAATACCCGTCATTCCACATTCATTTTTAGTTTTACCTGAAGGAGGATAGTACCCTTTATGTGCAAGTATAAACTGCACCGCTAAAATATCCGTTGGTCCTCCATGAGTCAACTTCTGAGAGAGAAGGAATGAGTCCGCTCCATCAATTTTTGCATTCGGGGCACCAAAAAAATCTTGGATACCAAGATATGTACTCAGTGCATATTCTTTTACAATAAGATCTCGAATATCTTTCTCTTCATACTGAGGTTCATATATATACCCATATTCAATGAGCATACTTACTGCATCGACAGTATTATGTCGACCAATTGCTACCAATTCCTGATCTTCAACAATACCATCTGATTCTTGAGGTAGATTACTTGTAGCAAAATATTTTGAAAGTCGACGAGAAACAGTATCCGCAACAGCTCCCGTCGCTTTTGCATTTGAATACTGACGTTCAGGAACATAGATCGTAAAACCAGAATATTTTCCAGGGTTTCGGGTATTACTACGAGGATTGTCATTAATATGTAAGTGCAGAGCGATATCTACATTATTCTCAACTGTCCATTTATTAATACCGTAGAGTCGTCGAGCAACATCATTTGGGGCACTATTATGTTCTACTCCTTCAGTGTGAATCTTCACAAGACCCTGCCCTACAAGTCGTATCATTTCAGCTTTATATTTCTCCTTCCATTCCAGAATATTTTCCCATTCACGACTAAAGTATTCATCAAGTATAGGATTCCATCCATTCTTATCACGAGCCACAATCACTTCATAGCGGGGATTTGTCCGAAGAATAGTTGCGAGGTTGTCGGCAATATCAACAACAATGTCACGTTCTTTGAGATTACGATATTCAGTACCTCCATAGTTTGGTTCATGTCCTGGAACGATGAGAATTTTAATTTTGTCTGATACCTTTTGACCATTCACATCAACACTCACCTTGTCTGCATTTTTATAATTAGCATGTAACGAAGATACTGTAATACTATCGACAAAAAATACTCCCGCAGCGTTATACATACCAGTCTGAATGTTTGCTATGGTTTTTTCAAACGTATCAACAGAGATGACTCCAGATACTGATCCTAGGAAAATAATAAGTGCAGTAAGAAGAACTTTATGTTTCATTGAGATGTAATGTGGTATATATAGTATATGCCAGAATTACCCGAGGTCCAAACAACCACCCACGGTCTCGATACTCACATCCGAGACTTAGTCATCACTGATGTATGGACTGACTATAATAGTAAATTTTTTGAAGGAAAAGACTCAATTAAAAACCCTACATACTTCAAAAAGTTCAAAAAAGAGGTAGTTGGAAGCACGATCTCTCATGTGAGTCGTCGTGCTAAAAATATCCTAATCCACCTCACACGTGATGGTACAGAAATAGGTAGCATCCTCGTTCATATGAAAATGACTGGACATATGCTCTATGGAAAATATGCCTTTAATTCAAAGAATTCTTGGACACCAATCGAAGAAGGACCTCTCAAAGATCCTTTCAATCGCTTTATCCACTTTGTCCTCACTCTTTCCAATAAACGACACGTAGCGCTCTCTGATATGAGAAAATTTGCCAAAGTAACCTTCATCCCCCACCACCATCACACAACAACAAATCATCTCAAGGATATTGGTCCTGAACCACTTGAAAAAGAATTCTCTTTCGAAGTATTTCGATCACAACTCAGAACAAAACCTCAGGGGAAAATAAAACCAACGCTCATGGATCAAAGTATTATCGCAGGCATCGGTAATATCTATGCAGATGAATCATTGTGGCGAGCAGGGATACACCCAGAACAACCCGTCGAGACCATCTCGCTTCCCTATCTAAAAAAACTCTACACAGCAATTCGAACCACTCTTATGCAAGGAATCGACTTCGGTGGCGATTCAATGTCTGACTATCGAAATATTCATGGAGAACGGGGTAAGTTTCAAGAAACTCATCGTGCATATCGAAAAACAGGTACATTATGTAGTAAGCCAGGATGCAAAGGAAAAATTCTCCGTAAAATGATTGCTGGTAGAAGCTCACATTTTTGTAGTATCCACCAAAAACTAACTACACGTACCTAATCAAGTTTCTTATAGAATTCTGAATAAAGATCTTTATAGTGTCGTTTCTCAAACAAACCAGTCGCGGCAGTGTTGAATGTATAGACACGAGACTTGATGAGATGTATCTTTAGATCTTTTTTAACAAAAGTTTCAATTGTTTCAAGCAGTGCTGTTGCTACATGATGTCGTTGAAAATCTTCATCGACAATAATGTCGTGAATATATGCAAGTCGATCACTCACCAGTACTGGCTCAGCCTCCTGTATCTCGACTCGACAACAACCAATAATTTTGCCATTTTCTTCAGCAACAAACATGAAATTTGTATCAGAACCAAAACAAAGTCTCAGATAGTAATCAATATCGATACTCTCAAGGTATTCTTTACGAAGAAAACCAGATTCAATGTCAGCATGGGTATACCATGTAGCATGAATCAGTTGAGCAACTTCTGGTGTGTCTTTTTTCTCGAGGGGTCGAATGTTCATATACTACAATTGTAGACCTATACACTTCGATTGTCGAACCATCGAAAAAGAACAATCGCAGCAGCGACACTTACATTAAGAGATTCTTTGAGACCTGCTTGAGGTATTTCAGCGATGACATTAGCAAGGTTGAGATGCTCTTGTGGTGCGCCACTTACCTCATTACCCAATACGACTAATACAGGAGTATTCACAGGTACCTCTACTTTTTTGTAATCTACAGATTTTTGATCTTGTTCAAGAACAATCACAAAACCTTTTTCGGTCATTCCTGATAATCTTCCCTGTTTAAAGGCTTCGATATATTCTTTTGCATCAGTAATAATCTCCCAGGGCACCATATCTTCTGCTCCCAGGGCAACTTTGGCAAAATCAGCGCGCTTTTTTTCAAACCGATCAATAGGTGCCGGAGTAACTCCTGATACCACAATCTTTGTTACACCCAAACACTCTGCAGTTCGGAAAATAGATCCAACATTATGGACACTTCTAATATCATGGAGTAGTAGCGTGACGTTATTCATACGCGTGATATACTAACATATATGCTTAATATGTTCCCAACTTTGCTTACGTACAACTTAATCGCTCCAATCATTATTCGTATAGTGCTCGGTGTCGTATTCTTTTATATCGGCTACAAACGAATAAAAACAAAAGAAAAAGAACTCGTACTTTTTGGAATCATTACTCTCATTCTTGGTATCCTGTTCATTGTTGGTCTTCTCACACAACTCGCTGCAATCGTTGCTTCTTTCATTCTCGTAGTGCAACTCGTTCATAAGATGAAAACTCGTTCATTCCTCACTGCGGGAGTAAACTACTACATACTCCTTCTTGCAATGTCACTTTCTCTCATCTTCTCAGGAGCAGGTATGCTGGCCCTTGATTGGCCGCTCTAGTGTGGTATATTGCATGCACTTGCACCCATAGCTCAGTCGGTAGAGCACCTGCCTTTTAAGCAGAGGGTCGTTGGTTCGATTCCAACTGGGTGCACTAATTACAGCAAAAACTAAGGTTTGGTTTTATATATAAAGTATGTTAAAACTACGGGAGTTTCAACTGCTCATATCACCTCCATACTGCGCATATGCACACACTTGGATCAGAGACACTGTATCTCGAGGGAATTCCCTTTTCTCCTGTAATCGACGCATCAGGCGTTCGTAATTTTCACGGCAAAGGCTGGTGGTATCACCATCTTCTCAAACCTTTTGGTCTTAACTTCAATGGTTCAACATTCGTGAGCAAGACCACTACCCTGAACGCTCGGGCAGGAAATATGCCCCTGAAACCAGACGGGGTCACTCCCTGCGAGTGGATGCCGAAATGTATCCACGTCAACCGACGGACAGGCGCCGCAATCAATGCAGTTGGTCTTTCCGGACCTGGAATGGAATTTCTGCTCGAGCAAGGATTTTGGCAAAGATGGCCAGAACCTTTCATGATTTCGATCATGTCTGTCGCAGACACTCCGTCGCAACGCCTTACTGAAATTGTTGCGATGACACGAATGCTTCGCGACAAGAAACCGGAGTTCAAGGCTCCATTTGGGGTGCAGATTAATTTCAGTTGTCCCAACACAGGACACGACCCCACTGAGTTCACCGACGAAGTGGTTCCCGTGCTCCGTGCAGCGAAAGATGAATTCGATGTCCCCTACATCGTCAAGCTTTCGCCAGGGACACCTGTGACTATCGCACGAACAATTGCAGTTGAACCTGCATGTGCAGCCTTATGCGTCTTCAACACCCTACCATGGAATGCGGCGAGTGATGAACTGAGGATGTCGTATTTTGGAACGACAACCTCGCCTCTTGAACACCGCTTCGGTCCCAAAGGCAGAGGCGGTATCTCAGGAACCCCTCTTCACGCAATGGTGACGAGTTGGATCAAAGAGGCGCGCGCCACTGGAATCAGAAAACCAATCATCGGTGGAGGCGGAATCACTTCTCCTCGCACAGCCAAAGAAGTCTTGGATGCTGGAGCTGATGCGATTTCGTTGGGATCGATCGCCTTCCTTGCGCCGACAATGGTTGCAACCACCATAGATGAGAGTATCCGCTATAAGCGGGGGCTCGCATATCGCTGACCAATTTGTGGCAGCATTTTTATTTGCTTTTCTTATTGTGGTAAGTAATATGGATCAAGCGTTCATTCATAAACTACGACTCTTACTGAGATATGACATCAGTTCCCATGTTCCGTATCCCTCGTCCTTTCGATATGCATACGCATCTGAGACAAGGTCCTCTCATGCGTCTTGTCACGAGACTCACGGCACGACATTTTGATGGTGCGATCGTCATGCCCAACACAAACCCTCCCATTCTTACCGGTGAGGATGCTTGCCGTTACCAATCGGACATCATGAGGTCAGCCCGAGGAGCAAACGCTTCGTTTCTCCCACTTACCCTCATCAAGCTCACAATGGAAACCACGCCGGATATCATCATTCAAGCCAAGAAGTTGGGTGTTGTTGCGGCGAAGATGTATCCCGTCGGTGTCACGACCAATTCAGCAGACGGTGTCGACTTGGACAAGCTCCGCGAGCTATACCCGACATTCAAAGCCATGGAAGACACAGGGGTGATTCTCTGTATTCACGGCGAAGTCGGAGGAGATGTCTTCGTTCTCGATCGAGAAGAATTCTTCTTTGAATATCTTCGACAACTTCATCGGGATTTCCCGACACTGCGGATTGTTCTCGAACACATCACCACCAAAGCGGCTGTTGATTTGGTTCGAAATCTTGGGAAAACGGTTGCGGCAAGTATCACCTTGCATCATCTCTTTCTCACCCTCAACAATGTGTTGTGTGATCCTGTTGGAGCAGGTGAATTTCTCAGGCCACACCATGCGTGTCGCCCGTATGCCAAGCGCCCCGAAGACCGGGATGCTCTTGTGCGAGCCGCAATCTCAGGGGATCCCAAATTCTTCTGGGGAACAGACTCAGCGCCTCATCCCTTCGACAAGAAGGAGGCTGATTGTTGTGCTGCTGGAGTTTGGACAACACCCGTTGCTCTCCCCTTGCTCGTTGAATTGTTCGAAAAACATGAGGCTCTCGAACGTCTTGCAGGATTCTCAAGTCAGTTTGGTCTCGCATTCTATGGGATTAAGCGGAGAACCAGAATGCTCACTATGGTGAAGCGGGCTTGGACGGTACCCCTCGCCTACGACGTGCGAAATGGGGCAAAATTCGTAACGAAGATCGTCCCCTTCCGAGCAGGTCAAAAAATAAGCTGGAAGGTTGCCCGTTACTAAGTGAAGCTCTGCTTCATATTTTTATTTTACAAACTCAACAAAAATTGTTCGGTAGCAAGAGAAAAATCAATCATTCCTCTACGTGAATTGTGATAGTCACGAATGAGCTTGTTATAGAGAGAAACAACTTCTTCTTGTGAATATTTCTTTGCAGCAGCCACAGCTTTAGTAAATACAAACGGATTGAGTCCTGATGATTTTGCATCTTTTGAGACCTGAGCAAGCGCCATCGCCTTAAGTTGCCATGCAATCATGCCATGAATCTGTTCAGCTTCCATTCCTGCCATCTGTGCCTGAGTAAATATAGTCCACGCAGCAATTGCATCACGGCGACCAATTGCATCTGTAAGAGCAAAAATATTAAATTCTTTTTTATTTATTTTCTCAGAAACATCAAACGATTGGAGTTTTTCAGCGTTTTTTTCAAGAGGAGCTTGATCTTTTTTTGTTAATTCTCCTTCAACAAGAACAAAAACATTTTCAGAAGCCTTAAGTTCTTTGAGATTATCAAGAAAAAAGTCTTTTGTTTGTTTATGACTCGCTAATTCGTGCATGAGAACAATATATTTTTTTTCAAAAAGTCCCTGACCTCCAAGATACTCCTGAAAAGCGGCTTCATTCCATGAATCCGGAGTAAGTTCAAATAGTGAAGCGTCAGGTTTCTTGGTGAGAAGTACCTTCGCTAACTCGCGCGCTTTTTTCTTTGCTTTTACAATGTCTCCACAAAAAACGTATAGCATGTATTTTTATAACTTATCCATATCTTCCCATGTATCCCCCACCTTCGCTTCAGTTGTACAAACAACACCCTTTGTTTCTTTTGGATCAATAACAGATTGCATAATTCTCTGAATATCAGGGACAATCTTAGGAATCATTTTTTCTTCAACCTCAAACACAAGTTCATCATGCACTTGAAGTAGCATACGAACACTATCACCGAATTTCTTTTCAGTAAGCCACTCATCCACTCGTATCATAGCGATCTTTACAATATCCGCTTCAGTTCCTTGAATAGGAGCATTGATTGCCATACGTTCAGCAGATGCACGGATAAAAGGAAGTTTTGAACGAATACCCTCGAAGTAACGGCGACGTCCAAAAAACGTCTCAGTATAGCCTTTTAGAGCAGTCTCTGCTTTTGTCTTTTCAAGATATGTTGCGAGTCCTGAAAACTTAGCAAAGTATTCATCATAGAATTTCTGAGCAGCAGCACGATCCGTACCAAGATTTTGTCGTAATGCATTTACTCCCATACCATACATGACACCGAAGTTAATGACTTTTGCTTGTCGTCGCATTTCTTTATCAACCTTATCAAGCGGAATACCAAATACTTGTGAAGCAACTGCGGTGTGAACGTCTTCACCATTTTTAAAAATAGAAATGAGTTTCTCATCACCTGATAGAAAAGCTGCGATACGTAATTCAATTTGAGAATAATCGAATGCAAGCAACTTCATTCCCTTCTCCGCAATAAAGGCCCGACGAATAGCGCGTCCGAGTTCTGTCTTATTCGGAATATTTTGAATACCAGGATTTTCAGATGCCATGCGACCAGTCGCAGCACCTGATTGAATAAATGTTGTATGAAGACGATTACCATCATCAACGAGTGTAGGAATCACATCAATATATGTACCCAAAAGCTTTGCGAATTCTCGATACTTGAGAATCTCCTCAATAATCGGGTGTGTCTCACGAAGTTTTTCGAGCTCAGATTCTTTTGTTGAAAAAGCACCTGTTCCTGTCTTTTTTTGATTCTTTACCTTGAGTCCCATCTTTACGAACAAAATTTCACCTAGTTGTTTTGGAGAAGCAACATTAAATTCCTCACCGGCATATTCCCAAATCTTCTTTTGAATCTTTTCGAGCTCAATATGATAGTCCTCCGAAAGTTTCTTGAGATATGTAACATCAATCTTGATACCATAGTCCTGCATCTTTTTAAGAACAGGTGTAAGTGGCTTTTCTATTGTCTCAAGAATCTTTTCACCTCCACGTTTTTTGAGTTCGTTGAATATAATCTCACGTGCCTGAGCAAAGTTACGAACACCAGCAAATGTGTAGATATCATCGAGTGTTGGATTCGTTTTGTTTGAATCAGCCACCCAGAGAGCGAGTAATGTCTCCTGTAATTCTTTTTCATCGATAGTTTCTGGAGTATCACCATCATGTGTTTCTATATCACCCTCTCCTTCTCCATACGCAACATGATAACCCTCATCAGAAGACTGTGTTGAGCTATTTTTTGTTGATGCAATCTTACCTGATATAGCTTCACGAACACGAGCACCGAGAGTACGGAAATCGAGATCTGCACATAACATATCGATCTTTTTCATATCAATAGCACTCTTCCATGGATGCGGCAAAGAAAATTTAATTGGAGCATCTCGACGAATTGAAGCGAGCATCTTACTGAACATTGCTTCTTCTTTTCCATTTTTTAGAAGGTCT
This sequence comes from Candidatus Tayloriibacteriota bacterium, assembly GCA_016215455.1. GTDB lineage: Bacteria > Patescibacteriota > Minisyncoccia > Phycocordibacterales > PALSA-1337 > JACRJP01. The sequence continues at coordinate 145,402 of JACRJP010000002.1, read as the reverse complement.
ATGATACGTGGAGTAATTCCTACTTTTTTAAAAGGCTCGTCGCTCTTATCGAGCTCCTTATACATATTTTCAATCGTACCGAATGTTTGAATGAGAATACTGCCAGTTTTTTCTCCAATACCTTTAATACCGATAATATTATCTGAAGTGTCTCCTCGAAGACCTTTGTAGTCGGGTAAAAGTTTTGGACCAAAACCAAATCGATTCATTACTCCTTCTTCATCGTACAAAATAGTATCTTTTATTCCCTTCTTTAACGTGTATACCTGGATTCTTTTTCCTTCAATAAGCTGAAGAGTGTCCATATCACCTGAAGCAATAACAACATCGATATTTTTAAATTCTTTTCCTTTGAGAACCTGTTCAACAATCGTACCGAGCATGTCATCAGCTTCAAATCCTGGATTGTCATATATAGGAATATCAAAAGCAGTGAACACGTCACGTGACCGTTTCATCTGTGAGACAAGCTCAGGTTCAGCCTTTTTACGTCCCGCTTTATAATCCTTATATACCTCATGACGATATGTTGGTTGAGGAAGATCGTAACACGCAACAATATATGTTGGCTTCAGGTCCTGAATGATCTTAATGAGCATTGTTGCAAGACCATACAAAGCTCCTGTAGGTTCTCCTTTCGTCGACATGAAATCAGGAAGAGCATGATATGCACGATGAAGGATTGCATGTGCATCAAGAAGGATTAATCGCTCTTGTGACGTAGTTTTTGCTGGTGTCTTTGGCATTAATGAGATTATATCCTAACCAAATAAAAAGTGTGCTAAAAAGAAATTTGACAACAAAAACTCTACGGGCGTACAATTACGCTAGATAGAATAGTTTGATCACTCTTCATCTTCGTCAGCCATACTGCTAGGTTAAGAGATACATGGATACGCGGATTGACTGACTGAGGTCACCTGCAAGTTTGTGTGTTGTAGCTGTGGTTGTGGGTGATGGTCCGGCGGGCAGGCTGTGTGTTGCTTACGCCCGCCGGACCTGATCATAAACTATTGAAAAGATGTCGAGCCCGGATGGGTTGCGGCGTAGTGAGGGAAGTAAAGCCCCCTCCTAAGTTCGAGTTGGTGCCGGTGGGTATATGTCCCGTGTAGTGGTGTGTAGGGCGCTACCTGCCGGCACCTAACCTCTTTTTATTTTTACTCTACTGTTGTATTTCTTTAATCTCAATTCCTCGTGTAGCAGGATCAACGAAAGTGAACACAATATCAATAGTATTAGCTGGCATAATATCTTTTACATTCTGTGGCCATTCAACGATAATAAGATTCTTTGGGTCTTTAATGATGGCATCCCAACCAAGTCTCACCAAATCTTCCCCCTTATCAAGTCGATATGCATCAATATGAATAAGGTTAGCAAAACGAGAATTGTCGAGTTGGTATATCTTTTCAATAACAAATGTAGGACTCGTAACGAGCTCCTGAACATGGAGGGCTTGAGCTATTCCCTTTGTAAATGCAGTCTTGCCTGATCCAAGATCACCATTTAAACCAAGAACTGTAGCAACTGCGGTTGGAGGTCGAGCAACTAACTTAGATATAAAAAAAGAAGCGAGTGATTCTGTTTCGGCAACCGTATGTGAAATCGTAAGCATGCAAATATCATAACATAAAGATTTAGGCCGGCAGATGCTTGCGCATGCTGCCGGCCGTAAACGTGTTGGTGACTCAGTCACCTACCCAATGCCCTGAAAGGCGACACTGGGGTCACCGTCACCGATGACGATGGAAATGAACTGCGACCCGACCTCCCCGACGTATTATCGATGTAGGAGGGCTGGACACCAGTGAACCCACCGTAGGATGTGGTGGGATAGACCTGCTGGGGTCGAGTCGACGTTTGAGTCGACTGATAGCGGGTAACCTCCGTTACCGACCTGCCATCTGGCAGAATTAGTGTTGGAGAGGCTACCTTCTCTGACACTCGATGGTGTTGGAATACTCCAAGGTCCACCAAAGTCTCGCTCCGATACGTGCGAACCGGAGTAATCCGACTCGCTCCGATCGGATGATCGTAGAAGTTGTTACCCTGCCACGACGGTCCCGGACGGGACACATGATACTCCGTCGACGTAGTCGAGGAGTAACTAGTTGTTCCACCAGGATAAACCCGATGAGCTGCACCTGACTGGGCGCAACCCGTGACGAGGGTAGCGAGAGTGAGAAATAGACTGATAAGGAACGAGGGTTTCATAGACGTTACGGAAAATGCTGCGGTTGAACGGTATCTGGACACAAACACTGTGCCCACCTGTTATATATTATACCATTTAAATGACCGTATCGTCAATATCTCTTATCTAGAGCCATTTTTCCCTTCTTTTCCCTTCTGCGATATACTTAGAGCAATAAAAAAACAATATGGTTCAATTTGACGAAGACAAGCAGAAACATAAGCTCGCAGAGCTACTAAAAAAAGAGGAAGAAGATCTTGTTCAACTTCTTGGTGCTAAATACAGTCTCGACTATGTTGACCTATCAACCGTAGCTGTTAACACCGATGCTCTTCGTCTCATTGATGAGAAAGATTCTCGAGAAGCACGTATCGTTGCTTATGCTATTTTCGACAAAAAACTAAAGGTGGCCGCTCGTCAGCCAGGAGACGAGAAGACTGTTGCTGTTATTAAATCTCTTGAAGAAAAAGGATTTGAAGTGAATGTAAACGTAGCCTCAACAGCAAGTCTTGAAAAAGGTTGGAATGCTTACAAAGATCTTTCATTTGCCTATGAAACAAAAGCGGGTTCACTTGAAATTTCAAATGATGAAATTGCAAAGATTGTTGATCAAGTAACAGGCCTTCCTCAAGTTCAAGAGATTCTTACTGACATCTTTACTCAGAAGAAAAGCTACCGTATCTCGCGTATTCTCGAAACAATTCTCGCTGGTGCACTTGCAACAGGAGCATCTGACGTTCATATCGAACCAGAAGAAGAATACATTCGTATTCGTTATCGACTCGACGGTGTACTTCAGGATGTTCTTCGTTTTGACACAAGTACTTATACCCTTCTCCTTTCTCGTATCAAACTTCTTTCAGGACTCAAACTTAATATCAAAAAAGATTCTCAGGATGGTCGCTTTAGTGTGCACCTCAAAGATACTGATATTGAAATTCGAACCTCGATTCTACCGGGTGCATATAACGAATCGGTGGTACTTCGTATTTTGAATCCAAAATCAATTTCTGTTCCGCTTGAGGAACTTGGTATTCATGATAAGTTACTTGCCACTATTCTCCGCCAGATCGACAAACCAAACGGCATGCTCCTTACAACAGGTCCTACTGGCTCAGGAAAAACAACAACCCTCTATGCTCTTCTCAAGAAGGTACATGCTCCTGCAATTAAGATTATTACCATTGAAGACCCTATCGAATACCATCTTCCTGGTATCGTACAAACACAAGTTAATGACCAGGGTTACACCTTCCTTGAAGGACTCCGCTCAGCTCTCCGACAAGATCCTGACATCATCATGGTGGGAGAAATTCGAGATAGCGAGACAGCGGCAATCGCCATCAACTCTGCATTGACGGGTCACTTGGTATTTTCTACTCTCCACACCAACAATGCAGCTGGCTCATTCCCCCGCCTTCTCGATCTAGGTATCAACTCTCGAGTAATTAGTTCTGCTATAACCATTGCTCTTGCTCAACGTCTCGTTCGAAAACTTTGTCCTGTATGTAGAAAAGAATCAACTCTCACTGGACCAGTTCTTGAAAAAGTTGAGAAAGTGCTCAATGCTATTACTGATAAAAACGAAATCCCTACTGAACACACAAAAGTTTGGGAAGCTGTTGGGTGTGATAAGTGTAATAAGACTGGATACAAAGGCCGAGTTGGTGTGTATGAAGGCATTCTCATTGATGAAGCAGTTAACAATCTCATTGAAACTGGATCAAGCGAAAAACTCATTCGTGACGCTGCACGACCACAAGGACTTCTCACAATGCCACAAGATGGTGTTCTCAAAGTACTCAAAGGAATTACAACTCTTGATGAGCTCGAACGTGTGATTGACATCACTGAATACTAGTTTTTTAACAAGAAATTCTGTTATGAAGCAGAATTTTTGCAGTGTCAATTGAATTTTAAAAAAGGAAGAGTAGTATTGAATGCAGCAAAAGAACGCTTCAAAGAAACGTGAGAGAAGGTATTGAGAGAAAAGCGATTTACAACAGAATAGATGCGCGATAGTGCAATCAAGTCCAGAAATCTCTAAGCAATACTTTTAATGAGATCACCAAAAGCTAAACGAACCCCCGAGGATAGACCCAGTAAGAACACCGGGGTGGAACCAGGACGTCCTTAGACGAACATCAGTTAACCTACGCAAATAGGCTAAATTGCTTAGAGATTTATGAACTTGATATTATATGTAAAAACGGCCATCGAGAGTACTCGGTGTGCCGCTTTACAGGAGTTGTATAGAACCCAACTTATTTAAAAGTTTACATCTAGTATCCTAGCATAAATAGTATTTTGTGTCAAGTCAGGTTAGAATATACCCATATAACCATGAGTACCGAGAAAACGACCAAAAAACCAAAAGAAACGCAACAGACTCAGGATAAAGAGGTTAATCACCTCGACTATACCCTTCGTCCTGGCACATGGAACGAATACATTGGTCAGAAAAACATCAAAGATAACCTCCATATTCTTCTTACAGCGGCACAACAGCGTGAACATCCTCCAGAACATATACTTTTTTATGGTCCTCCAGGACTCGGTAAAACAACACTCGCTCATCTCATAGCAAAGGAAACAAAAGCTCAAATGAAAGTGACATCGGGGCCAGCAATTCTCAAGGTGGGTGACCTTGCTTCAATTCTTACCAACCTTTCTCATGGTGATATATTGTTCATCGATGAAATTCATCGTCTCAACAAAGCAATTGAAGAAGTACTCTACCCTGCTATGGAATCAGGGTCCCTTGATATTATTATCGGTAAAGGTCCGTCTGCTCGAACTATCCAACTCGAACTTCCTCAATTTACACTGATTGCAGCAACAACACGTATCGCAATGATCTCATCCCCTCTTCGATCACGTTTCTCGGGTGGTGTATTTAAGCTTGAATTTTATACTAATGATGAAATTGGTCAGATCATAGAGCGTTCTGCAAAAATTCTCGGTATTAAGATTGATCCCAAGGCTGTAGCTGAAATTTCAAAACGAAGTCGTTTCACACCACGTACTGCAAACTACTTTCTCAAACGGTGTCGTGATTTTGCTCAAGTGCATAATGGTGGAGTTCTATCCCATGACACAGTAGTAAAAACACTCGCAATGCTCGGAGTGGATGAACTGGGTCTTAACGCTGCTGACCGAGACATTCTCAAGATTATGATTGATAAATTTGGAGGAGGTCCTGTTGGACTCAACACTCTTGGTGCTGCCCTTTCAGAAGAACAGGCTACTATCGAAGAAGTCTACGAACCTTACCTTATACAACTTGGACTTCTTGAACGTACTCCACGTGGACGAACAGTAACAGACAAAGCATACGCACACCTCGATATGAAAGGCTCTGGAAAGTTATTATAGGAGCAATTATAGTAATGTTGAATTTTATCTTAGTAACTATATACTTAGAAACATATGGCTGGACACAATAAATATTCAAAGATTAAGCATCAAAAAGCAAAGACTGATGCTCAAAAGAGTAAGACTTTCACAAAAATGGTGAAGTTAATTACAGCAGAAGCAAAAAAAGCAGGTGGAAACCTTCGATCACCTGGTCTTGTAAATGCTATTGAAAAAGCAAAGAAAGAAAACGTACCGAATGACACAATCGACCGAGCAGTGAAAAAAGCAACTGCTGACAACTCTGCAGCGATGGAGTCTGTCACCTATGAATCATATGGTCCAGGTGGCTCAGCCTTAATCATTGAGGGCCTTACTGAAAATCGTAATAAAGCAGCTCAAGAAGTTAAACACATTCTCTCAAAAAACGGTTTTGAACTTGCAGCTCAAGGAAGTGCAACGTGGGCATTTCAAAAAACATCTGAAGGTTGGATACCCCAGACAACGATCCCTATCAGCGAAGAGGACGGGGCTATCCTTGAAAAACTCATTGAAGAGCTCGAGGATAATGATGAAGTGCAAGAGGTGTTTACTAACGCAGAATAAAAGGAGCCCGGCATAGACCGGGCTTTTTTGTTACAATATACCTATGAAAATTCTTGCTGTAGATCCTGGATACGACCGACTTGGTATTGCGGTGATTGATAAAAATGGAACAACAAAAGAAACACTTCTGTATTCAGACTGTTATACCACCAACCCTAAAGATACTTTTTATACACGACTCCACCAAGTTAGTTTAGAGGTGGCACGTGTTATAGAAAAATACTCTCCTGATGTATTTGCTATGGAAACTCTTTTTTTTACAAAGAATCAAAAAACAGCTCTTCATGTTGCTGAAACTCGTGGAGCAATTCTATATCAAGCTCTCAACAACAATCTTACTGTGTACGAATACACACCCATTGCTGTAAAAATTGCAGTTACTGGATATGGAAAAAGTGACAAGAAACAAATACTATCAATGGTCGACAAACTCATCTCGATCAATAAAAAAATAAAATATGATGATGAGTATGACGCTATCGCAATTGGACTTACATGTGCCGCTATTCATGGTCGCGCAAAATAATTTTTGAAAAAATACACTTTTCCACAAAAAGATTCTTCTGAAAATCTTGCAAAGAAAATAGAATGTGTTACAACTATACAATCACAAATTATGAGCAGTAATTAATTTAGTATGAGCGACGAAAGAGACGTAACAACAAACCTAAAAGACGAGGAAGAAAAGGACGACGAAACAAAGATAGTAGACCCTGACCTTATTCTTGGAGACGAAGACACCACAGACGAGGAAATCGAAACAGAAGGAGTTAAAACTGAGGAAGATGAGGAGAGTCTTGATGAAAGTGATATCAATCCATTCGGTGATAAGTGGGAAGAATAATAACAAAAAAACCGCTCAAGGGCGGTTTTTTTGTTATTAACGAACCTCGATACTAATAAACCGACGCTTACCCACCTTGATCTTAACTGGCCCGTCAATGCTGTAGTCAGGTGATGTAATAACATCTCCTCCAATAACTGATACTGCATTACCTTCAATGAGGCGACGGAAATCACTCTTTGATTCAACTAATTTTTCTTTAACAAGAATATCAACAAGTTTCTCACCCTTCGCGACAGCAACAGTTTGAACGTCTTCTGGTAAGGCTCCTTCTTTAAATGTCTTAATGAAGTTTTGTTCTGCTTTGTCAGCGGCTTCTTTTCCGTGATACATACCAACAATCTCTTTTGCGAGAAGAACCTTAGCGTCTCGAGGATTCATTCCCTCCTTCATTTTGTTCTCAATTACACGAATCTCATCAAGAGATATGTTGGTACAAATTTCAAGTCCTGGAATGATGAGTCCGTCTGACCAACTCAAAACACTTCCAAACATCTGATCTGCTGTTTGATTAAGACTTACCATATTCCCCTCAGTCTTCCCCATTTTCTTACCTGTCGAATCAACAAGGAGTTTACTTGCAATGACAAACTTTTCCTTTTTATTAATTGCCTTTACAAGATCGCGTCCAGCAAGCATGTTAAATGTTTGATCATTACCTCCAACCTCTCCATCTACATTCATCGCAACACTGTCATATCCCTGAAGAAGTGGGTACAAAAATTCATGAATATAAATAGGATTACCCTCTTCGATTCTCTTTTGAAACATATCTCGTTTCAACATCTGATCAACTGTCATAAGGGATGCAAGTTCAAGAACCTCAGCAAAGTTCATTTTTCCGAGCCAGTCGTTGTTGTATTTTATTAATGCCTTATTAGGACCTGTGAAATCAAGAAACTTTGCTGCCTGCTGCTTATAAAGAGAAGCATTAGAAAGAACTTGTTCACGAGTGAGTTTTTTACGTGTTGCACTCTTATCCGTTGGATCACCTATCATTCCTGTAAAGTCGCCGATGAGTAAAATTGCCTGATGACCCAATTGTTGGAACTCTTGAAGTTTTTTTATTGGAATAACATGACCTAAATGAAGTGTTGGACCTGTTGGATCAATACCAAGAAACATTGATAGTCGTTCTCCACGGAGCATTTTTGCCCGAACAAATTCTTTATTTGGATATACATTTTCAATACCACGATCAAGAAAAGCATCTATCCGTGCCGGGTCAGTAACAGTAGTTATTTTTCGTTTCCAAAACATGTCAAAATAATATGCTAGAATGGTGAGAATGACAAGAAAACGTGGTTTTTTTAGATCTAAAAAACTTTGGAAAGAGCTTGTAATACTCGGTTTGGCCATTATGCTGTTTGTTGGGGGTGCTGGAATTATCTGGCTTGCCAACCTTAAAATGCCTGATATTAGCGCTTTTTCTCAGCGTAAAATAGCCCAATCAACAAAAATATTTGATCGTACCGGGAAAATACTCCTCTACGATATTCACGAGAACACCAAACGAACCATAATCCCTTTCGAAGATATCTCTCAAAATATCAAAAATGCAACAATTTCTATTGAGGATAACGAGTTTTATCAACATATTGGTATCAAACCAACTGCAATTCTCCGTGCCATCATTGCTGACCTTATTCCAGGAGGCCTTACCCAAGGAGGATCAACAATCACTCAACAAGTTATCAAAAACAGTGTTCTTACTAAAGACAAGACTATCACCCGAAAACTCAAAGAATGGGTTTTGGCAGTAAAAGTTGAAAAAATCCTTACAAAAGACCAGATTTTAAGTACATATCTCAACGAAACCCCTTATGGAGGAAGTGTGTACGGTGTTGAGGAAGCGAGTCGCCTATTCTTTGGTAAGTCAGCAAAAGATGTAACATTGAGTGAGGCTGCCTATATTGCCGCAATTCCTCAAGCACCAACCTTCTATTCCCCTTACGGCAAAAATAAAGAAGCTCTCGATAAGCGACAACAACTTGTTCTTCGCAAGATGTTAGAAAATAAATTTATTACACAAGAAGACTACGATATAGCGAGCAAGGAAGTTGTAGTGTTTCGTGAAAAAACAAACACTAATATACGTGCCCCTCATTTCTCTTTGTATGTAAAACAATATCTTGTAGATAAGTATGGAGAAGAAACTGTTGAGCAAGGAGGTCTTTCTGTTATTACAACACTTGATTACAGCTTACAAGAAAAAGCAGAGGAGGTTGTTCGTGGTTTTGCACCCCGCCTTGAAGCTGATTTTGGAGCAAGTAACACAGCAATGGTGGGTATTAGTCCAAAAACAGGAGATATTCTCATGATGATTGGTTCTCGTGATTACTATGACAAGAGAATTGATGGAAACTTCAATATTACAACTGCATTCCGTCAGCCTGGATCGGCATTTAAACCTTTTGTATATGCAACAGCATTCCAAAAAGGTTACACACCAGAGACTATCCTTTTTGATGTCAAAACAGAATTCTCGAGTGAATGTAACCCGGATGGAACACCAAAAAACACATCTGCAAAATGTTATTCTCCAGAAAACTACGACGGTCTTTTTGAGGGTCCAGAAACAATGAAGAAGGCTTTAGCACACTCACGTAACATTCCTGCAGTAAAAACCCTCTACCTTGCTGGTATCAAAGACTCAATCCATACAGCGGAAAATATGGGTATTACTACCCTTAAGGACCCAAATCGTTACGGTCTCACTCTTGTTCTCGGAGGTGGAGAAGTTTCCCTTCTTGAAATCACTGGTGCTTATGGTGTGTTTGCTAATGATGGCGTTCGTAATGATACCCGAGCCGTTCTCATGGTTAAAGATGCTGATGGTAATATACTTGAACAAGCAACAGAAAATCCTATCCAAGCAATTCCCCAAAATGTCGCTCGCCAAATAAACGACGCACTTTCTGACCCATCAGTACGACTTGAGAGTCTTAACACTCTCATCGAACCAATGCGTCGTGAGGTTGCGGTTAAAACAGGTACAACAAACGACTACCGTGACGTATGGATTGAGGGATATACACCTGATCTTGTGATTGGTGCTTGGGCAGGAAAAAATGACAACACCGCAATGGAAAAGAAAGTTGCTGGTCTTGTTATTGCCCCTGTATGGGCTGCTCTCTTTACTGAGGTTGTTAAAAATCAACCTGTTAGTCATTTTCAAAAACCAGAACCCCTACCCGACAACCTTAAACCTGTTCTTCGAGGTGTCTGGAGAGGTGGTAATTCATACTTCCGTGACAAAATCTCAGGAAAACTTGCGACTGACTATACTCCGATAGAATTCAAAGAGGAGATTGTTCAAAATAATGTTCACTCTATCCTCTACTGGCTCGATAAAGATAATCCAAACGGAGAAGTTCCAACAAATCCAGCGTCTGATAATCAATTTAATAATTGGGAATATGGTGTACGAAAGTGGGTTGAAGAATGGAAAGCAAGAAATCCAGGATTTGTTGAGGGTGGGGCTTTTGTAAAACCGACAGCAACTGACGATGTTCATGTGCCTGAAAATTTCCCTAAGGTAACCATCACCTCCCCTACTTCGGATAGTAAGTTCTATAAAGATGACAGAATTACCATCTCAGCAACCGCAATAAGTAAGATGAATATTAAACGTGCAGAGTTTTTTGTGAATAACACATATCTTGGATCTGACGAACAAAATCCTTTCTCATATAGTTTTATTCCAAACAGTATCTCAAACCTTGGAAATAGAGCAGAAATCCGAGTTGTAATGTATGACGACATTCTTAACAAAGGAGAAGCTACCCTTACCCTTCCAATAGGTCGTTAGTTACAAATCTACTAAGAAAAACGAATATCCTTAAGATGAGGAAGTGTTTTTTTGAGCATATCAAACATTTTTTGCTTCTTTATATACAACTCACTCTTGAGTGCCCCATCTATTTTTAGACTAATAACACTATTTTTATATGAAATTGCCTCAAGAGGAACATTAACCCCTACAATCTGATGAATAGCATCGGAGATTGCCGACCGCATTCCTGTTTCGTTTGTTTCAAGGTGTTTAAAACGTTCAAGAAATTGGCTTATATTAAACATACTAACGGTTCATTGGCATTACAAGGTAAGTAAACTGACCTCCACCGACAGGATGGATAATCATCGGGCGATTAAGTCCACTTAAACTAAGACTCATACTATCAGCGTCGATTGATTGAAAACAATCCGTAATATATTTTTGATTAAAATTAACTTCAACATCATCCCCTTCTAATGTCGCGTCAATCTTACGAACATTTTCTCCAATATCATTACTCTTTGCTTTTAATTCGAATGATTTTGAGCTTGGTGACACAGAAATCTTAACCTGATGGAACTTATCCGAAAAAAGGTTTGAGAGCTTTAGCGCGTCGATTAGATCGTTTTTCAGTACTACCACTTCAGTGGTAGATTGTTTTGGAAGAATTTGTTTGTAGTCAGGAAAGATTCCATCAATAACACGAGAAACAAAATAGATTGATTCATATGTGATAGTGAGTTGATTCTTACTCAAACCAATCTCAAGATCGGCATCAATTCCATCGAATACACGAATAATATCAACTACATTCTTCACAGGAATGAGTATCTGACCAAAATCCTTACTTTTTCGAGCCTTTATTTTCTTTTCAGCGAGACGAAATGAGTCTGTAGCAACAAAAACAACATTACCGTCTTCACAATACACACAAACACTTGAGAGTTCCGGCTTAACCCCTGAAACAGAAGCACTATATGACACAGATTTTAACCCCTTAAGGAAATCTTGTGAATTGATAAGAAACATATCGTCGCTTGAAATAGAAGGAAGAGCAGGAAAATCATCCGCTGGTTGAGCTTTCAAAATTGTTGAGTTATGCGCAGTTGTAACCTTTAGATTACCCTCAATGAGCTCAAATTTAATATTCTTATCAAGTGTTACACTCGCAACAAAACTTGTAAGGATTGAGGCTCCAATAGCAACTACACCAGGAACTTCAACTTTTGCAGGTACTCTAATCTCAACACCAACATCAAGATTTGTTGTTCGTAGGATTAATTCACTATCTTTTGCTTCCAAATAAATACAAGAAAGTATTGGGAGTGAAAGATTCTTACTCGCAATACGTTCAACACTTTGGAGGATTGGAACTAACTTATCCCGAACGCATTCTATTTTCATAAGTATTAGTATTTATTTTATATTTAGACCAACTCACCATTATTAGTCCTGTGGATTTGGGTATAACTCAATTATACACCTAATCAAAGCCTTATAATTTGTAAAAAATAATCCACACTCTATTAGAGTTACTCACATATATCTGGAAATATTTTTTAAAAAACAAACTTATCCTCAACTACTCACAGACTTTTGATTATGTATTCCCCAACTTACTCACAAGAATATCCACAATATTTTATGCCATCATCGCACGAATCTCAGAAAGTTCTTGTACGAGGTTACTATCAACCTTAATATCCTCTTTTACCTTCTCACAAGAGTGAATAACAGTAGTATGATCTCTCCCACCAAGTTTTTCACCGATAGATGGATATGAAATACTGAAATCTTCACGGAGGATGTACATAATTACCTGACGAGGTTTAACTACTTCTTTTTTTCGTGTCTTGTCATAGATACTATCTTCACTAATTTTATAGAAATCAGCTACAAGTTTGATAACATCCTTCACTGAAGCTGTTTTTTTAGGTCGAGAACTGTTTTTAATAAGATTTTTTACCTCAAGAAGACTTAGAGCACGTCCTTTTAGTTGTGTTTGGCAGATAATCGCATTAAGTACACCTTCAAGCTCTCGAATACTTCCCTCTACATTTGCGGCTAAGAATTGAGCTACTTCATTATCAATACTAAGGTTATTCATCTTACCTTTTGCTTGAAGAATCTGGAGCCGAGATTCGTGATCAGGGATAGGAATATCAATAATCATTCCTGAACCGAAGCGTGAACGAAGTCTATCCTCGAGATTTGGGATGAAATTAGGGTGTTTGTCTGATGAGAATATGATCTGCTTATTCCCCTCATAGAGAGAGTTGAATAAATGGAAGAGTTCTTCTTGTGATTTCTCCTTGTTTGAGAAGAATTGGATATCATCAATGATCAAAACATCGTATTTACGATACTTTTCCTTGAAAGCAAGAATTTTATTTGCCTGTAGAGAGCTTACATAGTCAGATCCAAACTTTTCTGAAGTGAGATAGAAGACCTTTTTCCCTGGATGAGTCTCTTTTATATGATTCCCTATTGCTTGGATGAGGTGTGTTTTACCATGACCAGTGCTTCCATATATGAAAAATGGATTATATGCGGTTCCGGGCTTTTTAATGATTGCTTGTGCTGCTGCAAAAGCAAGTTCATTGAATGGTCCAACGATAAAATTATCAAAAGTGTATCGAGGATTAAGGTTATCGTCCTTATTTATATAGTAATCATTCAAAGGAAGACTTGAAGTCATCTGTTGAGCTGCTATTTTTTGAGGTTCCTCCTTACGTTTCTCTGCATCTTTTACAACCACATACTCTAAAGCTCGAATTTGGCCATCAGATTCACGAAGGACTCGTAAAATGATGTTATGAAACTTCTTATTAAGCCATTCTTGAATAAAAGTACTTGGAACACCGAGATACACCACTCCCTCATGAACCTTTTGAATATAAGTTTCCTTGAACCACATCAAAAAATTTGCCTTTGAAACAGAAAGTTCGATTTCAGTAAGTACCGTTTGCCAGAGTTTGGTTGTATCTGTCATCATGATGTGTTTTTAAAATAGTAATTCGATGAACATAGTATATCGTTGTTAATATTTTAGAGAACTTGTGGAAAGTTTATAACTATGTTGATAAGTTGTGGAAAAAAAATTCTGCAATATTTTTTACTCCCCTCTCAAGAACCACTTGAAAAAAATACAAATTTACTGTAGAGTTGTTTTGTTATGTCAACAACGTATCAACCTAAAGGAAGAAAGAGAGCTCGGTCACATGGTTTCTTGAAGCGTCGAAAGTCGACAGCAGGAAAGAATGTTATGAAGCGACGTCGATCAAAAGGACGTCGACGAATTACAGTGTAATACATGCTTCCACGATCACGTACACTTCGAAGCGAAGAATTTGCTCGAGTTGTTACTTCGGGAACACCAATACACTCCCCTCGTTTTCTTATGAGAATTCAGAAAACCGGCGCTGTACAGAGCCGGTTTTCTGTTACAATCCCTAAGAAAGTCGCTACAACAGCGGTTATGAGGAACTTACTCCGTCGCCGAGTGTACGCTAGCCTAAAAAACCTTATGGTTGAGCTACGGCCAGGGTATGAAGGGGTGCTTGTCCTTAAGACAAACATAAAAGACCTCTCGCCAGAACAATTAACAACCGAAATTAAGAATGTCCTTTTAAAGGGTTCTCTTATATAATAAAAGACAATGTTTTCATATTTATATTCAACGATAGTCTTTAAGCCACTTTACAATATCCTCATCCTTCTCATGGACTATGTTCCATTAATAGATGCTGGAATTGCGGTTATTCTTTTTACTTGTATTGTTCGGTTGATCCTCTTCCCTCTTTCTCGAAAGTCTATTATTACTCAGGCTCGAATGAAAGAAATTGAACCTGAGCTTGCGAAGATTCGTGAAAAATATAAAGACAACAAAGAAGAGCAGGCAAAAGCAACAATGCAGATGTATAAAGATAAAGAAGTAAATCCTTTTTCAAGTATCTTTCTACTTATTATTCAACTCCCTATCTTTATTGCGATGTATTCAGTGTTTGAAAAGGGTCTTCCTGTTGTTGATGTAAGTTATCTCTACTCTTTTGTTTCAGTTCCTGTTATTAAGATGACTCTCTTTGGTTTTATTGATATTACTCAAAAAAGTCTCGTCCTATCTCTTTTTGTTGCCGTCTCACAGTTTGTACAGATCCACTTCTCTCTTAAGGCGACCACTCCAGCAAAGTCTGCAAACAATACCCAAGGTTTTGGTCAGGAAGTTATGTTAAATGCTATGAAGCAGATGAAGTACGTTCTCCCTGTTATGGTGTTTATTATTTCGTATTTCCTCATTCCTACCCAAGCACCAAAGGCAGCAGCAATCTTTGCTCTATACTGGATCGTTTCAAATGTATTTACTATCTTCCAAGAGATTGTGGTGCGTCGACAAATTGCTCGAAAAAACCAATAGATAAAGCTGTTGTTAGTCTTGAATATCAAGTGACCAGAGGGTCAAGTCTCGTTTGTTTGTGAAGATGAGGAAGTTTTCTTTTGGATCTAAGAATGGATTGGTAACATCAATTATCTTTCCTGATTGATCAAGAAGATTAGATAATTGGCGAACCTCCCCTGTTTCTGTATCAAGTTCCCATACTGTATCAACAAAAGAAACCTTTCCTTGATACCAACTATCAGGTAGGTTTGTATCACGTAAGTCTGTTGGTACCGCACAGAATATAATTGAAGAGTTTTTCTTACTCCACACACACTTTTCAGGGAGAGTTCTGAATACAACATCCTGAGAAGTTTGGTCTTTTAGAGTAAATATCTTTGAGATAAAGCGTTTACCATCAACGCTCGAAGTATAGAATAACTGTGTTGTATCAGTACTTGCTTTTGTTGTGAGTGCTCGCAAAGGCCCTAGGATCTTTTCTGTAGTACCTTTCTTGAGATCAATAAGATATGCAAAACCTACACCTGCGTAGGTTGCCTTTGTGGTTAGTATAATACTATCTTCATTATTCCAATCAACATTCCATTGTGTAAGTGGAGAATTAAATATCTGTGTTCGAGTATCTCCGGTAAAACGAGAGAGGTATCCAACACTCCCCTCACCTTCCTCGGACAGGATAAAAAGACGATCTCCTTTTGGTGAAACAGCTATATCAATTATATTACTTGGGAAAAATCTTCCTTTTAATTCACCAACAACATCTTGTACGGGTGTTGGGGTTGAAACGATAGTTGAGGTTGCTGTACTTGTTGCTGTTTTTGGTGAAGAGGACGCAACAATCTTCTTTGGAGGGATGATGTCTGCGTAGAAGTTACTAATTATTGTACTTCCCTCTTTGATATAGCGAAGAATGACAGCTGTACCTTGTCGGTTCCATGTTGTTGTATAGACACGAGGAATTGTTGTGTTGGTGATTTTTTGAGAATCATTTGAAGTTAGAGATATTTCATATATATGCCCTACCCCACGATCAACATATCTTACAATTGTTGAAGATGCTGTTGTCGAAGCCATAGCCCCAGCTACTGGTGTTATAGTAAGTTGTCGTAGTAAAGGAAGTTTGGTTGGTGTCGGTGTGGTTGTTGTAGGACTATCAGGGGTTGTAGGCACCTGATTATTTGCTGGTACCGCTGTAGAGCCAGTTCCTCCAAGTGGGTTAAATCCTCCAAAAGGATCAGTACCTGTTGTGCCTGTCTGTGGGGCAATCTTTGTTGTATAGACATACCAACCAATCCCTCCAAGAATGAGGAGAACTATGAATATAAGTAATGATGCTGTGCTTTTTTTCATGGATTTGGACGAAGTGGTTTAATTAAATCTTCTGTTTGTTTAATTTGTTCATGAAGATTATCAAGGTAGCCTTGTTGCAGTGCTGGATCTGTTGATTGTTGAGCTTTTGATTCTTTTGCTCGAAGTTCACTAATCAAAGTATCTCCTGCAACTACAATAGATTCATTTTTACTTTTAATTTTATCAACACCTTTTCCAAGTAGGTATAGATACGGCCCACCCCATAAACCAGTCGTCCATGTGGTTCGGGTATTATTTATCTCTTCAATCTTTTTAAATTTCTCGGTAAAATCTAATTCGTCTCGTACTGACATAACATAGAAGTTGCCTTTGTCTTTAAGTTTTGCTGCCCCATCAATATCTCCGAGATCAGTCAGTTGTTGAACGTTTGTTTGTACTGATTTTTCTATAACTCTTATTCTTGATTCGAGATCGGTTTTAAATGACGTGCTTAGAGAAACCTCAGTATTTTGTTGTAATGATTTTCTCGCCAAATCGAAATTTACATCAGCTACAGCATTTGCTGTTATATTCTCAGCCTTACGTTCAAGATTAAGAGCTTCCGTTCGAAGTCGAATGCTTAAATCTTCATCCGTTGTCGTTCCCGCCTGGGCTCTGAGTGCTGCAATCTGAGCTCTTAATTCACCGGCTGTTTTATTTGCCTCTGAGAGAGTCTTGCTTGCTTCTTCAACGTCAGTAAAAAGTGAGTTCATGTCTATGTACTCAGCTTGTTCAATTGGTTTAATTTCAGTATTAATATTTACCAACCGTGGATCAATTGTTCGAAGTATAAGATATGAGGCAAGTATCATGATTAAGCCATATATTGCGTCTTTGACCTCCTTCTTTCCTTCTTGTTTACCGAATATAGCGTCGGTCGTCATGTATTTAAAGCCTCCCCATGTAATGCGAAATACAGCAATAGCACCAGCTAAGGCAATTACAAGTTTGAAAATGTATCCTACGTATGATTTGAGATCTACTTGTTCTACCCTTCCCCCAACACATTCTTGTGTTGTTCCGATACAAGGAAGAGGTTCAAGTAGTTTATAACTTTGAATAGCAGCTTTTCCTTCACTAGGATTTGTGAGTATGAGTAGAGTTGCGATTATAAAAAGTATTTTTTTCATATTTTATTGAAATAAAGGAAGCTCCTCTTGTTGTTTTTTACTAAAGTATGCCCCAATTTCAGCTGAACTACTTTGGAGAATTTCTCGTAAGTTATCAATTCTAAGAGAAATTAAAGAAACTCCTTCCACATCCCCTTTTGGTCGTAGGATAAGATTTGTTCCTCGAATATCGTTTTGTTCAAGTCGATTAATACTCCATGTATAACGTAAAGCAGAGTCACTTTTGTTTGTTGTAGAAAAATAATATGGTTCAGCAGTAAGTTTTGTTTCGTTTTTTAATGAAAACTGTTCACCAACAGCACGATTGTAGAGTACACCGTACAAAGGATCTTCTTCATAGAGTAGTACCTCAGGATCAACAGCATCGACATTCATAAAACCTTGACCTTTAATACTATTGTCGCGAGAAGCAACATCTACGGTAATTGTAAAAGGCCGAGATACAATGTCTCCTTTTAGAGTAAGGCTCTGTTTTCCATATCCAGAAAGACTTCCGAGTACTGTTGAGTCTTTTTTCCATTTGTACACAAGATCATCAGGAGAAATTAAACGACCGTTGTTATCACGAAGATTTGGAAGTGCGACAATTTTAATATTCGATTGACTTGTATAGATACTACGACCCTGATATAGAGGTGGTGTGTATGTTAGAGCTTCCCATGACATATCAACCTCACCAGAGCGGATAGTTACTGTCTGTGTTGACGATTTTCCATCAGACGCCCTAATGATAGAGGTAATCTTCATAGAAGTTCCGTTTTTTGGGGCTGTGACGGTAATTTGTGAGAGACCATTCCCTCTTTTGAGTAAGGTCGATCCTTCATACCAAGCAATATCAGCGTGTGCGATGTCTGAAGAAAGACTTTTTACTTGAACAACTACACTTTGTCCGGGTGCTGGATTTGTTGGTGTAGTTTCAATGGCAAAAGAATCATAAGGTTGTTGTGCTGAAACAGTGAGTGGGGTTGAAGCTAGTGTCCCTACAACAACAAGGGTTATGAAGAAGACAGTCAAAATTCTAAGAGTACGAGAATGCATACCCTATTATTTTAGCATACTATGCTGCCTCTTTAAGGTCATCATCTGAGGATTTCTCAGAAGTTTGATTGAAGTCAGGGGATATAATATCTGCTTCTTGTTGTTTTTGAGAAGTATTGACCTTAATTTGCTGTACGCGTTGTCTTTGTGGTGGCTGGCGTACCCCATCTTTATTAAGAGGTGGAGTTTGTTGAGGATTTTTAATACCACTCATAGCTTGAGCTGTTGGGGTAAGTGCGGGGACAGCCTCTGTTAATTGTGATGTTATATAGTTCTTATGCATACGCCAAACTTCAAAAGTCCATAATGGAAGTGCATCAACAAGAGGAATTTCTTCACCAATAAATACAGATATATAGAGCATTAAATTCTTTGTCTCGAACATTGGAATTCCATTGAGATGAAGATATATAGGTAATCCAAGTCCTAAAAAGATATCAATAACTCTATTGATTACAATTCCAATAGCAAAAAAATCAAGAATTATTTGGAGAAGATCAACAAAACCACTAATAACATAGAGGATGAACCACTTTCCTGCTGACATAGATCCTTTTTGTGCCATGGAGTTTTATTGAGAAGCCTCGAGTTCTTTCTTTGCACGCTTAATTTCAAGAATTTGCGAAGGATTTGTCGTTATAATCTGATCTTCGGTATATGAAGCAATAACCTTGATTGCAACATGTTTTAGTCCCACGAAGAATATCCCCTCTCCTACATCTGATTCAAGAAGAAGATATTTTTCCTCATCAGTGAGATTAAATGTTCTCTGGATATTGTCGATTGATGATGGAGATTGCTTGAGAAGTATCTGAATCGATGAGTTGGTGATGATAGGTAGACCATATGGAGATTTAAGGAAGTCATCAACGTCCTGGGTAATCGTTGCAAGTCCAAGATAGTATTTACGACCTCGTTTTGCCAAACCAAGTAGGAATGAAGCCGTATCTTCAGATTTCATCATCCACCATGCCTCGTCGATTACAAGAAGGCGTTTTTTGAGATTTTTACGAATAGCGTTCCAGATGAAGTGTGTAACAATATACATTGCTACTGGCTTGAGTTCGTCTTCCATATCTCGAAGAGAGAACACCACGAACTTTTTATTAATATCAACGTTGGTTGGACGATTGATGAAACCTGACCATGTACCCTTCGTATACTTCGTAAGGCGTTGTACAAGCGACTCTCCTCCTTCCATGCCAGCAAGAACATATTCAAAGTCTGACATGAGTGGTGGTTCCACCTTTGCAAAGTCTGCCTCAGGAGTAATATCCTTAAGAGCGTATGTTTCGGTAATTGCTCGATCAATAATCGCATCTTCTTCACGGCTGATACCTCCCATCATGATACGGAAGAGTCCTACAAGATTAACAATATGTGAACGAAGAACATCTGATGGAGCTTCGTCTTCGCGTGGTACAGGAAGATCAAATGGATTGATGTGGTGTTCTGATGTAAGTGAGATGTTGAAGTACTTTCCTCCTGTTGCTTCGGCCATGTATTCATATTCGCGTTCAGGGTCGATCACGATAACTTCTGTATCGAACATAAGTGTTCGAAGAATTTCGAGTTTTGTACAATATGATTTACCAGAACCAGCCTTTGCAAATGTCACTGAGTTGTAGTTTTCAAGAAGAAATCGATCAAAGAGTACCAAACTGGCATTATGACGATTAATACCATAGAGAATTCCTTTGTCTGATGTAAGGTCAAATGAAACAAATGGAAAGAGACTCGAAAGTGGGGCTGAGTTGAGCTTTGAATGAACCATGAGTTCATCATCAGCGATCGGTAGTACGCTCTTATACCCTTCTGCTTGTTGGAAGAGTGCGGGTTTGATGTATACAAGTTTTGCTTCGAGGATTGATTTAACCTCAGATTCTATCTTATCCAATTCTCCATCGTTATCACCATATATTGTGATGTACACACCGACATCAAAGATCTTTTCTTGTGCTTGTAGAAGATTGTCTCGAAGTTGTTCAAGATCCTGATATGCAGTATCGAGCATTGGATCACGAACGAGACCTTTTGATTCACGTTCATTGATTTGGCTTTGTACTTCGGCTACTTTCTTTTGGAAATGTCGAAGGATCTTAGCTGTTTCAACCGGATGAATGAAGATTGAGATGTTAAAAACCTTATCAAGGTTGATGATAGGGGCAAACCAGCTGTCAGTAAGGTAGCGTGGGTATGAAATCACAAAGAAAGTACGAGCTACTTTTTCTCCAAGATTGAGTTCTTTTGGACTTATTTTAAGGGCTGAAGGAGCAATAACATCCTGAAGTTCGAGCACCCCAGCTTCATATATTTCTTGTGGAAGTACTGATACAACGGCCTCTTCCTGTTTTTTGCCAAAAATTTTATTTAAAATTCCCATATTATGATTGTTGAATTGGCTTCTCCATGTCTCCTGGATTGAATATCTTATAGAAGAGCTCGACAATTTCCTCTGTTCCAAGTTCTGCTACGCGAATTCCACAGCGTGTTAAACCTTGTTCCACAACTCCTACACGTTGTTCAAGTTGTGTTCGACTTTCATCGAATGATCCACTGCCACTCACCTTTGTTTTGTCACTCGATGAGTTTCCGAGGAGACTTTTGATTGGGTTGTGAGAGTCATTGATAACAGGAGGACTATAAGGGATTACTATAAAGAAGCTTTTTGTCATGATATTACTGTTTTCAACGAAAGTTTTGATGAATTCAATGTATTCACGAGTTTGGATCTTCATAAGATCAGTACCCTGCTCCTTATAGCGTCCTTCAAGAAGACTAATATACGGCCGTATATCAAGCTTTTTTGATTGCACAAAGATTTGTACAGAGAAATCAAGAGAGTTGATGAAATTCTGAAACTGATAGATGATAGAGTTTTGTTCATCTGTTGATTTGAGAGCAAAGTTGAGAGATGAAGCCATAACGATTGCTCTCATTGAGCCATCTTTCAAGATAACAACACCATCTCGTATTTCTCGGATCGGTACAAATTCTTGAGTTGTTCCTGATATTTTTGCCATTAGCGTTGATTTTTGTTGGAATACATACTTTCCTTAATATCGAGACTCCATGTGAGATCTTTGAGTTTACTTTCGGATATCTTTGGTACAAGTATACTCTTATATTCATCAACAAGCTTCTGTGGACTCTCTGCCATTACTACTTCTGGTTTTTTGGGTGCTTTTTTCCAAATATAGAGCTTTGATGCAAAGAAATATTTGAATGCAGCTTCAACAACGTTAATAAAGGGTTTGTTATTTACCTTATAGAATGCCAAAGCGCATGAGAATGCAATAATTGGGAGGATGATAACTAGTTTGAATACGAGAGGAACTGGGATAAGTGACCATATAATGAATGAAACTCCTCCCCCACCAGCAATATAGATGAATTGCTTAACGGTGAGTGGTCCGAAGACTTTATCCTCAACTTCGATAAATTGTGGGACTTGGAAACGCATACGTACCTATAGTATACACTGTCATTTTACTCTTCTGTAGAGCTTTAGGGGATTACTTATCGTCAGCCCTAATTAATCGGCTCACGATATGGGTCTACTGTGTCGTATCCACGTGTGTTAGGAGATTTTTTTGGTTGAAGAACCTCTGATTCCATTGGATTATGGACAGGAGCAGTTAGGCCCTGCAAGGGATTTCGAGGTTTTTCGACAATTGGAGGTGTTGGTGGTGTTTGTTCAACATGAGGAACATTGTGCGCTGTTTGGCCAGGAATTTTTGCGAGATCGTGAGGTGTATTTTTTTCTAATACATTTATAGGTAACTTTGTCGCAAGTGGTTCCGTCACGGTATTTTCGATTTGAGCTAATGTTTCTTCAGCATTACCACCTTCCTTTTCATTGTGAGTCTCAAGAATGAGCTCACGAAGTTTTTGGAATATTTCGAGATTGATTGTTTTAAGAATTTTACTCCCAGTAACATCATCAACCTCGAGGTTCTCGACAATATATTTCAAGATTTCTTCACGAGGAATTTCACCTTTCAGTGCTTGTCGCACGATAGAGTCTAATTCACCTACTTGGTTGATGTGAAGTTCAAATGGTTTTGTGACAAGTTCTACCTTATCAAATAAGGCGGCAGAATTTGCAACATCAAGTATTTCTGAAGGTATATTTGTGTTTATCATGGATGTGTTGATGATAGATTCCATACTTTTCGAGCGAAACCTATTCCAGGAACTTTCTTATAAACATTTTTATCAAGGTCTATAATTTTCATGGCAATGTCTAATTGTGTATCTTTATCAAATTCACTAACAATCTTCTGTAGATGATCATTTTGTAGATACGGTGCAAGTTTTGTAAGTTTTGCGAGATCATTTCCTATGATTGGGAACAACTCGTCAGGTTTCATTGATTTAACAAGTCGTCCTACAGCTTCAGCATCAGCACTATCTGGTGCAACTGGAGCACTTTCAAACATTTTACTTTCAAGGAATTTTTTCCGAGCCGCTGTAATTTTTTCTTTTGCAGCTTCACTGATGTTGCGATCAGGGTTATCATTTTCTTTCATGAGGTTTTCATACTTACCACGACTAAGGTATGGAGCAAGCTTTTCAAGGTTCTCCGTACTAAGTTTTGCAAGATCAATATTCCCTTCTGCGAGAAGTTCGTTTGGACCCATAACAGAGTTTGTTTCCTCTTTACCATCCTTATTCTTTTTTGTAACAGTTCCTTTTGAATTAATGAGTTTTGTAACACCGGTTGCACGAGCCTCTTTGATTTTATTTTTATCAGATTCCGAGATGTCGTCGTTTTTCATGAGAGATTCAAATTGTGACGAAGAAAGACGTGCTGCAAAGTGTTCGTTTTTAAGTGTATCTTTGTCCAATTCTTTTAATTCAGCAGAACTCATTGTTTTTATAGCATCCTTTAGATCGCTATGCGCCTTACCAAGTTCTGCTTCCGTTCCACCATTTTTAAGAACCTTGAGAGCATTTTCGATTTTTGAAGTACGGTTACCACCTTCTCGTAAGTTTTTAAGATCTTTGAGACGAGCCTTATCAGCCTTCTCTTCTCCTTCAAGAGTTGTGTTGCCATATTTATCTTTTTCAATACTAGAGAGTGTCTCGCGAATACCACGATCAACCCCAGTAACCTTTCCGATTTTTGCTAGAACACTCGTAACGCGTCCTGATTTTGGATCAGAGAGAGCTTTATCATAAAGATTTCCCACCATTCGAGCTGGGCGTGCAACAAAGTTTCTTCCCACGAACCCTTGTCCCCATGACTGAACTCCTTTCATCCATTTAATTCCCATATCTGCACCGTGTCCACCGTATGATTTTGCAGCAACGAGAGCGTAGTACATCAACATAATGACAATTGTATATTGAAGAAGAGGACCAACACTGAGACCTGCTGCATTATTGAGATTCATAACATCAGCAAGGCCTGTTTTGCGTTGTGCTCCAAACAAAGCTATGAGTCTTTGATCAGTTGCAATCTTGAGCGCAACATACATAAGGAATAGATAGATAGGAGCAAACAAACACTGACTAATAAGAGTATCAGTCCATTCTTTTGCGTACTTCCCTGTCTGTGGAAGAATCATTGCAATGACAGGTAATGGAGAAAATGCCATGAGGAGAATGAGGATCACAAGGCGGTAAGCAAACATGAGTGCTCCAGCAAGGAATGCTAGACCAGCAATAATCATGAGGAAGGTGCCACCGATCATTGTAACGATTGATTGGAGAACCCACTGTCCTGGTTTTTGTTTGACTGAAGCAAATAATGTCTGCATCTCAAGAGCACTCATGATATTGTTTGAGATTCCACCATCATCAATCTTAGAATCAATAAATCTTCCGATTCCGCCCCCTAACCCACCAGCAAAACTCGCATCGTATGTTGCCGCACTTCCCGCTGGAGTTATGGCGTTGTAAAACAATAATGAGACGGTGTTTGATGCGTCGATAATAAGTCGTGTTCCGAATAGACTAAAGTTGATAAGAAGTCCTGCAAGTACCATTGATACAATGAGTTGATTTACATTTGGACCACTTACACCAAGGATCATTGCGAATGATGCATATAAAAGCATTCCGATAAAGAAAATACTTGAAAGATCTCGGATGTTTTTCCATACTTCCCCAATAACACTTCCTCCATTTGTTGTTGTATCAACAAGATTTGCTATACCTAGGTTCGCTTTTACTGAAAGACCGAATAAGAAACCACTTACTTGAAGAAACTTTCCTACTATTGGAAAGACGACAAGTGTTGAAACTTCATTGATACAGTCTGTTATCTTAAAACCACCTGTGATTGTTGCTGAAAGTGAAGGGACGCAACTTGCTTGAGCTGTCTTAGGCGTAAAGACCCCGAGTGTCGTCGGTATAAAGATTGCGAGTATGAGAATGTAAAGAATTACTTTCTTCATAATTAAGGTATTGGTGTAATAACTGATGGGAACAGGTTACATGACTGCTGAAGCCGAGTTGCTGTCTGGCGGATTGGATCCATTTCTTCTTGTACTAATGTAATTTGTGTTTGTGCTCGAGTAGTGTCACTTTCATCAATGACCGCGCCGGTAGTTATAAGACCGTTATACTCATTTGCTAGAGGGCTGATGTCATTGACTGTAGTAGCCCGTGTTACTGTCGCTTTAATTGTAGCAAGACGAGCTATTTGTGCGTCAGCAAAGAGAACGTCACTGTAAAGGTGTGTTGTTGTTGAAGCAACACTTGTTACGATGATTGATTCGGCTCGAGCAATACTGTTTGCTGCAAAATTCTTTTGATCTTCACGGAGTGGTGGCGTATATACCGCAGTGAGTTTTGTCTCGAAGCAAGTTTTTACATCATCGAGTTGTTTCTTTGTATCCAAACCGTATTTCAGAGATGTCTCTTTGTCAGTCTTGTATTTTTCCCCTTGGTTAATATAACGATCAATACTTTCTAGGATATTAAGCTTGATAGTTTGAAGTTGGCTGTCGCTCTGAACTCGTTCATTTTCAAGTTTAGTGATATATGAGTCAGGATCACCTGGACTACTTCCGGTGATAGCCCGAAGACCACTTGTAAGAACTTGTTTGATGAGTTGAGCAAAAAGAGCATTAACAATTTCGTTAATTTCATCAGCAAGTTCCAACTCTCGAATTGGAGATCCAAGAGATGTTTCGAGTTGACCAGAGATAACTGATCCAGGAGTTTGTGTTTCGCAGTGTTGCTGGGGTACCATTGCTGGATTTTTTTCAACATAGTTTGCCGGTACAGCTGGTGCCGTGCCGCTGTATGCATCTGCATTGAAAATTCCAGCTTGTTCAGAAAAAGTTGGCGCCTCTGCCGCTACAGGCCCTACGGTATTTGATGATGCACTTACAGGAATATCGGTACATTTTTCCCAAGATAGGAATCCTTTACCTTGAAGTAGGTCGTTTTGTTTGAGAAGTGTTTTGTTGCCAATTCGAATCGAAAGTTCGTTATCTGCTTCGATAAATGCACCATACTGATTGTTTTGAGGTTCTGTTGTGAGTGATACGAATGCAGGCCAGCCTCCTTGTTTGAAATCACCAGCAGTGAAACCGTTAATGTTTGCTCCTTCAATGGCATTTTCACTATTTTTAATTACCTGACTTAGGGTACATGACGGTACTCGTTTTGAGAATGGACGATAACGGAAAGCGATAGCAATACGAACATCGATACTAAATGGTGAACAAAGGAAGTTGGTGAGCTCCATACTCTCAAGGAATTTTCCAAGAATCTCATCCCCTATTCCCAAAAAGAATCCTGCTGGATCACTAAGGAAAGCAGGGTTTCCATCGAAGCCTGAGTTGATCCAATTGACGGTGTCACTTACAACCTGACGGAGTATTTGTTTTGCAAGGGCATATGCGATTGCATCGAGAGTGAATTCCTTTAAGTTGAGACTTGTTTGAAGACCTGTACGAATGGCACTTCCTGATGCAGAAATTGTATTTTGGATTGTGTTCCAAGGGTCATTAACGATATCTCCGAAGCCGAATAAAGCTTTAGCTTCTTTTGGAACAAAGAGTGGAGAGATACTTGAAAGAGTAAGAGCAAGTATAAGGAAAAGAGGAGTTATTTTTTTGAAAATAGCTAGTTTCATTTTTGTGGTGCAATAAAGAATGAACCCCCTTCTGTGATTGTGTAGGTAACATTTCCTTGCATAAGAGTATTTCTTATATTAGTAAATGATATCCCAAGACCTTCAGCTATTTGTTGATAGTATCCTACAGCCTGTAGACTCATAACAGGATCGGTAAAAGCTTTTTTAAAATTTTCAATAAGATAAATAAGACCAGCTACGTTGTTGATCATGGCGAGATGATTTGCTGCCATATTTTTTGGAGCAGGTATCGCAAAAAGTCCAACGAGCATCTTTCGATAACTTGCGAGAGTTGGATCAAGTTCAGCTAAAACTTTTGGATCGTTATTTTCAACTGCCTCTTTCAAGATTACAGTCTCGTTTCGTGCACTGACAGTGTTTGTAAGAAAAGTTTCACCAACTGCGTTACCATATTTTTTTAGAGCATCAGTACTTGTGTCACTGCTTACTTTGATTTGTTTATCACTGTACACAGGAGGATTAAAATCTTTGAGACTTGCTGCAAGAACTTCGTTGATACTATCCTGCTGACTCTGAGGATCTTTTCCGAGACCGAGCTGGTTGAGTGACATGTATTTTGCAAACAAAGTTCGAGCGAGTATCTCAGTTGAAGTGAGTTTCTTGTCCTTGGCATTAGTACTTGTTGAAAAACTTACTGTGGGATTTTTTGGATCATAGGTGTGGGTTGAAATCAGTTCTTTTTCCCAATCTTTTGTAGTATCCCCTTCAATGGTGATGAGACTTGTAGTTGCTACAAGTGGTGCTTGATACGTAAGTTGTGCAGCTTTATTTTTTTCAGTATTTCGTTTTGAGACAATAAGAGACCCTCCGATGATGACTACAGCACCTAGGATTAATAGAATATTTTTCAGGCTGATTGTTGAGCGAGGGTAGTTCAAGGTAGTTGGATTCCAAACTACCCATAATTATAGCAAAGATTTCAGAAAAGATGATTGATTTTCCTAGTTTTTCTGTGGAAAAGAAGAAGAAATTTTTTGTGCAATTCTTCCCCAAGTTTCTGTGTTGATTGATTCAGCTCGAACCGTTGGAGAAATAGCTATTTCATTAAAAATTGATATCAAAATTGGTTTCGGAGCAAGTATTTCCAAATTATTAATTAAAAACTTTCTTTTGTGAGCAAAACCAGCACGAACTACATTGAAAAAGTGTTCTTCTGACACTTTGTGCTGATTGAAAAACTCCTTTGATATGCTGTCGATCAATAAAATAGCTGAATCTACATTAGGAATTGGTCTAAAACAGCGCGCTTTCACCGTTTCAACGTATTTTGGTTTTCCGTACGCTTTAACACTGATAGAGAGGATACTTTCTTTGCCATCTCGTGACACAATTCGTTCAGCTACTTCTTTTTGGACCATGAGCACCATACATTCTGGTGGGGTAGAAGTTTCAAGGAATTTTCTTATGATTTCTCCTGTTATGTAGTACGGAATATTGGCGATAAGCTTATAGGGATGCTCAATTCCAATGGTTGTAGGTGAAATTTCAAGGATATCTGCATGAAAAAGCTTCAGTTGAGCCGTTTTTACGAATTCTTTGAACTTTTCATTTAAAAAAGGGATAAGGTTGTCATCTTTCTCTACTGCGGTAACCGTTGCACCAGCTTCAAGAAGGGCTTCTGTAAGGACTCCTTTTCCTGGACCTATCTCTAAAACACTCTCTTTTGGCGATATATGGCCTGTAATAACGATATTTCTCACTACATTTGGGGCATGGAGGAAGTTTTGACCGAGTGATTTCTTGGCAAATATTGGTTTCATAAGGGTATTCTAGCAGGAATTGCCCAAAAGGCTAAAAATCCTTAGAAATCAATGAAAATAGCCTTTATTCCACGAGCCTGTTCCCCATTTTGATCGGGAGAATTTCGTTCAATGAGAGCCACATCAATATCTGCAATGAATTGTGATGGAATGTTTACCTTTTGGGCTCCAAATATCGTACGAATAGCAGCGAATGACAGAAAAACCTTTTTTCGAGCACGAGTGAGTGCTACATAGAAGAGACGTCTCTCTTCTTCTTGGCCACTTGCTGATACATGCTCTTCGTTGAGCCGTGCATGAGGAAAAAGATCTTCTTCAAGTCCTGCTATGAAGACATAGTCAAATTCAAGACCTTTTGAGGCATGGACAGTCATCAGTTTCACGGCACTTTGAGGTTTTTGGAGTTCATCCTGGTCTGTTGCAAGAGCGGCGTCACTTAAAAGTTTCTCTATACCCTCTTCTCCTGGCGTTTCATCGTATTTTGTGGCCAGTGTCACCATTTCACGAAGGTTTTCAAGACGTTCTTGATCTTCGGGGTCGCCCATTTTGAGTGAAGACTCAATTCCTGTCTCTCGAATGGTAAATTTAATGAGTTCTGAGGGTTTTTCTGTACTTGCCACTTCGCGAATTCTTTCAAGGATTCTGAAAAACTGTCCAACTTTCTCTTGCATAGACCCTGATAGTTCATTTTTCTTGCCCTCTAAGATTTTAAGAAGGGTCACTTTCCCAATTCCACGTGGAGGAACGTTGATAACTCGGCTTAAGTCTCCTGAATTGTCGGGATTAAGCGCAAGACGAATAAATGAGAGTACATCTTTGATCTCTTTTCGGTCGAAGAATCGAGTTCCGAGTATTTGGTATGGTACATTTTTTCTCAAAAACGCTTCTTCAAGAATACGTGATTGAAAGTTTGCTCGGTACAATACTGCGATTTCTTCAGGCAAGACACCGTTTGCTATGAGAAGTTTTGCTTTCTCGGCAACGGTTCGAGCCTCTTCATTCTCATCATATGTCTCGATGAGTTCGATCTTGTCCCCTTCACCATTGTTGGTGAAGAGTTTTTTGTCTCGTCGCATGACATTTTTTTCAATAACACTATTAGCTGCCGTCAAAATCGTTTGTGTTGAGCGGTAGTTTTCCTCGAGAAGAATAACGGTTGCTTCAGGATAGTCCTTTTCGAAATTAAGAATGTTTTGAATATCAGCTCCTCGCCAGCTATAAATATTTTGATCAATATCTCCAACAACACAGATATTGCGATGTTTCTCTACAAGAAGACGAGATATCTCGTACTGTACTCGATTAGTGTCTTGGTACTCATCAATGTGAACATATTTCCAAGTTTGGGCGTAATGTTCTCGTACAGCAGCATTATTTCTTAAGAGCAGCATTGTTTTGAGAAGAAGATCATCAAAATCAAGAGATTTGTCTTTCTTAAGTTGTTGTTCGTATTTTTGCCACACCTTACTTACGATTTCTGGGAAAAAATCGAGATTACGGGCTGCATATTCTACAGATGACACACCATCTCCCTTTTCACGTGAGATGATAGAGAGAATTTTGTTAGGATCGTATTGTTTCGGATCAAGATTGAGTTCCTCGAGAGCATTTTTTACTGCTCGTTTTGAATCATTACGATCATAGATTGTAAAATGTCGTGGAATGTCGAGGATACGGCTATTTTCTTTGATGATGTGTACTCCTAGAGAGTGAAAAGTGCTTACAAATGGACGTTCATTGAAAGAAATCGGTACATTTAAGCTTGTATCGGTTGAGAGAAGATGGTTAACTCGGTCACGCATCTCTTTAGCTGCTTTGTTGGTGAAGGTGATAGCTAAAATCTCATGAGGTGCTACTCCTCGATGTACAAGATTGATAATTCGATGAGTGAGGGTTTTTGTTTTACCTGCTCCTGCTCCAGCAAGAATGAGAAGAGGTCCATCGAGCGTCTCGGTCGCTTTTTTTTGACGTTCATTGAGAGAATTTGTTGACATGACACTGAGTATATCAGATGTGATCGTGACATTTTTTATAGAACGATATTTCAAAATACTTTTTACTACTCTAGCAAGTCAATATTTGACAGAATGTTCATAATATTACACCATAAAATCTCTCCACACCCCCCGTTGACTTTTGATGCACACCCACGTATCCTTGGAAAGTACCTCTACGGCAGAGTACAAAATATACGGCTTCATAGAGCCATATATTACTGAAATATCCCGATTAAAAACGACTCTAAATTGGTGTGAGAAAGTTTGACAGAACCCGCCGTTTATCGCATGAATTTAACTCAAAAGTTTCTAAATAATTTCTCAGTTTCTCTTAAGCTTTTTACTTCGAAGCTTCTTCTTTGTTGTTTTGTTATTTTTGCCCCGCATCCAGTAAGTGCGGGTTTTTTCTCGTCGATTTTAAATGATGTTACCCCTGAAGTTTCTGCTGCTGCTGTGGATGTTTCAGAAGTGAATTCTCAAACAATGCAGTTGCTTCAGGTGGTGGTGAATTCGAACCCTAATCCTAATTCTGGGGCAACTCAAATCTCTATGGTATCAGGTGGTACTGCTGTAATATCAGAGTCTGGTCCAGCTGGGACAATAGCTGACGTAGAAGATGCTACGGGAACAAGTATTAGTCTCTATACTGTTCGAAAAGGAGATTCTCTTGAGAAAATCGCTAAGATTTTTGATGTCTCAGTCAATACTATTCTTTGGGCAAATGATCTATCTCGATCAAGTGTTCTTAAAGAAGGTCAAAACCTCGTTATCCTCCCTATTTCAGGTGTTCGTCACGTAGTTAAGTCAAAAGAAACATTGAAGGGTATTGTGAATAAATATAAAGCTGATTTTGATGAAGTTGCAGAGTATAACAACCTCACAGAATCTTCTGTTTTGGCCGTAGGAGATGTGATTATTGTGCCCGACGCTGAAATTCCAACAATTGTTCAGCCAAAACTACCAGCAAACGCTGCCAAAAACCCTACAGCAGCTCTTCACGGAGCAAGTGGTCCTTTGTACCCTGGATATTATATTCGACCAATTGTCGGTGGTTCTCGAAGTCAGGGTCTTCATGGATATAACGCTGTGGATCTTGCGAGCCCAATCGGTACCATTATTCGTGCTTCAGCTGCAGGTACTGTTATCATCAGTTCAGCTAATGCAGGCTGGAATCATGGTTATGGTAACTATGTTGTTATCAGTCACCCAAATGGTACACAGACTCTCTATGCTCATATGAGTACAAACCTTGTTAAGGTGGGTGATAAGGTGGAACAAGGTCAAAGTATTGGACGAATCGGTATGACGGGTAAAACTACTGGTCCTCACGTTCACTTTGAGATTCGAGGAGCTCGAAATACCTTCTAGTTTGAGTAGTATTCCCTTTTATATTTGCATAATTCATAGTGGAAGTATACAAAACCAACTATGAAGAAAAAATAAAAACAGCATGAAACTGTTTTTATTTTTATTTTAGTTTTTCTTGAGGCCTTCTAAATCGCGTAGATGTTTGATTGAGGTTCGCGCTGAAGGATTTGCTTCAAGACGTTCTCGTTCGATTTCTTCTCCTGATACCTCACATATACCGTACTTTCCTTGTTCAATTCGTTCGAGAGCGTTATGTACCTCACCAAGTTGTTTTTCGAGCTGAGTGAGAATTGCTTTATGTTCAACAAGTTCTTCCATCTTATCAGCAACTTCATTTTCATCAGCACTGTCGACATCACTGTCATCAACCGTTGCTTCCCAATCAGATGGATTTTCAGGATTAATTCGGCCAACACTCTTGAGTTCTTCCTCGAGAGTGGCTTTCTCTTTGATTAATCGGTCTTTGAAATAAGTAATGTCTTTGCTTTTCATGTCACGATCATACCACAAAGCAAAAGTGATGCAATTACCGTATGTAACTTTGTTTTTCGAAACTTTTAAGAAGTGTGTCAAAAGCACTCAAACTAGTCGTAATAATAAGGTTTTCTTTATCAATAAATGAGTATAAGAAGAAGATGTTTCCAGAGTCATTTTTTAGTACACGAAGATCTTTATTGCGATACGTCAAGTCTTCAAACCGAGGTCCACGTGAAAGGGTTGTAGTGGTTGTTGTTGCAGTTGTCGTTGCGACTGGAACGAATCGAGCTGTATCATCAATTAAGAACGGTTGCCAATCTCGGAACATTTTTTCTTCCCACGACAACATCCCGGTAAATGTACTTTGGAAGAAGTTTGATTTTGCGAGAACAAAAGGTGTTGTTGCTCCATTTTCTCCCAAGAGACCTACCATAAGTCGTGGACTAAGAGAGCGGATCACTTCTCCAGGAACATTTGATGCGATAAGAGGAAAAGCCTGGGCAGCAGGGATTAAGCTCTTTACCGAGTTTTGATTCATGAGGATGTAAAGCTCTTCAACTTCTCCATTTTTTAATTGTGCGGTTAAACGTTCCTGTGCAATTCTTTCGCGTACAGTGGTGTCGGTAAATGATGTTGCGATAATTTCTTTTTGTCGTGAACTCGGAATAATTCCCTGTACTTTTGATGGAGTAATATCAGGGAGTGTAATTGTTCCAAGGGCGCTTTGTTGGTAGAGATAATACGCTCCATATGCACCGCCACCGATGAGTAGAAGACTTAGAAGAAGTAACAGGAGATTTTTAGGAATTTTTGATGGAGTTGCTGGTGGGGTGGCAACGTTCAGTGTTGTGACTGATGTTTGTTCTTGTATTTTTTGGCGCTCCACATTTTCAGCAATAGCAATAGTTGCCACTGAAACTTTTCTACCTGCTAAAGCAGCAGCTACATCCCCTTCGTATGTTCGAAGTGCTTTTTGGTATTTGAATTGATTTGTTGTTTCTGGTTCAGTTGTGGGAGTGGGTGTTGGTGCTGGATTCGGAGGGATTACAGGTGCTGGTGTAGTTACAGATGTACCCTCTGTCATTTTGTTGACAGTTTTTTGAAGACCTGTTTGAGGAAGTGGTGGAAAATTCTCAGGATTCATTATTGTTTAATAAAATTAGGGTCTGCCATTTTGATCGAGAGATTAATACGCTTCCTCTCATCAATTTCTTTGATGATAACAGGAACCTTCTGACCTTCTTTGAGGTGTGAAGCTACCGCGTCAATTTTGAATGGAGCAATTTCTGAGATATGAACAAGTCCTTCGGTTGTTGGACTTATGCGGACGAATGCTCCAAAGTCGAGTATCTTGGTGACTTCCCCTTCAAATTTTTCACCAACAGTAAATTCATGCGTCATACTTTCTATGATATCGCGAGCTTTTTCTGCAGTCGTATCTTTTCCTGTAATGTATACTGTTCCGTCGTCTTCTATGGCGATATCATCTACTCCAGTTTTTTCTTTAATATCATTAATAGTTTTTCCTCCCCCACCAATAACTAATCCTATCTGATCTTGTTTGATACGTAGTGCTAGTATTTTCGGAGCATGTGAAGAAATATCCTTACGAGGTTTTGGTAGTTCTTTTTCAATAAGATCAAGAATGGTATATCGAGCCTGTTGAGCTTTCTTAAATGCTTCTTCAAGAATTGCGAGAGGAATTCCATTAACCTTTACATCCATCTGTATTGCAGTAATTCCTTTTCGAGTTCCTGCTACTTTAAAATCCATATCACCATGATGATCTTCTGGTCCTTGAATGTCAGTTAGTATTTTGTAGTCATATTTTGTGCCACCAAGGAGCCCCTTCTTTTCACGCATCATAAGTCCTGATGCTATACCTGCAACGGGTGCACTTATAGGCACTCCCCCATCCATAAGAGAAAGAGTTGATGCACACACTGATCCCATTGAAGTAGATCCGTTTGATGCAAGAGCTTCAGATACGAGACGGATGGTATAAGGAAATGTCGTTGTGTCTGGAAGTACAGGCACTAAAGCTTTTTCAGCGAGAGCTCCATGACCAACCATTCGTCGATTGAGTCCCCCGATTCTTCCTGTCTCACCTGTTGAGAATGGAGGAAAATTATAGTGATGCATAAATCTCTTTGTATCAGTGATCTCTGCTCCATCAATAATTTGTGAATCCTGTGGTCCACCAAGTGTAAGTATAGAGAGGATATGAGTCCCTCCTCGGTAGAATATTCCAGAACCGTGAAGTACAGGAGAAAACTTTCCTGCTTGTACAAAAAGCGGCCGTATTTCATCGAGTTCACGACCATCTGCTCGTCGAGAATTTTCTATA
This sequence comes from Candidatus Tayloriibacteriota bacterium, assembly GCA_016215455.1. Classification (GTDB taxonomy): domain Bacteria; phylum Patescibacteriota; class Minisyncoccia; order Phycocordibacterales; family PALSA-1337; genus JACRJP01. The sequence continues at coordinate 110,647 of JACRJP010000002.1, read as the reverse complement.
GCTTCTGTATGAAGGAGTGTATTAACTGACTCATCAAATAATCCCTGAGCGAGAGCTGTATTTCCTCCAGGAATCTTTTCTTTAAAAATATGTAACCAAATATCATTAATTTCTGTTATCTTTGTGTGACCTGGTCCACTGAATACGTATGAATTAAGTTTTGGTGTAATTTCTTGTGCAAAAAGTTCTGCTGTACCTGGGGTAAGAGATGGTTTTGGAATATTTTTCTTAGGTACACCTATCTCTGAAATAATTTTCTGTTGCCATGTTTGAATCTTCTCAATTTCTTTTGAGGCTTGTTGTAAGGCTTTCACAACCAAACTCTCATCTGTTTCTTTTCCAGCAACTTCAATCATGTTAATGAGACCATCTTTACCACATGCAACCATGTCGAATTCAATAGAAGTTTCTTTTCGTAGAGTGTAGGTTGGATTTATTTCAAATTCTTTATTTTTTGTGATACGTACAGCCGATACAGGACCATTCCAAGGAATGTTTGATACACCGAGAGAAAGAGATGCTGCGATAATTGCTACGACGTCAGGATCGTGTTCACCAATAGAAAGTACAGTTGTAACAACCTGAACTTCATTTCGAATCCACTGATCAAAAAGAGGGCGTAGTGTTCGATCGATGAGGCGACCTGAAAGAATTGCTTCGTCAGAAGGTCGGCCTTCACGTCGTGCAAAACGGCTGCCAAGTATTTTTCCTGAGGCATAGAAACGTTCTTCATATTCAACGGTAAGTGGAAAGAAATCATTTTCACGAATTTCTTTTGACATAACTGCTGTTCCGAGAACTATGGTATTTCCGTAACGAACGAGTACTGAACCATGAGCTTGATCTGCAAGATCATTAAATTCAGCAATAAGTCGCTCCCCTCCTACTTCGATAGAGTACTCTTTCTTGTGCATGTGCTAAGTGTAGCAAAATTGCGCAAAGAGAGCACTTATTTTCGTGGAAAATTTTATTTTGTTTTCTTGAAATCTCCGAGACGTGCTCCCATGAGATATTTTCGAGGGTTGTGATCGAGGTCAAAAAAGTCATCAGCTGCTTCGATGAGCTTACTTGATGTTGATTTACCAAATGAGACTACTTCTACTTGGCACCCCTCATGAATTTGAAGGTATTGTACGAGTGGAATAAAGTCCCCATCCCCTGTTACAAGGATAATTGCATCGAGTTTCGGTGCGAGTTTGACTGCATCGATCGCAAGACCAACGTCCCAGTCAGCTTTCTTGTTACCACTTGAGAAAATTTGAAGATCTTTTGTCTTTGTTTCGATTCCCATTTTAAGAAGTGCTTCAAAGAAGGCTTTTTCATCCCCTGCTTCTGTGGTGATTACGTAAGCTACTGCACGGATAAGGGCACGGTTTGCAAGTGCATCTTTGACGATTTGGCCAAAGTTGACGCGTGCATGATAAATATTTTTTGCGCTGTGGTAGAGATTTTGGGCATCAATGAAGATTCCTACTCTCTGTTCTGAATGTTTAATAACTGTCATAGTGTGATTTTTTACTACTAACTAAAGGTAAATTAAGTACAAAAACCACCGTAGCGGTGGTTTTTGAGAGATTACTTCTTGATTTCGAGTTTCTTCGTAATAGAAGCGTATCGCTTTGGATTCTTCTTCTTAAGGTAATTGAGGTGTGACTGTCGGTCAGCTACCATCGCAAGAAGTCCTCGTCGAGAATGGTTGTCTTGCTTGTGTTTCTTGAGGTGTGAAGCAAGTTCGTCAATTCGCTTTGTAAGAAGAGATACCTGAACTTCCGGAGAACCAGTATCTTTACCGTGAATCCCCGTTTCTTTGATTATTTTTTGTTTCTGTCGTGTCGTTAACATGTTGGCACCATAGTAGCATGAAAGTCTTCTGACTGCAAGTACATGCTATACTATGCACATGTCTGCTGCATCCCGTAATCTCAAGGACCTAAAGCTCGAATTCCTCCAATATGTTGAAATTGAGAAGGGTCGAAGTCTCAGTACTGTGGGTAATTATGACCACTATATCTCTCGTTTTTTTGAATTTGCCAAGATAGATAAGCCTCAGCAGATCACTGATAACCTCTTGAGAGAGTACCGCCTATGGCTGAATCGACAGGAGGGTAAGGCAGCTAAGGGTATGTCTGCTCCTGGAATGAAAAAACGTACTCAGAACTATTATCTTATTGCGTTACGCTCGTTTCTCAAGTATTTAGCTCGTCGAGGAGTTGAATCACTCCCTCCGGACCGTATTGAGTTGGCAAAAGTCCCTGAACGGTCTCTCGATCTCATTTCTCTTGATGATTTATCACGATTGATGTCTGCTCCGGACACAGGAACTCTCAAAGGACTCAGAGATAGAGCCATTCTCGAGCTATTTTTCTCTACAGGCCTACGTGTATCAGAACTTTGTAGTCTCCCTCGAGATATTAATCTAAAGCAAGACGAATTCTCCGTTCGTGGTAAGGGAGAAAAGGTTCGTGTGGTATTTCTTTCTGATGATGCAAAGGCTATGGTTAAGGCCTATTTAGACAAGCGTGATGATATGGATGATGCTTTGTTTGTACAGGTTCGTACAGGAAATGCCAAGCTTGCGCAAGGTAAAAATGAAACAATGCGCCTCACTCCCCGCTCGGTAGAACGTATTGTGAAGTACTATGCAATAAAGGTCGGTATATCAAAAAAAGTTACTCCTCACGTTATTCGACACTCATTTGCCACAGATCTTTTGCGTAACGGTGCCGATCTACGTTCAGTTCAAATGCTGTTAGGTCATGCAAATATTGGAACAACCCAAATTTATACACATATCACAGATAGTGAATTACGAAACATCCATAAAAAGTTCCATGGTAAGGGTCGAAAATAGGCCTTAATCTACTTTAGACTAAATATGCTATGATATTTTCATGAAAATAATCTCATGGAACGTCAACGGTATTCGTGCAAATATCAAAAAAGGTGGTTTTGATTGGTTATTACAACAAAATGCCGATATTTTCTGTCTTCAGGAGACAAAGGCACATCCAGATCAACTCGAGGATGGTGTACGAAGTCCGGCTGGGTACCATGCCTTTTTCGACCACTCAAAAGGGCGTAAAGGTTATAGTGGTGTAGCCGTTTTTTCAAAAGAAGAGCCACTTAAAGTTGAATATAGTCTAGGGGTAGAGGCTCTGGATCAGGAAGGTCGATTCCTCGCCCTTTTCTTCAAAGATTTTGTTTTTATTAATACATATTTCCCCAATGGAGGTGGTGGACCAGAACGTCTTGATTTTAAGCTTAAGTTTTATGATGCTTTTTTGAAATACATCAACACTCTTCGAAAGAAAGGTCACGAAATTATATTCTGTGGTGATGTTAACACCGCGCATACTGAAATTGACCTTGCTCGACCTAAAGAAAATGAGAAAAACACAGGATTTCTCCCTGTAGAGCGTGCATGGATAGATGAAGTTATTGGTCATGGATACACAGATATTTTCCGACATTTAAACCCTCGCGCAACGAGTAGGTATACATATTGGGATATGAAAACGTTTGCTCGTGAACGTAATGTTGGTTGGCGAATCGATTATTTTTTTGTTACTCCCAAAATTCTGTCGAAGGTAAAAAAAGCTGATATTATGGACACAATTACAGGTTCTGATCACTGCCCGATTCTTCTTGAAATAAAATAAAGGACATTTATTGTGACTTATCCACAGTAAGTCCTTTACATGTCTTTTACAGTTGCTATACTAATCCCAGATAAAAGTCACATACACCGAGGTACGGTGACTATAGGACATTTAGTCCACCAGCTCTTTTCCAACGTAGTGGGTAGTTATTGAAAACCCTTGTTTGGCTTAGGCTGGTTGAAGTATTTCTTCACAAGTATATTTTTAGGTTTCCCTCTAGGAAATCACTTCTTTTTAGAAGAAAATTACTTAAACCCCTTTTGGCAAGCACGTGGATTTCTCTCAAAACCGCGTGCGAAGAACTGTTCCTACTCTTGTTCTTCAAGCGCGGTTAGTTTATTTATGGGGATTTATCTGAAATATGTTTCATGATTAACAAAAAAGCCCTTCTATCGAATGATAGAAGGGCTTTTTTGTTGTAATTACCGTATGTTTCTTATGAAACGTGGTATTTTTTCCGTATTTCCTCGAGATTCTTCTCTTCTTCGGCCTCACGAAGCTCTTTTCCTGCTTCCCCTCTCTTTTTTAGCTCCTCGTCACTCAGTTCGATCAGTTTTTTGGCTGTGTTTTCAAGATATTCGGCTGTATTATGAGATGGATTTTCAAGGACATCTTCAAGTAAGGCATTAAGAACCTGCCCTATTTTTGGTCCCGGTGTTATTTTTGTAACCTCCATTATCTTTTTTCCATCTATTTTGAGCATTGCGACAGAAACAGGGTCATGAAGAGCTTCTTCGATCATTGATTGGTATTTTCTGAGTCTGTAAGGGTTTTCTTTAGGTCTTCCCGTCCCTATTCGGTCACAAATACGAACATTCATGAGATCCCAGATGTTTTCTGTGCCAACATTAGCAATCATTCTACGTACAGCCGATAGAGAAATACTTTCTGTGTCTGAGAAGAACATATGCCAACGAACGAGTTTCACAACCTTGTCTATTGTTTTACGTGGGTATTTGAGTCGATCAAGTATTTTCTGTGTTACACGTGAACCAACTACTTCGTGGCCATAGAATGTCCATTGTTGTGTTTCATGTGAAAATCTTCGTGTTTCAGGTTTTGATATATCGTGAAATAGAGCCGCAAGTCGGATATCGAGAGGCCATTTCTTATCAGCGGCATGCTGAAGTGACTTTAGGAGGTGTGTCCATACATCAAAAGCGTGAGCCTGATTCTGTTCTACACCTATTCCTGCTTCGAGTTCAGGTACAATCTCTTTGATTATACCAAGTCGTTGAGCCAAGAATATACCATTAGCTGGGTAGTCTGACATGAGTATTCTACTGAATTCGTCTCGAATTCGCTCCCAAGAGATGTGTTTGAGTAATGTTACATGTGTAACAATAGCTTCCTCAGTCTCCTTGTTAATCATGAAACCTAATTCTGTGGCTATTCTGACGGCACGTAGGCTGCGAAGCGCATCCTCATGAAATCTTTCATTGGCATCCCCTACCGCACGTAAGGTTTTGTCTTTTAAATCTTTTTGTCCGTTATGGAAATCAAGAATGTTGGCAATTTTTCCATTAGCCACATCCGCTGCTAACGCGTTAATCGTGAAATCACGACGTTCAAGATCATCTTTGAGGTGTTTACTGAACTTTACTTCATCCGGGCGTCTAAAGTCACTATAGCCCGTTTCAAGGCGGTATGGAGTTACTTCTATCACCTTCAAACTTTCGTCGGTAGTATTTTCATCAACAACTCCTACAGTACCAAAGGTGTTTTCGTAGAATGTTTTAGGAAAAGCCGTAATTATCTCTTCAGGAGTCGCGTTTGTAGTTACATCCCAGTCTTTAGGCGTTCTGCCTATAAGGAGATCGCGCACACAACCACCCACGATATAGGCTTCAAAACCCTTGTTTTTTAGGGTTTCGGTGACAGTAATTACTTCTTTCGGTACTTCCACACCTATTCCCTTTACAGTAGAATTCATAGCACTATTCTAGTATACCTTTGGACTTTTTCATAACTTAGAGTATGATACAAACACGCATTTTTTAATGCTCTCGTGGTGAAATGGATATCATACCGGTCTTCGGAACCGTTGTTGGGGGTTCGAATCCCTCCGGGAGCACCAGTTTGTTGAGGTGAATTGTGTAAAATTAAATTAGGTTATATACTGTTTTCGTTGTTTTTGTTGGTGTTTCAAAGCAAAATACTAGGAAATGCGGGTATGGTTTAGTGGTAGCACACGTCCTTGCCAAGGATGAGGCGAGAGTTCGATTCTCTCTACCCGCACCATTCAAGAAAGGATAGATTTTATATAACAAAAAGACCTTAAAACAAGGTCTTTTTGTTTGTCTTGAATTCCCCAAACTGTGGATAACCTTGGGGATTATGGGAATAAAAGACAGAAAAAATGGCTTATAATCGTGACCTCTTGAGAAGGATTTTAGACCGATTTTATCAATTATTTAGCCTAGTTAAGCCATAATAACCTTAATAAGACATATTTTAATAGAGACATTAAATTGTTTCACATGAAACACTAGTTATGGTAATCATGAAACATATCAATAAATAGACTGTTAAATTGGGTGATTGTGAGAAAATCTAGTTGTCCGTAAACTTAGAAAACTAGACCGTGTTGCAGTTATTCAAAGAGATACTGCGTATTCTTGGGAAGGTGAAAGCTTGATATCAAGTACAAAACCAACTATGGACGGGAAGATACTGCCTATGAATTTAAATGGTTATTCAGGTCTGTGTTGTTGAATAGGGGATAGTGACAGAGAGATTATATTTATGGCGGTTCTGGTTAAAATATATCTATCAAACACATGTATTCTTTGTTTCATGAAGAAAATACCACTCTCGGCTTAAAATATGGAGTTTTTTCAAAGCGTGTGCTACTATGTTGTGGTTAATTCGGGGCGTGGTGTAACGGCTAACATGCATGACTTGGGATCATGTGACTCCGGGTTCGAATCCCGGCGCCCCGACAATCAATATCTGGTATGAGTAGTGATACAAAACTTTTTCAAAGAACTATTGAGGATTTTTCCTGTGGACGATGTGGTGCGTCAGTGAAGGGGAGTGGGTATACAAATCACTGTCCGTATTGCTTATGGAGTAAGCATGTTGATATTCACCCTGGTGACCGTAGGGAAGTCTGTGGAGGGCTTATGGAGCCTATAGGATCAGAGACAATGTCAGGTGATATCTACATTATTCACAAGTGTGTTCAGTGTGGTAGTATCCGTCGAAAAAAGCTTGATAAAGAAGACGATTTTGATGTTTTGGTAGAGATAGTAAAAAAGAGTAATGAGAAGAAGGGGAAAGGGGCTGGTAAAATCAAGTAGTTTTTGCTATATTGGTGCACATGCGGGATTAGTTTAGTGGTAAAACTACAGTTTTCCAAACTGTTGTCGGGAGTTCGATTCCCCCATCCCGCACCATCTGTTTCGTATAAGGTTACCTATTTAAAATACAGAGATAACAAAAAACCACCCTTATGGTGGTTTTTTGTAATAATGCTCGAGTCGAGCCTTATTTGTGCGCTGACTTGATTATTTTACAGCGTCCTTGAGAGCCTTAGCAGCTCGGAACTTAGGAACTTTCATAGCAGGAACCTTGATAGCTTCACCTGTTCGAGGGTTTCGAGCTTCTCGAGCAGCTCGCATCTTCACTGAGAAGATACCCACGCCAGCGATTGAAACCTCATCACCTTTCTTAAGAGTATTGATGATAGAGTTGACTACTGCTTCAACTGCTTGTTCTGCTTGTACCTTTGTACCACCCAATACTGCGTGCACTGCTTCGATGATATCTGCTTTATTCATAGTGTTCTTTATTTGAGCTTGCGCTCGCTAATAATCAACATCTAACGGGATTCCGCTAGAGCCTACCTCGTGAATCATTATATAACGGCTACAGTTTGCCGCAATTGCCTTATGAATTAGAAAACACTATTGCTAAATATGCAAAAGTATTTTGAAATCATCAAAAAGTATAGTTTATCTCGCAAACTCAATAGCTCGTGTTTCGCGAATGATCGTGACTTTGATTTCTCCAGGGTAACGAAGATCCTTTTCAATCTTGAGAGCGATGTCTCGAGCAAGTTTTTTAGCTGCAAAATCATCAACACTATCAGGAGTAACAAATATGCGAATTTCTCGTCCTGCTTGTAGAGCATATGATTTTTCAACTCCAGGGAATGAACTAGCAATGGCCTCGAGTTCTGTAAGACGCTTGAGATAGTTTTCGATACTGTCGCGTCGAGCACCAGGACGTGCACCGGAAATAGCATCAGCGGTTTGTACGATTCGTGATTCAACTGTTTCGTAAGGATATTCCTCATGATGCGCTTGCATCGCTTTGATAATATCTTCACTAACGTTAAATTTCTGGAGAATTCTGCGACCTATTTCAACATGTGTACCGGCTACTTCATGGTCGAGTGCCTTACCAAGATCGTGGAGAAGGGCACCTGCCTTAGCAACGTTCACGTTTGCTCCGATTTCAGCTGCAATCATACCTGCAATGTGTGACATTTCGATTGAGTGCTGCAAAACATTCTGGCCATAACTTGTTCGAAAATGAAGTCGGCCGAGAATCAAGAGAATTCGAGGATCAAGGTTCAAAACACCACATTCGTATGCAGCTTGTTCTCCTTTTTCTTTAATAATCTTATTGATATTCGCCTGGCATTCTTCAACAAGCTTTTCGATCTTTGCTGGTTGTATACGGCCGTCTTTGATGAGTTCTTCGAGAGCCATACGTGCCACCTGGCGTCGCACAGGATCAAATGAAGAGATGGTAAGTGCACCAGGTGTATCGTCGATGATAACTTCGACTCCCGTCATACGTTCAAATGTCTTTATGTTGCGACCTTCTTTACCAATTATCTTTCCTTTCAGCTCATCGTTAGGAAGGGGAACAATCGTTGACATGATGTCACTTGCCACTGAGTTTGCGAGACGTTGGATTGATGTTGCGAGAATTTCCTTTGCCTTATTTTCAAGCACGTCTTCTCCAGCAACCTCAAGTTTTTGAAGTCGTACTGACAAATCTTCTGCTGCATTTTTCTCAATGGTACTGATAATTTCAGCTCGAGCTTGTTCTTGAGTAAGATTTGCCGCTTTTTCGAGTGCAGCCTGACGATCCGCCTCGAGTTTATCGGCGCGTTCTTTAATGGTTTTTATTTCAGCAACTCTTTCCTTAACAATTTCTACTTCTCTATCAATATCCTGCTGACGTTTATCAAGTAAGTCTTCTTTTTTGATTAAACGTGCCTCAACCTGCTTTATCTTCTCTTCTTTTTCACGAATCTCACTTCTACTTGTCTCTATCAACTTCTCTGACTTACTTTGTGCCTCTGCTGTTATTTTTTTCGCTTCTTCTTTGGCTCCTAAGAGCATTTCTTTAATCTCGAGCTCCATCGAACCCTTTTTTCCAAGGGAAATAATGAGGCGGAGATAGTAGCCGATCCCAACCCCGATAACACCTGCAAGGGAGAGAAGAAGCGCTACTATTTTTAATGACATACTTTAATGAAACCACGTAGCAATCAAGCAAATTCTGTAGTGTAAACCGGTGTTTCGAGAGTGGATGAAATACTGAAGGTGATCTACATCAAAGAGTTACTAGGATTGGCGTGGTTTCGCAATTAATCCAGTAATGTCCAAAGCATATAACACCTAGAGAACTTTGTCTATAAGGCCGTATTTTTTAGATTCTTCAGCATTCATGTAGAAATCACGTTCAACATCTTTCTCGATTTTAGCTAGGGGTTGACCTGTATTTTTTGAAAGGATTCTATTGAGGTTTTCTCGCATCTTTAAGATGTGGCGGGCACTGATTTCGATGTCAGTAGCTTGACCCTCAGCACCTCCAAGAGGTTGATGGACCATAACTTCAGCATTCTCGAGTGCATAACGCTTACCTTTAGCTCCTGAAGAGAGAACCCAAGCACCGCCTGAAGCAGCGAGACCGACACAGACTGTAGAGACATCATTTTTGATGTGGTTCATGGTGTCGATAATAGCAAGAGTAGAAGTTACTGACCCTCCTGGAGAGTTAATGTAGAGTGAAATATCCTTCTTTGGATCTTCTGATTGTAAAAAGAGAAGCTGAGCGATAATAATGTTTGCTACTTGATCATTGATGGGGCCACCAAGGAAAATGATGTTTTCTTTGAGAAGTCGAGAATAGATGTCGTATGCTCGCTCGCCGAAGTTTGTTTTTTCGATAACTGTTGGAATAAGCATGGTAATAAGTATTTAAATTAATTAGTTACCTAATATTACACATTTTTAAAGCTTTGAAAATAGGAGTCGGAAGATCTTCTTTTGAAATTCAGCAAATTTCTTGTGTTGGATGGTGATTGTTGTTTTGCTTTCGTAATCAACAATAGTCACTTTATCTCGATATACCACCTGACCGATTCTGTCATTAAAGAGATCAAATGCCGCGGGGACCATCTTGATTTGTTTATTCATTCCAAATTTATGGTCTTTTACTGCTTCATTGGCGATTACGTATCTTTCAATTTGTTTTGCATCACGAACACTTTTATATTTTCTTGGTAGGAATTTTTCTTTATCAAATAAATCGTAACCAGGGCTATATCGATAATATTTTTCGTTTTTGTTGAGAGTGGCAACTACATCCATGAAGCTCTTTCTAATAGCACTTTCACCTTCGCCGAATGTAATTACTGGTTTTGATGATTTTGATTGCTGATGAACTGTGTGGAGTTCTTCTATTTCAGAAAGAAGATTTTCTTCGAGACGTTTAAATAGGGTAGTGAGTCTGTCAGGTGATTCTGCAATGTATACTTTTCGTTTACCTTTTACTGTAATAGCCACAAGTCGTTTTTCGACAAGTCCTTCGAGAGCTTTGTAAACAAGAGGTCTGTGTATTTTTGAAAGCTTCTGTAGGAGGGTTGGTGATGCTGGTCCTGTATCGAGCAGAAGATGATATAAAGATGTTTCGTATGGTGATAAACCTAGAGAGGAGAGTACTGATGAGTTCTTCATGTATATATGTAATAAATAGTTACAATAATATTATTACACATATAGCCTTATATATCAATCTATATGTAGATAGTATTGGTCGATTCTTACATATCAGTCATATTTTTATTACAAATCCATACAGGGTTGATATTCTGAGAGCGGATGAAGATAATCGGTACGAACACATAGAAAGGAAACGAACATGAACATTGAATATGATCCCAAAAAGATTGGCCCGGTAATTCGGAGAGCAATGCACGAAGCAATCGCAGTCATTCGCGAACAAGCCGCTACGTTCATTGCTGAATCCAAGACACATTACGACGGTGTTCGCGAAGACATCGTTACAACTGCCGATCGTGCAGCCCAAGAAGTCTATATTACTCACTTCACTAAATATTTGCCCGGCTTCGGCCTTGTTGGTGAAGAAGATGGACTTCGGCGACCATGCACCATTCCTCATGACGATGTGTATATTACGATTGACCCACTCGATGGCACCAAAGCGTTTGCTCGAGGACAATCGCACGGCGTCGGTACCATGGTTGGTGTGGTCCGTGGCGGTAAGATTGTTGCAGGATTTGTTGGAGACGTGAACACTGGAGAAATCTATGGTTTCGATCCCGAGAATCCTGTTCCGATCCGCACCCGTTTCGGCGTCGATCAGGTCTTAGCGTCGGATACCAGTATGCCTCTGGCGAGACGGTATGTGATGAGTAATACGAGTCCGACAGAATTTTCACGTCAGGTGCGAAAAATCCTTTTCAAACACAGCCAAGGTGGTTTGTGCAAAGATGTGGAAGTTTTGGGCGGAAGTTACGGAACTTTCTTTGCTCGACTATGGAAAGGGGAGGTGGCGATATTACTCCTCGATCCAGCACATAGCACTCCGTGGGATGAGGTGCCAGTTCTTGGCATCTCGAAAGCGCTCGGTGTTGTGTATTTCCGAATTAATCCTGAAACCCTTGAGGTTCATGATTGTGATCCAGCGATTCCTCATGCACCAGTCCCGACACCTTACATTACTGTCGCAGTTCTTCCGGGCTACGCTGGTGAGGTCGAGAACTTTCTTAGAGGAATGATCTGTGAGTAGAGATTCCTTGTTTCAGCCATAACCTAGATTAGGGTTGTGGTTTTTTATTTTGTATTTGATGAGTCTGAAACTCCAGTGTACACTGTGCACATGCGACTCCATAGATTTTTTATTGAGGAAACGGTAGGAAATGCCAAGAATATTGTTATCAATAACGAACAATTGATACATCAATGGAAGAAAGTCTTTCGTTATGCCCCTGGTGATAGTGTTATAGTATTTGATAATTCAGGCTATGAATATACAGCAAGTATTGAATACATCGAAGGTGCTGAAGCTCGTTTAATTGTTACTCATGAAGAACAAAAGCCTCTTAGTACCAAAAGGGAAGTATATCTTTTTGTATCAATTACCAAGAAAGATACCTTTGAGTGGATTCTTGAAAAAGCGACTGAGCTCGGGGTTGATCGCGTTATTCCTCTTATATCTGAAAGAAGTGAAAAGAAAGATCTTAACTTCGAACGAGCTAAAAAGATTATTATCGAAGCCTCTGAACAGTCAGGAAGAGTTATTTTGCCTCGCCTATATGAGATAGCGACACTTACTGATGCTTTGACACACTATGATATTCCTAAGGCTGCTTTTGACCCAACTGGCAGTGCTTTTATCACATCAGCGTCTGGTGTACCTACAGAAGGTCCTTTTGCTGTATACATAGGTCCTGAAGGAGGATGGTCACCAAAGGAACTTGAGTTGTTCCGAGCAAACAAAACACCTGTATACTCTCTTGGTACACAGGTGCTTCGTGCTGAAACGGCTGCTATCGCAGTACTCTCACTCCTTCTCCTTCGTTAGTTTTGTATACCTAAGAATTATTTCTGTTCCTCGAGGAATTTGAATACAAGCTCATTAGTGAGAACACTTTCTGCGTAGACATATGCACGTTCTTTGTCTGCATCTTTGTAGTACTCAGTAATATACTCAACTTCTTTCTCAATATCTTTTACGTCAGGTCGAATTTTTTCTTCTTTAGCAATAGTGTTTAGAATAAGTTGAAGCTTTGCTTTCTTTGTTGCTGAGTCTCGCCATTCTTCTTTGAGATCGTCGATAGTTTTCTTGGTGTGTTTGAGATAGTCATCAACCTTGATTCCCATGCGTGAAATATCGTCACGGAATTGTCCTTCTGATCGAGTGAGTTCTGCATCAACGAGAATTTTTGGAATATCAATTGTTGCTGTCTCAAGAAGTACATCAGAGAGTGCAAGACGTGCTTTATCCTTTATTTTCTTTTCTTTTTCTCCAAGAACATTCTCTTTGATGCGAGTCTTAAGTTCATCGAGTGTTGCAAAATTTCCAAGAATCTTTGCAAAGTCATCATTCAATTCAGGGAGATTTTTCTTTATGTCTTCTTCAGAAATAGGGGCGTGCTGGTGTGCATCTTCACTCTCCTCGTCAGGGTTTGATCCTTCGAGTGCATGAAGAGCGTCATGAGCAAGTCTCTTTGCATGTGAGGTGCGGAGTTCCTCGAGAATCTTTGAGATATCTTCGTCAGTTACTTCTGCTTTTTCTTCACCCTTCGCTATTTTCTTGAGAGCTTTTTTATAATCACCAAGAGTTACTTCTGGCGTTACGGCTGTTGTTATTTTAAATTCAAGATCATTGTCAGCGGCAATTTTCGTGATACTTATTTCAGGACGACCGATTACATCAAGAGCTTCATCAGTTATGATAGCGGGGTAGACTTTCTCGAGAGCGAGTTCTGCCATTTCATAGAGGATATTCATCTCACCTACCTTAGCTATCAATGTTTTTTCAGGTACGTTTCCTTTACGAAAACCATCAATAGTGACAGTTTCATTGATGTTTTTGAGGGCTTGAGCGCGGTAACCCGAAAGAACATCTACAGGGATTGCTGCGGTAATTTCTACCATTGAACCAGGAAGTTTGTTGATTTTACTGTCTTTGTATAACTTTTTTTCTTTATTTTCTGCTGCTGTCTTTTTTGTTGTTGCCATAAGTTTTCAAAGTCTACCTATATTTAGAATGATATGCAAGTTTGATATATATCTTATATAAAAAACCTGCCGACTCGTGAGAGTCGGCAGGTTTAGGGAACATATACTTCTATAGTGTATTAGAAGTTGAGATCATCAATATCTCCGAGACTTGCTTCGATTGATTGAATCACAGAAGCAGACTCGTCTGATGTTGTAGCTGTCTGTTCAGTTGTCTCAGGAGCCTTTTTCTGTTCATCGAGGTTAAGCTTCTGTCCCCAGATATATAAAGCACCGATAATGAGAACAAGAACGATAATGAGGGCACCGATAATTGGTCCTATTGGTTTGTGTTCATGAGCAGGAGGAGTCATAGGGTTAGGGTTCATTACTGGAGGTGGAACCTGTCCTGGATTTGGTTGTGTTGTAGTATCCATATTATTTTACGTTAGTTAGTAGTTTGAACTGTTGTACTTGCTGTAGCTTCGCGCTTAGGCTCAACTGAAGGAAGTATTTTTCGTAATGCTTCTGCTGCATCTTTGATTGCAGTAATTGCACCCTGAGCAGCTTCACGTGGTTTTGTTAGTGATACTTCTGTTGTTGATGCTGTACCAGTTTCTGTCGGCTTCCAGTTTTTGAAAGCATCTATAGCTACTTCAGCTGCAACAATCTTTTTTCCAGCTGTATCAAGTGCAAGTCGTGCATCAGTAACTGACTTACCTTGAGACTCCATCTTTGCGAGGATATTCTCAATTCGATTTGCAGCATCCTTTAGATACTTCAACTTGAGAGTAAGTTCATTAACAATCATTTTCTGGCGAGAGATCACTTCATCTTTTCGAGCCTTCTTAAGAAGCTCTCCTTTTGCATCTCGAAAACGTTCAATGATAAGTTTTTTCTCTGATGTCGATGATGCGTTTTTGAAATCCTCTCGCTTTTCATTTCGAAGGGTCTTTACATCTTCTCGACGTTCATTTGCTATTTCTTTTCGTTCCCCAAGCATCTTGTTTCGAAGATCTTTGTTTTGTTCAAGATTTTCTTTTCGCATACCATTAATTGCTGGTTTTACTCGAGGGTCTTTTGGGGGAAGAGGACGTCCTGCTGGATCTTTTTGAACGGTTACTGATGTTCCTGCTGATCCAACAGCAGAATCTTCTCCGCTTACTTCGGTCGTTTGTGCAGAAACTTGTCCGCCCACTGAGAGAGCAAGAACAAGAGCGGCGAGGATTGAGAATTTTTTATACGTAGAACTCATTGTTATTATAATCTATTAATTTAATAATACGCTCCTAATTATACTACACAAAAAGAGCTCTATAATAGAGCTCTTTTTGTGTATAACTAGTTGATTGTTAGGTTTTATTTACTCTTTTTTTCTGAGTGAGCCTCTTTGTAGAGCTTTTTGCCTCGCGCAAATGCTGCTTCGGCCTCTTTTTTACCCTTAAAACCATTTACTTTTACCTCCTTATTCTGAAGTTTCTTGTATGTTGAGTAGAAGTGTTCGATTTCTTTGAGGGTGTGAGGGTTTACATCCTTAAGATCTTGTACATTAGCCCAACGTGGGTCATCTACAGGAACTCCGATGATTTTGTCGTCAGCATCGCCACTGTCGATCATACTCATGATAGCAACAGGTCGTACACGGACGAGGATACCAGGGAAAAGAGGATATGTTGTGAGTACAATCACATCTACAGCGTCACCATCATCCCAAAGAGTCTGGGGAATGAAGCCATAATCAAAGGGAAAGTCCTGAGAAGTGTGGCCAACTCGGTCAAGAGCGATAAGACCTGTTTTTTTGTCGATTTCGTACTTGTTTTTTGAACCTCTATTGATTTCTATAATAGTGGTAATTTCTTGAGCTGTACCTGGATCAATATCGTGAAGTAAATTTGCCATGATTTTGTTAAATTAAGCCTATGTTAAGCTGTTATTTAGAATCTGTACCTTCTTCTGTTGTAACTGCTGGCTTGCCCGTTGATTGAATATCGATTTTCCAACCAGTGAGTTTTGCTGCTAGGCGAACATTCTGCCCTCCTTTACCAATTGCAAGAGATTGCTGGTCTTCTGCTACATGAACAGTAGCCTTTGTTTCCTCCTTATTAAGCTCAATACTGACAATTTTTGCTGGAGAGAGAGCTTTTTCGATAAAGATAGCTGGATCTTCGTTCCAATCGATAATATCAATCTTTTCACCACCAAGTTCACTCATAACTGTTGAAACACGTACTCCTCGCTGACCAACAAGTGATCCAATTGGGTCAATATGAGTATCTTTTGAAGAAACAGCGATCTTTGAGCGAGCACCTGCTTCGCGAGCAATTGCCTTGATTTCAACGATACCAGCTGCAATTTCAGGAGCTTCGATTTCAAAAAGTCGAGCAAGGAACTTTGGATGTGAACGAGAGAGTCGAAGAACGATTCCCTTAGGACTTTCTTCTACAGCATAGAGATATGCTCGAATTCGCTCACCCTGCTTGTAACGTTCAGATGGAATCTGTTCTTCGTAAGGAAGAATACCCACAGCTCGGCCCATATCGATATAGAGGATACCTCGTTCGATACGCTGGACACTTCCTGTGACAATTTCGCCTTCTTTCTGGCCGTATTCTGCCATAACTGAAGTTTTTTCAGCCTCACGAATCTTTTGGATAATGACTTGTTTTGCTGTTTGAGCAGCAATGCGCCCGTAATCTGCCTTTGCTTCAAGAGGGAAGACGATTTCATCATCGATTTTGGCGTCTTTCTTGATTTTCTTAGCATCAGCAAGGAGAATGTGATGTTCTGGATTGAAGCGAACTTTAATGTTTTCTTCATCTGTATTCTCAATATCCTGCTCCTCTTCATCGTCAGTCATGATGACTTTTGATTCATCGACAACGATTTTGACTTGGTAAAACTCTGTTTTACCACTATTTACGTCAAATGTAGCACGAACAATCTGACCTTTCTTGCCGTATTCCTTTTTGTAGGCAGTAGCAAGGGCCAACTCGATTGCTTCGAGCATTTTTTCTTTTGGAATTCCTCGTTCTTGTTCCATCTGATCAAGAACGGAATGGATAACTTTGAGATCGAACATATGTGATTTTTGATTACGTATAAAAAAACGGGTCCGCTCAAGGAATCCTTAAGCGAACGCAACTTAACACAAAAGTAGTATATGGTATTTAAGCAAGTTTGTCAAAAAGTAGTTTAATCCACGGTTTCCCCAAGTGTTTTGGGCGTATTTTTGATATACTTACAGCGTAAAGTTCTACCCATGATCATTGAAGACTCACAGCTTAATAAATTTATTCTCGATTCTAATCTCATATCGAAAGCTGATTTTGATGATGCTAAAAAAGAGGCTGAAGAGAAGAAAACTCGAGTGGGAGATGTACTTGTGGCAAGTGGAAAAATCACTGAAGATAATCTTCGTCGTATGCAGGCGTATGTCTTGGGTATTCCTTTTGTTGATCTTAAGACAAAGAAAATTCCAGCAGAAACTCTCTCAATGATTCCTGAGCCTGTCGCTCGAAATCATAACATTGTTGCTTTCAAAAAAACTGAAGACACTCTTGAGGTGGCGATGCTTGATACTGATGATCTTGCGGCGATCGATTTCATTAAGAAAAAAGTTCATCTTAAAATTCTTCCTCGACTTACCGATACTGAATCAATACGAAGTGTAATTATTCAATATCAAAAAAGTCTCAAGGCAGAATTCGGGGATATTATTCAAAAAGAATCTGCAACACTTAAAACTATCTCAGAAGCGGCTGGTGAAGAGGTTTCAGAAGCTGATCTCAAAAAAATTGCTGAAGATCTTCCTGTGGTTCGTATCGTTGATACATTGCTTAAGCATGCGATTCTTCAGAATGCATCAGATATTCATATTGAACCAATGGAAGCAGAGGTCGTCGTACGATATCGAATTGATGGTATGTTGCGTGACGCTATGGTGTTGCCAAAAAATGCAGAACCATCAATTACTGCACGTATTAAAGTTCTTTCAAATCTTAAGCTTGATGAAAAACGTCTTCCACAAGACGGTCGTTTCAAAGTCGATATGACGAATGAAAAAGTTTCTTTCCGTGTTTCGATTTTGCCAACATACTACGGAGAAAAAACTGTGATGCGTTTGTTGCGTGACAACGTCTCGGGCTTTAGTCTTGAAGGACTTGGATTCCATGGGGAAGGTCTTGAAAGAATTCACCACGCAACAACTCAAACAACTGGTATGATTCTTACAACAGGTCCTACTGGTTCAGGAAAGACGACAACGTTGTATACAATTCTTGATATTTTGAATCAGCCTGATGTGAATATTTCAACGATTGAAGATCCGATTGAATATCAGATGAAACGAGTAAATCAGACTCAGGTTAAGCCAGAAATCGGCTTCACCTTCGTTTCCGGTCTTCGAACTCTTGTTCGACAAGATCCTGATATTATCATGGTCGGTGAAATTCGAGATAACGAGACAGCTTCGCTTGCGGTCAACGCATCGCTCACTGGCCACCTGGTACTTTCAACACTCCACACCAACTCTGCTGCGGGTGCTTTGCCACGTCTTCTTGATATGAAGATCGAGCCGTTTCTTCTCGTCTCAACACTCAATGTAGTTATTGCACAGCGTCTTGTTCGTCGACTTGCTGAGGGTAAAGAAAAACATGTTTTAACAAAAGCAGAACTTGCTGCACTCGGAAAATCTGTCGACCTCGACAAAATTCTTGCAACACTTAAGGCTGAAAAGATAGTTGATCAAAAAGCAACGTGGGAGAAAATTCCTTTTTGGAAACCTGCACAAAAAGAAGGTTCTGATGGCTACAGTGGACGAGTCGGAATTCACGAAGTACTCAAGGTAAGTTCTGCAATTAAAGAATTAATTATGAAAGGGGCGACTGCAGATGAAGTTGAGGCACAAGCAAAGAAAGAGGGAATGCTCACAATGATTGAAGATGGAGTATTTAAGTGTGTGCTCGGTCTTACAACAATTGAAGAAGTGCTTCGAGTAATTTCAGAATAATTATCTATATGCGTTTTATATACACTGCAAAAAAATCAACAGGAGAAATATACGAAGGAGAGCGTGAAGCTGCTGATAAGTTTGTATTGTATAAAGAGTTGAGAGAAGTTGGAGAAAGTGTTCTTAAAGCATCTCCAGTATCAACTGGTAAAGGCTTTTCAAATATTTTTCACATCTCTTTTGGTTCTGGAGTTAAGACTCAAGAAAAAATTATTTTTGCTCGAAATCTTGGTGCCATGCTTGAAGCAGGCCTTGCGGTAACACGAGCTCTTGAAGTACTCGAGAAACAGAGTAGTAATAAAGCTCTCAAGAAAATTTTGACAGCTATTATGAATGATATTAGTAATGGAAAAACATTTAGTGATTCTCTTGATGGATATAAGAATGTTTTTTCACCCCTTTTCCGATCAATGGTACGAGCAGGTGAGGAAAGTGGAATGCTTGCTGGGTCTCTTAAGATAATTGCTACACAGATGGATCGTTCGTACACTCTCGAACGAAAAGTTCGTGGATCTTTGATGTATCCTGGGGTTATTTTGGGAGTCATGATTATTATTGGTATTCTCATGCTTACCTATATTGTTCCAACACTTACGGCTACATTCCGTGATCTCAAAATCACTCTCCCACTTTCAACGAGAATAGTAGTCGCAGTAAGCGATGCTCTTCGCACTCAAGGTTTTTGGGTTCTCATTATCTTGGCAGTTATTGGATACTTTGTGTATGTATGGGCACGTAGTCCTCAAGGAAAAAAGATTGTTCATTATGCAATACTTCGACTCCCTGTGTTTGGAGAATTAGTTCGAGAAGTAAATGCTGCTCGTACCGCACGAACTCTTTCATCATTGTTGACTTCAGGTGTAGCTGTTGTTGAATCGGTACACATTGCTACTGATGTGCTTCAGAATGTTCATTATAAAAAGATTTTAATTCAAGCTGAGGAAGAGATAAAAAAGGGTACACCAATGTCGAAGATCTTCATTGAAAATTCAAAACTTTACCCTGTGTTTCTTGGTGAGATGATGTCAGTGGGAGAGGAGACGGGTAAGGTTGGAGAGATGCTCCTCGGCGTAGCTGTGTATTACGAAGAAGATATTGAGCAAAGAACTAAGGATATGTCGACGATCATCGAACCATTTCTCATGGTATTTATCGGAGCCGCGGTAGGATTCTTTGCTATCTCAATGATTTCTCCAATGTACTCGTTAGTTAACATTATTTAATTATGTTTTTGGGTCGAAATACTTTTTACAACAAAGGATTCACTCTCATTGAGGTTCTTGTAGGAACAGCGGTATTTCTTATTATCGCCCTTGCTGGGTACCAAGCATTTGTAAGTTTGTTTAAGTTAACTTCATACAGTCAAACAAAAATTGCAGCCCTCAATCTTGCTAATGAACAATTTGAAATTGCTCGTAATCTTCCATACGGTGATGTTGGTATAGTATCGGGTATTCCTAGTGGAAAAATTCCTCATGTCCAGAATCTTACTCGAAGTGGATTTAATTTTGTTGTTACCACCACGATTCGAAATATAGATTTACCTTTTGATGGTACTTTGGGAGGAACTCCTAATGACACTGCTCCTGCTGATAATAAACTAGTTGAGGTGGAGGTTGCGTGTCCTACGTGTACAAATTTTTCACCGATTACGGTAACTTCAAATGTTGCTCCTAAAAATCTTGAGAATGCCTCAACAAATGGTGCTCTTTTCATTCGAGTCTTTGACGCAAATGGAGTTGCAGTGCCACAGGCTCAGGTAACAGTTGTACAAGGAACAGGCACGTCTACTATTACGATTAATGATGAGACTGATAACAATGGAATGTTACAGCTTGTTGATATTCCACCAGGAACTGATGCTTATGAAATTACAGTAACTAAAAGTGGATATTCTATTGATAGAACATATCCTGTAAGTGTCAGTAATCCTAATCCAACTAAGCGAAATGCTACGGTCGCTATGCAACAGGTTACTCAAGTGAGTTTTATTATTGATAGGGTAAGTGAGGTTAATTTCTCAAGTGTTACACCAACGTGTACTCCTGTTGGAAATTTTGATTATACAATGACAGGTGCTAAGCAAATAGGAAACTCACCTGTAATTTATAAAACACACAAAGATCTTCAGACAAATGGAGCAGGTATTCAACCGGTGAATAATGTTGAATGGGATAGTTATACAATACGACCAAATGATTCCACGTATGATCTTATTGGTCTCAGTCCTTTGAATCAAATAAACATTACTCCTAATTCAACTCAAGATGTTTTGCTTGTTGTTGCTCCAAAAAATTCACAAGGACTGTTGGTAACAGTGAAAGATAGTTCAACTGGTCTACCTTTGACCGATGCTTTTGTAGAACTTTCAGGACCAATATCTCTTTCAAAATATACAGGACAAGGTTTTGTCTCTCAGACTGATTGGTCGGGTGGGGGAGGACAACAAGATTTTGTTACAGCGAATCAGTACTATTCTGATAATGGAAATGCAACAACAAATGATCCTGCAGGCGAAGTTCATCTTCTACAAACATTCGGAGAGTATGTAACAAATGCAGTTCTTGAGTCGTCGATATTTGATACAGGATCTTTGAGTAATTTTCGACAGATCTTTGTAACTCCTGTGGATCAACCTGTGAGTGCTGGAAGTGATAGTGTTCGTGCACAGATTGCAACAGCAACAACATCTGATGTAGCAGTATGGTCATATAAAGGTCCAGATGGTACTTCTGATTCTTTCTATACACCACTAAATACTGCTATTAATTCTATTCATAATAACGATCGATATGTTCGC
Source organism: Candidatus Tayloriibacteriota bacterium (assembly GCA_016215455.1). GTDB lineage: Bacteria > Patescibacteriota > Minisyncoccia > Phycocordibacterales > PALSA-1337 > JACRJP01. The sequence continues at coordinate 89,191 of JACRJP010000002.1, read as the reverse complement.
TACAAGTTGTTTTTAAGTACTGCAAGTAGTTCATATACTCCAACCGTTGCAGATACGTCAATAACATTTACGTCGGCATGTACTCCTCCTGGACAAGTATTTTTCTCAAATCTTTCTACAGGAACGTATACTGTTGATGTGGGTCGAGTAGGGTATGCTACTTCATCAACAAATGTTTCAATAGAAAACGATTGGACTGAGCAGTCGGTAGTTCTTACTCCACAATAAATATGAAGTATAATTTTACAAAAGGAATTACTATCGTTGAAACTCTCGTTGCTCTTGGTATTTTTAGTATTGTATTTATTGCAGTCAGTACTTTTCAGAGAGATGTTATACAGTACGGTGCAACTGCGAGTGGTTCTCTTACCACTTCGTATGATGCTCGTATTATTCTTCGTACGATTACGCGAGAATTGCGTACATCATCTGTAGGGAATAACGGCGCGTATCCTCTTGCGCAAGCAGGTACGAGCTCGATAACCTTTTTCGCCGATACTGATTCTGACAACTTGAAAGAACAAATACGATATTATATTGCGAGTACTACGCTTAAAAAAGGAGTTATTAAACCCACAGGATCTCCACTTACATATGTTCCTGGTAATGAAGTAGTAACAATTCTTACTTCGAATATTCGTAACTCTACCTCAACACCACTTTTCACGTATTACGGAAGTAATTATGATGGTACGACAGAACCGTATGGCTATCCTATTCCGCTTACTTCGGTTCGATTGGTAAATGTGAATCTCATATTAGACGCTGATATCAATCGATCACCAGTTTCACGTTCATATACAAGCCAGGTGACATTGCGTAATTTGAAAGACAATCTATGAAATATATTCACGCAAAAAAAGAAGGTTTTATTTTGATCAACGCTCTCGTCTTTGGAGTTATTGTAGTTATTATTGTTTCTGCTTTTGTAAGTTGGGGAGCATCGGTTCTTCGTAACCAACGCCAGCTAGCAGCTCGTGAACAAGCGTTTCAAATTGCTGAAGCGGGAATTGATTATTATCGCTGGCATCTTGCGCATGCTCAATCAGATTACACTGATGGTACAGCTAACCCAGGTCCATATGTACATGATTTTACTGATAAAGATGGAAATGTTATTGGTCAGTTTACTCTTACAATCACTCCTCCTCCGATAGGTTCTACGGTAGTTAAAATTCAATCAAAGGGAACTGTCGTAGCATATCCAACAGTTTCTCGCACGATTGCCGTAAGTCTTGCTATTCCTTCGCTTGCGAAATATGCTGTGGCAGCAAATGATGTTATGCGTTTTGGAGCAGGAACAGAAGTGTTCGGACCGATTCACTCGAATGAAGGAATTAGATTTGATGGTGTTGCACACAATCTTGTAACAAGTGCAAAAGATAAATATATCGATCCTGATGCTCCAGGTTCATATCGTTTTGGTGTGTACACTCAAGATAGTCCTGTTGATCCGGCACCTCCTGCTGCTGTACCAAATCGCCCTGATGTATTTATGGCAGGACGACAATTCCCCGTACCAGCAGTTGATTTTACTGGTATCACCGCTAATCTCTCTCAACTCAAAACACTTGCACAAGCAGATGGTCGTTATTATGGACCTTCGGGAAACCAGGGGTATCATATTGTACTTAAATCAAACGACACATTTGATCTGTATCGTGTAACCAGTTTGACTTCAAGTAGTAAGTGTAAAGATACACAGAATCAAACAGGGTGGGGGATGTGGAGTATTCAAAACCAAACTCTCATTGGTAATTATGCCAATCCTACAAATGGAATTATATTTCTTGATGATCATGTGTGGGTAGACGGGACTATTAATAGTGCTCGTATCACGATTGCTGTAGGCAGATTCCCTGACAGTTCTTCAACGTGGAGACATATTATTGTGAATAATGATATCGTATATACAAATTATGACGGTACAGATGCACTTGCTCTGATTGCTCAAGGAGATGTCACGGTGGGTCTTCAAAGTGCTGATGATTTAAGAATAGACGCTGCTCTTGTTGCTCAAAATGGCCGTGTAGGGCGCTTCTATTACGGTTCTGGTAATAGTGCATGTGGTACTAATGCTAATCGTGCTGTTCTCACTTTGTATGGAATGATCGCTTCAAATAATCGATATGGTTTTGCGTACACTGATGGTACAGGATATGACATTCGAAATATTATTTATGACAGTAACCTACTGTACTCTCCTCCACCAAGCTTTCCTTTAACATCAGATCAATACATAACGGTTTCGTGGGATGAAGTTGAGTAATGTGGATAAGTTACTTTTCTTCTATAAACAGAGTGCTATACTAGTGAGTGAGAGATAGAACTACCAGAAGACACCGCACTTGTGCGGGTCTTCTTTCGTTTTGTCTGGGATGTAGATTTATTAATTGTTGTCCAAATATGAAATTCATTAAAAATTGTGAACATTATGCTCAAATAGCACTTCTTGTGCTTGTCTTCGGTGTGTTGCCGGTGGTCACATATGCTCTTGCACTTGCACATCTCGAATCTGAAAGAGATAGCCTTGTACAAGAGATAGGGATACTCAGAATGGAGATTGCTGTACAAAAGATGGGTATGGTCACTGTAGGTTTTACGTCAGCGAGTGGGACAACAACTTCTCCAAATTTATAAATCAGACATAGTAACTTCTGAATGACAATATTATGGTACAGAAAATAAAAAAAAGACGATATGTGATAGGGAACTGGAAAATGAACCCTCAGTTTCCAGCTGAAGCAAAGAGAATCGTAGATGAAGTCAAAAAGATTTCAAAGAAACTTGTTCGTACCAGTGTGGTGTTGTTGCCCCCAGCAGCATTTTTAGGGCAGTGCTTGGGTACTCGAGGAGATACTATATATGATGTGGGTGTGCAGAATATTTTTTATGAAGAGAGTGGTTCATATACCGGTGAGATTAGTGCGGATATGGTGAAAAATCTTGGATGTACGTATGTGCTTGCAGGGCATTCAGAACGGCGTAAGATGGGGGAGACCGATGTTGTTGTTGCTAAGAAATTAGCTTCTGCACTTCGTGCAGGTCTTACAACCGTGGTATGTGTTGGTGAAAATGAGCGAGATTCTCAAGGAGCATATCTTGAACCTCTTCGAGAACAAATTCAGAAATCTCTTGAGGGGATTGTGCGTAAAGATCTAAAAAATTTAATCATTGCTTATGAGCCAGTGTGGGCGATTGGAGCGAAGGAGGCGATGACCTCTGCTCTCATTTATGAAATGACGATCTTCATAAAGAAAGTACTTTCTGATCTTTTTGAACAAGAAGATGCAGTAAAGGTGCCGATTTTGTATGGTGGTTCAGTTAATTTTAGAAATGCAGCTGAGATTATTTCTCAGGGACAGGTAGATGGTCTGCTTGTGGGACGTGAGAGTGTAAATCCTCCAGGATTTGTAGAGCTTCTTAAAGTCGTTGATGAAATACAATAAAAATTTCAAAACAATACAGGACATTAAACATTTACAAGGAGTAAGGGTACTTCTTCGACTTGATCTTAATGTTCCTATTCAAAATGGTAAAGTTGTTGATCCTTTCCGAATCACAAAAGCCATTCCAACTATTTCGTATCTTACAAAACGTGGAGCAAAGGTGATTATTTTGAGTCATAAGACAGAAGAGGGAGGATCACTTGCACCAGTTGCTGAATATTTGAATCACAATGGCTGCAAGGCAGTGTTTGTAGATGCATATAAAAATGCACGGTCACATATAAATACGATGGTCGATGGAGGAATTATCTTACTTGAAAATCTCCGTAGTAATCCCGGAGAAGAAGAGAACTCGACGTCTTTTGCCAAGGAGCTTGCATCTCTTGGAGATATCTACGTCAATGATGCTTTTGGTGTATCGCATCGAGCACATGCTTCAGTATGTGCAATTACCAAGTTTATACCGAGCTATGCTGGTCTTTTGTTTGCTGATGAAGTACAGAACCTTGCAACAGCCTTTGATCCTCAACGCCCATTTGTATTTGTTTTGGGAGGGGCAAAATTTGATACGAAACTTCCTTTGATTGAGAAGTTTATGAAGAGTGCTGATCATGTGTTTGTTGGAGGGGCTTTGGCGAACAATTTTTTTAAGGAAATGGGATATGAGATCGGTGCATCGATGGTCTCTCCTGAAAATTTTAATTTGAAGCGATATTTCAAGGATGCGAAGTTGATGTTGCCTGTCGATCTCGTGGTGAAGCGGGGGAGTGAAAATATTGTCATTGATAACAAAGAGGTACAACCGGGAGATGTTATCCTCGATGCTGGACCTAAAGCACTCGCTGATCTTAAGAAAGTAATATTTAATGCTCGTTACGTATTATGGAATGGACCACTTGGTAATTATGAGCATGGATATAAACAACCTACAATTAATCTTGCTGAGATGATTAGTATGTCAGGTGCTATGTCGATTGTTGGAGGAGGAGATACACTTGCTGCGATTGCAGAACTCGGTACAGCTGATAAGTTTAGTTTCATATCGACTGCTGGCGGCGCAATGCTTGATTTCTTGGCCAATGAAACTTTGCCAGGTATTGATGCTTTAGTAGAGTCTGAATCTTAGGATAAAGCTTTCTTAATTAACTCAGCATTTTTTTCAAATGCTTTTGCATCGAGAGTTGATGAATCTGGAGAAGGGTATAGCCAAACGTGAGCGTGTTCTATTTCTTCTCCAACAACTTTTGAATGAATACTTTCAGTGGCGAAAGCTTTTTGTAGGGCTTTTGCTATTTTTTGTACCACAATAAAGTACGTATCAATATTTGGTACATCCCATACCCAGCGATGATGATGTTTAGGAATAATGAGAGTGTGGCCTGCTGATATTGGTCGTATATCGAGAAAAGCTATAAAATCAGTGTCCTCGTATACAATTTGAGCAGGTATTTCCTTTGTAATTATTTTGCAAAATATACAATTTGAAGTTGTTGTTTCGGTCATGTCACTAGTATACCGCGTGGTATACTCTCTGTCATGAATCGATATTCTTTACGCCCCTCACTTACGAATGATATCCGAGCATCTCTTTCGGTATACCCTGATCTTTTGGCACACTTACTTTATCATCGTGGTCATACCACCAATGAAGGAGCTGATAAATTTATTAACCCTGATTATGATCGAGATATTCATAATCCTTTTCTTCTCAAAAATAGTACAAGAGCAGCGGAGCGTATTATAAAGGCAATCAGAGAAGATGAAAAAGTAGTTATTTATAGTGACTATGATACTGATGGTATTCCTGGAGGTGTAACGCTCCACGATTTTTTTAAAAAGATTGGTTTTAAAAATTTCATTAACTATATTCCACATCGCCATGATGAAGGGTTTGGTCTAAATGTTACTGCTATTGAACAGTTTATTAAGGATGAGGTACGACTCATTATTACTATTGACTGTGGCATTGCGGACATTGTACCGGTCACAAAAGCTACAGAAGCAGGTATCGACGTTATTATTACAGATCACCATCTTCCTGGAGAGATTATTCCTCCTGCGTATGCAATTATTAACCCAAAACAAAGTGATTGTGAGTATCCTGAAAAAATGTTGTGTGGGTCTGGGGTAATTTTTAAACTTATCCAAGCAATCATTCAACATGGTAATTTTACGGATCTGAAAGAGGGGTGGGAAAAATGGCTTCTTGATATGGTGGGTATAGCAACACTGTCTGACATGGTTCCTCTTGTCGGTGAGAATAGAGTATTTGCTCGGTACGGTCTTCTGGTTCTTCGAAAGACTCCACGTCTTGGTTTGGTGCGACTTTTATCGAAACTCAAAATACAACAGAAATATCTCACTGAAGATGATATTGGGTTTATGATCTCTCCACGTATCAATGCCGCTTCTCGAATGGGGGTGCCAATGGATGCCTTCAATCTCCTCGTTGCTTCTGATGAAGCATCTGCTGATCACTGTGTCAGTCATCTTAATACTATCAATGATGAACGAAAGGGTACTGTCGCGGCGCTCATTAAACAGGTTAAACACACTCTCAATGAACGTCACGGGAAAAATATTCCAAAGGTGATTGTATTAGGCAATCCTGATTGGAGACCGTCTCTTTTAGGTTTGGCGGCCAATACGTTAGCTGAGGAATATTCTCGACCTGTATTTCTTTGGGGAAGAGATGGCGATGGTCTACTCAAAGGTTCGTGTCGTTCTGATGGGGTGACAAATCTTATTGCCTTAATGAACGCAGCTGTTCCAGGTGCCTTTTTACAATTTGGTGGACATGCTCAGTCAGGGGGGTTCTCACTAGGATTTGATGAGATACATACTCTTTCTGATTGTTTGAATACTGCATATGAATTATCGGCACAGACTTCTGCTGAATCGGTTGAGTATATTGATAGTGAGCTTTTTCTTGATGAGGTAACGTGGAAGACCTATTCTTTAATCGATTCACTTGCACCATTTGGTGTGGGTAATCCAAAACCTTTGTTCATTTTTCGAAATATTACTCCACGGGAGGTAAAAGCATTTGGTAAGGAAAAAAATCATACTGAACTTGTTTTTGAGAATAGTAAAGGAAAGGTTCCTGCTATTGGATTTTTCATGAAACCTGAGAGTCTTGTAACAGAGAAGGGAGAGGTTGTTGAGGTAGGTAAATCTATTGATCTTGTTGCTCATATCGAAAAATCAACTTTTCGAAATAGACCAGAGCTTCGTTTGAGAATTGTTGATATACTATAAAACATGAAAAAAATAGGTATTGATGACGCTGTTATATTTACCGATGGATCTTCGCGGGGTAATCCTGGTCCTGGAGGTTGGGCTGCTGTAATCGTTGACCCTCAGAATGTTAATGAATTAGGTGGAAGTGAATCGCACACAACTAACAACAGAATGGAAATCATGGCAGCGGTGCAGGGGTTACAAAAAGTTCAAGCAAAAAATATAACCCTGTACACTGACTCCTCATATCTTATTAATGGAGCAACAAAATGGGTATTTGGTTGGAAGAAAAATGGCTGGAAGACTTCTACGAAAGAAGATGTACTTAATAAAGATTTGTGGGAGGACTTGTTGGAAGTGATGTCAGGCAAAAATATTCAGTGGACGTATGTTGGGGGACATGTGGGTATTGTGGGGAATGAACGTTGTGATGAAATTGCTACAGTATCAGCTGATGGTGGTGATGCACAACTTTATTCAGGAAAGTCTTCTGAGTATCAATTACAAAACATTCTTGATATTGATCCTGTTGCTTTAGATGTAACAAAGAAGTCAGATTCAAAGAAGAGATCAAGTGCTGCAGCTTATTCGTATATCAGTAAGGTTGATGGGTTGGTGATGGTACATCATTCATGGAGGGAATGTGAAGCGAGAGTAAAAGGAAAAAGTGGAGCATTGTTTAAGAAATCATTGAGTAAAGAAGACGAAGGAAAAATTGTCACTGATTTTACATCAAGATAGATGCTGAAAATGTCAAATAAAATCTTTATGAAAACTTCATAAAGATTTTATTTTTTCTTTAGAATTATTTCATACTTGAATTGTTACACTACGTGCGTGAAGAAAGCGACAATTATCATCGTGGTATTTTTGCTATTACTTGGTGGTCGATATTACTTTGTGTACAAAAATATTTTAGGTTCGGATATTCCGTTTTCTTCACAAAAAGTCTCGTTTGAAGGTTTTGTGGATGAGGATCCAAATGTTCGAGATACAAATCAAAGAATAATCGTTACGGTAACAAGTAATGAATCAAGTATTCGTGGAAAGCGAGTAGTTTTTAGTGTGCCGAAATTTCCTGTGTATCAGTATGGTACAAAATTGCAGGTATCAGGAAATTTAGAACAACCTAAGAATTTCACAACAGAGAAGGGTGAATTTAACTATCGTGCATATCTTGCGGCAAAAGATATTATGTACGTGATTAATCGTCCAAAAGTTTTGTATATCGGTGATGAGGGAGGTAATTTGGTTGTCAGAAAATTATTGGCGTGTAAGAAATTGTTTGTTCGTAATCTTGAACTGGTTCTTGGTGAGCCACATGCTTCGTTGGCGTCGGGTTTACTTGTAGGAGAGAAGCATTCTCTTAGCAGTGAACTTCTCGATGAATTTCGACGAGTAGGACTGACCCATATTATTGTTTTGTCGGGGTATAACATTGCTATTGTAGTTCAAACAATTGGATCTATGCTGGTCTGGCTTCCACGAAGAATTCGAATCATATTGAGTGCAGTGTCAGTGGTGTTATTCTGTGTTTTGGTTGGTGGTGGAGCAACGGTTATTCGGTCGATGATAATGGCACTCATTGCTTTGTTTGGTGAATACATTAAGAAAGATTATTCACCTCTACGAGCTCTTCTGATTGCCGGGTATGTCATGGTGTTTCACACTCCTCTTATTGCTCTCTATGACCCATCGTTTCAGTTGTCTTTCATTGCTACTCTCGGCCTTATACTTCTTGGTAAACCACTTGAGAAACGTTGCACATGGTTGCCTGAGAAATATGGAGTACGAACTTTAGTTTCAAGTACCTGTGCAACACAAATCGCTGTTTCACCACTTATCCTCTATCTCTCAGGATCTATCTCGGTAGGAGGTATTATCGTGAATTTTCTTGTCCTCCCCACAGTGCCTGTCACTATGTTGTCAGTGTTTCTCACGGGAATCACGGGGTTTATTTCGTATTGGTTATCATACATGTGGGGAATTGTTTCACATCTGTTTTTGCAGTATGAATTATTCATGGTGAGATGGTGGGCGGGATTTTCTTGGATGGCTGTTGAACAGTCAGTTTCGTTTGAAGTTACTCTTGTTTGGTATGCACTATATATTGTTGTATTGATTATCGCATTCTACAAAAAACAGAAGACACCCGCAGATCAGGTGTCTTCTGTGAATACATAGTATGAATGTAAGTTAATTGATAGCGTTGGTGTAATTAGTATCAATAATATCCCAATTTAGATTTACAAAAAAATCTTCAATATATTGCTTCTTTCCTGATGGTTGATAATCTGCTACGAATGAGTGTTCCCACATATCAAGTGCAAGAATAAGATAACAGCCTTGAAGTTGTCCTAAGTGTTGTTCATCAATCCATGCGTTGAGAAGTTGATCTGAAACTGGATCGTAGTAGAGTAGTGCCCAACCAATACCTCGAGTAAGAGCAATTGCTTTAAATGATGCAAGCCAGGTTTCAAATGAACCAAAATTTTCTACGATAGCTTTTCCAATCTCACTTGTTTTTGAGAATTCTTTTGCACCACCTTCAAGACTTCCGAAATAGACTTCGTGGTTTCGCATCCCATCAAATTCAAAACCAAATCTTCGATTTATTTCTCCAAGGGCGTATGCATTTTTTTCTGCATCCATTTTGAGTTCCTCAATCTTCGTTTGAATGAGGTTGGCGTGTTTAACGTACCCTGCATAGAGCTTGAGATGTTCCTCAATTGTTTTTTTAGAAATTCCTTTTAATTCAGGAATAGCAAATTTATTTTCCTCAAATGTTTTCATAAAAAGTTTTATTACTACTATATCTATAAGTATAACAAAGATGACAATTCGACATAGGATTTTATATGGTCTGATATGTATAGGAATTGTGACAATATGTATTGCTTCATACATCTTGTATAAAGAATCTTCACGATCATATCTACGAGTTGCTTTTCTTCGAGTTGGACAAGGGGATAGTATTTTTATTGAAACTCCGAACGGTTCACAATTTCTTATTGACGGAGGACCTTCAGGAAGTGTTATCTCTGAAGTGTCTGCTTTGATGCCATTTTATGATCGATCAATTGATACTGTTTTAATTTCGCATCCTGATAGTGATCACATTGGAGGCCTACCAGATATTATTCAGAGATTTCGAATAGGGAATATTATTCAAAGTGAAGTAGTTGCGAGTAGTACATTACATGCAGAACTTCTTCGTCGAATTAAAGAATATAAGATTCCCGTTACATATGCTCGACGAGGACAGAGATTTGTTCTCGATGCTGCTCATGGTATTTTTGTTGATATTTTATTTCCGGACAGAAATACTTCATTACTTGAAACAAATACTGCTTCTATAGTTGTGGCACTTCGTTATAAAAAAGTGGCAATAATACTTACAGGAGATTCTCCTAAGGGTGTAGAGAAATTTTTATCTGAAGTTGATGGAGGAAATGTATCTGTTAATATTTTAAAACTCGGTCATCATGGTTCTCATACTTCATCAGATGAAATTTTCTTGCGCAGTTTTAAACCAGCTCTCGCAATTATTTCAGCAGGGAAGAATAATCGATACGGTCATCCCCATAAAGATGTTATCGAACGACTTGATAGACTCGGTATCCCTTATACGACAACACTCGACCAACGTCGAGTGTTTGAGAGTGATGGAACTTCTATTTGGGAAAATGTTTCCCTCGAGGATTAGATGAGTCCTGCTTTCTTGAGAGTGTTGAACGCACCGTTCTTGTTGATAGTCTTGATTGCTCGAGTTGAAAGAGTTACAACGAGAGTTTTCTTGAGCTCAGGAACATAGATTCGCTTCTTCTGAAGGTTTACATACTTGCGAACCATACCAGTTGGGTTGAACTGGGTAGCACGAGTAGCGTTTGAGTAGCCACCAGCCATCATTGAACCTCTTTTTGTTATTGCGCAAACTTTAGCCATATGTTTTGTTGTTTGTTCGCCCATGGTATCATAGATTGGAATTTACGCAAGCATGAACCCGGATCTTATATTCTCATTACTTCTATTACTTATATCCGTTGTTGCTCATGAGGTGGCTCATGGGATTGTTGCTTTGTGGTGTGGAGACCCTACAGCTAAGCTTGCAGGTCGTCTTACAGCTAATCCGTTGAAACATATAGAGGTTTTCGGCTCAATTATCGTTCCCATCCTTACAGGACTTGCTGGAATGCCTTTTGGTTGGGCAAAGCCCGTTCCGGTGAATCCTTATAATTTTAAAAATCGTCGATGGGGTGAACTCTTTGTATCTTCTGCTGGAATTATCGTGAATTTTGCGATAGCTCTGGTATTCGGCCTTATTATAAGGTTTGGGGGTACAAGTTTACCTGTCTCGTTCATTCATATATCTGCTATTGTGGTAGCGATCAATGTTACCTTGATTTTACTTAATATATTGCCAATTCCACCTCTAGATGGCTCACGCATCCTTTTTGCATTGTTACCTGAACGACTTCGTTATATACAAGAAGCTTTTGAGCGGTACTCTCTCGTAATAGCCGTTATTGTGTTAATTGTAGTATGGCGCTTTGTTGAGCCGTTTGCTCCGTTACTTTTCAATTTTTTGACTGGATTGTCAGCTTAGGTTGTTTTTACAGATTATTGGCGATACGTGTGCCAATAAATGGCTTACTACCAAGGTAATTTTCCAATTCCTCAAGATTTTTCCCGTTCATAACAGCGACTTCAAGTCCTATTTTCTCACATTCTCGAGCGGCAACAGGGTCAAAAGGGGAACTAAGTCCAGGATCCCACTCCGAAGGGATGAGTTTTCTGAATTTTTCCCATGAAATCTCGGTTATTTTCTCTGCGTCAGGAAATTTTTTGGGATCTTTCGTATATACATAGTCAATGTTACTTAAGTTGACTAGTTTGGTTGCTCCAAGATGTTGAGCGATGAGGACAGCATCAAAGTCGGTACTGAAACCAGGACGCCATCCTGCAGCTATGAGGATATTTTCCTTAAAATAGATATCTTCATGAGGATTTTTAATAATTCGAGGGTGTGCGTGGGCATAAAAAATCGCTCTGAGAAGATGAGCGTTTAAACGAGTACTATGAATTCCAATCCAATCAACATCGTCTTTGTGTAGGGAAGTGACGTCTTGAGCTGCTTTTTGGTAGTTGCGAGCGGTTCTTCCACCTCCACAGATGATGACAAAGCGGGTACCTAATGCGATGTGTTTCTCAATAAGGGCTTTAAATTTGGTTAAAAACTCTGTATCAATGGTATCGGGAACAATGAGTGAACCTCCAACGGACAAAACAATAAGCTTTTGATCTTTTGTTGTATTGGGCATACCATGATTATATCATAATGATGTTTTGTTGATTTTTCCTAATATATACAGTATAGTGTTCACCACGTTGTAAAACGTAATTAATAGAAGCCAAAAGTGAGTAATTCATCGCGGGTAGTCTCTCATGAGTAGAGAAGACATCTCAAACCTGCCCTGAGTGAAAAAGTCAGTTTTGGTAGTGAGATAAACAATAATATAGGTACGAATGCCAACAATTAACCAATTGGTGCGACGAAACCGAAGCACGACACCGCGAAAGCCAAAGGCTGTAGCTCTCATGCGAAGTTTCAACTCAGTAAAGAATCGACCTCGATTCTTCGCTTCGCCATTTAAGCGAGGTGTATGTGTGAAGGTAACAACAAAAACTCCAAAGAAACCGAACTCAGCTATCCGAAAGATTGCCCGTGTTCGTCTTTCAAACGGAATGGAAGTTACTGCGTATATTCCAGGTGAGGGACACTCTCTCCAGGAACACTCAGTGGTTCTTCTCCGAGGTGGACGTGTAAAGGATGTAGGTCTCCGCTATACCATTGTTCGAGGTGTTCTCGACTGTGCTGGTGTAGAAAAGCGACGAAAGGGTCGAAGTCAATACGGCAACAAGAAGCCAAAGGCAGCTAAGTAAGCCTAATTCTCAATAACTATCATGCGACGACGAGTAAAAAATCGAAATATAGTGCAGGCAGAAATGACATTTGACTCAGTCAAAGTGGCTAAGTTCATTAACTATGTCATGGAGTCAGGAAAGAAGAATGCGGCTCGAAATGCTGTGTATGGATGTCTTGAGGCTATCAAGGAAAAAGCAAAGGTAGCAGATCCTCTTGAAGTATTTGAAGCAGCTCTCAAAAATACAGCTCCTCAGATGGAAGTTCGTTCACGACGAGTTGGAGGTGCAAACTATCAGGTTCCTCGAGAAGTTCGACCAGAACGACGACAAGCACTTTCAATGAAGTGGATTATTGATGCTGCTCGATCAAAGAAAGGTCTTCCAATTCACTTGAAGCTTGCTGATGAAATCATCGCAGCATCAAAGAATGAAGGTGAAGCTGTTAAGAAGCGAGAGAACACTCATAAGATGGCAGAAGCAAACAAGGCGTTCGCTCACTTTGCTTGGTAATTTATCCAATTTAGTACATTAATTTAGCCTCTATAATATATGCAAAGAGACTACCCACTCGAAAGAGTTCGTAACTTCGGTATCATTGCTCACATTGATGCCGGCAAAACAACAACTTCAGAACGAATCCTTTATTACACTGGAATGATCCACAAGATCGGTGAAGTGCACGAAGGTGAAACTACAACCGACTGGATGGAACAGGAACGAGAGCGAGGTATTACTATTACTGCCGCTGCGATTACATGTTTCTGGAACCCAACATATATGCCAAAGACGGATGTATCAAAGAAGGTTCGATTCAATGTTATCGACACACCAGGCCACATCGACTTTACTGTGGAAGTGAAGCGTTCTCTTCGTGTGCTCGACGGTGCGGTGGTGGTATTCGACGGAGTAGCTGGAGTAGAGCCTCAGTCAGAAACAAACTGGCGTTATGCTGATGAAAGTAATGTGCCACGACTTTGTTTCATCAATAAGATGGACCGAACTGGTGCATCATTTGAAAAGTCATATGCTTCTATCCTTGAACGACTCAATAAGAATGCTGTTCGATTCCAGATTCCAATTGGTCTTGAAGGAGAACACAATGGGGTTGTTGATCTCTTGAAGATGAAGGCATACTACTTTGAAGGTGAAAAGGGAATTAATGTTATTGAAAAGGAAATTCCTGAGAATCTTCTTGCGGACGCAAAGAAGTACCGAGCAGAGCTCATCGAAAAGGTTGTTGAAACTGACGATGCTGCTATGCAGGACTTCTTGGATGGAAAAGAGATTTCTATTGAAGATTTCAAGCGAGTTGCTCGAAAGGCCGTTATTGCAAACAAGATCTTCCCAGTATTTACAGGATCAGCTTTGAAGAACGTTGGTGTACAGCTCGTACTCGACGCTGTTGTAGACTATCTTCCATCTCCACTTGATATTCCACCAGTTAAGGCAACTGATGTGAACACAGGAGAGGTTGTAGTACGACATGCTTCAGACGAAGAACCGTTTACAGCTCTTGCATTCAAACTTCAGAACGACCCATTCGTAGGTCAGCTTACATTCTTCCGAGTATATTCTGGATCAATTGAATCAGGTACATATATCTATAACTCAACAACAGGTAAGAAAGAACGACTTGGACGTATTGTGCGACTTCAGGCTGATAAGCGTGAAGAAGTAAAGAAAGTGTTCGCTGGAGAAATTGCAGCAGCCGTAGGTCTTAAGGATGCTCTTACTTCACACACATTCTCAGATGAAAATCACCCAGTACTTCTCGAGGTTATTAAATTCGTAGAACCAGTGGTATCTCTCCGTATTGAGCCAAAGACAAAGGCTGATCAGGAAAAGATGGGTATGGCACTTCGAAAGCTTGGAAACGAAGATCCAACATTCAAAATTTCTTCAAACCCAGAAACAGGGGAAACTCTTATTGCAGGTATGGGAGAACTCCATCTTGAAATCATGGTTGATCGAATGAAGCGTGAATTCGGTGTAGAAGCAAACGTTGGTAAGCCTCAGGTAGCATATCGAGAAACCATTCTTGGTGAAGCTGAAGCTGAACACAAGTACATCAAGCAGACAGGAGGTAAGGGTCAGTATGGTCACGTAAAGATTACTATCCGACCTATGAAGCCTCTTGAGAAGGATGAAAAGGTTCCTAAGAACGTGTCTCGATATGATGACTTCGAATTCATTAACTCAATTAAGGGAGGTGTTATTCCACTCGAATTCATTCCTGCAGTAGAGAAGGGGGTTCATGAAGCAACAGATCGAGGTATTGTTGCAGGATACAAGATGGTAAATGTCTCATGTGAACTTACTTTCGGTAGTTACCATGACGTTGACTCATCAGAAATCGCATACAAGATTGCTGCTTCTCAAGCATTCCAGGAAGCTGCTAAGCGAGCAAAGCCAGTTATTCTCGAACCTATCATGAAGGTAGAAGTATTGTTCCCAGATAAGTATATGGGAGACGTTACAGGTTCTATCTCATCACGACGAGGTCAAGTTGAAGAAATGACAGAACGAGGTCAGGCAAAGGTAATGAAAGCAAAGGTACCATTGTCAGAAATGTTCGGTTATACAACACAGCTTCGTTCAATGACATCAGGACAAGGAAGTTCAACTATGGAATTCGATCACTATGAAGTGGTTCCAGCAAACGTTGAAAAAACTATTGTTGAGTCAAGAAAATAGGGGATAACATTGTGTCGTACTCAAAAATACCGTGATAAAATAATGTCACGGTATTTTTGTTTGTGCGTTTATTTCAATTTAGTATCTCTATGATTTTTAGAAAAATTACATTATTGGTGGTGTTGGCAGTTATTGTGACTGTAGGTAGTGTTCCATTTACAGTTTCTGCTGATACTCAATCTGAACAACAGATTCGAGCTCAGATTGTAGAATTGGAAGCAAAATTAACACAATTAAAGGCTCAGTTGGTTAATTCGCAACAGAATACGACATCTTCGTGTACTGCAGGTATTACAACAACATTCCGCATAGGTTCTCAGAGTCGAGATGTTGCTGTTTTACAACAGTTTTTGATATCAAAAGGTTTTTTGAATAGTAAAGCAACAGGATACTACGGTCCGGTTACTGCGGGAGCCTTGGCGAACTTCCAGGCTTCTGTAGGTATACGAGAATCAGGTTTTGGACAAATCACACAAGCCTATGTTAATAGAATGCTTTGTTCTACTGTTGCACAAAACACTAACACGAATCCAGTAATTACTGCATTTGGGGTGAAAGATCCTAATCAAAATACTCGAACTGTAGCAATGATATGGAATGCTTCTGGTGCTACCGATGCAGTATTAGAAATGATTTGTACCCCTGGTCAAATTAGCTTTATAACTGATAAAGGAAATCATCCGTCATGTGACAAGGGAGGGGTGTGGGAATGGACTGGTCAGACTGCAGGTTCAGTTAATGTAACTCCTCTATCGAATTCCCAAGCTGTAACTGTTCCATTTAAATTAACCCTTTTGAAGAATGGTGTTCGAACAACCCAGACTCAAACTATTAATGTTACATTTCCAGCACCAAATACCACACCAGCAGCATCTTCTTTTAGAATGAGAGAAATTTGGACGACAGGGTATTCATTTAAAGTAGGGGATACTATGGGGTTAAATTTGAGTCCAGCAGCAATTCCAGTTGGATACAGTCTCTATGTTGAAGCGTGGGATGCAAATGATTCGACAAAAGTGGTTGATATCAAGAAAATTGAATGTACTACAGGTACAGAATGTAATGAGGTAGTTTCTTGGAAAATCCCAGACAATCTAATGAAGGGCGATCAGCAGTTTGTTATCCGAGCAACTCTCAAGAAGGGTGATGTTGTCATCAATACTGTACGAACAGGAAGAATCTATGTTGTTGGGTATGATCGCTATACTAGTGAATCATTAGTCCCTCCTACAACACTTAATGCTACCGGTGCAAATACTGCTCCTGCTGCAGTTACTACTCCTGACTATTCAGCTCCACTACCAGCTCTTACATTTTCTTTGACGGGAGATAAGATCCATTTCTCACAGGAAGAACAGATTACACTAAACCTAAAGGCATACAACAATACAGATGTGCCAATTACTCTAAAATTTAACTCAGGCTGTCCAAGAGTGATCTACTCAGTAGGTGGTTATGATCGGTCAGCACATGTAGGTGCTGAATGTACAACAAATCTAGGTACAAGTAGTGTTATTAAGCCAAAGTCTTCATATACTTGGCAGGTAATTCACAGTCCTTCTGTATATAAGATACCTGTCGGAAGTCAGAAGATCGAAGTCTCGGTAAACGCTGTTAATAAAGGTGAATATCCAGGAGTTGGATGGAATGTAGCACTTCCTCTTACAGTATATGGAACTGATAATACTTCAGCGGTGATTAATGTGTGGCAAAAAGTTCTACAGACTTTCTTCTAAGAGGTCTAATACTTTCTCTGTTTCGTTGGTAAGTGATAATTAAATAAAAAAGGTGTTGAGTGTACATTTCTCGTAGACACCAATACCAATCATGCTGTGGCAGGAGTAGTCTTTTGGGCCGCGCGTGCCCGAGTGATCTTTGACTTGAGAGCATCGATGACAGTATGCGTCTCGGTTAACTGTTGTAGCAGAGTTGTTATTTCTGAACCTTCTGATACAACAAAGCGCTTCATCTCATCCGGTGTGAACGCTTTCAGTTCAAGAAGCACGAGGTTGAGATTATTAAAACGTCTCCGGATACTCCGAACTCCCTCGTGGTGACCCGTGCGGGGTTTCCGTTTGTATTGGAAGTGCGCCGAGCCGAGCTCTTTGAGCATTCGAACAATCAATCCACGAGTGGGCTGTGTCTTGGCTTGTTCCCATATTTCCAATTGTTTTTCCGGAGGTGATATCCTGGCGAGTATCGAGCCTTCAGTCAGACTGATCTGATCTGCTTTTGGCGTCGGTGGATCCAAAAGTGCTCTCAACGTGGGATGGAGTTGTTGAAGAGACAGCAACTTCACCGCAGTTGTTCTTGATTGCCCAATGGCATCTGCAAGTCCGCCAATGGTTTCTCCGGCCTGTAGCTGGGCAGTTAGGGCATCTGAAAGTTCTCGATTCGTGTGATCTGCCCGATTGAGATTTTCAATCAATGCAATCATGTGCTGTGCTCTCCTGCTTGCAGGGTGTCGCACTATGACTGAGAGGTGACTGATTCCAGCCATCTTGGCTGCACGCCACCTGCGTTCACCAGCAATGATCTCCCATTTGTGTTGGGGGTTTGCTGCGGTCACAGCAGGATCGGCAGGACGAACAACTAACGGGAGTTGTTGTCCATGTTCTTTCATTCCATCCGACAGTCTTTTCAGTTTCTTGGGGCAAAACCATTTTCGTGGCTGTCCCGTGAATCGAGGATCATCGGTGTTGGGCTGAAAGGGGACAAGCTCATCAACTCCCACGATTTGATACGCGTCTGCTCGAAGCAGTGTGATAGGGGAGCCCGGTTTCTCATCCTTCTTTTCAGGCACCTTTTCTTTAGGCTGTTTGGGTGTCCTGGGTTTATAAGCCTTTCGAACTGTAACTTTCACAGATCGCTCTGTTGCAGCTACTTTTTTCTCAGGTGTTGGTGGGGGCGGAGATAACGGTGTTCTTGCCGGCCCTTCCGGAGGAGACAGGGTATACCCCGGTCTTGCTTCATCGGCAGGCTTCCTTCTGAAGATGAATCTTTTGGGAGGACGAGGTGGTCTTTCCACCTCTACATCTTCTTCCACCACCTCCTCTTGAGGAGGTGGTGTTAGTGAGAATGCGGTGTAAGTGGCGATCTCCCCGTTGTTCGGTAGAGTATCAAAGTCAACGGGAGTGCACATAAAGACCCATTTCTTCATAGCTTGGCCAGAAGCTGTGATCTCTACATCCTCTCCGATTGGCTGTATCCGGGTAATCTGTCCGAGTTCTATCTCGGTATGGGAGTTCGGTGTAACCCGGATGAGTCGAAATGACGGATTTTGTCCGCCATTCTTGTCGTAACCCAGGAGAAAAGTTGTATCTCCTCCCGGCATTCTGCCCGAAACGTCTCCTCCAACGAGGTCCTTGAGTTGGTCAAAACCAACCTTGCTTAAGAAACCTCTCACATCGATCCCTCTGGTCTTTTCACTACCAGCCCGCACTGTCAGGAGTTGCCGGACAGTTGTTCTGGACGATGGTCCAAAAATTCTCTCAAGTATCGGATTTTTCATGAGCTATGTCTTTGCTGAGTGTCTGTATTTTTCTATTATTACGCTAACATGTGCTTCTTTTACATGCAAACAATATTGAACATTTGACAATCTTCCTGTATCTGCTAGTATGACGTGTATCGCATTTTTGCGTTGGTGTTTGAAGTGTCCTCGGTTTCACTTTATTAGTTAGCTTTAATTTATCTTTACTTCGCCGAGCTTAGGGCTCTTCTGGGAGCTTTCCCAGAATTTCGCACCTTAATCTTGCTGAAGTAAAGCACTAAAATCATATGGCAGCAGAATTTAATCGTTCAAAGCCGCACGTTAACGTCGGTACAATTGGCCACGTTGACCACGGAAAGACAACTCTTACTACGTCTATTCTTGCGGTTCAGGCTAAAGATGGTCTTGCTCAAATCAAGGCGTATTCTGATATTGCAAAGGGAGGTACAGTTCGAGATGCAACAAAGGTAGTTACTATTTCTCTTGCTCACGTAGAATATGAGTCAGATGCTCGACACTACGCTCACATCGACGCTCCGGGCCACGCAGACTATATTAAGAACATGATCACAGGTGCCGCTCAGATGGACGGTGCTATCCTTGTAGTATCTGCTCTTGATGGAGTTATGCCACAGACACGAGAACATATCCTTCTTGCAAAGCAGGTTGGTGTGCCTCAGATCGTTGTATTCCTCAACAAGTGTGACGCTGTAGCTGAAGCTGATCTTCTTGATCTCGTTGAAGAAGAAGTTCGAGATCTCCTTACAAAGTACGGCTTTGATGGAAAGGGAGCTCCAGTTATCCGAGGTTCTGCTCTTAAGGCTCTTGAAGGTGATGCAACTTGGGTTGCTAAGATCAAGGATCTTATGAAGGCACTCGACACATATATTCCTACTCCAGTTCGAGAAGTCGATAAGCCTTTCCTTATGCCAATTGAAGATATCTTCTCAATTGAAGGACGAGGTACTGTGGTAACAGGTCGTATTGAACGAGGTATGGTGAAGGTTGGAGAAGAAGTTGAAATCATTGGTTTCAAGGATACTTCAAAGACAACTATCACAGGTATCGAAATGTTCAATAAGTCTCTTAAGGAAGGTATTGCTGGCGACAACGCTGGTCTTCTCCTCCGAGGTACTGGAAAGGACGATGTTACTCGAGGTATGGTTCTTGCGAAAACTGGCTCAGTTAAGCCACATACAGACTTCGAAGCAGAAGTGTACATCTTGAAGAAGGAAGAAGGCGGACGACATACTCCATTCTTTACTGGATACAAGCCTCAGTTCTATATCCGAACAACAGACGTTACTGGCGAAGTAACTCTTGCTGAGAAGGTAGAAATGATCATGCCAGGTGATACAGCAACATTCAAAGTTAAGCTCGTTGCTCCAATCGCACTTGAAGCTAATCAGCGATTTGCTATTCGAGAAGGTGGAAAGACAGTAGGTGCTGGTGTCGTAACTAAAATTGTAGCCTAGTCTAACCATAACGATATCATCATGACGAAAGTACAGGATACAACAACAAAGCCAGTCAAAGCATCAAAAGCTAAGATTGCTGGAAAAGAGGAGAGTGGAGCGAAACTCCGTATCCGAGTTCGTGCATATGATCACAAGATTCTCGATGCTTCTTTGAAGCAGATTATGGATACTGCTATCAGATATGATGTGCAGTTCTATGGTCCTGTCCCACTTCCTACAGAAATTAAGAAGTATACAGTTAACCGAGCTTCATTCGTATTCAAGAACGCACGAGAACAATTCGAAATGCGAGTTCACAAGCGATTGATCGACATCTTGAATCCTAACCAGAAGATTATTGAAGCACTTACTAACTTGAGTTTGCCATCTGGTGTCAACATCGATGTGAAAATGATGTAATACTGTACTGCTATGAAATTTATACTCGGAACGAAACTGAATATGACGCAGGTGTTTGATAAGGACGGTGTTGTCCATCCTGCAACTATTATTTCTGCTACTCCTGCAGTTATTACTCAAATCAAGTCAAAGGAAAGTGATGGATATACTTCTGTCCAGATTGGATCAGGAGAAAAGAAAGCAACTCGCGTCAACAAACCTCTCACAGGTCACCTCAAGGGTCTTGGATCTTTTGCGACTATTCGTGAATTTCGAGCAGAGGACACATCAGCATTTAAGGCAGGTGATAAGATCGAAGTATCTCAGTTCGCTCTTGGCGATACTGTTGAAGTGAGTGCAACTTCAAAAGGAAAAGGATTCCAAGGTGTAGTTAAGCGACACGGTTTCGGTGGAGGTCCACGAACTCACGGTCAGAAGCACTCAGAACGTGAACCGGGTTCTATCGGAGGAGGTCTTCGAAACAAGGTTCCAAAGAAAATGCGAATGGCCGGCCGAATGGGTGGTGATCGTATTACAGTTAAAAATCTCAAGGTTGTGCATATTGATGCAGAACAGAACCTCCTTTACATTACAGGAGCAGTTCCAGGTCGACGAGGTACAATCGTAGAAATCCGAGGTTAATTCTTATCCTAAATATTATGGAAACAATCATATACAATCAGAAAGGACAAGAATCAGGGAAGATCAAACTTCCAGAATCAATCTTCGGACTTACATGGAATGCTGACCTCGTTCATCAGGTAGTTGTCGCAATGCAATCAAGTGCACGAACAAACGTTGCACACACAAAGACTCGTGGAGAAGTACGAGGAGGAGGTAAAAAGCCTTGGCAGCAGAAGGGGACTGGTCGAGCTCGACACGGTTCTACTCGATCACCTATCTGGGTTGGTGGAGGTGTTGCTCACGGACCTCGAAAGGATAAGAATTTTGACCGAAAGGTAAACAAGAAGGCAAAGACAAAAGCACTCTTCACTATTCTTTCTCGAAAAATGCGAGATGGAGAAATCCTCTTTGTTGATACACTTTCTTTTGCTGCCCCTAAGACAGCAGAGGCAAAGGTTGTTCTTGGAAACTTTGCAAAGATCAAGGGTTTTGAAAAACTTGGAACTAAGCCAAAGAACGTTGCTCTCCTTGCTGTAGATAGTAAGGAAGCAAATGTTGTGAAGAGTTTCCAGAACTTCGGTAACCTTGAGATCAGTGATCTTCGAAGTGTGAATCCAGTTTCAGTCTTGAATCACAAGTATTTGATCATTACGAATCCAAAGGTCGCTTTTACAACTCTTGAATCAAAGATTAAATAACTATCATGGCTCTATTCGGACTCAAAACTAAATCAGAAAAGAAAGTTGCTGCAAAAACAGTAGCTAAGAAAGAATCAAAGGCTGTGAAAGCTCCTAAGACAGCAAGTGCATCGAATATTCCTACATCTTTTGCTCACCTTATTCTTCGACCACGAGTTACTGAAAAAGCTAGCATTGCAAATGAAAAGAACAATGTCTATACATTTGAAGTGAGTAAGACTGCAACAAAGAATAAAATTTCTCACGCAATCACACAGCTTTATAAGGTTTCTCCAGTACGAATTAATATTATCAATCTTCCTGCAAAGGCAGTATTCGTTCGAGGAAAGAAGGGAACTCAGTCAGCAGTTAAGAAAGCACTTGTATACCTCAAGAAGGGTGACAAGATTGAAGTAGCATAATTACCATGAAACGATACCACCCACATACAAAATCACGACGCCATATGACAACGATCTCGTATCGAGATCATCTTACGGTGTCTGAACCACACAAGGCTCTCACTGTTGGCTTCAAGCGTGACATGGGACGCAACTCTCAGGGTCGCATTACTGTTCGACACAAGGGAGGTGGACATCGAAAGTTGTACCGACTTGTTGACTTTGTCTATGACAAGAAGGATATGGTAGCAAAGGTGCTTACCGTTGAATACGATCCATTCCGAACTGGTTTCATTGCTCTTGTTCAATATCTAGATGGACAGAAGCGTTACGTTCTTCTTCCTCAGTCTGTGAAGGTGGGTCATACATTCATTGTTTCTGAAACAGCCCCAGTTACTCCAGGTAACCGACTTCCTCTTCGAAAAATCCCTGTAGGTACATTCGTGTACAACGTTGAAATTAAACCAGGTAATGGTGCTCGACTCGTTCGATCAGCAGGTAGTTTTGCTCAGGTAATTGCAAATGATTCTGGATATACTCACGTAAAGATGCCTTCAACAGAAGTGCGAAAGATCATCGATACTGCATGGGCATCTGTCGGTGCTGTTTCAAATGAAGAATCTCGTCTCGTAAACATTGGAAAGGCTGGCCGTAGTCGATGGTTGGGTATTCGACCAACTGTTCGAGGTACTGCACAGAACCCAGTGGATCACCCACACGGAGGAGGTGAAGGTCGACAAGGTCGAGGTCTTCGACGTGCGAAGAGTCGATGGGGAAAGCCAACAGGCAAGGGACAGAAGACACGTACTCCAAAGAAGTACTCAAATGTCTTCATCGTCTCACGCCGACGAGTTGGTAAGCAGAAAAAGGCCGAGTAAACCAAGTAATTTCTTGACTTTAGGGCTGCGTTTCGTTAGTATGGAACGCACGCTCTCACCAAGAGCTATTTTTTTAGAAACATGACACGATCACTTAAAAAAGGACCATACGTCGAAGAGCGACTCATCAAAAAGATCGCCGGAAAGAAGCCTCAAGAAACAGGTCTTATTAAGACATGGTACCGCCGAAGTCAAATCTCTCCAGAAATGGTAGGTTTTAAGTTTGGTGTATACAACGGTCGTGAACACGTAGAAGTTCTTGTTGCTGAAGAAATGGTAGGACATCGTCTTGGTGAGTTCTCTCCAACACGTAAGTTTATCCGACACGGAGGTAAGATGCAGAAGGAGCTTGAACTTAAGAAGAAGGAAGCAGAAATCTCAGCAGCTAAATCTGCTAAGGCTGATACTGCCGCTCCAGCAGCAAAGAAATAATAGACGATCATGATTACTGCAACTCTCAACAATTATCGACAGTCTCCACGAAAGGTTCGCCTTGTAGCAGCTCTTGTTCGTGGTAAGAATGTTGTTCAAGCTCTCGCTATTCTCGAGAACGTTACAAAGCGAGCAACAAGTCCACTCCAAACACTCATTGCATCAGCAGTCGCAAATGCAAAGCATAATTTTAATATTGAAAAGGATGCATTGTTTGTAAAAGAGATTCGTGTTGATGGTGGTCAGATTTTGAAGCGACGTATGCCTCGAGCTCGGGGAAGTGCGTTTCCAATCAATAAGCGAACAAGTCATGTATCACTTGTACTTGCTCCAAAAGCAGTAAAAGAACCAAAGAAATAATATGTCACATTCAGTACACCCATATTCACATAGACTTGGAATCATTCGCGACTGGAAGAGTCGTTGGTTTGGTGCACCTTCAGAATACCGAAAGTTTCTTAAGGCAGACATTACACTCCGAGAATTCCTTACAAAAGAACTTCGACCATTTTTTATTGGTGGTATTGAAATCGAACGAAATCAGAAATTCCTTCGAATCATCATCAAGACTTCACGACCGGGTATGCTTATCGGCCGATCAGGTGATGGGGTAGTAAAGCTTCGTGAAAAACTCCTTAAGGTTATTGCCCGAAACAAACTCGTTCTTGGTAAGCAAGAACTCAAGATTGATGTTGAAGAAATTAAAGCTCCTGAAACTGATGCTGCTGTTGTCGGTATGATGGTTGCTGAAGCACTTGAGAAGCGTCTTCCATTCCGACG
This sequence comes from Candidatus Tayloriibacteriota bacterium, assembly GCA_016215455.1. Taxonomy (GTDB): domain Bacteria; phylum Patescibacteriota; class Minisyncoccia; order Phycocordibacterales; family PALSA-1337; genus JACRJP01. The sequence goes on along the minus strand of JACRJP010000002.1, from coordinate 64,742 downwards.
AGTACTCAAGCAGACAATTGAAAAAGTTGTTGCTAATCGAGATGTTCTTGGAGTGAAGATTAAGCTTTCAGGACGACTTGGAGGTGCTGAAATGGCACGCCAGGAAGACCTCAAAAAGGGACAAATTCCTCTTCAGACACTTCGTGCAAATATCGACTTCGCTCGTGAGAAGGCTCACATGACATACGGTGATATTGGTATTAAGGTGTGGATTTATAAGGGACAGGTCTTTGCAAAGGATCTTAAAGCTGCTCAGCAGAAATAATTACACTATCATGCTTTTCCCTAAAAAAGTTAAATTTCGAAAGTGGTTTACCGGCCGAGAACATCCTGATAAGGTTGGTGTTGCAACTCGTGGTACAAAACTTGCTTTCGGTTCATATGGACTCAAGGCAATCACTCATGATCGAGTTACTTCAAACCAAATTGAAGCTGCACGAAAGGTGGTAGCTCGCTACGCATCAAAGTCAGGAAAGGTTTGGATTCGAATTTTCCCTGATCGACCTTTCACTCAGAAACCTGCAGAAGTAAAGATGGGAAAGGGAAAGGGTGATCCAGTAGGATTCGTGGCAATTGTTAAGCCAGGTCGCATTCTCTTTGAAGTGGACGGTGTTGAAGGGACTGTTGCTATCGAAGCTCTCAAGAAAGCAGGAGCAAAGCTTCCAGTAAAGACAAAGGTTATTAGTCGAGAATTGTTCTAAATTTATTACCATGAAAGAACTCAAAAATAAATCAGAACAAGAATTGGCAAAGCTTCTCAGTGAGAAGCAGACAGTCCTCCGAGACTTTCGATTCGGAATGGCAGGAAGTAAGACTCGAGATGTTAAGGTAGGAAAGAAGACTCGAAAAGAAATAGCACAGATCTTGACAGAAGTATCACTTCGCAAGCAGAATAAGAAATAAGCAATCATATGACAACAAAGACCGAACAAAAGAATACAGCCGCACAACGAAAGACTCTTTCGGGTGTTGTTGTGTCTGATAAAATGAAGGACACGGTCGTTGTTCTCGTTGAGCGTTACGTCAAAGATACTAAGTACCAGAAGTTCTTGAATCTTCGAAAGCGCTATAAGGTGCATAATCCTGGAAATACTAAGAAAGTGGGGGAGAAGGTGACTATTGAGTCATGCCGACCTATCTCACGACATAAGTTCTTCCAGATTGTCGAAAAATAAACTACCATGATTCAACCACGCTCAATAGTACGAATAACAGATAACACAGGCGCAAAGATTGGCCGTATTTTCAAGGTGCTCGGCAGTTCAAAGAAGCGCTATGCAGAGCTTGGTGATCTTGTTATTCTTTCAGTACAGAAGGCAGAACCACGAAAATCTATCAAGAAGAAAGACGTTCTTCAGGCAGTTGTTGTACGTACAGTAAAACCTTTCCGACGAAAGGATGGTTCATATATTCGATTTGATGAGAACGCAGTAGTTATTCTCGACAAAGGAAAGGGAGAGCCTCTTGCTGGTCGTATCTTCGGTCCAATCCCACGAGAAATTGGTGAAAAAGGCTTCCAGACAATTGCGTCAAAAGCTCCTGAAATCGTATAACTTCTAACATCACCACCATGGCAAAACAGACTATTAAAAAAAATGACAGTGTAACAGTACTCACTGGCCGAGATAAGGGTAAGACAGCAAAGGTTCTTAAGGTTTTTCCTAAGGAGTCTCGAGTCCTTGTTGAAGGAGTGAATACAGTTAAGAAGCACCAGCGACCTCGAAAGAGTGGTCAGAAGGGTCAGGTTGTAGAGGTTTCTCTTCCTATGCATATTTCAAATGTTAAACTTGCGAGTGAAGCTAAGAAATCTCCAAAGAAGGTAGCAGCTAAGAAGAAAGAGGAGACAAAGTAGTAATTTTTAATAACAACCCATGAAAACGATTAAAGAAAATCAAAAGCTTGCAGGCGAAGTTCTCAAAAAGAAGTTCGGCTTTACAAGTGTCATGCAATCTCCTCGCTTCACTAAGGTTGTCGTGAGTACTGGTGTAGGTTCAGTGAAGGATAAGAAAAAGCTTGAACTCATCGCTGATCGTATGGCACGTATTACTGGCCAGAAGGCAGCTCTTCGAGGAAGTAAGAAGTCTATTGCTTCATTTAAGGTTCGCCAGGGTGATCCAGTAGGATACCAGGTAACTCTCCGTGGTGAGCGAATGTATGATTTCATTGATAAACTCTTGAACATTGCTCTTCCTCGAACAAAGGACTTCCGAGGTATTTCTCGAAACGGTATCGACAATATGGGTAACTACAGTCTCGGTATCAAGGAAAATACTATTTTCCCAGAAAATACTGATGAAGAACTCAAGGATGTATTCGGAGTTGGTATTACATTCGTGACAACTTCAAAGAAGCCAGAGCATACGCTCGCTTTCCTCGAAGCTCTCAATTTCCCATTTAAGAAAGAAGAAAAAGGGAAGAAATAACAAATAAGGGCTGCGGCCCTTTTTTGTTTGACTTATAGGGTCTATTTTGGTAGTCTGTGGATATTCGCAGGAGTGAGTAGTAGTGCGAAAAAGGTGTGTGTTTGATTGAAAATATACACAAAAACAGGTTGGAAGCGATACCGTAACTCGAGGGATATATCCCAAAGGTGCAGGGAAGCTCACCAACACTCTTTTTGTTATATGGGAGGTTAATTATTAGTAATATATTCTATGGCAAAAACATCAGTTATTGTGCGGTCAGAGAAAAAGCCGAAATTCGCGAGCCGAGTGGTTCGACGATGTTTTCGATGTGGTCGAAAGCGTGGATACATGCGAGATTTTGATCTTTGTCGAATCTGCTTCCGCGAACATGCAAACGAGGGAAATATTCCAGGTATTAAAAAATCATCATGGTAACAGATCCTATTTCAGATTTCATAACACGCATCACTAATGCTAGTGCTGCACGGAAGGCAACAGTATCTATTCCTTATTCACAACTTAAGGAATCAATTGCACATTCTCTCGAAAAGAGTGGATTTGTAAAATCAGTGGCAAAGAAAGGAAAGAAATTAATTAAGACTCTTGATATTGAGCTTATCTACATTGGTGATGAGCCTCGAGTTCACGGAGTAGAAAGAATTTCTAAGTCTTCTCGCCGTATTTATCAGCGAGCACGAGATATCCGTTCATTCAAGAGTGGATTCGGTGCGTACATCTTTTCAACCCCAAAGGGTATATTGAGCGACGTCGAAGCAAAGAAGCTCAAGGTCGGAGGAGAAGTACTATTTAAAATTTGGTAAATCTACTACTATGTCACGAATCGCAAAAAAACCACTCGTAGTTCCAGAAAAGACAGAGATCACCAATGCAAACGGTACTGTTACAGTGAAGGGTCCTCTTGGAACTCTTACACGATATTTCAAACCGGTCATCGGAATTGAAGTAACACCTGAAGGTGTTGTACTCACTCCTCATAACCAGACTCTTGAGACACTTGCTCTCTGGGGTACATATGCAGCACACCTCCGAAATATGATTGCTGGTGTACATAAGCCATTTGAAAAGAAATTGATTGTTGAAGGTATTGGATACAAGTCAGATGTGAAGGGTAAGGAACTCCACATGTCACTTGGTTTTTCACATCCAGTAAAACTCACAATTCCTGAAACTCTTAAAGTTACAGCAGATAAGAACGTTATCACTGTATCAGGTCTCGATATCGAAGTTGTTGGACAGTTTGTTGCAAAGGTCCGCTCACAAAAGAAGCCTGAACCATATAAGGGTAAGGGTATTCGATATGATGGTGAGGTTATCCGCCGAAAGCAGGGTAAGAAATCGGTCTAATCCTTATATAACCTAATTAACTATCATGAGTAATCTTATAAAAAAACTAACAAACATTGAGCGACGTCACCGACGTATTCGTTCAGTGATTTCAGGTACTGCAGCAATCCCTCGATTGTCAGTATTTAAATCAAACAAATATGTGTATGCTCAGCTTATCGACGATGAGAAGGGAAACACTCTTGCAGCAGCTTCTTCAATCGATTCAAAGTTGAAGGGTAAAGCAGAACAAGCAAAAGAAGTAGGTGTGAATATTGCAAAGAAGGGTCTCGCAGCAAAGATCGAGAAGGTCGTCTTCGATCGAGGAGGCTATCTTTATACAGGTAAAATTAAAGCTGTCGCTGACGGAGCACGTGAGGGCGGCCTTAAATTCTAACTATTATGGATACAAATACTACACCAAATACAGTAGAGAGTGCAGAAACAAAGGCTCCAGTAGCACCTGTAGCGACTACAGCAGCTCCAGCAGGCCGTGGTTCATATGGTGCACCTCGTGATGGACAGGGCGGTTTTCGCCGAGGTCCTCGAAAGCCAGGCACAGGCCGTGGAGATAAAGAACGAGTAAAGCCAGAGTTCGATTCAAAGATTATCAGTATTCGCCGAGTGACTCGAGTTGCATCAGGAGGACGACGATTTAGTTTCAGTGTTGCTGTCGTTGCTGGTGATCGAAAGGGTCGCGTAGGTGTTGGTCTTGGAAAGGCAGGGGATACATCTCTTGCTATTGATAAGGCAACTCGAGATGCTAAGAAGAATATGATTAAGGTTGTTACAACCCCATCAGGTTCAATTGCACATGCAGTTGAAGCAAAATTCACCTCAGCTCGAGTAATGATCATGCCAGCTAAGGGACGAGGAGTCATTGCTGGAAGTTCTGTACGAAACGTTCTTGAACTCGGAGGAGTTAAGGATGTATGTGCAAAACTCTTCTCAGGAAGTAAAAATAAAGTTAACAATGCTCGAGCAGCCGTTCTTGCTCTCGGCAAAATCACAAAACATTCAAAGGTCGCTACATTAGCAACGGATAAGTCAGTGACTAAATAACTACCATGCAACTTCATACTCTTAAACCTGTTACAAAAAATAAGCCAAAGATGATTGTGGGTCGTGGTGGTCGTCGAGGAAAGACAGCTGGCCGAGGAACAAAAGGTCAGAACGCTCGAGCTGGACACAAGAAGCGTCCAGAAATGCGAGACTTTATCAAACGAATTCCTAAGCTTCGAGGCCGAGGAGTAAACAGTTTGAAAGGTTTTGAAATAAAGCCATTCGTTATCAACATTGGTGATCTCGAAGCAACATTCGCAGCAGGGGATACTGTATCTCCAGCAACACTCATCGAAAAGAAACTTGTTAGTACCGTCAAAGGTAAAGTTCCACAGATTAAACTCTTGGGAACAGGAGATCTTACAAAGAAATTAACTGTAACTGGATGCCTCGTTTCAAAGGCAGTACAAGCAAAAATTGAAAAAGCAGGTGGTTCAGTTAAAAAATAATGAAAAACTTTTTCCAAAAACTTGGAGTGGTGCTCAATGATCGATCAATGCGACTTCGTATCATTTTCACTGTTGCTGCACTTATCGGTTTCCGACTTCTGTCAGCGATTCCAATTCCAAGTATTGATGCATTACGACTTGGACAATTGCTTGATGGTAACCAGTTTCTTGGACTTCTTGATATCTTCTCAGGAGGAGGTATATCACGACTTTCAATCGTTATGCTCGGTGTGAGTCCGTACATTACTGCATCGATTATCATGCAGCTCTTTACGATGATGTCACCAAAGCTTAAGGCAATGTACCAAGAAGAAGGGGAGGCAGGACGTCTCAAGTTCTCTCAATACTCTCGATACTTGAGTGTACCCCTCGCTTTTCTTCAGGCATTTGGGTTCCTTACACTTTTGCAAAATCAGAATATCATTCCAGCATTTACCGGTCTTGAATTCTTTGTCAACGTATTCGTTGTTACAGCAGGTTCTGTGCTCCTTATGTGGATCGGTGAACTTATCTCTGAATTCGGCATCGGAAACGGAGTTTCACTCATCATCTTTGCTGGTATCGTAGCGGTACTTCCAACACACATTGCACAGTTCGTGAGTACATTTGATCCAGGACAAATTCCTTTGTACCTCGGTTTCCTTGTAGCAGCTGTTGCGATTATCGCAGCAGTGGTAATTGTAACTGAAGCTGAACGACCAATTCCTGTTACGTATGCAAAGCAAGTTCGAGGAAATAAAGTGTACGGAGGTGTATCAACATACATTCCTCTTCGATTGAATCAATCAGGAGTTATTCCGATTATCTTCGCACTCTCAATCCTCCTTTTGCCACAGATCATTACCAACTTCCTTGCTCAATCATCAAATACTCAAATTGCTGATATCGCAAGTCAGGTAACGGTATTCTTAAACAATCAGTGGTTCCATGGAATTGTGTACTTCTTCTTTGTGTTTGTGTTTACTTACTTCTATACTGCAGTAACATTTGATCCAGTACAGATTTCAACAAACCTACAGAAGGGAGGTGCATTCATTCCAGGAGTACGTCCAGGTGAAGCTACATCAGAATATCTTGGAAAGATCGTAACAAGAATCACTCTTGTTGGTGCATTATTCCTCGGTATTATTGCGATTCTTCCTGTTATCATGCAGGGAGTGACAGGTAACACTGCACTCAATATTGGCGGTACAGCACTTCTCATTGTGGTGTCAGTAGTACTTGATCTCATCAAGCGAATCGATGCTCAGGCGTCAATGCGAGAATATTAGAAACACATCGTTTCTCTTGTTATCCACAAACAAAAATCCCCAGTCAATGGGGATTTTTGTTACAATGTTCTTATGCAAGATCATTCACTACACCATAGGTTGGTTATACTCGTTATATTACTCGTAGCGTGTTTGATAGGGGCAGGGTACTCTTATTGGAATTTTTCAACTGATGAAAATAGTTTTGATACTGGACCGGTAGTCAGTTATCCACCAGCAACACCACGGCCTGATCTCAAGTGGTTAACTATTACTCCACAACAAAAGACTGCTGATACAAAGGCGGCTATACTTGCGCGTGTAGCTACTGTTGGTCAACAACCTCTCTATCCAAGTGAACGTCGAGCTATATTGGATGCATATGCAAGCCTCTCTAGGGTACTCAATGATACAGAGAAGCATTTGATTATCACTGCTCTAAATACACATTAATCACTAATTCAAGAAAAATATGAGCCACGATACAACAAAAATTTTCAAAGCAGTGATATTGGTAGGGGTTTTTATTGCCAGTTATACTGGTGCGTCATATGCAATTGCTCAGACAAGTTCTACGAACTTTGGTCCTCTTGTTCGATATGATAAAAATGTCATTGAAAGTCCATGGGGAGCTGCTGGTAATACAACCCAGATAGCTGCGTCTTCTTGTCCTGACGGATCAGTCTTGGTCGGCTTTAACCTCCTTAACGTCGGTTCAAATTATAGTGTTGTTGGTAGTTTGTATTGTAAGACTGTTGCATTAAATTTTGGACCAATTGTCGCTCAACAGAAATTTGTTATTGAAAACCCATGGGGTGGCCCTGCAACGACAGATGAGCAGATTCAAAATGCTAGATGTTCTGATGGTTCAGTATTAGTTGGTTTTAATCTTATCAATATGGGTGACAACTATAGTACAGCTGGAATGTTGTATTGTCGTGAAGTATTGTCAGCAAAAGATGTAATTCCTGCTACAGGTACAGGTAGTACAACGGGTACTGTTGGTGATAGTCCCCAGACAACTACAACAGGTGATTATATTGATAATTCGACTGATTCTGGATATGTCGATGGATACAGAACTCGACTTAGAAATACACAAGAGCCTTAATACGTCTATAACATATTACTATTATGAAACTAAAAAAAATATTTTCGTCGGTTGTTATAGCTTTGGCACTTTGTGTGTTGGGTGGTTCGCAGATACCTCATGTTTTAGCTCAGAGCCAGACATTTATCCTAGGTCCTGTTACGAGTTATGAAAATAAGCCCGTTGTTGAAAGTGCGTGGGGAGGAACAACGAACACTACATACCAGCAAAACTCTTCGTGTCCTTCTGGGTCAGTCATGGTTGGTTTTACTTTATACAACATGGGAGGAAGTTACAGTACTGTCGGCAGTCTCTATTGTCAGTCTGTTACTTTTTCAACGTCTGAGGTTGTTACTACCACACCGGTGTTTGATTTCTCTTTAACTAATGATGGAAATAAGAGTGTTACAGCAGGGAATGCTATTGATGAAGTGATCAATACCTTACTATCCGCCGATTCAACACTATCAAAAAACGTTACACTAGCAGTTACCTCTGCTGTGCTCGTAGGTGATACATCAGGTGCTAATCGTTTGAATACAACAACAGGATTACAAATCGATCCTCTGGTCGCACCTTTCAGTACGAATCCAGTCTTGCCGGCAAATCCAGCAAGTAATTCGCATCTTAAGCTTCTCACTTCGTCAGATACACTACTTGGTACGTACACTGTCACTGTTACAGGTACTGTGCCAGCTACAAGTGGTACTACAGTTACCGCTGGAGCGACTACTCCTTGTTCGATTGTGTGGCAGACAGGTTCTGATGGTAATCCTGGAAATCATCAGTACGACGGTTTCTACTTTGGTTGTAGTAGCGAATCAGGGTTTAATCCAAAAACTGATTATGAAGCCGGTGGTTTTCAATCAACAAAGTGTATTAACTTCGATGAAGGGGATTGTAAGGTTGTTGGTTCAAATGCATACCTCAATCCATCCGCAGGATCACGAACTGTTGTAGAATGGCGACGATCTCGAGCAAATGCTATGTGTGGTACTAATAACTGGACGTTGACGGGAAATGAGATAAATGCAAGTACAGGCTTTACATGCTCAAGTACATCGTCTACTTCTGGCGGTACACCTGCAATTACTAAAACAACAACATTTAACGTAACAGTATCTAAGGGTCCTGAATTGAATGGTTCAACTCTTGGAGGAAATCAATGTGTGAGTCCTGCTGTGCCGTCAGTGACATTAACATGGACGGATGCATACTCAGGAACTGCGACATATAAGGTGTATAGAAAGCTTGGAACAGACGCTACATATCCAACAACAGCATTAGCGAGTGTTTCTGGTCTGACATACACCGATACATCATCACTTGTTGTTGGTACACCATATACATATAAGATTGTTCCAGTGATTTCAAATGTTGAGTATCCTTCTTTCTCTTCGAATGAGTTTATCGTCACTGGTCCGCAAAATCCATGTACAGGATTAAGATCTGTAACAGTTGGTTCTTGTTCAGTAAGTCCAACAACACGTACAACATCGAGTTCACCGTATGATGTTACGGTAACTGCTTCAGGAGCAAGTGGAGGTAATGGTACATATCAATATTCATGGACAGATGAAAGTGGGGTATGGAGTGCATACACGTCTTCACCATCAAAGATATTTACCTACACTAACTCGACTCCAGTAACACACTCATTCCAGGTTAAAGCACGAGATACATCAGCTACACCTGGAGAGTCTTCATCACTTGCTTGTGGTTCGATATCTGTTACAAGTCCTTCTGCAACTCCAAACTTTGTTCTTAAGGGTAAGTCTGAATACTCACTCAATGGAACAACAGGAACTCTTAGAGTGAAGAAGAATAAGCCATTTAAGTTGTTCGGTGAGATGACATCTTCGTCTGGTAGTTTTAACCTTGGATGTAATGTGTGGAATAGTACATCAAATTCAGCTTGGCAGGATAACAGTAGTAAAGATTTCTCAGTATATTCTGCAGAGACACCTATTACACAATCTGCTCGACAGGTTCGATATGAAATGCGATGCCAGTATTCTGCTGGGGCGGGTGGTAACGTGTGGAGGACGATTGATGTGACAGCTGTTGATCCGGCAATCGAAGAATTCTAATCTATTAATACATAGAGTTAAAAAAACAGACCAGAGGTCTGTTTTTTTGTTTAAAATAAAAAGGGTCAGCTCCGATAGCTTCCCCCTGATTCAACGCTTAGCACTGTCGCTTGCGACATACTTTGCGCTGAAGAATCCGGTGACAGAGTCAGTGTCCTCTGTGCTGATGTGGACAGTGGTGGCACCACCACTGTCCAAGATGAATGTTTGAAAGACTGTAGGTGTCTCCCCAAGAGTGGTAGAGCGGCAAAGCGCTACCGACTTTCCTGGAGACCCAGTGATCTTGATCGTGACCCCTTGATAGTAGGCGGTCATGGTCAGATGAATGGGAGACGTTCGAACCCCTGTTTGGAGGTCGTAGGTCGCCATTCTGAGACCACTTGGGTCACTGCCGTCCTTGACCCATATCGTCAACTCTCCGTTGTAGCCATTGGTGATGGCTTCAGGAGGGAGAAAGAGATAGTCGATGGTCGACATGATTCCGAACCCATTGTCGTTGGTGTTCCGATCGATCTCCTTGTCAAAGAGTGTGTTTGTCCCGTCTTGGGCAACAAGATGTGCCTTCACAATCCCAGGGACATGCATCCCAAACCCAGTAGCGTATCCTGGGCGCAGCTGCCAGTTGTATTCCACATCGAGCGGTGCAGAGCACTGTCCGTTGCGGTTTTCCAACGTGAATTCAGCTGTGCCAAAAAACAGCATGATGAGTCGACTATCAACAAACTTGTAGGCGAGCTGTATAGGCCGCCCCGTATTGGTGATAGCGAGACTGTTGAGAAGCGCAAGCTTTTCTCCAAGGACTCGAGGAACAAAGGTCTCGAGGTCTTCACTGGTCGAATCAAACCTCACAGGAGTGAACTCCTTGATCAGTTTGGTCGAGTCAGTGAACCAGAGGAATACGGTCAGGTAAGTAATGCGCGAACGCGCATTCTCCTCAAGCCGCTCAGCGGTCCCGAGAGGGAGCTGAGTTGCGAGAGAGACCGAGTTGCTAGAAGGGGTTTGTGCAACCCCAGCGATACCGAGTGTGAGCGCGAGGCTCACGATGAGAAGGAAGCGTTTCATGGCTTCGGTCCTTTCGTTATGTTGAGGTTGAGACAAGACACAGTCAAGACGCACTACAGGTGCGAATCGGGTGAACTTTCGAAGTTCTGCGTGTCTAGGCGTATTATACCATACTTACCCTCGTCAAGTAAAGACTTATCCACTCAATGTGGATACTGTGGAAAACTCATATAAGAGGCTATTTTTAGGCCTATTTTCTTACTTTTTTGATATATTTAGGCTATACTAGGGTGTATGCATCAAACAGCTATTATTCTTATGGGTCGTTCAGGGTGTGGGAAGGGTACGCAGGGTACGCTTCTTTCCGAGTATCTCAAGAAAAATTCTAACGAAAAGAGAGTTCTTTACTTACAGAGTGGAAGTGAACTTCGTGAGTTTATTGCCCATGATGGTGTGACACAACGCTTTGCTAAAGAAATATATGATCGAGGGGATCTCGAACCAGAATTTTTGATGATCTATATGTGGGCAAATCGAATGATTCAATCATATACTGGTGGAGAACATCTCATTATTGATGGTACACCACGCAAAGTGCACGAAGCGGGTGTTCTTCATTCACTATTTGGTTTCTATAATCTTTCAAAACCTTTTGTTGTGTATATTAATGTACCAAAAAGCACTTCAGTCGAGCGACTTCTTGCTCGAGGTCGTGGTGATGATCATAAAGAGGAAATTGAAGAACGTCTGACATGGTTTGATTCTAATGTGATTCCTACTATTGAGTATTATCGTAATAATCCACATTATAATTTTATAGAAATTAATGGTGATCGACCTATTGATGTAGTGCATGCTGATATTGTGGAACATATCGCAAAATTCTCATGATTACTATTAAGACAAAAGACGATATACGAATTCTACGAGAGGGTGGTAAACGTCATGCCGAAATTCTTAAGGCTATTACTGCAAAAGTAGCACCGGGCGTTTCAACAAAAGAACTTGATGATCTTGCGTTTACTCTCATCAAAGAAGGAGGCGATACCTCATCATTTCTCGGCTATCAACCAGAGGGTGCAGCCTATCCATATCCTGCGAGTATCTGTACTTCGATTAATGACGAAGTAGTTCACGGTCTTCCAGGAACAGAGCATATTTTGAAAGAGGGGGATATTGTAAGTATTGATCTCGGACTTATTCACGGAGGTCTTTTTACAGATGCTGCTGTTACCGTTCCCGTTGGAAAAATTAGTACTGATGTTGAACGATTACTCAGTGTTACTAAAGCAGCACTCATGGCTGGTATCAAAGCAGCAAAAGCAGGAAAGACTGTAGGGGATATTGGTTCCGCTATTGAACGAACAGCATTGCCATATGGTTACGGCCTTATTGAAGAGCTTGTGGGTCATGGTGTGGGGTATAAAGTACACGAAGATCCATATGTACCTAACTATGGTGAACCAAAGACAGGTCCTAAGCTTGTTCCTGGTATGGTGCTTGCTATTGAACCTATGCTCAATTTAGGGACTCATAAGGTATTTCTTGATAAGGATGGTTATACCTATAAGACAAAAGATGGTAAGCCAAGTGCTCATTTTGAACATACTATCCTGATTACAAAGGGTGATGCTGAGATATTGACTGTATAGATTGTGATATAATTTCTGCATATACTTAAGCAGATAATTATGACACCAAAAGTACCAACCGGAGATCCAGAGGCTATTGCTGCAGAGAAAGCAAGTAATGAAGAAAAATTATTTGAAGCCCTGAATGATCCTCAGTTCGTTGCTTTTCTTGGTAAGTATCCTGCTGAAGCAAATCTTGTAAAAGATGTTGATAAAAATCCAGAGAAAATTCTTGAGAAAAAAGAATTGTTTGATAAAGGTACTATAGCAATTGATAAGTTGAATGGTTTTATTACCACTGAGTTTAGTGAACGGTTGGGTGTAAAAATTCCTGAAAAAGCAATAAATGGTATTCGTGAGCATGTAACTGATCAGTTGGTAGAAAATCCTGATTATGTTTTTGATATCATTAAAACTTTTGAAGAAGCGGAAACTTTATCCGCTGATATTGCTGGACTAGAACAACAAGTGAAAGATCTTGGTGGTATTGAGCAGCACATGGCAACTATAGGTCAACTCGAGCAGAAAAAAGATACTTTTGAAAAAGCTTCGAGTATGAATATTATCAAAGCTCCGCTTTCTTCATTTTGGATCGGGGGAGGTGATATCATTGGAGCTTTTCGTGCAGGAAAACAAGCATTTAAAGAATACAAAGATTCTCGAGCTGCTCTTAAGGCTCAGTATGGGTATGATGTAGGTTTTTTTGATAAAGCTCCGATCGTACCTTCTTTCGGTATTAAAGATGAAATTAAAAATATCGAAGCTTCTATTGCAAAAATTCAAGAAAAACTTGCAAGTGTTGATGAACTTAACTCTCTAAAAGCTGATAAGGATACTTCATTGAAAAAAGTTAATGAAAAACTTCTTGGTACATTAATGTCAGAGGAGGCGATCAAAAATGTTGCTCTTGCTGCCGTTACAAAAAAGATGGAGGCGCTTGCTAAGGGGTACGATCTTCCTGCAGTTGATGAAGCAAGTAATTTTTTAGAAAAGCTTGAACAGTTTGAGGAGGATACAAAGTCAGATATCGGAGCCGATCAAAAGGCTTTTGCCGATAAGATCAGTGCTATGGTAGAGGTTGCGGTGACTAATCAACTCGAGGCCGTGATCGATACTACAACCGTAGGAAGTAAGCCGCTTGATGAAATGGTTGCTGGTCTTAGTGAGCTTATCAACCGAGAAAAACTTGGTGCAACTAAGGGAGGGAATGTGAAGTGGTTTGTTCTGGCAACTCTTGATGAAATACAAGCGACAATGCCTGACTCTCCAGAGACGAATACAAAAAAGATTCTTATCGCCGCTGCTCGTCGAAAGCTTTCTAAAATAACTAAATAATCACCATGACATTTAATACTGAAAAATTCGAAGCTCTTCTCGAGGCAAAGAAAATTGATGAAGCAAAAGCAATGATTGCTGAAATGTTTGCGGCAGACTTATCTGAAGCAGAACAAGGGGCAGTGTATACACAACTTGCTGTTGCAAAGCTTAAGCTCGATAACGCAATTAACCGAAGATATAAGGCTGTGCTTGAGAATGTAGTAGAGGGACTTCGGGAACTTAAAAAAGCAAGTACCGAAGCTGATGATAAGATCAATCTCATGGGTGTGCGAGGGAAGCTTGCAAAATAACCACTCGAGTTATATTTGTTATCAACAAAAATTGCTCTGAGGGCAATTTTTGTTTGATATAGGTAGGGTATAATAGAGGACATGGAAAAGTTTTCTCTTGATATTCAAGCGGGTCTTCGTAATCCTGAACAGGAGCTTGCATATCTACGTGCTCAAGTTGCTGAAAAAGAACGTGAACTAGCATCGCGTAAAGTTGAAGGTAAACTTGCCAACATCTCTTCTTCTGAACAGTCTCATATTGCACGTGAGGTTATTAAAGAGTACGGTCAAGTTCATCCAGGGGAAGTGTTGCATCCGGAGTATGCTGCTTCAGCACGCGAAACCGAGGCTATTGTTCTTGAACTTACTCCCGAGACGCATGATGATACGATGGCTGAACTTGTTGGAATCTTTCGAGAAAAAGGTTTTAAAAACGCTCTTACAATTGTAAAAAATCTGAAGGATCCACATATTGAGGATGACTTCGAACGTTTTCTTGTGCAGTATATTAAGGCAGGTTTTCCTATTCCAGGTCTTAAAGAAAGCGACTCTTTGTATCGTGCATTGAAAGTAACTCTCTATGAAGTGACACTTCCTGAAGCGGGCAAGGATGCTGAGCAAAAGAATCTCAAAGAACTTGTCTCATCAATGGAACAATTCTATGCAGGTATGTTGTCGGTTAATGATGATAATCAGGATGGTACCAATTTTTTTGCTTTTGAAATTGCAGTAGCGAATCATAGCGATGAGTTTGTTTTCTATGTCGCTGTCCATGATACAAAAAGGAATCTTCTTGAAAAACAGATTCTCTCTATCTTCCATAATGCAAAGATAGTTGAGAAAAAAGATGATTATAATATCTTTTCTGAAAAGGGTGTTACCAAAATGTCGTATGCTATGTCAGGTCGTAAGCCGATATTTTCTCTCAAGACATATGAACAATTTGATCATGATCCACTCAATGTTATTCTCAATTCATTTTCAAAGATAGCTAAGGATGGTCAGGGGGCAGCTCTTCAGATGATATTTAATCCTTGTGGTGATAAGTACACAGGAGCGTACAAGAAGGCAATTGATAAGATTAATAAAGGAACAAAGGTTAAAGAAGCGATTGATATACCTGAGTCTAAGTTTGAACATATATGGGCATTTGGTAAGGATATTGTAAAAACTTTTTCTGAAAAGAAGGAGGAAGAAACTGTTCCTGTTGATGCGATTGCAGTTGAGAATATTAAGAATAAAATTTCAAGTCCAATTGTCTTGGCGAATATTCGTATTGTCGCATCAGCTAAAGATGAAATGACTGCAAGTAATGTGTTGGGGGAGATTGAATCTGCATTTAATCAATTTGATAATCCAACCGGAAATCGAATTCGATTTAATCGTTTGATTGGTAATGGTCTAGCACACGGTATTCATGATTTTACTTTCCGTCTTTTTGATGAGGATCAGAAGATTCCTCTAAGTTTCCGAGAAC
Source organism: Candidatus Tayloriibacteriota bacterium (assembly GCA_016215455.1). Lineage (GTDB taxonomy): Bacteria > Patescibacteriota > Minisyncoccia > Phycocordibacterales > PALSA-1337 > JACRJP01. The sequence continues at coordinate 49,335 of JACRJP010000002.1, read as the reverse complement.
TTACAAGTATGGTCCATTTTCCATCAACGGTTATACGAACAGCTCCTCAACTCAAAATATCAAAGGCTGGTGGTGCTCCTGCACCAATCGATTTGCCACAGCAAGGTACTGTGCTCGGTCTTAATCACCATCGAAATATCACAACAAAAATATTCCTTACTGATGAAGATCGTCTACGCCACTTCTACGCTATTGGTCAGACAGGTACCGGTAAGACAACACTTCTCAAGAACATGATCATTCAGGATATTGAGAGGGGAGACGGTGTGTGTATGATTGACCCTCACGGCTCTGACATCCAGGATATTCTAGCTGCGATTCCACGACATCGATATGAAGACGTTATTTATTTTGATCCTGGATACACCGATCGCCCGATGGGACTCAACATGCTTGAGTTTGATGCTCGATATCCTGAACAAAAAACATTCGTGGTGAATGAGATGTTGTCGATATTTAATAAGTTGTTTGATATGAAGACGGCAGGAGGTCCAATGTTTGAGCAGTATTTCCGTAACGCAGTACTTCTTGTCATGGAAGATCCTGAATCAGGAAATACACTCCTTGATGTATCACGCGTTCTTGCTCAGAAACAATATCGTGAACTTAAACTTTCACGATGTAAGAATCCAATTGTTGTTCAGTTCTGGAGAGATGTCGCTGAGAAGGCGGGAGGGGAAGCATCTCTTTCAAATATTGTGCCGTATATCACAAGTAAATTCGATGTGTTTTTGTCGAATGATATTATGCGTCCGATTGTTGCTCAAGAGAAATCGACGTTTAATTTCCGTGAGATCATGGACTCAAAGAAGATTCTTTTGGTTAATCTTTCAAAGGGACGTCTTGGAGATATCAATGCTAATCTCATTGGTCTCATTCTTGTGGGTAAAATTCTTATGGCAGCACTTTCACGTGTTGATTCACTCGGTCAGAATTTGCCATCATTCTATTTGTATATCGATGAATTCCAGAATGTTACAACAAATTCTATTTCAACCATTTTGTCTGAAGCTCGAAAGTATAAGTTGTCACTTAATATCGCGCATCAGTTTATCGCCCAACTTGAAGAGGGTATTCGTGATTCAGTGTTCGGTAACGTCGGTTCAATGGCAGTATTTCGTGTAGGTGCTGACGATGCTGAATATCTTGAAAAGCAGTTCTCACCAGTCTTTACTGCAAAAGACCTCATGAATATTGAGAACCGTCATGCGTATCTCAAGATCCTCTCAAATGGTCAACCAATTAAACCCTTTGATATTGAAACTATCGCTCCAGTAGCGGGTGACAAGGGAATTGTTCCAAATCTTAAGGAACTCTCATATTTGAAGTATGGTCGTGAACGAAGTATTGTTGAAAGTGAGGTCATGAAGAAGTATGAACGTCCAAAACTACCATCTGCGACTCCGACAGTACCTCGCACCCCACTTAATACGACTCCACGCTTCGTTGTGGATACCCCACCAGTATCACGAACCTCTGATGTTCCGGTATCGAAACCTACACAACAACCTCCTGTAAATCTCCCAATCTAATCCTATGGAAAAATTTATTCAGTCTCATGAAGAGTCTGTAGAGGAAAAACCTGAAAAAGGATTCATGCATTCAATAAAGAAGACGGTAAGTCTAGCCGCTGCAATTGCAATGGGGTATATGTCACCTGATACTTTACAAGCATCAGACACGTATCGTCAGTCTGGAGTTGATTCGCCAACCAAAGCTCGTGTGGAGATTGATACGTTTGCAAATGAGGGTTCTGAGGCGAAGTTGTTTCGATTGAGTACCGATCTTCATGATGTCGGATATTCCGATGAGGATATTGCACGATATATTAGTCGTGAATTTGATGATATGCACCCAACAGCACAAGAGGTGAAGGATCATAGGTGGCTTTTTAAATGGCTTAATCTTGAGGATCACCAAGCAAAGATGAAGAGACAAGTACAAGAAGGATTTAATCCAACAGGTAAGACAGTTATTGTTGAAGACGGTGAAATGAAATTATTTAGCATGCAAGATTCACCTCAATCATATGTCATGCGAGATGAACGATACGGTGAATCGTTCTACATCACAGCTATTGATGCAGCTTCAGCAGAAATTGAAGCACGTCATTATTTCTATATTAACCCTCAGATCAAGAAAACTGTAAAAGAGTTTAATGATGCAGAACGAAAACTTTATAAGCAGGGACTTTTAGAGAAAGAACCTCCGAAGTAGGAGGTATGTAAATTCTGAAGCATATTCTGTATAATGACTTTATGAAACAACACCACAAATACGAACGATCACTTGTCATTATCAAACCAGATGGAATTCAGCGATCACTCATTGGTGAAATTATCGGTAGATATGAAAGAGTAGGGCTCAAGCTTGTGGCAATAAAGATGTTGGTACCAACAGCTGAACTTGTTGAGCAACACTATACTCTTGATCCAGAGTGGCGTCGTGTAACAGGGGAGAAGACGATCAAAGGTTATATCGACAAAGGTCTTCCTGTTCCTGAAAGTGATCCTCTTAAGATTACTGAAGTACTACTCAAGAAATTGGTAAAATATATCACCGCTGGTCCTGTCATTGCTATGGTCTGGGAGGGTGCGCATGCGGTAAAAATCATTCGCAAAATCACTGGTGGTACTGAACCTCTCACATCAGATGTCGGGACAATTCGTGGTGACTTTGTGCTCGATTCGTACCAGATGACTGATACCGATGGTCGTTCAGTACGTAATCTCGTCCATGCATCAGGCTCTCCAAAAGAAGCAGAAGATGAGATTAAACACTGGTTCACGGCTGAAGAGCTTGTGAACTACACTCTTGTTCAAGAAAAGATTTTGTATGATGTCAATCTCGACGGAATTCTTGAATAGTTTCGCACTAGTTATGCACTCTTGTTTTGCTTGCGGGGGAGAATATAATAATAAATAGGTTGCTCGTGTGTTACCTCTATAACAATTTAACGGGATTCTGACGAACCTAGAAGCATTCATATTCGGCCGCGCCTTGGCGTTTGCCGTGAAGAAACCCACCTAGTACAACTCTAGGTCGTAACACACAAGTAACCGCATAAGAACGCCTCCTCTAAGGGAGGTGTTTTTATATTTTTGAATGATTCTATTTCCTGCTATACTGGAGCACATGCGAATGTATATCGTGGCACTTTTAGGAGCAATAGTTGTGTGTGGTGCGCATTTTTATGGAATGCAGGGAGCATATGCATCTATTTATGGATACGATAGTCTTGTCCATTTTTTAGGAGGTGTTGCTATAGGGTTCTGTGTTGTCTTGTGCTCACGTATTTTTCCAAGGTTTACATTTACTCGAAAGTTTTGGGTGGTCATTTTGGGTGTTATAGCTATAGGTGTTGTGTGGGAGGTATTTGAATATATTGCGGATATTGCTGTCCTACCAGGTCAATCATATTGGCCAGATACAATGACTGATATTGTTCTCGATATAATTGGTGGAGCAGGTGCATGGTTAATTTCTCGAAAAAATGTCTAATCCTAAACTCACATGCTACGGAGGGGTAGGGAGCGTTACTGGAGCAAACTTCATGATTGAGTATGGTGGTAAAAAAGTTCTTGTTGATTGTGGTTTAGCTCAAGGAAGTCCGGAAGCTGATGCTGAAAATCATAAGCCATTTGCGTATGATCCTGCAGGGATAGACATCCTGCTTGTTACTCATGGTCATCTCGATCATGTTGGTCGTATTGGAAAATTGGTGAAGGATGGATTTAAGGGTGTTATTTATTCAACCTCACAAACATTTGCTATTGCTCAATACATCATGGAAGATGCGGTGATATTACTTGAAAAAGATGCCCGTCAGAAAGGAGTACTTACTATATATGATAAGGAAGATGTGGCTAAGGCTCTAACTATGTGGAAGACCATTGAATACCATACACCAGTTATGTTGTACGAAGGTTTTTCTCTGTATGCAAAAGACGCGGGACATATTCTCGGTTCATCAATGTTTGAGTGTTCTTTTACAGTGGAGAAGGGAATTACAAAGGTTGTGTTTACAGGAGATCTTGGAAATTCTCCAAGTCCATTACTTCGTGATACTGAGTCAATCGAAGGTGCTGAGTATCTTATTATGGAAAGTGTCTATGGTGATCGTAACCATGAATCAAAGGATGAGCGTCGAGCTAAATTAATTAAGGTTATTCAGGATACATTTTCGCGGGGAGGTACTCTTGTGATCCCTGCTTTTTCAGTAGAACGAACACAAGTATTGTTGTATGAGCTTAATGACGTTGTTGAATCAGGGGCTGTTCCTGAATTACCTGTATATATCGACTCACCACTTGCAACAAAAGTAACTGAAGTGTATCGATCAAATACTCATGTATTTAATGAAGAAACACAGAAGCGTATTAAGGGAGGGGATGATGTGTTTGCCTTTCCTCGATTAAAATTTGTAGCGAATAGTAAGGATTCTCAGTCGATTGATCGAAATATGGATGCGAAGATTATCATCGCTGGTTCAGGAATGTCTTCCGGTGGTCGTGTGCGCCAACATGAATCTGCATATCTTCCTGAAGCAAAAAATACAATTCTTCTTGTTGGATACCAACCACTTGGAACTCTCGGAAGACTTCTTCAGAACGGAGAAAAGAAAGTAAGTATTGATGGAGAGAAAGTTCCGGTGCGTGCTCATATCGAAGAAATATTTGGATATTCAGCTCATAAGGATTCTGATAATCTTGTGAAGTTTGTTGCAACAGGAGCTTCGAGTTTGAAGAAGGTATTCATTGCAATGGGGGAGCCAAAGTCCGCATTATTCCTTGCCCAGCGTCTTCATGATGAGATAGGGATATCCACCGTGTGTCCTGAGAAGGGGGTGACATATGAACTGATTTAGTGTATAATCCCTATCCAGATGTCCTCGTGAATTATCCAGTTACCATAACTGGTGTTCTCTCAAATATTACACCCCCCGAAGTCATGAGTGCTCACCGCAAATCCTCAGCACGTCATCATTCCAACAAGAAGACGATCCTTCATCATCAATTGGACCACCGTCTCTACCGTCCGGCGAAAGGAACCTTCCTTTCTCGGGTCTCGGAGATGTTCGGTGGCGAAATTGCTGAGTTCTGTCGTCAGGAATTGTCTGAAATCGGTGATCTTGTGCGCCTCGCTTATGAGGACGCCATCGAGACATTGAAGCTTGCCTTCGCTCATTTCGGTTTGCCTTGGTTCGGCGGTGCGGTCGAAACAGAACCAATGGAGAATGACTACGCAGCGCTTTCTCGAGCCGCTGTGCTCCAGGAACAGTTGGCGTAATCAGCCTCCTTTGATTCGACTAACCCTTTTTAATTACAAACAAAAAAACTACCTTGCGGTAGTTTTTTTGTTTGGTCTTGTAGATATTACGCAACCTTCTTTGCTACTGCTTCGAATGTCTTTGGGTGGAATTCAGCGAGAGTTGCGAGAGATTTTCGATCGAGTTCAATCTTATTCTTCTTTACTGCTCCCATGAACTTACTGTATGACATACCCAATGGTCGTAGGGCTGCGTTGATCTTCACATTCCATACTCGGCGGAAGTCACCCTTCTTGTCTCGTCGGTGTGCAAAAGCATATGCACCAGCGTGTGAGATAGCTTCGTATGCAGCTCGTTCAGTCTTACTTCGACGAAAACGATAGCCTTTTACCTGCTTTAATATATTTCTTCGTGTTTTAAGTGCGTTAACACCTTTCTTTACTCGTACCATGTTAGTTTTCTAATAGTTCTGATTAATTAAGCATTCACCAAAAGTCGTGTCTTTGCCTTGTTACTGATAGGGAAGTTACCCATTCGCTTCTTATTGAGCTGACTTCGGCGACTTTCTTTTGAATTAAAATGGTTCTGTCCAGGTGCTCGAGCTAAGATCTTCTTGTTCTTAGTGATCTTAAGCCGCTTCATATAAGATTTGTTTGTTTTCATCATAAAATTTTTGCTATAGCTAGTTCTAACTTACTTCTTTTCAATAACGGCGGTGAGACCTTTGGGACCTTTCTTTGGTTCTTCTGATACCTTGTATTCAGTAGTTATGAGACGAAATATACGATCCATACGTTCCTTAAGGAATTTAAAATCCATATATTTTGAGCGCCCAATGAGGAACAGGTCGATTTTTACACGATGACCTTCGGCAAGCCATTCTGAGGCTTTTTTGGCTTTGAGCTCGAGATCGTGCTCTCCAGTGCCGATTTTTACCTGAATATTCTTGAGTTCAGTGGTCTGTGTACGAGCTTTTGCCACCTTTTGTTTCTTCTTCTCGTCGTACTGAAATTTACCATAATCCATGATTTTTGCAACCGGAGGGACTGCGGTAGGGGAAATTTCAATAAGATCAAGGTGAGCCTCTTCTGCATGCTTAAGAGCCTCAGAAAGAGGGATAACACCATAGTTTTGTCCCTCACTTCCTATAACACGGAGTTCAGGGGCTTTGATCTGATGATTGATACGAACCTTAGGGGTGCTCATTTGTTGTTATATTTAAGCATAATTTGGTTTAATTGTCTATATTTTATAGAAAAGTACGAACAAACCTAACGAGAAATTCGAGCCATTTTTGGGTAAAGGGGCGTGATTCCCAAATATGTGGTTGTACCTCAGTTGCGATCTCAAGATCTTGATAGAATATTGTTTTTATTTCTTCTACAAATTCACGCTTGTTACTAACGATATTTGCTTCGAAATTGTAGTGGAGACTCACACTATCGAGGTTCATTGTTCCAATTGTTGCCCAGTCATCATCGATAACAATTGATTTACTGTGAATGAGAGGTTGTTTAATTCTAAATATTTTGACACCAGCGGTTAATAAGACATGGAAATATGATTCTGCACCAAGGTCGACAACGGGATGATCAGAAGATTCTGGAATAATAATTTGTACGAGGACATTGCGACGTGCTGCAAGTCGGAGTACGCGTATAAGTCGTCGATCGGGGACAAAATAGGGAGTAGTGATACAAATATATGAACGTGCATTACGAATAGCATCGATGATACGGTGGTAGAGGAACTGTTTTCCAGGAACAGGACTATTGGTAACATAACTGAAACCATCTTCAGATGAGACTGCACGTGCACTCCAATCTGTTTTTATATTATGCGCACGTGCCCACATCACCTCAAATGAAGCTTCAATACTTGCAACAATACTCCCTTCAATTCTAACGGTTGTATCACGCCATTCTTTTGTTTTTTCCCATATTGAGAAACTACCAGTAAAAGCAATAGTTTTGTCGATTACAATAGAACGTCGATGATTTCTAAAAAACCACCAACGATGATTGTGGAATGCTCGAGGAAGTATTGTGTTAAAAAAGGCAACTTGAATATGTTTCTGACTTAGTTCTGAGATTAAGAAATTTCCAAAAAGATTAAAACTTCCTGCACCGTCCCATAGTAAACGTACACGCACTCCTTGTTGTGCCTTTGTTGCACAAATATCAAGAAGTTTTCTTCCGATTTCGTCATCGACGAAAATAAATTGTTCTAAATCAATACTTTGTGTCGCTTGTTCGCATGCTGCAAATATTGCTTCCCATGTAGTTGTAGGGGAGGTGTAGAGTGACCAGCGAGTCTCGCTCGGAGCGGTAGTCGATGTTGTCATATGATGGATCATCATAGCATATTTTGGAACCTAAAGGAGTATCTTTGTGTTTGTGTGAAATAAAAATAGCGCCACGTGTGCGCCGTATCAAAGTTCGTGATCAATCACTTTCGTCGCCGAAGGACAACCCATCCGACAGGGAGAGTGAGAAACGCAATAGCTGCCCATGTCGAATTTTCAGGGACTTCTGTCCCGATGAGGACTTCCGCGGAGCCACTCGAGTCTTCAAGGCTGTAAGTAGCGGTCACGGTGAACGGACCATCGTCGCTGAAGTTCGCGATCAGATTGAAAATCTTGTCCTGATTGCTGGCACCAGGATCAGTGGAGTAGGCGGCATAAGCATTGCCACTCCCACGACCGATGATCTCGTTTACGAGCACTGAGCTCGGTCCGGAGGTGATGATGACATCGTCACCTCCGCCTTTGACTCCATTGAGACCATATTGAATGCCATAATACTGACTGCTGTAAGTGTAACTTCCAGCGGCGAAGGAAAATCCTAGCCCGTTTCCGGGATCTGAAGATGTCATGGTGAATGACAGCTTGTCGATCGAGAATGTCGTTCCACCTGTCCCCACAATGTGCAGGGGTGCGTGAAGACGATTGCCGAGTTCAGCTGCGTAGGCGGGACCGAATGTCCCTGCCGGGTCAGCATTGCCGAGCCACGAGGGGAACCCCGTGACGACGATCTGGTTGTAGTCGAGATTCCCCGCCACACGGTTGTATTGTCCGGGGCCAGGAGCACCATAGCTGGTGAGGCCGTTTTCGACGGCGTAGGTGGTGTTACCAACCCACGCAGCGTAATTCGGACTTCCGAATGCATTCGGAGCGAGCGCGTAGCTCACCTCGATATTGATGGCGGCATTGGTGGACAAGATCACTGCAAAAGCAGCGAGCCATTGGAGCAAACGTTTCATGGTTTGTTCGAGGGATTGAGGATTGATGTGAAGGACAACCACGTCTTTCGTGGTATTTCTATACTACTGTTTTATTCAAAAAAGTCCAATAAAAAATCACCCGTCATACGACGAGCGATGATGTTATTTTTTGAACAACTTTCCATACCATGTCATGCATAGTAGTCCAAGAATTAAGGTCACTACTCCCAGTCCGGTAAGTGTTGAAAGGAAACCAGCTTGAGTAAGTGCATAACCAAAAACTATCTGTGATCCTGCACCCGCCAAAGCACCAATAGATGACTTTACCGACAATGTCGTTGCTCGAATTGCATTATTCGTGATGTATTTTTGGGACATTGCCAAAAATAGTGGTGGTAAACCACCTCGGGTAATATTCTGGAAGAATACCCCGAGCGCCATAATCTTGAGAGGGAATATACCCATGATCATAATGGGAATAGCAGTAGAGAGAAGTAATGTGATGAGCATGGTTCGTTCTCCTAATTTTTCAAGCATCTTTTGATTGAAGTGGCTTGCGGCCCATCCAACAATGTTGAGCATGAAAAATATATACCCAAATTCTTGCACATCCAGACCGACTTTTTCAAAGTAGGGGTTGTAGGTGAAGAACCATAATTTACCTGCCGCACTGAGAAGTGCAGAGAAACACATGAGCCACAAAATCTTTTTGATATGAACTGTATACATCAATCCCTCATACATTTTATGAAGGTGTTCACGAAAAGAATATTTCACTTCTCGTAATGTGTGATGAGAGTGTTCTTCAACAAGAAAGAATGTCGTGATGAATGAGATGCCGACAAAAGGAACTGATACCAAGAGAGGGAGGCGTAAATCAATATGTGCCATCCAGCCTGATGCCAGAGCCCCTATCGCCATAAGTGCAAGTTTCCAACCTTGAACTTTTGACTCAAGCTTATGATAGACCGCATCACGATTTTCGAGAGGCAGTGATTCGTAGATAAGTGAACTATCAGCACCTGAACGAAATGCTGCTCCAATAGCCCAACAGATATTTGCGAGCCATGTGTGCAGAGGTTCGCTCATGAGTGCAAACAGAATGTAGCTTACAAGGAGAAATGATTGACCAATAATCAGTGTGCGTTTTCGTCCAATTATATCTGCGATAGCTCCTGTGGGAATATCGATGAGAAACATGAGGACAACACACACAGCTTCTTGAAAATACATTTCTGAAAGACTGAGTTTGCCGAGTTCCACAACTGTTTTTGTGAGGATTGGTCCCCAGAATAGAGGTTCACTGAAGATAGCAAAGGGAATGTAGAGTGCCGCATTGCGATACTGTCGATTCATAGTAGTAGGGAGTTGGTTGTAAAGAACTTACGGGTACATACCCGAATTGCGCACAATGAGTACGTCTACTGAATGTTAGAAAAAGAAAATCCCGACTTACATTCAGCCGGGATATTTCTATGTTTGTATGAGATTAAAGATTACATACTACAAATATTTCGGCTAGACATAAGCATAAAGAGACCTCGTGAGATAAGGTCGGTCTTCTGGTACCCGGCAAACACCGGCATCCAAACTGTATGAAGCTGTATATTTGACAAATGTGTCATGACAATACGATATCGTATATTTTTGAATCTGTCAAAGTATGGATAAAAAAGTGGTAATCATTTTATTGAGTGTGTTATTATTTACGTACATGAAATCATTCTCTGTATTTTCTACAAAAGCCTTTACGCTCATTGAGCTACTTGTAGTTATATCAATCATTGGACTACTTTCTTCGGTGGTACTTGCAAGTCTTACTACAACTCGAACGAAAGCTAAACTTGCGGCGGGTAAACAATTTGATGCAAGTACGTATCATGCGTACGGCGCTGATGCACCTGTCTATTGGAGTATGGATGCAATTGATACGAGTCCAACAAGGGTGAGTGACCTTTCAGGGAATTTACTCAACCTCAGTGTTGCGGGTGCTCCTCAGGTTGTATCAGGGATTTTAGGTAATGCGATCAATTTTCAATCAAGTGCAGATAGATTATCGATAACAGTTCCTGCGACCTCAGCTCTTTCAGGTATTACCAGTAAAGGAGGAACTGTATCTTTGTGGTTTAAGCCTAGTGACTTGAGTGCAGCTGGTCAGGGACAGAGAATTCTCTTTTTTGCAGTAGGGTCTGGATCAAATCGAATTTATTTACGAATACTTGGAAGTACAGTATCAGTGGTGAGGGGCTCGAGTGCGACTAATCTAAATATAGGTGAAGCTAAAGTTGGGGAATGGACTAACGTAGCACTTTCATGGACAGGTGGTGCATCAGGAAGTACACAAACTATGAAAGGTTATTTAAATGGAACAAAAATTTCTGAGGCACAGTACACTGAAGCAGGTGATCTTTCGGGTGCTACGATTATATTAGGACAACAGGACTCGACTGCTGATTGGAATAATTTTCTTGGGGTAATTGATGAAGTACATATCTATAGTAATGCTTTAGCTGATTCTCAGATTCGATCAATGTATCTCGCTGAAGCACCTGTTGTTAAGAGGTTGGTGGTGCAAGAGAAATAAAAAATCACTCATACGAGTGATTTTTTATAGGTTATTTATTTTGTCTCACATCCACATGTGCATGTCCCATTAGGACCTGTGTGTTCGTGACCGCATCCAACGCATATTGCCATAATCGTAGTACAATTATTTTTATTAAAGTTGTGCGACCTTTATCATAATTATATATGAGAAAAGGTAGGGAAGATATATATGATCATCCGTTTCTTTTTATACAAGTTAGGTTTATAATTACACGCATAACGTATTATTTATGGATATACTCATTGCTGCAGGTGTCATAGTGGTGCTCTATGTATTACTCGGTCCACATACTCGATCAAAGAAGAAAGATTCAAAAGGTGATGGTAAATTTGATCAGAAAAAAGGAGGTGGTGATTCAAAATAATATATGAATCCTTACCATTCTCGTACGTGGATTCCTGTTCTCGTTATCGGGGTAGTTGTTCTTGCTGCTTTGAGTGGATATACATTGAGTCAAAAGTATCACGGTTCTACTGTACAGCAGACTGAAGATAATTCTCGTATAAGTGAATTTGATGGCGAAGTAACTATTCTTGAGGTCTCTGAAATAAATCCTCCGATACTATCGTTACCTCCATCTCATGTGTTTGGTTCCACACCTCGTGCTTCAAATATTAGTAATGTTGTCGGGTATATTGCTGGAGGAGCCTTTACTCTAAGTATTCCAGAATGGATTGTTCAAAATTGGATGATGACTGATAGTGAAGATGGAAACACTATAGTTGTTACACCTCGCACACCAACAAGTGATACGAAAGATTTTTCTGATATTGTTATATACACTCAAGCTACCGATGAAAACTTTAATGCACAGTGGCTCTATGAAAGTGAGTTAAAGTCGGGGATGACCATACTCAACTCAGAGGTGATTCTTAACGAAGAAACCGGCATGAGAATCTATCATATTGAAAAGCAGAATCTCGGTAATGATATACACGCACTATTTTTCCTTGATGGGACAGGTAAGACAGCTAAGATTACATTCTCTGCTGAAAAAGGAAATTATACGTACTATAGTTCAAAGGTAAAAGAATTTGTAAAAAGTCTCATGGGAGGTGTAGAGAAGAAAGGGTAGGTAATAAAAATGCTCACTTTTAGTTATTCTAAGAGCGCTCGTAAGAGAACATCGTTGAGAGTCTCTACGTATTCAAGATTTTTGTCCATGTCGTCACTTAAGAGACTATGTGTGGTTTCAAGCGCAATGATACGTGCCACCTCTATGGTGATTTCGGTGGTAGCTTCGTCGCGTCTTGCGGACGGAATACTCGCATATGTAGCTTCTTCAAAATGAGCTGCGTACGCGAATGGAGACAAAAGTAATGGGAGCTTTACTTTCAAAGACCATTTTTGGTGAAGGTCTTTGATCACTTGGAGATTTTCTTGTCCTCGACTCCAGTTACTCACCCGATCATAGTCTGCGAGTAATTCTCGTAATTCTGCGACATCCTCCTGCATCTTGATGTAGGCGATGTAGCGGATACTCCTGGTTAAGACATGGATAAGTTTCTTACCATGTATGAACGGTTTCTTTTCGACGTTAGTGATGAGTCTCAAGAGTAGCTCGTTGACCCGAGCTACTCTTGCTAGACCGGACTCACTTTTGTCTTTAGCCTCAAGATATTCTTGAATTAATTGTGCCAGTGTGTTCATCCATCGTACACCCTAGCATATTAAAAGAGTTTGTAAAAAGTCTCATGGGAGATGTAGAGAAGAGGTGGGTAATAAAAAGGAAACTGAAGAACACGCTATTCAATAGCTCGAGTTATAGCTTCTGCAAACTCGACAACCTTTTCGGTTACCCGTCGAAGTTCTTCAACAGATTCAAATTCGTTGGTGATATCGCTGTTGCGAATTGATCTGAAGGTTCCTTGTGTGGGGTGTGTGAAATACGCAACTTCAGCGATTTTGATCTTACCTTTCTCAGGCTGAAGTAGGTAGAGATTCACCAAAAGGAAAACTCCATGTGCCGTATCCACTTTGTCATCTGATGCATGAACTGCGACCCCACATTCTCCATTTGAAAAGCTGTAATTCTCGTGTCGTTCACCGAGATGAGTGCTGATGTGTCCAGAAGGTTCTCTGAACGGATAGTGGTAGTTTCGAGGACTTTCGAACCAGAACAGTTTTCCACCCAACGCCTGGACAATGTGTTGAATACGGCTGAGCAGGTCAGCAGGGCTAATTGCAGGGATGCTATACATAGCAGTAAGTATCGATGTTGTCTGTGGCTAGCTTAGATTAGGTGGTGGAAAAAATCAACCATAAACACAAAAGCACCCTCATGGGTGCTTTTGTTATAAAGTTGTGGAGATGCCGGGAATCGAACCCGGGTGCATATAATCTTTGTATATATTTCTACGCTGGTTAGTACGCTTCGTGTGTCACTTGCGTGACACTTTAATATCATGAACTATAAACGGACTAAATGATCATGATACGAGTCTCTAAGTTTCGGAGGTGTAATGAGACAGTACACATCCTATCCTGAGGATATATCACTTCAGCCCAACTACAGGATCATAGGGAAGAAGTGTCGATTAGGCAGAGTGTTTAAGCTCGTGCGTAAGCGAAAGCAAAATCGTTAGCCGTGAAAAACGGTGAACGAACTGCCTTTGCGACTGAATTTTTTGCAGTTGCGATTTCCATCAGATTTAAGAGTTAATGGAGCTCTCCAGTGCATATGTACAAGGGAATCATACGTCGAAGCCAATCATCCCCATATTTTTAACGATCTCGAAACTCACGAGCGACGTCACGGTCTGATTGTCGCTTTTTTAGGGTTTCGCGTTTGTCATGTTTTTTCTTTCCACGAACAATTGCGATATCCACTTTGATAACCCTTCCTTTATTATACATTGAAATCGGCACTACTGTCAAACCTCTCTGGGACTCCTGTGTCGCAAGGCTTTTGAGCTCTGATTTTTTGAGAAGAAGAATACGTTTGCGATACGGGTCATATGATGCAGGAGTGTTCTTTTCTTGATAGGGAGGGATAAAAGCATTCATGAGATACGCTTCACCTCCACGAACTGTTATGTGTGCACCAAGAAGATTGCCTTGATTCTGACGGACTGACTTTACCTCAATTCCTGATAGCTTAATACCAGCCTCGAATCGTTCGAGAATTTCATAGTCGAGCCCTATTTTTTTATTCGTAATATATGTACTCATGACTGGCGCTTTTCTCACGATTCTATATAATCCCTTATATCATCACATAATATATGAAGAAACAAAAGAATCCTAAAGAATCGAATAAGAATGGTGGAGGGCCACGAAAGGGACGCTTTGCAATTCTCAATACATTGAGTGGTATTATTCTTGCTCTCATTTTTGTGACAGGTACGTACTCACTCATTTCAGATATTTCAGGTAGTACACCTGAAGTGAGTCTGTCGCAGCTTGCTCAGGATGTAAATCAGTCAAAGGTAGCAAAGATTGTTGTACAAGGTGATGATCTTACCATTACATACAAACCAAGTCTTGCATCAACAACACCTGTATTAACGACACCTATTACAGCAAGCCTTGGAACAGGAACTCTTTCTTCAACATCTCCTGCAACTCTTGAACTTTTAACAAAGCATTCAACAAAAGAATCAGACTCTTCACTCACTGAAACTCTAGTGCGATACGGTGTTTCTTCTGAAAAACTTTCACTTGTACAAATTGATATTCAAGGTCCAGGTGGATTTGTGTATTGGCTCGCTCAGCTCACACCATTTCTTGTTCCACTTCTTTTTATTGGACTCATCATTTGGTTTCTCACACGTCAGGTGAAGGGGGCAGGTGTGCAAGCTCTATCATTTGGTCAGTCAAAAGCTCGTATCATTCTTCCAGAAGATACAAAACAAAAAGTGACATTTAAGGATGTTGCTGGTGCGAAAGAAGCTAAGCAAGAACTTCTCGAAATTGTTGACTTCCTCCGTAATCCTAAAAAGTTTATTGAAATCGGCGCACAGATTCCAAAGGGTGTACTTCTCATGGGTGCTCCAGGAACAGGTAAAACACTACTTGCACGAGCGGTTGCAGGTGAAGCAGGTGTCGCTTTCTTTTCAATTTCTGGATCTGAATTCGTTGAGATGTTTGTGGGTGTTGGTGCATCTCGAGTGCGTGATCTTTTCAAGATGGCAAAAGAGGCATCTCCTGCCATTATATTCGTTGACGAAATTGATGCGGTGGGACGTGTACGAGGGGGAGGCGTTGGAGGGGGAAATGATGAACGCGAACAAACACTCAACCAGATTCTTGTGGAAATGGATGGTTTTGAACCAACAGAAAAAGTAATTGTCATGGCTGCAACGAATCGTCCTGACGTTCTTGATCCAGCACTACTTCGTCCAGGTCGTTTTGATCGACGGGTAACTATTGATCTTCCTGATCGACATGATCGTGAAGAAATCTTGAAGATTCATTCTCAGAAAAAACCTCTTGCTGAGGATGTGAATCTTGTGGTGATAGCTGAGAGAACTCCAGGTTTCTCAGGTGCTGATCTGTATTCTCTCATGAACGAGGGTGCGATTCTTGCCGCTCGAGAAAGTCGAGTGAAAGTTGCTCAGTTTGATCTCATTCGTGCAATTGAAAAAGTCATGCTCGGCCCTGAACGAAAGAGTCACATTCTTTCAAAGAAAGAAAAAGAAATTACGGCATACCACGAAGCAGGACATGCTCTAGTATCTTCAGTCCTCATGTATGCTGATCCTGTTCATAAGATATCAATTATCTCTCGAGGTCGTGCTGCAGGGTATACACTTCATCTACCACTTGAAGATCGAAAAATGCAATCGAAGAAAGAATTTCTTGATGACATTGCTGTGTCACTCGGAGGATATGTTGTCGAAAAGCAAACATTCGGTGATGTAACAACTGGTCCATCAAATGATCTCCAAGTTTCAACTGCACTCGCACGTGATATGGTCACGAAATACGGTATGTCTGATAAGTTGGGGGCTCTTGCGTTTGAAGGGAATGGGGGCCGTGCAATGTTCGGTAAAGGACTTGAGGATAAAGAGTATTCTGAGAAAGTAAGCGCTGATATTGACGCTGAAGTCTCTCGAATTATGTCAGAAGCATTTGCTCGGGCTGAAAAGGTAGTTACTGAACACAAAGCTGCCCTTGATGCTATCGCGAAGCGACTCATTGAAGTTGAAACAATCGAACGAGATGAGTATGAAAAAATAATCATCGCTCACGGAATTCAACCAAAAAAGAAACTTGATATAGAACATCAAGCCTAGAGAAGAGATGGATTAAATAAAAAGCTCGAGCAAATGTTCCGGGAACATTGCTGAGCATGAATGACTAACGTGCCGTAGAGGCTTTTTGTAACAGTTGCCGCAAAGTTGACGCCGGCTCCATTTCTCCGAAGAGGTCGATCAACTTCTCAAAGATAGTCTTCCAGTCAGGATCATCGGTGAACCTATGAAGTCTGATGAAAGTCCGTTGTGGACGGTGGTAAAACGAGATAACCTTGCTTCCGTCCGGAGCCTCAAACATGACGTAGACGATCGCACACGGTGCGAACGGGTATTGTTCCATGAATGAAAGCATGGGAGGTTTTTCCACCAACTCTTTGCTGTGATCGGTAACATCGACAAAGAGAACATCACCGATCTTGTGTTCTCCATGTTTTTTTGCACACTCAAGCCAACCGGCTTCGTCATTGCTAAAGTGTCCGAAGTCGATGAAGGCACGACCAAATGTGCCAACCGCTTGAGCTGTTGATTCGTGGTTGTCGCGAGGAGCGAGAAAGCAAACAGTAGCCATAATCTTCCTGTAAATGAGGGACTGAAAATACCGTACCACATATTATCAATATAATCAAGTCTACTGTAGAATGAGTTGATGTTTAGTTAAATTTCAACTAGTATTGTGGTTGTATTAGTTAGTTTGCAAAATTTAATATGCGCCTGTAGCTCAGTTGGTTAGAGCACAAAGCTTATACCTTTGGGGTCCTTGGTTCGAATCCAAGCAGGCGCACAATTTACTCAAAGTGAATCTGATCGTTGGCACGACGTGCGAGTTCAGCTTTAATGAAGGGGAAGAGAGCGAGTGCACTATCAGGTGTTTTTTCTGATTCGATAATGGTTGTTGCTTCGAATCGTGCTGCTTCTACCATTTTAATATTTTTGAGGGCTTCCATAGCAACATCTGAGATACCCCATTGTTTACCACTGTACAAAACTCCAGCACCACGGAACTGTAGGTCATATTCGGCTAGTTCGAAACCATTTTTAGCAGTCTTCAATGCAGTGAGACGATCACGAGTCTTATCACTCATACTTTCTGCAAACACAAAACAGTAGGGCTGATGATTTCCTCGAATGACACGTCCACGGAGTTGATGTAGTTGAGCAAGACCAAATCGTTCACCACCTTCAATGATGATGGTATTGGCATTAGGAACATTCACACCAACTTCAACGACAGATGTTGCACAGAGAATATGAGTCTTACCATTTTTGAATGCCATCATAGCTTTATCTTTTTCAGCAGGAGTCATTTTGCTATGAAGAATTCCAATCTCATATTCCTTGAAGACTTCTTTTTTGAGTCGCTTTGCTTCCTCAGTGACTGATCGAGCTTCAACTCGTAATTCTTTGTCAGGATCAGGTTCATCGATACGTGGACAAATAATATATGCTTGTCGACCTTCGCGGAGTTGCGCGCGTACTTTTTCATACACTTCTTTTCGATCGGTATTTGGGGCGACGATTTCTGTAATAATTGGTTTACGACCATGGGGCATGACATCAAGAAGGGTGAGATCGAGGTCTCCGTATACAGTGAGGGCCAATGTACGAGGAATAGGGGTTGCGGTCATTGAAAGAAGGTGAGGTGCACGAGTCTGACCATCAGTATCTTTGCGTACTAATTTTGCACGTTGTGCGGTACCAAAACGATGTTGTTCATCAATGATGACGTATGCAAGGTTTTTAAACTTCACTGTTTTTTGGATGAGTGCATGAGTTCCAATGAGGATTGGAATCTCGCCATTAGCGACCCATTTGAGTAATTGTGCACGAGAAATATTTGTCCAACCCTTTGGATTTATTTTTGAAGGAAACTTACGACACCCTGAACCTGTCATGAGTCCAATATTAATACCAAGATATGAAAAATATTGAATAAATGATTCAAAATGTTGAGTTGCAAGTATTTCAGTGGGGCACATGTATGCTGTTTGAAGACTACCAAAATTTTGTCCCTTAGGACGAGTTGTTGCAACACTATGAACGGTTGCTGCTGCAACAGCTGTTTTACCTGATCCTACATCACCTTCAAGGAGTCGTGACATGGCATAGCCTTTTTTGAAATCAGCAACAATAGTGTGAATTGCTTTTCTCTGTGCATCGGTTGCATCAAAGGGAAACCGTTTGATGAAATCATCAACATGTTTTTGATCGGGTGTAATGATGAATGCTTTTGTTTGTTGATACTCTGCTCGAGCCCGCTGTTTTTCGAGTTGTATAAAAAAGACTTCTTCAAATGCAAAACGTTTACGTGCGGCAAGTGCATCACTTTCCTTGAGTGGTGTGTGAATCCAAATGAATGCTGTGGTAATTGATGGGAGGTTATATTTTTTAAGAATATCGTCAGGAATAGGGTCAGTGAGTGTTTCGAGAACTCCCGTTTTCAAAACTCTCTGCAGGGCATGGTAGAGCCAATTTGAAGTAATACCTTTTGTTTCTGGGTATACAGGATAGAGAGTGTGTTCGATGCTTTGATCACCAAACAGTGATGCTCCAACTCCAATTGGTACGGTATCAACCTTTTCTATTTTCGGGTTTGAAAAATATAGTTCACCTTGAGGTGCTTCGACCACATCTTCTGTTTCATTAGTCGATGTACGTGCCTTAGGTCGTCGTTGACTTACTTTACCTTCAATACGTACTAGACTGTTGTCGGCTATCATCTTTGCAATGTAGGGTTGGTTGAACCATACTACTTTGATACTCCCGCTATCATCGGTAATGGTCGCTGTCGACATTGGGATTTTTGATCGAAATCCTTTACTTGTTTTGAGTGAGGATATTTTTCCAAAAATAACAGCAGGAATGCTTTTTGTTAGAGAGGCGATGTTTTGTGTCTCAGATGTATTACCATAGCGTACAGGGAAGTGATAGAGAATATCACGAATAGTGATAATACCAAGTCGAGCCAAAGCCTTCTTCTGGACTTCCGTAGTACGAACGATGTCCTGAAGAGGAGTCTCGAATGTCATAGGGTAATGTTAGAGGGTGCCACCTGTACTTGTTGCTGTTGGAACAGGGGTGACAATAATGACACCGTGTTGTGATGGTTTGAGGTGGTTGTGATAATTCCATACACCTGGAACATTGAAGGTGAAGGTGAATTTGTTTCCTGTGGTGATAGGGGTACGTGCATCAAATTCTGGATAGAGTGTGTGGCCAGGATGATCATTTGAAGCGGGCCAGAATGAATGATTTGATGTATTAATAAAATCAACAGTTTGATATTGCTTGATAGTTGTTGTAGCTGCAAGAAAACCCAACTCACTATAGCGAACTGTTGCTGATGCTTTAGGGAGTTGTACCGGAGTAAATATTTGAAGAGACGATGTCGCGACAGGTACAACATCCGAAAGGTGTACGGCCTCGATCTTCTTTTGTGTTACTTGAGGTGGGGTAGGACAAGGAGAGAATTCACACGAAGGTCCAACACGACCGACGTATGAACCATCAGGACACTGCTTTGCATCCATAGTACAGAAGACCGCGTTGTTTTGTGCTGTATCACGTAGACTTACATATATACATCCGAGAATAAGGAGTAAGACTAAAGCAGCGATACCTACCTTGTGCTGTTTGATTGTTGGTGACATGTTCCCATTATACGTTATTTCTCTAGACGATAGTATATAAATTTTTATTTAACATAATAAAACCTTCTTGTTCAAGTTCTGAAATTGCAAGCTCGGATTCATCGATTGATAAAGTTTTTCTCCATGTCTGAAGGGTGGTGATGAGATTGGTATATGAATAGGGTTCTTTAATGAGTAATTTAAGGATGTGCGCGCGTAATTCTCGATGCGAACCTTTAAATTTTGATTGGGATTTGTGATGCTTACTCTTACGACTTGGATTTATGTGTAGTTTTTTGAGATGAGTACCATAGTCCATGAGAGCGTAGTACCATTCTCGAGGGTTTTCTTGATCGAGTGTTTCGGTAACCTTTTGAAGAATTTCTTTGTCAGATATTTTTGTAGTTGTAGATTTCTTGCTAAAGAAATGATGGATATATACCGAACGAATATTTGTTTCTATAAAAGGGTGGGGAATGTTGAATGCAAAGGCTAGGATCGAACCAGCAGTATTCGGTCCGATACTTGGAAGTTCGATGAGTTCTTCGGGTGTTTGGGGAAGTTTACCTTTATGTTGCTCTACAACAGCACGTGCGCATTTTTGTAGATTGAGTGCACGTCTATTATATCCGAGTCCTTGCCATTCCTCGAGAACATCTTTAGTTGGAGCAAGTGCAAGAGCTTTCCATGAAGGGAAACGTCGAATAAATCCATCAAACTTTTTAGCAACTCGATCAGCTTGAGTTTGTTGCAGCATGATTTCAGAGACAACAATACGATATGGGGTAATGTTTTTTCTCCAACTCATATCACGACGATGTTGAGCAGAGTAATCCCAAATTTTTTTGATAAAGGTAGAATTTTTCACGGTATTGAGTATAGCCTTATTTTTGATAAAAAGGGCAAAATATGCAAGAATGCGTTCATCTGGAATCGTGGTGGAGTGGTCTAACATACCTCTTTGCTAAAGAGGCAGGCCCTAACAGGTCTCGAGGGTTCGAATCCCTCCGATTCCGCCAAAAAATAAAGTATCGACATGATCCGGGTACCTAATTTCGTATGAAAAAACACAAGTGGGAACAAGTGTGGAAAGAGAAGAAATTTGAGATTAAAACACTCATTCCAAGTATTTTGGTTTCAAAATATATAGGTAGACTACAGCCAGGAGATTGGGTACTTGACGTCGGCTGTGGAAGTGGAAGAAACTCGATTTTTCTTGCTGAGCGAGGATGTGAAATAGCATGTTTCGATGTGACAGATTTAAAGTGGAAAGAAAAACTACCAATTCATTTACAAAACAAAATCTATTTTCAAAAATCAGATATCCTTGAATATCACTATAAAGCTTCACAATATCAGGCAATTATTGTCTCAAGAGTAATCCAGTATCTTAATCCAGAGGAATTATCTTTCCTTATTCAAAAAATAAAAGAAGGACTTAGGTCAGATGGATTCCTGTTGCTTAGCTACAATACTAAGGGTGGGATTTTCAATAGGAAAGAAATTGATGTACCGAGATACTCATACCCGATAGAACAAATAGAGAAATTACTAAAAGGAATATTTAAAGATGTTATTGTGACAGAAGGAAGCAAAATTAGTAAACATGTCAATTATAGCGATAATATTATGACGTTTGATATTTATGCTTCCAACCTACACACTTCACTTTAATTATCCAAAATGATACAGATGTAGTATTTAGTATGTTACAATTTTAGAATGAATTTAAACAAAGGTTTTACTCTCATCGAATTATTGGTAGTTATATCAATCATCGGACTGTTTAGTAGTATAGTCCTTGCAGGTCTGAACTCGGCTCGTGATAAAGCAAAAGATGCAAAAATTATGCAAGAAGTGAGACAATTAGCAACCCTCCATGCTCTAGAGTTTTCAGAAAAAAATACATACTCAAATTTTAATCGGGGAGCATGGAGGAATACAACAGGTGTTGGTAGTGGGTATCGTCTTTGTACTGGAGAGACATCAGTTGATACGACAGTATCTCCATTTGTATCTTCAGCTTCAAATTTTGCAAACCAGGGTATAGATTTGTGTAAGAGTATTGTAAATACAGTTGGATCAGTACGAAATGATATTTTATATAATGGAGTGAATGGAACAAACTGGGACTCCACAAAAGTTTGGTCAATTATGGCCTATCTCCCAGGGAAAAACGGATTTTTTGTATTGGTAGTAGTGGCAGAACAAGCATCGGTGTTTCTTCAGCTGCTGCGAATATTGATATTCCACCTGGAACAGAAGGAGCCAAAACGACAGGGACTGTTTCCACTGTTTGGTCAGGTCCAGGATGCTATGGAAATCCTTAGATGTGAGTATATTTGTTAAATTAAAGATGAGGTGGTTGTTATTGGTAGATTCAAGTATCTAAGAAATAGTGATTAGGTTATAATTTGACTATGTCACACGAGGAAAGACCAAAAGTTGGTATTGGTGTAATGATTATTAAAGATAACAAGGTCTTGCTCGGAAAACGTAAGGGTTCTCACGGAGAAGGAGAGTATGCTTGGCCGGGCGGTCATATGGAGTATATGGAATCCTTTCAAGACTGTGCTAAGCGAGAGACTCTAGAAGAGACTGGAATACAGATTCACAATGTTCGTTTTCTACGACTCATGAATCTCAAAACGTATGCACCAAAACACTACGTAGATATTGGTCTCATTGCAGATTGGAAAAGCGGTGAACCGGAGATTATGGAACCAGAAAAAATTGAAGAATGGAATTGGTATGATATCAATGAATTACCCGAGCCACTCTTTAGTTCAATTCCTAGTTATATAGAAGCATACAAGACCGGTAAGAATTATTGGGATGCGTAGGTAGAGTTATGGTCCGTACATCTTAACTTCAGGTCTGGATATTGAGTAGTTTATTTGCCCTCCTTCCAAAATCCCTTAAAAGCGCTATACTATACCCCATACAAGTAAATATCATAAAGACAATGCCAAATGCAGCACTTTCGAAGCCAATGAAGATCAGTCCGGAATTAGCGGCTGTTATCGGTGCAGGACCTATGTCACGAGGTGAGGTAGTTAAGCAGATCTGGGTTTACATCAAGGAAAATAAGCTCCAGGACGAAAAGAATAAGCGAAACATCAATGCTGATGAAAAGCTTAAGAAAGTTTTTGGAGGAAAGTCTATGGTAAACATGTTTGAAATGACAAAGCTTGTTTCTGGACACCTTTCATAAATAAGTTGTAAGTCAAATAAAAACCACTTCATCATTGATGAGGTGGTTTTTATTTTGGTTGATTGTACTCATGTACTATCGCAAAAAATCTCAGTATGTTGTAGGATAGCGTACATGGAGAGATGGGTGAGTGGTTTAAACCAGCGGTTTACTAAACCGCCGTTCCTTAATTGGAACCGCGAGTTCGAATCTCGCTCTCTCCGCCTTAAAGAAATGAGACTCGAATGTTCGGTCTTTGTATGAAAAAGTGGGGAAGTAGAAAATATGTGTGTCGTTCGTTTTTGTGTATACTTACTGTATGACTATGAAAAAATTATTACCGGTATTTGTGGTGGCTGCAATTCTTTCTTTGACCTCAAGTGTATCGGCAGGAAATTATGTATTTGAAAAAGACATGTCGATTGGCTCATCAAATGTTGATGTAGCTGAATTACAGACTCTTCTTATTAATCAAGGATTCGATATACCTTCGGTGAGTTCAAATGCTACTCCAAAGGGGTACTTTGGTGAACAAACAAAACGTGCAGTTGAAAAATTCCAAGCTTCGGTTGGTGTTGCGAGTACAGGATACGTCGGTCCTCTTACTCGAGCTAAGTTAAATAATGAATCTCAGGAGATGTCTTTTAAGATCACTTCTCCTCGAGGTGGTGAGAATTGGAAACGAGGTTCAACCGAAACAATTCTTTGGAATGCCCCTGCATTCGTTCGTGCGACCTATGGCCATATTATTCTTGCTCCTGTTGCTCCTGCTTGTCCTCAAGGATATGTATGTCAGCCAAATGTCTCATACGTAATTGCTCAGAATATCAGTGTAGATCAGCATTTGTATAATTGGCGTGTCGGTGACTTTATCAGTAACTTAGGTGGTACTCCACCATCTGATGGTGTGTACACAATTCAGATATGTCAAAATGGTACATCTACCGTATGTGCAACAAGTCGACCTTTTACTATTAGTTCAAATACCGCAATCAAATCTCCAGTAATTGATCGTCTTGATGCTCCTGTAGAGCTTAGTGTTGATCAATTAGGAACATGGGTTGTTCATGCTTCTGATCCTCAAAATACAAGCTTAAGTTATATGGTCACATGGGGTGATGAACCAGTATCGCTTCCGACACTTCTTCGAACCTCGGCTGCAAATCCAACTCCTCAACCTTTTGTACAAACATCAACATTTACACATAGCTATGAAAAGGCGGGTGTGTATAAGATTGTTTTTACAGTACGTAATGCTTCAGGGCTTATTACTCAAACAAGCACAACGGTAAATGTGCGAACCTCTGAAAAACCTGTATCAGTACGCCTTACGTCTCCGAATGGTGGTGAACAGTGGGTTCTCAAGTCTACTCCTCAAATAAGTTGGGTTCCTACGAATGCCACTACGACAACTAAACTGGATTTGTACCTAAACACATCCCTCTGTGTTACAACGCAAAGTGATACTGCTGATGTAACGTCACCTTCACTTACGATACTTCCACCACGCGATTGTACGTATCGAGCCGCAATTCTCGATAAGAATGTAGCCGTTAGTACAATCTATAACTGGATCGTCGGTACCGATATTGATAATAAACCGATCCCTAAAGGCAACTATAAGATTGAAGTGTGTTTAGCTGGTACATCAAAGTGTGATCAAAGTGATGACTATTTTTCGATTGTCGACAGTGTTCAGTAATCGTTTAGTGAGCAAACGCTATACCGAATACATTCCTATAGCCACCTTTTTCTAAGGTTGTAATTGCTTCTCTAAGTGTCGCACCAGTTGTGACGATGTCATCAATGACAATTACAATGGTCTCATCAGTAGAGTGGTGAGGAAATGCAGTAAATGAATTTTTCTGAGCCTGGAGACGTTCGTGGCGAGATAATTTTTTCTGAAACGAGGTGGTCTCAGAACGTTTGAGAATATGAAGAGCGACGAGAGGGCGGTACACGCTCCATGAGGGGATATGGCGTGCAATTATCTCACACTGATTC
Organism: Candidatus Tayloriibacteriota bacterium; assembly: GCA_016215455.1. Taxonomy (GTDB): domain Bacteria; phylum Patescibacteriota; class Minisyncoccia; order Phycocordibacterales; family PALSA-1337; genus JACRJP01. Next base: position 24,215 of record JACRJP010000002.1, on the reverse strand, counting down.
CATCCACGAGACATTCTTCGTCGATGACTCGAAGGTATGGGAATGAGTATAACTTTGTATCTGTGATCAGGAGGGTGATTTCTTAATAGCGACTCAAGTATTGTGTCTATGTGTCGCGCTATGCACGATGCTATGATTTCTGCTGTCGTTTCATCGCCCTTAAACTTTACTTGGTGAATCAAGTTGCGGATTAATGTGTTCTTGTAACGACATATGCTGTATATCTTGGGATATAGTTCTTCAAAACAATAGCGTTCTTGGGTAAGTAGGGTATTGATGGTAAGACCACATTGTGAGATTTTATTAGGGAAAATGAAGTTTACTACATGTGCCACTATATTTTTCATGGGAGCAGTATAAAATATTGACCATGAAGGAATACTCAAGAAAGTCTCAAATAGTTATGATATACTAGACTATATTCTGTATGGATTTTCTAAAGAACATCTTTTCTATATTCGGCAAAAAGGAACAAAGTGTTCTTGGTATTGATATCGGTTCGTCAGCGATTAAGATTGTACAAATCAAGAAAAAGAAAGGAAGAGCTGTTCTTGAAACCTATGGTGAACTTGCTCTCGGTCCTTATGGAGGCACTGAAATTGGACGTGCAACTAACCTTACTCTCGAAAAAACAGCTCAGGCGCTTACTGATATTTTGCGTGAAGCAAAAACAACAACAAAGACATGTGGTACCGCATTACCACTCTCATCGAGCCTTATTAGTTTTATTAATGTCCCTGCTACTGATAGTAAACAGATTGGAGAGATTATTACTCTCGAAGCTCGAAAGTATATTCCTGTACCAATTACTGAAGTTCTCCTTGATTGGTCAATAATTCCTAAAGAAGATGCAATTGAAGATACTTCGCTTCCAGCTGGATCACAACCACCAGTCAACAAAGGAACAAGTGAAGTTCTTGTTGTTGCGATACACAACGAATCTATCGCTAACTACCAAGGCCTTATGGCAAAGACAGGACTTCAATCATCATTCTTTGAGATAGAGCTCTTCAGTTCACTCCGTGCAGTACTTGATCAAGGTATTCAGGCAAATATGGTGGTAGATATGGGAGCAAGTACCACAAAACTCTACATTATCGAGCGAGGGCTTTTGCGAACATCTCATATTATTAATCGAGGATCACAAGATATTACATTAGCTATTTCAAAATCTCTGAGTATTCCAGTTACTGAAGCAGAAAATATGAAGCGAGTGTATGGTTTGACGGGAGGACCTGAACATAAGGAATTAACTGACGTTATTAGTCTTACTCTCGACTATGTTTTTTATGAAGCGAATCGTGTGATGCTCGGCTATCAAAGAAAATACAATAAAGATATCAGTAAAATCATCCTTACAGGGGGAGGAGTACTTCTTAAGGGTTTTACTGAACTTGCTAAGACGAGTTTCCAGAACAATGTTGTATACGCAGATCCTTTTGGTAAGCTCGAAACACCTGCATTCCTTGCTGAACAATTCAAAACTGCCGGTCCTGAATTCGCGGTCGCTATAGGTATTGCTCTACGCCGTCTTTCTGAAATTCAGTAGCGAGATATACACACTTTACTAGTGTCGGAAGGTTTGTTCTGGGCTATAATATACTCACTACAGTTCCTTTTTTCCATGGAAACCAAATTTCAAACATCATTCATACCGAAAAAGCCACTTGTCCCGGAGACAGGACAACAGATCCACCAATCAGTTAGTCTTTTTAGTATCATTGGTGTTCTTGTTTTCATTATCTCAGTTGCTATGGCGGGTGGAGTATTTGCTTGGACAAAAATATTACAAAAGCAACAGGAGAGTTATAAAAAACAGATTACACACAATCGTGAACAGTTCGGTACAGACATTAAGTTTCTCGAGCGCTTCAATGCAAAAATAAATCTCTCGAGAGAATTAATCAACAACCACCTCGCTGTGGCGAATATCTTTGATGTTATAGGGAGAGAAACAACAACAAGTGTACGATTTAAGTCATTTGATGTTACTTTTCCAACAAATGTTAAGGATAGAATTGTTATGAGTATGAAGGGTGAAGGAACATCTCTTCCTGTGCTTGCATTCCAGTCTGATGTCTTCGGGGGAAGTAAGGTACTCAAGGATCCTGTTGTATCTGATTTCGGTATCGATGATAAGGGGACAGTAGGATTTTCTTTCAGTGCTGGAGTTGATCCACAAGAAATTTCATTTAAGAAATATATCGAAAGTGCTTTGAGTGGAGGAACATCACCTACGGATGTGTCGACTCCGTCTGCAACAACAACTGCAACATCTACTCGTCAATAACCATTATGAACCGAAACATTCTTCCATTAGTACTCATAATAGTCGCGATAGGTATCTTCTTTACCTTTACTGTCGGTCAGTATGACAAGGTGCGTGCTGCCATGGCTGAAAATGCTCAATTCAGCAAGACACTTGAAGATTCAAAAGAGCTTCTCAAAAAACGAGATCAAGTTATTAATGCATACAACAGTATTGCTGAGGTGGACCGTGAACGACTCAAGAAATTGCTACCTGATCATATTGATAACATACGTTTGATTATCGATATCAACGGTATTACTTCTCGTCGAGGAGTTTCGATCAAGAATGTTCGTACAGGAGGAGGAAATTCAACTAAGACAGCACCTGCAACAGGAGGTGCTGCAAGTGTGTCTGGTTCTCCAGCACCAAGTATTCAGCAGCAAGCCCCAGCATCTCTTTCAAAGTATGATGCTTTGACCATGAATTTTAATGTCACTACGACATATGAGAATTTTATTAATATTCTCCACGATCTTGAACTTAGTCTTCGTATTCTTGATATAACAAAGATTTCATTTGCTCCAACTGATTCAAATGTGTATGACTTTTCTGTAGAGCTTAAGACATATTGGCTTCGCCAAAACTAACATGAACGGATCAAATACAAAAACAATTATAATCATCGTCATTCTGATAGCAGCAGCTGTTGCCGCTTATTTTGGTTTCTCTGGAAACAATGAACCAGCTTTCACAATGATTCCAGGTGAGGTTCAGGGTTCTATTGCAGGAGGAGATGATATTGCAGCTCTTCTTGTACAACTTAATAATCTTAAAATTGATAATTCTTTGTTCGAATCTCTCGAATACAAGGTACTCGTTGACTATACTATCGAAGTTCCAGCAATCCCTATTGGTCGTGTGAATCCATTCGCACCACTGGGATCTTCATCTCGTTCTGCTACTACTTCAACTCCACGTGTTCCAGCTGCGGGTAGATAATTAAACTACATATGAGTGTCGTCGATATCCTGCTAAAGAAAAATGTCATAACAAAGGAAGATGTGCAGGAGGTCCGCAAGATGACGGCCTCTGGGGATGTTACCCTTGAAAAAGCTTTGATTGATCGTGGGGTCAAACCAGAAGATATTCTTATAGCAAAAGGGGAGTTTATGAATGTGCCAATTCGAGCTCTTCAAGACATCAGTATTCCTTTTGAAATTCTCGAGTATATTCCTGAAGAATCAGCTATTCATTATAAGTTTGTACCACTTGCTCTTAAAGATGGAGCACTTGAAGTTGGTATTGTTGATCCTGATAACATTGAGGCACGTGATGCTTTGAACTTTATTGCAGCAAAGAAAAATGTTCCATATAAAATTTTTATTATCAGTACACAAGACTTTGAAAAGGTCATTGAAATGTACAAAGGTATTACAGGGGAAGTGTCAAAAGCTCTCTCTGAACTTGAAACTGTTCTCTCTGTCGATAGTGATTCAACAGTAACTCCACCAAAGGGTGCGCCAATTCCTGGAAGTGCTGGCGGAGCAGAACCTCTTATCATCGAAGACGCTCCGGTGGTAAAAATTGTGGCAACGATTGTTCGTTATGCAACAGAAGGTAATGCATCCGATGTGCATATTGAGCCAATGCATGATAAGTTTCGAGTTCGTTTCCGTGTTGATGGTGTGCTTAATACAAGTCTTGTTCTTCCAATGAAAGTGCATAGCGCTGTAGTTGCTCGTATTAAGGTGCTTTCAAACATGAAGCTTGATGAAAAGAGAAAGCCACAAGACGGACGTTTCTCTGCTCGTATTGAAGGACGTCGTATCGACTTCCGAGTCTCAACATTCCCCGCATACTACGGAGAAAAGGTGGTGATGCGTATTCTTGACCCTGATAAGGGGGTAAAGAAACTTGATGATGTTGGGCTTACTCCAACCAATCTTGCTCGTGTTCGAGACGCTATTCATCGTCCGTACGGTCTCATTTTGATTACTGGTCCAACAGGTTCCGGTAAATCAACAACTCTATATTCCATGCTCAATGAGGTTGATAAAGAGGCAATGAACGTACTTTCACTTGAAGACCCAGTGGAATACAACATGGAAGGAATTGCACAGTCACAAGTGCACCCTGAAATTGGATATACATTTGCGTCCGGTCTCCGTACAACACTTCGTCAGGACCCTGATGTGATCATGGTGGGAGAAATTCGAGATAAAGAAACTGCACAGCTTGCTGTACAGGCTGCTCTTACCGGTCACTTGGTATTCTCTACACTTCACACCAATAACGCTGCAGGTGTTATTCCTCGTCTTATTGATATGGGAGTTGATCCGTACCTTATTGCACCAACTCTTATCTGTGCCATGGCTCAACGTCTCGTTCGTACTCTCTGTCCTGGTGGTGGAAAACCTATTCCTGTTGAAGGTGCTATTAAAGCGATTGTCGACAAACAATTCGGTGATTTTCCTGCAGAATTTCGAAGTCAAATTGAAATCGGTAAGACTGTATATGAAGCGGTACCAACTCCTGAATGTCCAAAGGGAACTCGAGGTCGTCAGGCAGTGTTTGAAGTGTTTATGATGGACAAAGAAATTGAATCAGTTCTTATGAAAAGTCCAACAGAGCTTGAGATCTCAAAAATTCTTCGTCAAAAGGGAATGCTTACTATGAAAGAGGATGCTATGTTAAAAGCATTTAAAGGACTTATCCCATTTGAGGAAGTTAATACACTGTAATGTCATTAATTTGGTCGAAGTTATAGTATAATAAGATTACTCAGAACTTTTATGTCTACAAAACCAATTTCTCTACTTCTTGTTGATGATGATAAATTCCTTCTTGATATGTACTCATTGAAGTTTTCGAAGAATGGGTATGACGTACATTGTGCAGCAGGGCCTGAAGAAACACTGAAAGTACTTCGAGATGGAGGTTTGTTACCCGATATTATTCTTCTTGATGTGGTAATGCCAGGAATGGACGGGGTTGAACTTCTCGAGGTAATTCGAAAAGAGAAACTTGCTCCGAATGCTGTGGTGATCATGCTCACTAATCAAAGTGCTCCTTCTGATGTTGAACGAGCTCAGAAATTACATGTTGATGGATATATCATCAAAGCCTCAACCATTCCATCGGAGGTGCTTGAAGAGGTGAATAAGATTTATAAGAAAATAAAAGGTTAATCATATGGACTACAAAAGAGAACTTGAAGAAATGGTAGATATGGTGCTCAAAGAAGGGGCTTCTGATCTCCACATTGCTGAAGGACGTCATCCAGTCATTCGAGTATCAAGTCAACTTTTGCCATTAGTGAAAAAGACTGAATTAACTCAAAAGGATATTCATGGATTTCTCGATGTGCTCCTTTCAAAAGAAAATAAAGCTCGATTTGAAGAGCTTCGTGAAGTGGACTTCTCATATGCGGTAGGGAGTGTCGCTCGTTTTCGAGGAAATGCTTTTTATCGTCAGGGTGCTATTTCTGTCGCACTTCGTTTGATTCCTAAAACAATTAAGACACTTCAAGATCTTAATCTTCCTCCAATTCTTGAAACATTCACTCGTAAACAGCAGGGATTCTTTCTTGTGGTAGGACCTATCGGTCAAGGAAAGACGACCACATTGGCAGCTATGCTTGAAATGATTAATCAGACACGAGCTGAGCATATCATTACTATTGAAGATCCTGTTGAGTATATGTACGAATCAAAGAAGTCGATTATCGATCAACGAGAAGTTCGTTTTGATACACCGGATTTTCATACAGCTCTTGTTGGAATGCTTCGTCAGGATGTGAACGTTGCTCTTATTGGTGAAATGCGAGATATCGAAACTATGGCAACAGCGGTAACAGCTGCTGAAACTGGCCACCTCATTTTCTCAACACTCCATACGAATAATGCTTCACAAACCATTAACCGTATCATTGACTCATTCCCACCAGGACAACAGGATCAGATTCGAGTACAGCTCGCAGGAAGTCTTACGGGTATCTTTTCACAACGACTTATTCCACGAGTATCAGGAGGTCTTATCCCTGCATACGAACTTTTGATTGCAAATAATGCTGTTTCAAATCTCATTCGTGAAAAACGTATTCATGAAATCAATACTATTGTTGAAACAAGTTCGAATGAAGGTATGATCGATATGAACCGATGTCTCGCTGATCTTGTTCGAGCAGGGGAAATTACGGCAGAAAGTGCATATCAACACTCGCTCAATCCTAAGACTCTTGATAGAATGTTATAAACACCATGCTTTTTACTTACCAAGCTGTCGATGCTCAAGGAGAGAAAAAAACAGGATCAATTGATGCTGTTAATGTCGACATTGCTATTGCATCACTCCAGCGACGAGGCTTTGTCATCACAAATATTCACGAAACAGGAGGAAAGAAGTCTATTTTTGATGTAAATATTTCGTGGTTTGAGCGAGTGTCAAATAAGGATGTTGTTATCTTGTCACGACAACTCTCAACACTTTTTCAGGCGCAGGTCTCTGCGCTTCGAGTCTTCCGTCTTCTTGGGGAGGAAACAGAGAACAAACTCCTTCGAGTAAAACTCGCAACTATTGCAGATGATCTTCAGGGTGGTAGTTCTATCTCAACTTCTCTTGGAAAACATCCAACAGTGTTCTCTGAATTTTATATCAGTATGGTAAAGGCAGGTGAAGAATCAGGACGTCTTGATGAAACATTCAATTATCTTGCTGACTACCTTGATCGTTCATATGAACTTACCTCAAAGGCAAAGAGCGCTCTTATTTACCCAGCTTTCGTGGTATTTACATTCGTTACTGTGATGGTACTCATGTTTACTGTTGTGATTCCAAAGATCAGTGCAATTATTGTTGAATCAGGTCAGGAGATTCCTATCTACACCAAAGTCGTTCTCGCTATTAGTAACGGTTTGGTACACTACGGTTTCGTTATTGTTGGTATTGCAGCGATTATAGGGTACCTTATCTATCGTTTTGTGAAGACTCCAGAAGGAAGTATTGCGTTTGATCGATTTAAGCTTTCTGTTCCATATATCAGTACTCTTTATAAGAAGCTATATCTCTCACGTTTGTCAGATAACATGAATACTATGCTTGTATCGGGTATTCCTATGATCCGAGCTCTTGAACTCACCTCATCAGTGATTGATAACAAGATATATAACTCTATTATTGCAGGCGCCGTAGAGGCAGTGAAGGGAGGTAAACCTGTTTCTGAGGCATTGTCAGGTAACGATCAAATCCCAGGTATCATGATTCAAATGATTAAGGTGGGTGAAGAAACAGGAGAACTCGGTAACATCCTAAAGACTCTCGCTAAATTCTATGCACGTGAAGTAGAGACGGCTGTTGATGCACTTGTTGATCTTATTGAGCCACTTATGATTGTTATGCTCGGTCTCGGTGTAGCATTCCTTCTTGCTGCTGTGCTTGTTCCTATCTATAACATCTCAGCTGCTCAGTAGTTTGTTAGAAAAAAGATGACGATGCACCATAAAATATGGTGAAATCCCTAGTTATCCACAGAATACAGCTTTTTTACTATTAATGGCCGTTAATCTTGCTATAATTATGAACAAAGGTAAGGTAGACTTACACTTTAGATATTAAAATTAGTAATACATATGAAAATTAAGACATCAGGTTTCACATTGATTGAATTGCTCGTGGTCATCGCTATTATTGGTATTTTGTCTTCAGTTGTACTCGCCTCACTTGGTACAGCTCGAACTAAGGCTGCTGACACAGCAATTAAGGGAGCTCTCGCTCAGGTTCGTTCACAGGCAGAACTTTATTATGATTCAAATAATTCATATATGCCTTCTGGAACAGCTGGAACTTCAACTGCGAACTGCCAGACTCTCGGTCTCTTTGGTGATGCTACCGTTAAGAATATTTTGAATTCAGCAACAACATCAAACGCTGCAGGTGCTGCTACTTGTGGAGCATCAGCTTCATATTGGGCAGTGTCAGTACCTCTCAAGGGAGGAAATAATTGGTGTGTTGATAGTTTAGGTGCAGCTAAGTCAATCAGTGGTGTTGTAGCATCAGCTGGCTGTAACTAATATTTCAATTAGTTTGTTGTCAAAAAAAACACCCGTCGTATGGCGGGTGTTTTTTTTGATTTTATTCAAGCATGATATACTTAGTGTATTAAAAAATAATATTTACTCATGGAATATAATCGTTTTTCAAAAGGTTTCACATTGATTGAATTGCTCGTGGTCATCGCTATTATTGGTATTTTGTCTTCAGTTGTACTCGCCTCACTTGGTACAGCTCGAAGTAGAAGTAAGGCTACGTCAGTGAAAGCTACTCTCAATAGTCTTCGAAGTCAGCTTGAAATCAATTCAGATGGAACTGGATATGGTGCAACAACAAACTATGCTATTGGCAAGGGTGATACTACAGGTTGTGCAAACGGTGCATTTGCTGCAACTTCAGTTACACCAATCAGAACTGGTTTGACTAACAACTTATCTGCTGCGACTGACTATATATGTTCATTTGATGTTTCGAGTGCAACAAGTCCTGCAACAAAGTGGGCAGTTGCAGCTGTTTTACCTGATGGATCTGGAACTGTGTGTGTTGATAGTTCAGGGAATAATAAAGTTTGGCCATCTATTACATCAGCAGCGTCAATTACAACATCACAGATCAATAACGGAGTTTGTATATAATCCCTCTGATCGCGTAGCTAACTGTATAATACGGTGTTTCCAAAAAATCTTTACCATATCGGGTAAAGATTTTTTCGACTGTATATATACTCAATATAGCAATACATATACCTGTGAGTATATCGATTCCAAAGTGTTGTCCGACATAGAGAGCCCCGAGTACATTGAGGATACTATAGATTCCAGCGATGTATACCAATCTTTTTGAGTACATATAGAGATAGAAGAATATGATAAATCCCCACGCTGCGTGCATGGATGGATTACTACTCGTATTAATATTTCGTAGGGTAGGATCAAAATACAGATTATTTTGTTCGGTTAGTTTTTCTCGCAAAAGAGGTGATATACGGTCATTGTTGATAGCTTGTTGATCTTCTGGTTCAAGGTGGAGTCTAAAAATATTAGTGAGATACAATGATGCTGGCGCTACCGCTGGAAAGTAATGCCACATAGGGATGCCGAGTGCCATAGCAAGAAAGAAGCTTGCAATGAATCTTCTAAATATAAGAGGTTTGAAGATATACATACCAAGAGCACATACTGAACATATAGGAACTAATAAGCTATAGCTATGGAGAACAAAAAATTCAAATAAAGGAATTTTTTCTAGAGGTCGCATTGTAAAGAAAATATCAGTACCGAACATGACTTTGTCATAATGAGAAAAAAGTTTGCTGTATTCTATTACTTTAGGAATATCAGCATGTGTAAATAAGTAAAACGCTAATGATGAATAAAAGAATCCGGGCACACCAACAAGAAGTAAAAAGTAACAGAAACTTTTTGTAAGGTCTTTGAGAGAGTACTGTTTTTTTAGAAAAATTAAAGATAGGATACTGCTTATAGATAGTATAAGGAAGCTTATTCCAAGTACCTTGAGTATTCCTCCTTCGATAATGAGTTGGAAACCACTCAAATCAAGTATGTTGAGGGTTATAAGGATCAGAAATTTTGGGAAAAAGAGCAGAGAGAGTATGAGAAAAATGACACAAGGGAGGAATACGATTAGAATTTCTAGGGGAATCTTTTTCATGAGATTGTAGGTATCATTATCGTAGCACATGGCTATGATATACTATAGGTATAATATTACCCATCATTATGATACAGTCTAAAAAAGCATTCACACTTATCGAGCTTCTTGTAGTCATTGCTATTATTGCCATTATTTCTGCGGTTGTTCTTGCTAATCTTAATACCGCAAAATCAAAGTCTCGTGATGCAAAACGTATTTCTGATCTCAACCAGCTTCAGCTTGTTGCACAGCTTTATTTTGATAAGTGTGGACAGTACCCGACAAGTCTATTTATCGTAGGGTCTGATGTTCTTGTAAACACAGGGTGTCCTACAGGGATAAATCGAGGGACATTTATTTCACAAATTCCAAATCCGCCTAGTGGAACATCTGAGACAAAATATATCTATATTGTAAATGCTGCGGGTTCTGACTTTGTTCTCGCTACAACACTTGAGAATACAAATGGTGTTCTGGCTGATAGTTATAAGGGCGTAGGTGGAGTAGCTGGAGGTAGTGGTTGGTTCGGTACCAATGGTACAGGCGGCTTGATAAGTGGAACTACTATTACTATTGGTGCAAACACGTACGCAGTTACCTCAAAATAAATGCTGGTCATTATCGGAGTATTTGTAGCAATATTTGGTCTGATCATCGGAAGTTTTTTGAATGTTGTTATTTTAAGATACAACAGTAGTAAGGGGATAGGAGGACGATCACAATGCTTTTCTTGTGCAAAAAAACTCGAGTGGTATGAACTACTACCGTTAGTAAGTTTTGTTTTTCTCCGAGGACGTTGTAGGAGTTGTCGAAGTGATATCTCGTATCAATATCCAATGGTAGAAACTGCTACTGCAGTTCTCTTTGTACTGCTGTATTACAGTATCGAACCTTTTACACTTCCCGCAATGCTGTATTTTGTTATTCATGCCATAGCTGCTGCTATTCTTATTGTTATTTTTGTGTACGATCTACGACATAAGATTATTCCCGATAGCCTCTCATTTACTCTCATGGCAGTTTCATTCATAGGTTTATTCGTTGGAGGGGAGTCACTTCTCCATCTCCCTCAACTCATTGATTTCTTGTCGGGTATTATCTTCTTTGCTGTATTTGGTGGACTTTGGTTTGTTTCAAAAGGCCGATGGATTGGATTTGGTGATGCAAAACTTGTGGTAAGTCTTGGGTGGCTTGCCGGACTTGTCTTCGGTGTATCAGGGATTTTTATGGCGTTCTGGCTCGGGGCAGTCTTCAGTGTTATCTACTTGGTGATACTCAAGAAAAAGCGTACAATTAGGAATGTCGAGGTTCCGTTTGCTCCATACCTCATTCTCGGCATGTATATTGCATGGTTTGGACATCTTGATTTCTTGTTCCTCAATGCGCTTTTTTTCCAATAAAAAAACACAGTCTGTGGTATCTCGAGGGTTCACTTTGATTGAACTCATGGTCACAGTTGCTATTTTTGCTTTTGTGACCGCATTTCTTGCTGTTAAATACGGAAACGCGACTCAGGGGATTATTGTGACAAATCTTGCATATGATGTAGCTCTCACAATTCGTCAGGCACAGACGTACGGATTAAACGTAAAGGAAGCACCTTCGAGTTGTTCCTCTGTGAACAGTACGGATACCTTTCAGTGTGCATACGGTGTGTATCTAAGTTCAACAGGTGGTTCTAACTCTCAGTTTATCTTCTTTGTTGATTCAACTGAAAATAACTCTATATATACATCTACTCCAGTAGATGAAGCAATTTCAAAGTATGTTCTCAAGAGAGGAATTGTGGTTCAGAAAATATGTACCAATTCAGGATGTACAAGTACCACACCAAATGTGAGTATTGCGTTTCGACGTCCTGATCCCGATGCTATTATCACAGGTAATAGTGGGGTGTTGTCGTATGTTAAAATAGTATTGGTGTCTCCTCAAGGTAATCTTAAAAATATTGTAGTTCGTAAAACAGGACAAATCTCTATTGAAGATTAATATATGAAACTTTCTATACATCATTACAAAAAAGGTTTCTCTCTCGTTGAGATGATTGTTTCATTGGGTATTTTTGCACTCGTATCAGTTGTTGCGCTCGGTGCTTTTATTAAAATCATTGATGCTAATAAAAAAGCCCAAGCTCTTAAAACTGCTATTAATAATCTCAATTTCACTCTTGAATCAATGTCTCGTGAAATGCGAGTAGGAACTGATTATTACTGTGGAAATAGTGATCCAAGTTGGACAGCCTTCACAAAGACTGCTTGTTCTGGAGGTAGTGTCATGGCTTTTCGTTCATCGGTAGCAGCACCTGATGGATCAGGTGGTACATGTAATTTGATTTACGTATACAAGCTTGTTACGAGCGCAAATCCTTTGGTAGGAAAGATTCAAAAAGCTGAACAGACTAGTTGCGGTAGTACTCCTACATATGACGATGTCACAGCAAAAGATATTGTTATTACAACTACCAATCCTTTTTCGGTAATAATACCTACGGTGAAGGGAATGCCAGGTCAGCCATATGCCAAGATAAATCTTCAAGGATATTCAGGGTCGAAAGAAAAAATAAAGACAACATTTTCACTTCAGACGTCGGTATCTCCTCGTCTTATGAATAACTAATATGAATACCCAACGAGCATTTACACTTGTAGAAACTCTTGTCGCGATCACCGTCCTTATGATCGCTATTGCAGGACCACTTACAATTGCAAGTAAATCTCTTAAGTCTGCTTTGTATGCACGCGATCAGATTGTTGCTAACTATCTCGCACAAGATGCTCTGGAAGTGGTTAAGAATATTCGAGATAACGGATATTTAGAGGACAGTGCGGTATGGCTTCCTCTTTCACTAAATGGTTGTAAGAATTCAGTTTGTAAAATAGATACAGCAAGTGATTCTCCAAGCATTTCGAGTGCTAACGGAGCAGAAAGCTCTGATCCAGCACGACTATATCTTACTCCTGAAGGGAAGTTTACACATAACGGTGCGGCAGCAAATACTCGAACAATGTTTAGTCGAACTATGGAGTTTACAAAAGCTTCGACTAACGACAATGAATATTCTGTAAAAATACGAGTGTATTGGGATGGACCTGGAGGAGTTGTTTCAGAAGAAGTGTTATATGGTTCTATATATAATGCCATACGATAATATATGAAAAATATTTTCCCTCAACAAAAAAATGGCTATACACTTCTTTTTGCGGTGTTGGTGACTTCTCTCGTTCTTTCTGTAGCCGTCTCTATTCTCAACATCACACGTAAAGAAAGTATTCTTGCGAGCGCTGCTCGAGAGTCGCAATCTGCAATCTATGCAGCTGATACAGGAATTGAATGTGTCGTGTATCAATATCAAGCTGGAGCGTTCTCTACAGCATCTCAAGCACTACCAACACTCCCATCACCATCACAACCAGCTGATGTTCAAACTTCTAATTTCTTTTGCGGAGGTTTAGGGTATACCGTGACAGGGAAAGGATTTACTCGAAATGTACAAACAAGTTCGAACGGTACTTTTAGTGTGACTCCCGCATATAAATATGATTTTGATATAAATCTTTCTTCTACAAACACAGGAAAAGCTGAAACAACATGTGCAAAGGTTTCTATCACTCGAGGATACGCATGGGATGGAACAAGTAATACTAATTACGAAAATATAGTAGTTGAATCGCGAGGATATAGTGCGGGTTGGGTGACAACCGGTAGTGGTAGTTGTACAGGTTCAAGTCCAAAGAAGGTGGAACGCGCAATTCGTCTCAAACTCTAATTTAGGGTACAATAGGGCCATATATGGCCGAAAATCGACCAACACAACGGATATCTACTGAGGTACGAGAACGTCTTGAGAAGCTCAAAAAAACAATTGAGCATCATCGTTATGCCTATCACGTCCTTGATAAACCAGAGATTTCTGAGGCAGCCCTTGATTCACTCAAGGATGAATTACGTAAGCTTGAGGATGCATATCCAGAGCTTGTTACTGCAGATTCTCCAACACAACGTGTCGCAGGTAAACCTCTTCCTGAATTTAAAAAAGTAGTACACAAGATTGCGCAGTGGTCATTTAACGATGCCTTCACTCCAGAAGATATGTATGAATTTGATGCTCGTATGCGTCGCTTTCTCTTGGCTGAGACAGGCACATCACTTGCTCCAACATATACTGTTGAGCATAAGATTGATGGTCTCAAAATAGTTCTTGAGTATGTAAAAGGTATATTGGTAACAGCTGCAACACGAGGAGATGGAAAGGTAGGTGAGGATGTTACAGAAAATGTTAAAACAATTGAATCGATTCCTCTCCGATTAAAAAAAGATATTGATATTATCGTTGAAGGAGAAATTTGGATGGCGAAGAGTGTGCTTAAGGAACTTAATAAAGAGCGAGTGAAGAATGGGGAAGAACCTTTTGCTAATCCACGCAATATTGCTGCAGGTTCAATTCGTCAGCTTGATCCAAAGATAGCGGCATCACGACGACTTCGTGCTTTTATGTACGACATTGCACAAAGTAGTCAGGCTATTCCTTCTACTCAACACGAAGAGCTTAATGTATTGAAAGAGCTTGGTTTTAAGGTGAATCAGTATTATCAACACTGTGGTGATATAGATGGTGTCATTAAGTATTGGAATGAATGGAAAAAGAAGATGGAGAAACAGGACTATCTTGCTGACGGTGTTGTGGTGAAAGTTGATGAAAAGAAATATCAAGAAATTCTTGGGTATACAGGTAAAGCTCCACGTTGGGGTATTGCTTTTAAATTTCCTGCAGAACAAGTAACAACAGTGTTGGAAGATATTGTATTGCAGGTAGGGCGTACAGGGGTCGTAACGCCGGTAGCACATCTTCGGCCGGTGGTTGTTGCTGGTTCAACAGTCTCGCGAGCAACACTACACAATGAAGATGAAATTGCTCGGCTTGATGTGCGAATCGGAGACACTGTTATTCTTCAAAAAGCCGGTGATGTTATTCCTGACATTGTTGCGGTAGTACAAGAGATGCGTACAGGAAAAGAAAAACCATATAAATTTCCAACACACGTTGAAGGATGTGGAGGAGATGGTCGTATTGAACGTATTTCAGGACAAGCTGCATGGCGCTGTGTGGTAAATGATTCAGAAGAACTTCAGAAGCGACGTTTTTATCATTTTGTTTCAAAAAAATGTTTTGATATCGACGGTCTTGGTCCAAAGATTATTGATGTGTTACTTGAACATGGATTGATCACTCATTTTGATGATATTTTTACTTTGAAAAAAGGAGATCTCCTTACACTGCCTCGCTTTGCTGAGAAGTCAGTCGACAATCTTCTTGAATCAATAGAAAAGGGACGAAAAGTCACACTCGCACGCTTCATCGCCGCCCTTTCAATTCCACAAGTCGGAGAAGAGACTGCAATTGATCTTGCGAAGAATTTTAAAACTATTGAAGCGATCCGTGTTGCAACATATGATGATTTCATAAAAGTATATGGTATTGGTGAAGTGGTCGCTCACTCACTTACCGACTGGTTTGCACATAAAGATTCAATTAAACTCCTCGACAGACTTCTTCGTCAGATCGAATTTGTTCAACCAAAATCATCAAGCGCACAGAACGCTGCTTTTGTTGGTAAGACTTTTGTACTAACTGGTACACTATCAACCATGTCACGTGATGATGCTCAGAATGCAATACGTGCATTAGGTGGAGATGTTTCGAGTTCGGTATCAGTAAAAACATCATATGTAGTGGCGGGTGAGAGTGCGGGCTCAAAACTTGTTAAAGCTGAACAACTTGGTGTCAAAATTCTAACTGAAGATGAATTTATTGCGATGCTGAAGTAATATGCTACAATCGTCCCATATATGATTAGTCAATCTGACATCGAAAAACTCGCTCAACTTGCTCGTATTGAGCTTACTGAAGAGGAGAAACAGAAGCTTGCACCAGAAATTGATGCAATTCTTGGGTATGTTGCTCAGATTCAAAAAATCTCATCAAACACCGAAACTCAACCAGTACTTGGAGCAGTCAAAAATATCATTCGTACCGATATTGCTCTTAATGAGCCAAGTAGCCATACTCAAGATATTTTGGCAGAGGCACCACATCGAGAAGGAGACTATGTTACGGTTCAGAAGATTATTGCTCAATAATTATTCTTTGATATGACTATTGATCTTAAAAATCTCACAATACAAAATACTCACGAAGCACTTGTTCGTGGTGATTTTACCGTACGAGAACTTGTTGAAGCATATCTTAATGTAATACAGTCTCGTGATGGTGACATTCATGCGTACCTTGAGGTATATGCCGATGCTCTACAGCAAGCAGATCTCGCTCAAGAAATAATTAAGAGTGGAAAGAGTACGCTCCTCACAGGAATACCTTTTGCATTGAAAGACAATATTTTATTGAAGGGTAAGATTGCAAGTTCGGGATCGAAGATGTTGGAAAACTATCATGCGACATATGACGCCACTGCAGTTGCACGTCTCAAGAAAGAAGGTGCTGTCTTTATAGGTCGTACGAATATGGATGAGTTTGCGATGGGGGGTTCTACTGAAAACTCAGCGTATGGAGCAACTAAAAACCCTCACGATATAACTCGTGTTCCTGGTGGTACATCAGGAGGTTCAGCTGCTGCTGTTGCCGCAGACATGGCCTTGGTAGCTCTTGGATCAGACACAGGAGGCTCTATTCGTCAGCCAGCATCATTCTGTGGGTTGGTAGGATTAAAACCTACGTATGGTGGAGTTTCTCGGTATGGTCTCATGGCAGCGGTTTCTTCTTTTGATCAAATTGGACCAATTACAAAGACAGTGACTGATGCTGAGATTATCTTCACAGCTATTCATGGTAAAGATGAGCATGATGGTACTTCTATTTCTGAGACAACATATACTCCGCAACGAGTGGGGAAAACGAAGCCAGTGATTGGTGTACCGTATGAATTCTTGAAAGCAAATTCTGGTAGTGAAGGGGAAAGTGGTATTGATCGAGATGTTCTCGAGAATTTCAATCAGAGTATCGAACATTTTAAGAAGCTTGGATTTGAAGTCAAAGATATTTCCTTACCGAATATTTCAAATTGTCTGCCGGTATACTATATTTTGAACTTTGCTGAGGTTTCTTCAAATCTTGCTCGATATGATGGGGTGAAATACGGTTTTAATAAGGAAGGAAAAGATTTCAAAGATGAATATTTCAAAACTCGCGCTGCTGGTTTTGGTACAGAAGCTCGGCGTCGAATTCTTCTTGGAACATATGTATTATCGTCAGGCTATTATGATGCGTATTACAACAAAGCAAATGCTGCACGTACACTTATCACCAATGACTTTCACACAGCGTTTGAGAAAGTTGATATAATTATCACACCGACGACTCCGGCCCCAGCCTTTAAGATTGGTGAGAAAGTATCAAATCCGTTAGCCATGTACCTTGAGGATATTTTCACTGTGACACCAAACTTGATAGGTATGCCAGCAATGTCGATTCCTTCAGGCTTTTCTGAGATAGAAGGAAAGAAGTTACCACTTGGTATTCAGATGGTTGCTCGTCACGGTGACGAAAAGACTCTTTTTGAAGCAGGTAAGATATTCCTTGGAGAGAAGTAAGTTTACTTTAGTTACAATATGGACGTCGTATCACCCCCATCACTCGACATACTTCCTTACATAGAGCGTGTAGTAAAGTTTATCTTTGCACACCGTGATGATGTTGCACATGGATTTATTGTATCGATGTCGTATTTGACGATCATTGCTATACCTGTCTCACTGCTTCTCATTATCGGTATCGTACTCTCAGTAGAACGTCTAAAGCGCATTCGAAAGAGAGAGGAATTGATATATGACACACCTAAAGAAGTTGTTGCTCATGATGTAGTGACACAAGCTGATCCAGCACTCGGAGATCGTTGGAGAAAAATTCTTGAACACCTTGAAACTGAAAATCAAAATGATTGGCGTCAGGCTGTTATCGAAGCTGATATTATTCTCGATGAAATTCTTACAAAACAAGGATATAAAGGAGAATCTATTGGTGAAAAATTAAAACGTGTTGAGAAGGCTGATTTTGCAACTCTTGATTCTGCATGGGAAGCACACCTCGTTCGTAATCGCATTGCTCACGATGGTGCTAGTTACGAACTTAATAAATACGAAGCCCGACGAATTATTAACCTCTACAAACAGGTATTTTCTGAGTTTTATTATATTTAGCAAGAAAGTGGGTATGGGGAAAGGTGGCCTTGCAAAAGTTTAAAATAGTGGTAATATTATTGTTACACAGCGGGGTAGGGTAACGGTAACCCGTCAGGCTCATAACCTGAAAACTGCCGGTTCAACTCCGGCCTCCGCAACAAGTATTGTGTGATTACCATAGAGGAGTTATAAACAAAACGGCTTAATGCCGTTTTGTTTTGGTCTTTGGTCCAGAGATGATATTTTGATATTTTTGACAAATTTGCTAGACTGACGCAGTAAATGGTGGAAGGTATGTCGGGGTAGCTCAGTTGGTAGAGCACAGGACTCATAAGCCTGGGGTCGCGAGTTCGATCCTCGCCCCCGACACAAATTGTTTGAAACTTCGATAGAGGTATGTTACGCTTACTACACAAGCAATGATCCTGCCGTGACAGCAGATGAGCTTACAATTTGTAGAATGAGGTCGGGCAACATTCTGTTGAGCCGATAAAGTACGGTGGCACCACGATGACACTCGTCCGTACAAAGTTACTCTCTGAGCGACTTTGTACGGACGAGTGTTTTTATTAGAAACTTATTATAAACAATCCCATGAAACATCAATTAAAAATTAGTGAACTTCCAGCTCATCTTGATCAAGAAGTAGAGGTTGCCGGCTTTATTCATCTTCTCCGTAATCAGGGAAAGATTGGATTTGTTACACTTCGAAATGTTTCAGGGATTTTACAGTGTGTGTTTCTCGGTGAAGCCCTTATTACTGAACTCAAAAAATTAACTCTTGAGTCATATATTTCTGTGCGAGGTAAACTTGTCACTGCAAAACAGGCTCCAAATGGTGTTGAAATTCAAGTGTCGGGATTTGAAGTACTTGGTGCCGCCGCTCCCGAACTTCCAATTCCTGTTGTGACGATTAAGGGTGGGGAGGAGACTGAAGCAACAACTCGTTTTGACTATCGTTGGATTGATCTCCGTAAGCCAGAAAAGACAAAGATATTTAAGGTCTGGACATCATTCGAAAGAGGTCTTCGTGCTTATTGGGCCAAGAATGACTATATTCAGATCTATACACCGTCTTTCATGAGTACACCGAGTGAAACGGGGGCTGAGGTTTTCGAGGTTAATTACTTTGATCGTAAGGCATATCTTGCTCAGTCACCTCAGTTTTATAAACAAATGGCGATGGCGTCAGGTTTCGATAAGGTGTTTATGGTTGGACCTGTATTTCGTGCCGAACTTTCTTTCACAACACGACACCTTACTGAATTTACTGGTTTTGACTTTGAAATTTCAAATATCGAAAGTCATGCGGATGTCATGGATTCTGAGGAGGGTGCTTTGGTGAGTGCTTTTGAGCAACTTAAAAATGATTTTCCAGAACTTAATATTGAAGTACCATCACGACCATTTCCTCGTATCACTATGCTTGAAGCAAAAGAAATTCTTGCTAAAGAGGGTGTAGCTTCTGGTGAGGAACATGATCTTTCTCCAGAAGAAGAACGAGCGATATGTGACTATGTAAAGAAGACAAAGAATCACGATTTTGTATTCATCACTGAATACCATAAATCAAAGAGCGCGTTCTATCATATGCGATTGACTGAAGGTTCAGATCGATCACGCCGAGCCGATCTTTTGTACCGAGGAATTGAGGTTACTACACTCGCTCAGCGTGAGCATCGTATCGAAATTCTTGAAAAGCAGGCTGTGGATAAAGGTATGGACCTCGAGGCTCTCAAAGATTATTTGAATTTCTTTAGATTTGGTTGTCCTCCGCACGGTGGCGCTGGAATGGGGCCAGGACGCCTTATTATGAAGATTCTTGACCTTCCGAATGTTCGCGAAGCAACATACTTACCTCGAGATGTAAAGCGTTTGAATCCATAACATGACTGTGGCGTGAGAAAAATGGCAAGGGTATAATTGTGCCAGAAGTTTTCTGTCGGCAGCACTCTCCACTCACTCTGTTATGTGTTACATCCGATCTCTCCTGCTCCTCGCCATTACTGCCATTCCGCTTTCGTGTGTTCCTGCAGCTGCAGATGACCACGATGTGGACGATCCTGCTCTTGGGTTACCGACCCTACCAGCAACTCCCTTGAATCGGATTTCCGAACAAGTTTGTTGCCACATTGTGTGCCCGAAGTCGTGTCCGGCGACCGAAGATTTTTGGGTTGATCGATTCATGCCTTCAGGAGGAGAATTTTCTTCTTCGCAATCTCCTCGTTTCCGTGAGGGAGATCTGTGGCGCTACAAAGGACCACTCTTCAATACCGAACGGTATTTCATGAGCAGTGCGTCCGGTGGATATGGCCTCGACACTTACGAGCTTGTCGGGGAGATTCCGGTTGAACGATTGGAAAGGCTTGAGATTTCTTTCTCCGTTCAGTCGCGGTATCCAGGTGGATTTCACACCTCGTTTGAAGAAAAGGGATTTACGGTCGGGCTTTCTGCACGATTTTTTCCCTGGAAATGGTGACCTCAGGCGGAGTTCACTAATTTTTATTAGAAAGGGAAGAGTGTTATCTTGTTTGCTTATACTAGCCAAATTTGCTATATTTTTGCCACATGCAGCTGTAGCTCAATTGGTTAGAGCACTCCCCTGTCACGGGAGAGGTTGCGGGTTCGAGCCCCGTCAGCTGCGCATTAGGAGGTTTATTATTGTGTCGGTGGGGACAATGTTCATTGTGGTATGTATAGACGCAAGATATAATTTGTTTAATTATTATTTTACGTACTTTATATTATGTCTATTCATCCTGATCTCGATAATGCATTTGCGCAAGCGCGTAAGGCAGGAATTCCCGATGAAAAGATTCGACAAGATGCTGTAGCTGCTGGATGGACTACTGCAGACATTAACGCAGCCTTTGCTTCATTTGCAGCAAACCCATCAACTCCAGGCATGATTCCTTCACCACAACCAATGACTGATCCGGTGGCCAATCCAGTATCTCCTAGGGGTTTTCCGATCACTTCTTTTGCGGGAAATACTGGGGGGACTGCACCTATAGCTCCCTCTGTAACACCACAAGGTCATGGTACGAGAAAGGTAGCAACGCTCGTACTTATTATCGTCATTCTAGGAATTCTTGGTGGTACAGCGTACGCATATGTTAAAAAGATAGGACCGTTTGCACACGCTCCGTATGGAGAAGATAATCTCATGTCGGGATTACTAGCAAAGTCTGCTGAAATCACAACATCAAAATCAAGTTTGTCTCTTGCTTTATACTCAGCTCCACGAGATCCTAATGCAAAAGCTTTTACCGTTAAAAATTCTAATGATGTCGTCTTGAAAGAGAAATATGCTCGTGACTATGAGAGAGGAAAAAGTGTAAGAGATATATTGAGTGTATTAAAATATTCTACAAGTGGTACGTACGCAGCTTCTTTGAATGAACTTAAAAATAGCAAAGGGTATTATGGGGCAGCAAATATCTCTTTCATTGATCCACAGACTCAAAAGCCGTTTCTATATCGAGTAACAGAGAATGGTTCAAATTTTGAACTCACTGTTACATTTGAGACAGACAATGCTATTAGTGAGATTCGAACGAGTGAAAAATATAGTACTAATCGACAACCTCTCAATATTCAAGGGAAGACTGTAGTATTTAACAAGGCGAGTTATACCTATATCAATATCCCTTTAGAGCCACCAAAGACTTTCTTTGAACAAGCTGCAGCATATAGTCAGTATCTTCCACCTGAGATTAATGTAAAAGGTACAATTGCAGCTGAAGGAGGAAATAGGAAAGAAGGCGAACCATCCGAATGGAAGTTTGGACTTGATGGTAGTGGTGATTTTGGTGATTTGGCATACAAAGTAAATGTAGAGGCTCTAAAAAAGAGTGATACTTACTATCTAAAAATTAATAATATCCCGTCTCTCTTTGGAGGTCTCTTACCACCTAAAGGACAGTGGATTAAGTTCTCTTCAAATGCTTCAAGTACGTCAGGATCTTCTCAGAGTTATTTTGTTCCAACAAATAGTATAGCTGCCTACGAAGATACATATAAGAAAAATAAGACAGCATTCGTTGCTGGTATTAAACGAATTGCTGAACTTCTTGATGAAGGAAAAGTGATTGCGTTTAGAGATTCTCCATCTAAAGAAAAAGTAGGAGATCGATCGTTGTACCGTTATGATGTGCGAATACGAAAAGATGCTATTGCACCTTTCTATCGAAAACTTCTTGAAGAAGTAACAAAAAATGGAAGAACTCCAACAAGCGCACTCTTTACTGATGAAACATACCTCAGCTATCTCGAGGGTAGTGAATTTAGTGAGATGTTTGATTACTATGATCAAAATACCAAGATCACTCTATGGGTAGATGAACAGGGTTTTCCTGCAATTGCAAAGTATTCAATACGTATCGTTCCACCTCCTGAAGCCGTTGCACTTAAAGATAAACAAATCATGTTGGATATTACAGTCTCCCTTGATCATATCAATGACCCTATCGATATTGCGATACCAATGGATGCAAAAACATACGAAGAGGCGATGGGTGGTGATGCTGGTCCTCTTGGTCAAGCACGTCTCAAAGGAAAAAGTGCAGCGGTTAAAGCTAACCTTTCAAACATACGACCACAAGCGGAATTAACGTACGATAAGTTGGGAGGATATGGTAAAAAAGCTTTTTCTCTTGGTCCGTGTAAAAATACTGCTGACACTCTTTTTGCAGATAAAAATATCTTTACCACAATCTCAACAATAGGCGATGGTGATTCTTCAAAACTCACATGTGTATCGACAATGAAGGCTGGAAGAGTCGAAGGGTATGCAATCTCAGCTCCATTACCTGATAAAAAAGGGTATAGTTTCTGTATCGATAGTACTGGCAATGCAACTGAAATGTTAGGTACCTTGAAGGGTGTAACGTGTAAATAAATTTAATTTTCCCCAATTGCTCGAGTGCGACAAGTGTAGTATGCTGTCTGTCTAAGTAAGCCAATGTAGCTCAGACGGTAGAGCACTTCCATGGTGATAGTTCATTGCCCTGTACTTGAGTGATCTTGTACGGAGACCCGAATAACGGTCAATAGTCGTGACGAAACGGCCAAGACCGTGGCGCTAATATGATGCAGAGAGCAATTTTTGCATTGGTATGCGTCCGAACGACTGACAAGGGGAACTCAGAATGCATATTTTATATAAGTAAGCCTGAGTTTAAGATACAGTCTAGCCCCCATCTATAAATTTCGTTATAGCGTTAATTGTGACGCTTGAAAATGGGGTAGGCGCGAAGGAAGAGGTCATCGGTTCAATCCCGATCATTGGCTCTATATTGAGGTAGAATACAGTCTTGTTTGTTTAAAAAAGGAGTGATAGGATTCGATTAGATCCTACGGTAACTATCAACCTTGCTACGTATGCTCGCGCTCATATTCTTGGCGTTCTGCAGCACAACTTTGCGTTGGAACGTCTTTTGGCATCCGCAACTACGAAATCTGAGAAAGTATGATCTCGCGGAATGGTGGTGGAAATGGAGCCTCTTGCGCTTTCTCATCTCAGGGATTGTGGCAGTTCTTGTTACGATCTTTACTCCGGTCACGTTTCGAGACTGGAATGGTCAGACGTTTTGTCTTTGGGCTGCGTCTTTGGCTCTACTGATCAATTGCGTCATGAGTTCCACTGGTGTTGATTATGACAAGTCGGAAATAGTGGAAGAGGGAGGCGAAGTGTCCCTTTCTCAACCTATTGCTCCGGTGTGGTTGAATCTTTTTTACGTCATCTCGGTAGGTGGGCTTATCGTCACTACGATCAGTGCTGCTGTTCGCTACTTTGGGTGACTTGTGCCATTTTTATTTTGTATGACATGATGTATGCTGTTTCGGTAGACACGCATTGGCCAAAGTAGCTCAGTTGGTAGAGCATCACTTTCGTAAAGTGAGGGTCCCCGGTTCGATCCCGGGCTTTGGCTCCTGATATGTCATATCACTTAAGTTTTTCTTAAATTGTGATAGGATAGCTGGTATATGAAAAATACCCAGAATCGTGCCGTTTGGTCAGTTATTATTATCATTATTGTGTTTGCTGCTATTGCGTTGGTATACAAGT